>CADCVF010000058.1 GCA_902806095.1 uncultured Rubrobacteraceae bacterium
GGTGTTGCGGATCTCAGGCTGCCGTGGGAACGCCCCTACGATAGGGGCAGGCTGACGCCCGTACGGGTGCAACGGGTAGTTTCGGCGCTTTTGATGGAACTAGGCACGCCCGCGAAGCCACCGAAACCCTGCGGGAGGTCGCCTGGAAGGCCCAAAGGGCGCCTCTCGGGCCGAGCGAAACGCTACCCGGCCATCAAAACGGCTGCCTGAGCGTAGGAGACGAGGGCGAACGCGGGGGTTTTGCAATGGATCTTATGTCCATCGCAAAACCCTTCATGGTTAAAACGCAAGCTTAGAAGGGGATTCTGCGAACTTCGTCATGATGGAGTTCTAAGAAGCTCGCTGGTCCCGGGTCTCCTCGCGCTTAGCGCACGGACGGCCCCTCAATCCAACCCCATATCTGAGCTCGGCCTCGGTCCCGTACCCCATCCCTCCGGATAGTCGCGTCGGAGCACCCTTCGCGCAAGCTGGTTTCTGAGGGCGTGGAAATGCTCGCCGAAGTCCATCTCGTCGTGCATCCACGCGTGGACCCCTCGAACGGCCGGGAACCCGCCCCTCCTGTAGGCTTCCTCGGAGAGCTCCTCGAAGAGCTCTTCGGCCAGTCCGAGGTGATAGGCGGCCCGAGCCTCCTTTTCCTCTAACCCGTAGAGGCGCATCAACTCTTCTAAGCGTTTTTGCTCTTCTTCCACGAGTTCTTCCTCCGCTTCCCACTCACAGTGTGACTGCTCAACCTTAGCCGCCCCATGATGCCACCCTAAGAAGCTCGGTGCATTGGGCGAAGGACTATTCACCGAAGCTCGTAGAAGCAGCGTTCGCAGAAGTTCGACTTCCGCTTCACGGTTCTCCGCAGTTGCGCCAGCCCTTCTAATCTTTCACACTGGGCACGTTGATCAACTTAAAGCAGGGCCGCCGGGGCCCGCCCTCTATGTGAAGGAGGTAGGCCAAAGCCATGTACGTTGCGGTGCGACGGTTTGAGGACGTGAGAGACTCGCAAAAGGTGGCGCAGGTTGCCAAGGAGGGCTTTGTGCCCATCATCAGCGAAATGCCGGGGTTCGTGGCTCACTACACGGTCGACGCCGGGGACGGCGTACTGGTTGGGATCAGCGTCTTCGAACATAAGGACGCCGAGGAGCAGTCTACCTTTAGGGCTGGAGAGTTCGTGGCAGAGCATCTAGCTCCCTTGATGCCGAACCCACCGCAAGTTACGGCCGGTGAGGTTGTCGTATACAAGGCGGGCTAGGCGAGGCACACAGAGAGAGGTCGAGAGCTATACGAAAGAGCCGGGACTCCTGACGGTCTCGGCCCTTCTTCATGCCCTTATGCACGGAGTATAGGATGCGCGGGTCGAGGTATCCTTCGGGGTGTCCAGGCCCTTCTCGTCGCCGTACCCAGCCGTTTCGTTAGCGGCGGCTGTGGGTATCTCCACTTTAGGAAAGGAAAGCAAGCTCCGACGAGGAGGCGAGACGCATGGCCAACGACAAGGTGCAGCAGAAGCTAGTCGAGTACGTCCAGGACGCCCATGCTATGGAGCAGAACGTCTCTACGATGCTCACCTCGATGATCTCCACCACCGACGATGCCCAAATCAAGGAGATGCTAGAGCACCACAAGGAGCAGACCGAGGAGCACGAGCGGAGGCTGCGCGAGCGACTCGATGCTATGGGGGCGGGTACCTCGACGACCAAGGAAGTCGGGGGGTTGGGCGCGGCGCTGTTCAAGGGCGTGGGTGACATAGCACGCACCGACAAGCCGGGCAAGAACGCAAGAGACGGCTACGTGACCGAGCACATGGAGATAGCCGCCTACGAGCTGCTCGAGCGCCTGGCCAAGAAGACGGGCGACGAGCAGACGGCCGAGGTGGCACGCAAAAACCGTGCCGACGAGCAGGCGATGGCGAGGAAGATAGAATCCAACTGGGACAGGTTCCTGGAGCTCACGCTGGCGACGCCGGGCGTTCTGGCAGAGTAAGCACCGTTCTTGTCTGGTCGGGCCGGGGTCCTTCGGGGTCCCGGCCCTTACAATGCCCGTGGCCGCGCTTTCTTTCCCATCGCATCTAGCGCAGGGAAAGTCCCACCCCGTTGATCAACGTAGCCTAGTATGCAGGGGTACCAAGGCCGGCGCAACTTCCGAAAATGCCTTTAAAGCGAACTTCTGAGAATCACCAAGAGGCGAAGTTCGCAGAAAATCTATTCCACGCACTCCGGTGAATAAGTGTAAGAAGGAGGGCCGGAGCCCCCAGCCTAACCCCTAGCCCAGCTCGCACTGGGCTCCCGCGGTGCCGAGACCGGCCAACACTATATCTCAGAGATCACAAACGACAAAAGGAAGCCGGCGGTCGTGGCGAGGGCTACCCATGCGCCGCCCTCCCTGTAAGCGTCGGGCATCAGCGTGTCGGCCAGCGAGGCGAGCACCGCGCCCCCGGCGAAGGAGAGCAATACCGCCAGAGGCCACTCTTCCATTCCCATTCCGGAGAGCGCGAAGTTGCCTAGCACCACCGCAGCGGCGAGCACGACTGCTGTAGCGCTCCACACTCCGATGGCGAAGCCTCTGGAGCGTCCTTGCTGGCGCATCCCCACTGCCCCGCCCAACGCCTCCGGAAGGTTGGAGGCGAAGATGGCAAACAAAAGTGCGAGGGCCCCGCTCCCCGAGGTCTCTAGCAGCGAGACGCCCAGGGCCATGTTCTCGGGTATCCCATCGAGGGTCACGGCGGCTAGGAGCGCGAACGCTGAGTTGGGTGCCATCACATTACTGCCACCCTTGGCTATATAGCGGTCGAGCAGCGCGTCGGCCACCACGAAGGTCACCGCGCCACCAACAACCCCGATCGCGGAAAGCCACGCGCTGCGCTCGAAGGACTCCTGGAAGAGGTCGAATGCCAGAGCGGTGATCAGGGCACCGCTGGCGAATGCCAAGGCGGAGGCGAGCAGCGCCTTGGGCGGCGTCCAATAGGCGCCTGCGACGGCTCCGATCACTAGGGCACTGGAGGCCGCTAAACCGAAGAGGATGACGTTCAGCACTCCGCACCCGAACATCGCTTTGCAGGGTAGCCTCGCTCGGACAAGAGGAGCGGCTCCTTCTCAAGGGGACGAAGGGCATTCTAGCCTCCCTTCTCAAGCGTGCCAGTATAGGCCCTCGCGTGGAGTGTCGCATCTCGCATTTAAGGCGCTCTTGCGAACCTCCGAGAATGCCCAAAAGGCGAAGGTCGCAGAATTCCAAGAACGCGAACTTAGCCTTATCCGAATTCTCGGAAGTACCGCACAGCCCTGGTCCTATACCGCAGGATTTCTTATGTAAGGACTAAGAAAGAGCGCTCATGTGTACATAAGGCTCCGATAATATCTCTTGAATGTATTATGGCCCCTGGTTTAGGCTCTCCGGACGGGGCTGTGAGGTAGATGAGCTATCCCCGTGAACTTCGCGTTCACGGAGTTCTAGGAAGTTCGCGGGGGCTACACCACTGCCGTAGCTTCGATCTCGACCAGAAGCTCCGGAAATGCCAGGCGCGTCACGCCCAGAAGCGTGCTCGCCGGCCGGCAACCAGCTTCCGCCAGCCGTCCAACGGCTACGCCGCTGGCCTCGAAGAAGCGATCCACGTCGGTGGTGTAGTAGTTCAGGCGCACCACATCGGAGAGCTGTGCGCCCGCTTCCCTCAAGACAGTCTCGAGGTTGTCCATAGCCTGAGCGACCTGGGCACCCATGTCGTCGGGGTGCACCGGCCTGCCTTCCTCATCGACCGATGCTTGTCCCGCGAGGAAAAGGGTGCGTTGAGCGCCGCTGACCTCGTTGGCCTGGACGTAGCCAAAGTCGTCCTGCCACGTCCATGGGTTGATGATCCTTCTTTCCACAACCTCCTCCTTACCCTTACTTGGACATTACTCTCGGCATTCTACGTTAGTCGCCTAGCTTGGTGCCTAAGACACAAAGAGCTTATTCACCCGAGTGCGTGGAAGTCAATGTCTCGAAAGTTGTGGGTTTGGATTTTCCGCTGCTTCGAGGGCGTCCATCGTGAGGTAGCGCTTCAGTGTCCACTCCTCGCTGCTCCTCAAGGCTATCTCCATAGCCAGGGTGCTCGCGCTCGTCTCGTTTGGGAACACCCCAACCACCCTCGTCCTCCTCTTCACCTCCCGAAACAGCCGCTCCAGCATGTTCGTCGTGCGTAGCCTCGCGTGGTGACTTCCCGGATAGAGAAGGTAGGTTAGGGCGTCGCTTATGCCGGCCTCAAAGACCGAAACCGCCTTCGGGAAACGCCTGCCGTAAAGCTCGACGAACCCCTCGGCCAGGGTTCGCGCCGTCTTCTCTCTCCTTACCTTGAAGATGGCCTTCAGGTCCTCGGCGACCTCGCCAGTCTCGCTCGCCGGCACGTGGGCCAAGACGTTGCGCTCGAAGTGGACGACGCACCTTTGCCACTGCGCTCCCGGCAACTCTCCGGCCACCGCAGCCTTTATGCTCTCGTGGTCGTCTGAGACCACCAGCCTCACTCCCGAAAGGCCCCGGTCGATGAGACCCCGCAGCAAGGAGGCATACGCTGCGCCCTTCTCCGAGCCGGCCACCTCCACGGCTAGGACTTCCCGAAAACCCTCCTCATCCACCCCGACGCACGCCAACAGCGCCATGCTCGTCACGCCTGCCGCCCACCTAACCTTCAGGTAGGTGGCGTCCAGGTAGAGGTAGGGATATCCCTTCTCCTTCAGCGACCTCTCCCGCCAAGCCCTCTGCTCCCCTTCGAGCCGCCGGGCGATGCGGCTTACGGCGTCCTTGCCGATCTTCACACGACGGCTCAACGCCTCGCTCACGCCAGCGATCTTACGCACCGAGATGCCCGAGAGGTACATCTCCAACACCGCCTCCTCCACATCGCCGGTCATGCGCTTGTAGCGCTCAAATACCTCCGTAACGAACTCGCCCTCGCGGTCGCGAGGCACCTCAAGGCGCTCGATCTTTCCCGCGGGAGTCACCAGGTTACGGGTGTAGTGTCCGTTGCGCTCCCCTCGCCTGGTAGGGGTCAGCTCCCGGTGGCCGGCTTCGAGGTGCTGGGTCATCTCTTCTTCGAGCACCTCCTCCAGCACGGCCTTAACGCCCTTGCGGACTCGGGCCTCCACGTCCAGGTCCACGTCGTGCTCGAACTCGTATTTTGGGGTCAAGTATCTGCCTCCTCACTCAACCCACAACTTACCAGACGCTATCAAAAGCCAAGCGGGGGCGGCCGAGCTGATCGTTGAGCCAGATGCAAAAGTTGTGCAAGGCTACCCTCGCCGCCAGAGGAGCTCGCAAACCCCCAAGCTCATGGGGCCGCTCTCCCCAGAGGCCGAAGGTGTTGAAGAGCTTGTCGTAGACGCTCTCTACAATCTGGCGGATGGACGCTACCCACCGCCTCAAGCGCTTGGACCAACTTCGCTTGCGGGAGTTGCGTTTGGGTGGGTGGATGAGATCTGCTCCGTAACATTTGAGCCATCGTCTGTGGTTCTCGGCTCCTTCAAAGCCCTTGTCGGCTATGTAGGGTCCCCAGCACTTCGAGCCCACGCTGATGAGCCTTCGGTTCGGCCAGGCCCTCACGGCGAAAAAGGTTTCTGCCAGGTGTTGGTCAGAGGTCGAAGCACTCCCGAAGCAGAAGCCTGTGATGACTCCAGTAGAGTCAACAGCGGTGAGCAAGCTAAAGCCTTCGTACCATCCCAGGCTATTACTCCAACCGATGTCAGCCTCTCCGGCCATCCATCCATGCCCTCTACGCTTGCAGTCCCGGGTAGGCATAGCCGAAGTGTCCAGCGCTTCGTAAGGGCACTTTCGCGCTTGCAGAAGAGCCGCCAGATGCAAGAAGAAGTCCTCTATGAGTTCTGTGTGAGAGCGCAGGAGACGGTTGAACTGGGGGCGGCTTGGCAAGGTGGGGAAGGCACAGCGCAGGTTAGTCTCGGCGTAGCGGTAGAAGTCCCGCTCGCTTCCGAAGCGGCTCCAGCGGGCAAAGATAGCTAGGTGATCACCTCGCTGGCACAGAGAGACGCCTCTGCTCCTGGCATTCTTTTCGGCGCGCGGCACTGGCAGAAGTCCTCGACCATAACGTAGAGTGTGGTGAGGAAGGTGTCCACATCGAGCATGAGGAGTTGGTTCCTTTCCCTTCGGGATCGGTGAGCAAGCCGACTCTAGCTCGTGGACACTTTCCGCTCAAATCCTCATCCTATAATTCACACCAAGCGTTTAAGGGACTGTGAGCGTGCGAATGGTCGCCTAGCAACGGGGCCTGCAAGGATACGGAGGCAGTATGGGTGAGACCAACGTGTATGGCGCCCCGCCCCAAGCGCATCGTGAGCCGCCACCCAGGATAGGGTTCTTGTACGCTCTTACAAGCCGAAACCCTATGGGCGCAAGCCCTCCGCCACCAGGTTCCGAGACGTCCCCCACCCTAGTACCGAGCGCCGTCTGCGAACAGCCGTGGGTCTCGATGTCCCAAGCGATCCTTCGCGAAACTCTAGCGCCACCGCCCTCTCAGCGCAATGCCTTGCGCATCGCGAAACTGGGCTTCTCGTACCCTCTGCGCTCATAGAGGCGCAGCGCCCCCTCACGCTCCAAACCGCACGCCAGCGCGGCGGTCTCGCACCCTTCGCGGCGGGCGATGCCTTCCACATGGTCCAGGAGCAACTCCCCGTATCCTTTGGACCTTGCCCCCTCCGTCACCACAAGATCGTAGAGGTAGAGGTGGCGCCCGTAGTAGAGGTTGACGTGGACGGTCGCGCCCGCCACGGCAACGAGCTCTCCGGCCTCGTGGCGCACCGCGAACTGGCGATATCCGTCAGCCACCATCTCTTCCAGCAATCGCGCGTAGCGATCTTCGTCGAGGGAAGGGTACAGTTCGCGGAGGATAGGTAGGGCTTCTCTACGTTGTGCCGCCGAGCACAGTTCTACTATCTCCATAGCTCTCCTCCTTCTGGGCGTTGCGTGATCTCCAATATCTCCTCAGATTGTGCCCTCTTGGCCTAGCTGGGTATCGCTAGACCTTTCGGCGGTGCTATTAGTCTACGTAAGCGGATGATCTCGCGGAGCAAGTACCCGACCTCAAGGCAGCTCACAATGGTTCGCGAGGAGGCGGAAGTGGGGTCACTTCTACCGCCTTCAGGTGGGCCCACGCAAGTTGGGACAACGCCAGGCGTGTCCTTCCGGGCGCTGCTCTCCGGGGAGCAGGCAAAGCTTGAGGTAGCACTTTAACTATGTGGGGTAGCACGCGAGGCACGCGAGGAGGCGTAGGCGGGACAGGAAAGGCAGTATTCAGCCTACGTGATGCACCTTCATTCTGCTCCTCCCCGTGCCAGGACACCGGACACGAGGTTTCACGGCCTCAGGCGCGCCTGCGCGACGCTGCTCCTGACGAAGGGAGTGCGGGGTCGGGACAGAAGAGGCAATAACCGTCCCGCTGAAAGGCTCCACTCACTGGGGTTGAGGACCGGCAGCCCCCGTGGCCTAGCCGATTTGGTGGAATTGCGCCGGGTCCGTCCGGTAGAAGGCTGCCTGCACCTCTGACTCTTCGACCCAGTAAGGCTTCTCACCAGGTTCGCCTACGAGGAAGGTAGTTGCGCCGGTCTCCGGATCGGAGCCGATGGCGAGAACGAGTAGCCGGTGCTCGCCATCATGCAGCTTGACAGCGAAACGTTCGGCGGTCGGCACTACTCCGGCAGGGGGTTCGTAGACCGGTCTCTCGTCGAGGAGATCGGCGGTGACCTCGGAACCGTCTTGGTCGGCGTCGAAGGCACCGTCTGGACCGTAGAACGCGTCGATGGTAGCGGTCTTGGCGTCGCCGCGCACGCGAAGGTCGGTGCTCACGAGAACCGCACCAGCGATCACACAGACGGAAGCGAACGCGGTGGCGGCGTAGATGAGACCAGGCGGGAAGGGTGTTTTATCTCCGTAGCCGAACGCTTCCACGAACCCGCCTAAGATAGGCGGAAGGGCGGCTAGAACGGCGACGATGCCAGCGGCTATCGAACCATAACGGCTAGACTTGAGCATACCGGCATTTATGTAGGCGGGATCGTCATCGGGTCGCTCGGGTCGGACGGGGATGGGCTTACGCGCGTCCTTGGGTACGACCTTGCGACGCTTAGAAGATTTCGCGTCGCTTCCCGAGCGCCCGGCCACATTTCCTGGGCGCCGTCCGTTCCTAGCGTTGCGCCGGTCATTTCGTCCTCTCTCCACCGCGTTGCTCCTTTCGTGCCGCATTATGTTTGGACTCATTATATAGAGGTTGGCATCTTCGATACCACTCCTCGCCTCTACGATGCTGCCATGACCGCTGCGTGAGCGTCTTTCAGTCTGAGTCTCACAATTGGCTTTCTCGGCTCTCCGCAGGGGAGCCTCCGCTAGCGGCTGTTGTCGCGACCGACTCTGCGTCGGTCAACGCCGATTGCGACAACAGCACTGCCGTTTAGCGTACGCCTCGACGCCGAGGGTAGGATGGAGATGCAGGTCGCCGCCTAGCACGGGCGATATGAGGGGAACGAGTATCATCTGCCTCGGGCATGCGCCATCCAGCAGGCAAACGTTTGTATCCCTGTCTTAGAGATGTGGGTCACATATCTCTGTTCCCATAGAAGCGTGAAACAGCCATTTCTCCTATCCGCATACAACAAATGCGCGATGTCGCTGCGGACGTGCAGGAGAGCTCACCCTTTCCACGAGGTTGGATGGATAGGTCCCTATTGTTGCTAGGCTAAGCCGCCCGCCCCTGGTGTGCACCGTAGAGCGGGAAGAACTCGGTCACGTCGGCCTCGATCGTCTCCATCCCCTGGTAACGGGCAACACTGACGCGGTGATTGCCGTCCTCAACGAAGTACGAGTCCCCTATCTTGTACAACCTGAGTGCCGGTAAATCTAGCCCGCTGTGGAACGCTCGATCCACCCTCTTCCACCTCTCCGCAAGGCTCGCCTTCGTGGGCATGAAGCTACGATCGAAGTCCTCGTGGCGGCCCATGCTGCCAACTATCTTGGAGACCTCGACATCCCTCAGGCCCAAACGACGCCTGTTGTGCGCCAGATGCCCTCGCCCTACCTCGTCGAAGGCTAGCAGCCGGCTGCATTCGCGCCGCAAACGGGCCGCCAGGCGCCCGAAGAAGGCTCGACGGCGGGCGCGGTCGAAGTCCACCTCGGCCTGTGCCTCAACGCTCATGAAACCGATCATCGCTGGGCCTCCTCCTCTTTACATCGGCACGTACCCGACTAGTGGCTTGATACTACGGGCGAAACCGGACGCGATCGTTCCTGATTGCTGAGGAAAGGTCAAGAAAAAGGAGCAGTGATCTGGACGAATGAGCGGTACGTTTCCCAAGCCCTCACCGCACCGTTTCGCTACCGTACATTGAGCCTATCGGACCGGGACCACGCGAACTTGCGAGTAACATTCTCGGTTCTGCCCCAGCGCGGGTCTACGAGGTCTGTTGTCGCGGCCGACTCCGTATCAGCAAACGCCGATTGGGGAGAAGCCCTTTGCGGTATGCCTCGATGCGGAAGGAGTGAGGGAGCTGCGAGTCGTTGGGTGGCGACCACTTACAGCGAGGCAGTGGGTAGCTCCTACCGCCTTCAAGTGGGCCCACGCAAGCTGGGACAACGCCGGAGCTGATGTTCCGAGCAGTGATCGGACCACACAGCGAGGAGAACGTGGAACTGCGGGTAGCGCTCTAGCCGCGCGGTTCCGAGAATGCCGTACAGGCGAAGGCAGAGTGGGCGCTTACTGTGCAGACCTCTGCAGGGTCACGAGGGTGATGTCGTCTTCCTGCTCCCACCCATACCCGGTGAAGGAGCGAAGCTCATCCATCAGGAAGTCAACCAACGGCTCCCCCTTAGCATGCTCAGCCACGAGCGTCCGAAGCCGGGGGAAGCCAAACATTTCCCCCTTAGGATCGTGAGCCTCTACCAGCCCGTCGCTGTAGAAGAGTGCGCTGTCGCCAGCTTCCAGGATGGTCTCCTTCTCCTCGTAGGACATGCCGGGCATGAGGCCCAAAGGCATCCCCCTGGCCCTGAGTTCATCGGCATCGCCACCATGCCGCACATAGGGAAGGTCGTGACCGGCGTTGGCGTAGAGCAGGCGTCCGCTCTTGGGGTCGAGGATGGCGTAGAAGCAGGTGACGAACATGCTGGGTGGGATGCGGGCCACCAACGCCTCGTTGACTCTGTTGAGTACCTCGCCCGGCGATTCAGAGCTCTGAGCAACGGCCCTAAGCATACCGCAGGTGGTGGACATCACTAGCGCTGCAGGCACACCCTTTCCCGTTGCATCTCCCACGACCAGTCCCAGACGCCCGTCTACTAGCTCAAGAAAGTCGAAGAAATCTCCGCCCACCTCTCGGGCCGGTCGATAGAGAGGAGAGATTTGCCAACCTTCTAATTCCGGTACCTCCTCAGGGAGCGAAGCTTGCTGAATGCGCTGCGCCACGTGCAACTCTTGCTCGATGCGTTCGCGGGCATGTGCTTCTAGCTTGAGACGTTGCTCACGGGCCTGGATTTCGCGCCTCATGTGGATCGCCGTCGCAACGTGCGAGACGAAGTTTGCCAAGCCTACCACAAATTCACTATACGCTTCGATCCGCGTGTGGGACGCTGACTTATTCGCCATGTTTCCCACGATCAGCAGGCCGATCGGCTGTTGTGCTTCGCCCCCCAGCAGGAACGCAACATATTCGGCTAGCCCCAGAGTTTGCCCAAGCGCAAGTAGCTCGGGTTGATCACACCCTTCTGCGCAGATAACTTGATCCGAATCAGCTAAGATCAAGGCAAGAGGAGGATCGCCCACCGAGAATCGTAGACCCGTAATCTGTGCCTGACTTGCCTCGTCGTAGTATCCGTCATGTGCTTCAACGTAGAAAGCCTTGGCCTCGGGGTCGTACAACAGCGCCACACACCGCTCGAAACCGAGCTGGTAGAGGACGAACTGGGTCGCGATCTGGAGAATCTCACCAAGATCCAGAGTCGCGTTGAGCTCCTTACCAACCTCGTACAGGTGTCGGTAAATGCGGATCTGGTCGTCGAGTCGTCCTTGGAATCGATAGAGTTCGTGCTCGGTTCTGACGAGGCGCTTGATTTGTTCGGACAAGCGGCGGTTTTCGTCTTGTAAGGCTGTCAACCGCTGCTGAGGGTTATCGTCCTGCACGTGAGGTGGTCCTCCCCCCACTAGCGTCAACTGAGGGCGAGAACAACTGACGTGTAGAGATGACGATCGTTATGCTTCTCTACTGGGCCAATCTCTCCTATAGTGTAAAAACCCGTCCACGGCACATCAGGGCTAACGGATTGCCGAAACTGCCTGAGGAACTGCAACTTCTCCTGATCGCGGAACATCATCTTGCCTCGGGTGGCACACTCGAACTGAAAAACGAGTTTAGGTTGGGCACCCTCAAGTTGCTGCTTGATCTGTCGGGCCATCCGATCGAGCCCGGTAGCGAGTTTTTCCTTATCTCGGCTCGAGAACCATACGCTCGTCCCCTCCTGCACCTCCGTTTGCACGGTGATAGAGCCGTCGGCCATCTTCACTGCAGGCACGCCTCGAACAACGTACTTCTCGTCCCTCATGTAGCTGGGAGCTCTGAAACAGAGAGCGAGCGAAATGGCGTAACGCATCCAGTCGCGATCCTCAATGAGGGCATGCTCTGGCAGATACTCCTTTAGTACCTCTACGGCGGGTTTACCGTCGATCTCGTAGATGACGTTTCCCTGGGAGCGCGTCACCTTCCGCTCGCCACCGATCGGGATCAAGCTGTGGCTTATAGACCAACTAGCTCTTGCTTTACCTGAGAGCAGCGCGTAGGAGACCCCGTCGGAGACGACTTCGTCGTCGCAATATTGGTAGGTAGGCTCACCTAGATTGAAGTTGTTGGCTGCACCCCCGCCCCAGAGCGGGAGGAACCGATCGCTCGAGAGGTTTTCCTCCAGCCCCGCAAATAAGTGATTGAGGTCGTCCGCAAGCCCATCCGGGAAGACAAACAGGCCAATGGTGTCAGCAGACAAGTCGGGTAGCAAGTTCTGGGCTACCCGACTTCCGACGGCGCGTGAGTTGGTACTAAGCCCCGTCGCTAATCCATTGGTCCAACGCAGATCCTCCGATGAGATCGCCGTAACAACCACAGAGAAACCGGATTCATCGGCGTCGTCTCCGTTTATAGTACCCTCCGCCGAACAACCCGAGAGGGGTGCGCCTCTGGTGGTCTCGCGTACCGTACGCACCAAGGAGTGTTGATCGTATCCGATTGAGGCGAACATGAAGACGAAGTCTGGCTTAACGATGCCCGCGTTTCTGAGCGCTTGCTCGGTGGCCTCGCGACCCGCGACGTTGGGATTATGGTGGTGACTCTTGCCGACCCCGGCTTTAGTTGTCATGCGCGTACCTCCTACTTGTCAGGAACATCTTAGCTTAGGAAGGTTTGTGCGGCATCTCCCACTCGCGCTGACAAGCCCTCCCATCCGGAGGAACATACAGTTAGGCGCTCTTGGGTGCGCCAGGGAGGCTCCGGCGGGGACGATTCGCGTTGAGGTAGGGTGGTCTACGGTTCCGCGTATCCTGCAACTGTCCCTGGCTGGCGCAGCCGCAGGCGTGCCGATTACGGGAACATAACTCCAGACCAGGTGGGAAACGGGCGAGAAAGTCGTGGAAACGTGTCCGAGGACCTTTTCGGGCGGACTCGCCTGGCTCCTCTCGCCCGGCTGGTGTGCTCACGGGTGTGGCGCGGTCCGCGAAGAGACAGAAGGGGGCCGCTCCCCGCGTCGCGAGTGAGTGGGCCCACGCAAGTTGGGACAACGCCTTGGCTGGCGTTCCGCGCGGTGGTCGAAGTTAGCGGCGAACTAAAGGTGAATGTGGCGCTTTGATCACAGGGGAGAGATTAGCATTCTCGAAGCCCGCCCCTTGCGAGTCGGGAAGGAGATACACCTGCCCGCCCCAGCCGCCGTCTACGCTAGGGCCTGTCGATGAATCGCTTCGAGGGAGTAGGAGACCCCTTTCGGGGTCTCCTGATCACGTACAAAAGCCGAAAATCGGTGCTCTCAGGAGTTGGTTCGTCCCTATTTCGTATTCGTCAGACACATCCTAGGCGAACCCAGTTATGGCGACGACAGCGGGGCGAGGGATGTCGCCGTCGGGCCAGGTGCTGGTCGGGTTCTCCTCGTCCTCGCTCTCCTCGCCGGGGTGCTGAACGGAGAGGAACAGGGTCTTGCCGTCGGGGGTGAAGTACGGTCCGGTAAGCTCGCTTTGCACCGGGCCGCTGGCGAACTGGAAGACATCCCCGCCGCTCGCGCCACCCTTCAGCCTGCTCGGCATCACGAAAGCCCCGTTGTTCTTGAAGGTTTTGTAGATCCCGTCGTTAAGGGTGTCGCTGGAGATATCGGTCACGACCCAGAGGTTGCCCGCCTGGTCGAAGGCCAGGTTGTCGGGAGAGGCAAAGCCGGTTTGGGGACCACCGGCAGCGAAGACTTCGTAGGAGAACTCCGTAGCCTCGGGGTCATTGCCGGCCTCGGTAATGCGCAGGATCTGTCCGTAGAAGTTGCCGTGCAGCTCATTGTTGGTTAAAGCGCAGTAGACCTGACCGGTCTCGGGATGAACCTCGATGTCCTCGCAGCGGTCCATGGGGGTGCCGATGGGAAGCTCTGTCTCCGGGTCCTCGATCGCCGCCGCCTCCGGAGTGCGCACGAGCACGTCGGCCTGGCTCTTGAAGCCGTTGTCCTTGAAGAGGGGGTTGTTCTCGTAATCCAGGGCGACCCACCTTCCGGTGGCGAAGTCGGCGACGTAGAGCATCCCATCGGTGAACAGCTGCGTGTTGGCCTCTCGGTTGTCCGCATCATACTTACCAGTGGAGACGAACTTGTAGATGCGCTCGTCCTCCTCGTCGTGACCCGTGTACGCGACGATTCGGCCGGAGTCAGAGATCCTCATCGCCACGCACTCGTGCCGGATGCGTCCGAGCCAGGTGTGCTTGCGGGGCCTGGAGTTCTTGTCGAAGGGATCCACCTCCACCACCCAGCCGTAGTGCTCGGGCGGCTGGACACCGGCGGGATCGTCGAGCCAGCGGTAGGTCTCGGCCAGCGCGTCCCCCTTTGGCACTTCTTCGGAGGACTCGCCGTAGTAATACTGGAAGTTCTCTTCGCAGGTGAGCACGGTGTTCCATGGGGTGACGCCCCCGGCGCAGTTGTCGAGGGTGCCTATGACCTCGGTCTTCCCCCGCATGTACATCTCTTCGGACCCGGCGGCGGGACCGGTCACCTCCATCGGTGTGGTGGCGTCAATGCGGCGGTTGTACTCGTCGCTCTCGGCGAATTTCCAGACGCCGCCCTCCTTCTTGACCCGGAAGATCGAGCCACCGGTTGACGCCTTCTCCTTGCTTATCTGCTCCGGGGTCTTCTTGGTGTCGTAGTCGGGGTTCGTGTAGTTCGAGACGAACAGCGCGATCGGGTACTCGTGATTGACCCACAAGAGCCCGTCCTCGCTGTTCTCGCCGCCTTCAAGGCTGTCTATGGGGAAGTACGCCACGAAGTCGTTGTTGTAGCCGTAATCCCTGTCCGGCGTTACCGGATCACCCCACTTGCGGATGACGTCGTACTTGAAGCCCTCGGGCAGCACCAGCTCGTCAGCGTCCGTCGGGTCTATGGGCTCGAAGAACAGTTCCTCTCCGCTAGCGGGAGCCTGCGCCGCCTCCTTTGAGGATCTCTCGCTGGCCGCACCCTCTTCCTCGCTCTTCCCGCACCCGGCCAGGACCCCCGAACTCCCGGCGACCAGCGCCACCGAGCCCGTCCCAAGATAGGTCAAAAAGCGGCGCCGGCTCATCCTGGCCGGCGCTGGCTCTATGTGCAGGTCACGTTTCTCCTTCTTTATTTGCTGTGCACCCGGCTTCTTCGCCATGTACCCTTCCTTCTTTCCCCAGCAGCCTCCACCCATGCTAAGGACTCGTGAATTGGTCGTCAAGGGGCGCATAAAGGCGCCCATCCACCTGCCGTACGGCTTCGACCTTGGTTCCAACGGCGAAGGGCTCAACCATCCATCTCCGCCCCGACAAAAAGCGATCCAGCTCCTTGGCGGCTACCGCCGTGGTCACCGAGCCGCAGGAAGGGTCGAAGGCGAGATCGCCCTCGCACGTAGAAGCGAGAAGCGACCGCCACACGGCCTCAAGGGCTTCTGGGTCGGGTGGCGGCCGTGGAGCTTCTCGCTCCTGGGAATGGTACGGATACGCCAGACGGAAAACGCCTAGTGCTGGCGGGGGCAGGTTCTACCGCCTTCAGGTGGGCCCACGCAAGCTGGGACAACGCTAGTTCTGATGTTCCGCGTTCGCCTCGACCCCGGTGGCGCGGCGACGGTACGTCTCATCGAAGAGGAGCAAGGCCCGCGAGAAGGAAGCGCAGACGGGGAACGGCGTGGCTAGGTAGGGCTAGCCTCCTCGGATTGTTCCGGCTCGGGAAATGCCCCGATCTGTCGCATCAAGCCCAACTGATCCTCTATGTTCCACGACTGGGCGATCTTGCCTCCCTCTATGCGGTAGAAGGAGATGCCCGTGAATTCCACCTCGTTGCCGGTCGGAGCGATGCCCATGTAGTCTCCCTGATGGGTGACGCGGCTCCTCCAGCCAGCAACCACCTTGTCTTCCTCAGCCATTAGGTCCTCAATGGTGCTTATCACGTCCGGGAAGCCTCGCAGGAGGGCACCATGGCGAGAAGGATGGAAGTCGCTCAGGCGCTTAGACTTTCGCGCTCCGCGGGTATGATGGATGAGCCAGTATCAGGGCATGTTCCTGAAAAGAACGGAGGACCCCGACGTGCGCATAGGATTGCAGATACCGCGCTTCACTTGGCCCGACGCCCCAGTTTCGATCGGACCGAGGTTGGCAGAGATCGGGAGGACCGCCGACGAGGCCGGCTTCGCGAGCCTCTGGGTTATGGACCACTTCTTCCAGATCGGGGTGGTCGGCGAAGTTGAGGAACCCATGCTCGAGGGCTACGGCGCCCTCAACTTCTTGGCTTCCATCACCGATCGGGTGAAGCTCGGCACCCTGGTGACGGGCGTGCACTACCGTTATCCGGGCATCCTGATCAAGGGCGTAACCACCCTCGACGTGCTCTCGGGCGGACGGGCCTACCTCGGCATCGGCGCGGGATGGAACGAGCGCGAGTCCAGGGGCTTGGGCGTGCCGTTCCCTCCCACCGCCGAGCGCTTCGAGCGGCTGGAAGAGGCCCTGCAGATCGCGCAGCAGATGTGGTCGGGAGAGGTCAAGCCTTACAAGGGGAAACACTACAGACTTGAGGAGGCCATGAACCACCCGCCGGCTCTGAGCCGGCCGCACCCTCCGGTCATGGTCGGCGGCATGGGCGAGAAGAAGACCCTGCGACTGGTCGCGCAGTACGCCGACGCCTGCAACCTCTTCGCCTACGGGGGGGCGGAGACGATCCGGCACAAGCTGGAGGTCTTAAAGCGCCACTGCGAGGAGGTGGGCAGGGACTACGAGGAGATAGAGCGCACGGCCCTCGGTACGGTCAACCTAGGCCCCGAGGGCATGGGCCCGGACAACGTGATAGAGATGTGCGAAGAGCTTGGCGAGGCGGGGATCGAGCACTTGATCTTCAACATGCCAAACGTGCACGAGATCACGCCGCTGGAGACGCTCGGGCAGAAGGTCATACCCGCCGTAGCGGAGCTCTAAGCGATCTCGAGGGTCAGGCCCGATATCGTGGCACCGAGCCTACGCCTTCGTCGGCTCTAGGCGCTCGACGCCTTCGGATATCAGGGCGCGAAACACCAGCCTCGGGTCCGGGTAGACCGGCACCGCCCGGAGATTGACGGTGGTGGGGGTGTGTAACGTCCAGAGGGCACGCAAGGTCTAGTCGTTGGAGCATTCCCACCGGTATGTACGGAAGTAGAGAGTGGCGAAGACCTACCAACTAGACACGATGGTAAGCCCCTCTTCGCTGCTGGCGAGGGCGACGAGGGCGGCGAGGGAGAACGGCGCTACCCTCGTCGGCGACGAGGGGTCGGGACGCTTCTCCCACGAGTTGGTTAGGGGTGAGTACCGCATGGCGGGGCAGAGGGTGGTCGTCACCGTAACGCGCAAGCACTGGTTGCTCCCCTGGCCCCTCATAGAGGCCCGCTTGAGGGAGCTCGTTGCGTAGTCACGTTGTATCGCCGGTGCGCACCCCAGACTACGGGCGACGCCGTGAAACGCGAGGGGCGTGGCGCCGCGCGCTGGCTTGAAGACCTCGCGCGTGCTTGTCCGTCGGCAGCGGGCACGGGCAACGGAGCGTACTGCCGGGACTCCACAGAGCCGGAGGCGCCGGGGAACCCGGCAAGCTTGGACGCCGGTTTCCCACGGCCTCCCACAGGGGAACATATCCACATGGACGAGAAAGGCGGTTTCAGAGAGCTGGTGGGGGCCGAGCTGGCCGAGGCGGAAGAAGGCCGCGCGGTCGTCAGGATGCGGGCGGAAGGTCGGCACCTCAACCCGGGCGGTACGGTGCACGGCGGGGCCATCTCCACCCTCGTGGACATCTCTATGGCCGAGGCCCTCAATACCGCGGTGGCCGACGATGACGAAAGGCCCGTCACCGTGGGGATGACGGTCAACTTCATGGCGCTCGCGAAACCCGGCGTCGTCGCCTCGAGCGCTCGGGTGAGAAAGGGCGGCAAGCGGGTGACCGTCGTCGAGGCCGAGGTGGTGCAAGAGGAGGACGAGGAGGTCGTGGCGCTGGCCACCGGCACGTACACCGTCGTGGGCTAGGAGAAACGCGCGACGAAGGCGACCACGGGCTACCGCGCCCGGGAAGAAGGAGCGGCGCTTGGCGACGGTGTTCACGCGCATCATCGAGGGGGAGGTGCCGGCCTCCTTCGTCTGGCGCGACCCTTCGTGCGTGGCCTTCCTGAACATCACCCCCCTCGCCCCTGGCCACACGCTCGTCGTCCCCAAAGAAGATACAGGCCATTGGATCGACCTCGGCTGCGAGCTGGCCGCACACCTCATGTCCGTCTCCCAGGCCATCGGCAAGGCCGTCCAGGAGAGCTTCCAACCGGAGAAGGTCGGGCTCGCGATAGCGGGGCTTGAGATCCCCCACGCCCACGTCCATGTCTGGCCCATCCACGGGCCTATGTCCTTCCCGATAAATCCCGAAGAAGAAGACCCGCCGGAGCCCGACTGGGAGAAGCTGGAGGAGGCGGCCGGTAGCATCCGGCGGGCGCTCAAGGACCTCGGCTTTCACCAGCACGTAGCCGACTGAGGGCACGGGCCCTATGGCTCCCTGGTGCGCGGAGGAGGTGCCGGCGGGAGCCGTTCGCGCAGACGACCCGTATAATCTCGGGATGGTGCCAACCGAAGAGCACTTAGGGCATAGTGGCGCAGGCAGGTGCCAGCTGTGCGGCAGGCTCCTCGGAGAGGATCGTCTCACCCGCCACCATCTCTTGCCGCGCTCTCGCTCTAAGAAGATGAAGCGCAGAAGGAAGGGTAGACAAAAGCTCAAGCAACGCGACTCAGGCAGGACGGTCTCCCTGTGCGGTCCCTGCCACAGAAATGTACACGTCTCTATCGACAATACAGACCTTGCACGAGGCTACGATTCCGTGGAAGCGCTTAGAGACCATCCCGGAGTGCAGCGGTTCACAGAGTGGGTGAAGGACAAGCCGCACGGTCGTGCCTGAACAATAGCTCGCAGATGCCTTGAGAGCTACGCACATAAAGCGTGGTGGAGGAGCCAACGGGTGCTGTCGTCGCGACTGACTTCGTGTCGGTCAACACCGATTACGACAACGGCGAGTGTAAGTAAGCTTCCTTGCCTGGTACGCGGCGACCAGACGGCGCTGACGGCCGAGCTCTAGTCACACGGGTCAGGGTGGCATGCGAGGAGTCTCATTATGCCACCATCTGTGGAAGTGCTGAATTATGACAAAGGTAGATGCTCGTCCGACAGGATTCGAATCCGCGACCTTCGGGTTATGAGTCCTACGAGCTACCTGACTGCTCCACCCGCGTCGCAAGATGGTGGGTGAAAGCGGTGTGGAGGGCGTTCGGGGGCGGGTCCGGGTTCGCCCAGGTTATCTGGTTCGTGTACTTGGGGTTGAAAACGAGTTGGGGCAAGAGGCCGTTCTTCCACTGGGCTTCGAAAAGATGCTTGAGCTCTCTTGTGGCGCGGTCCTGATAGTAGCGGCAGTAGCCGATGGCGGTGAACGCCGAGTCCCACGACCACTGGTGTGGGTAGAGCCTGGGTCCCGGCATCGTGTACTCACCGGTCCAGTTGAAGTCGAGCACCGCCCTGGCCTGACGAACGAGCATGTCTTCGGTACTCCGTTGGGCCATGCTCTTGTCCTCCCTTGATCTGGTGTTTTGCCGTCCTCGAGCGGCTGGCGGTCGACTGGCAGTATAATGCCACCATGACTTCACAAGAGAACAACGCGGATGTCCTGATCCTTTCGAGCGCCATAGGAAGCGGCCACATGCGGGCCAGCGCGGCCGTAGTTCGTGGCGTGACGCTCCTCGACCCCGAGAGGACCTGCTCGATCGTGGACTTCCCTCACGAAGTCTCGCCCGCCATCGAGCGCCTGCTGCGCGACGCGTATCTGGAGTCTCTCAAGCTGTGGCCGACGGCGTACGGGAGGCTCTATCAGTCTTCTGGTACAGGACAGCAGGGTTCTTACATGAATTACATTCGGACGGCCGGCCTCAGGACCCTGGAGCGCCTGGTTTCGAGCACCGGTGCGCAGGCTCTCGTTGCGCCGCACTTCTACGGCGCCGGGGTTCTCGGGGCCTACAAGGAGCAGAATCCAGGAATGTTCAGCGCCGTGGTGCTTACAGACTACGTGCCACATCCCATCGGGGTGCCTTTGAACCTGGATCTCTACATCGTCGCCGACGATGCGGCGGCCGAAGTCGTTGCGAAGCTTGGCGTTCCCGAGGAGCGGATCCATCCGACCGGCATCCCCATAGATCCTATCTTCGAGGAGCCGGTCGACCCTGGCCCGGCTCGCAAAGAGATACTGAACTTGGACGATGATGACCTCCCCATAGTGCTCGTGATGGGCGGAGGGCTTGGCGGAGGGGAACTGGAAGAGGCGGTGTCATTGCTACTGGAGGCCAGCAAGGCCATGCACCTCGTCGTGCTCTGCGGCTCGAACGAACGTACCCGCACGCAGCTGGAGCACCTCGCGGAGCGGGGAGGACAAGAGGCTACCTTCCTCGCGTTCACGGACCGGGTGAGGGAACTCATGGCGGCTGGGTCGGCGCTCGTCACCAAACCGGGCGGCATGAGTTGCACGGAGGCCCTGGCTTCGAGGCTGCCCCAGGTTCTGTATCATCCCATCCCAGGTCAGGAAGAGGACAACGCGGCGGCGATCGTCCGCTACGGCGCAGGGGTCATGGTCCGTGAGACACCACAGATCCTGGGCCAGACGCTCAAGATCCTGACCAGCACGGATCACAGGCACAAGATGGTCGAGGCGGCGAATGCCGCACACAAGCCCCACTCGGCGCGTTCGGCAGCCTCCCTCATACTGGCGGGCTTGCCGTGAAACACCCCCGTGCCCACGTCTGGAGAGCCGCAGCCGCAACCGCCGTCGGCGGCGTGGCCGTGGCGGGTCTTCGAACCGCCACGGGCCGCCCGGTACGTTCGGCACCCACCCTGGCCGCGGCCGGAGCCGGGATGGCGGCCGGCGGGCTCATGGTCTACGAATGGCTGACGCCCCGCTCCTGGCTCTACGGCCCTGTGTTCTGGCACGCCAGGACCAGCGAGCGGGTGGTGGCCCTGACCTTCGATGACGGCCCTTGCCACCCATACACGGGGCAACTGCTCGAGATCCTGGACCGCGAGGACATCAGGGCCACCTTCTTCCAGGTAGGCAACAACGTCAAGCGCGAGCCGAAACTCTCCGCCGAAGTCGCTTCCCAGCACGAGGTCGGCAACCATACCTTCACCCACCCGCACCTAACGTGGAGCCGGCCAGGCACGGTAAAGGAAGAGTTGCTCAGGGGCCAGGAGGCCATCCACGAAGCCACGGGCACCCTACCGCGGCTCTTCCGCGTGCCCCACGGCTGGTATGGTCCACAGGTAATCTCGGTGGCAGGAGAGCTCGGGATGAAGTGCGTGGGCTGGTCGGTAATGGCCTGGGATTGGGAGCGTCCTCCCACGGATGTCATCCAACGCCGGATATTGCGTGGCGCAGGTCCAGGCGGTGTCACCTTGCTACACGACGGTCAGGACACAGAAGCTTTCCCCAAGGCCGACCGTTCCCACACCATAGCCGCCGTCTCCGATATCATCAGCAGCCTCAAGGCGAACGGGTACGGCTTTCTCACCATCCCCGAGCTTATGGAGCTCGATGCACGCGATGGCCAGCCTAACTGACTAGGAACTCGTATTCGTTGGAGACAGAGATTTCCTCTCCGGAGAGACTTAGCCTGAGCACGGCGGGTCCCGGAACAGGGAGTGTCGCCACAGCCTCCCCGATCCTCACTACCGAGTCCTGCGGTACTCTCGTTCCTCCCGCATCTCGGGCCGCTGTGGACTCTCCGACTAGCAGTTCCCAGGCCCAGCTTATCTGATCCAGCTTCCTCGAGAGGTCGTTGATAACGAAGAGGGGTAGGGAGATCTTTTCGCCGACCTCGTAATGCTCCTTCGGGTACTCGGCGCAGATCAGAACCGGTCTCATCGCCGTAAGTAGGGTCTCATAGGCCATCTTCGGCCTGCGGCGCCAGTCGACGACGGACCATGACACCGCTGGTGCTGGATCGTTTAGCATGAAGGCGAAGGTTCCGCCCGTCGGGCTGTACTTGCGCCGCCGGAACAGCTCCGTAGCGTGTTTCAGGACCTCGGCCTGGTAACGCTGACTCTCGCTTGCGAAAGCCAACCGATCGCCTCTCCATGGCACGTAGCGAGCCATACGCTGGACTTGGAGACGATAGTTCAGCGTGAGGTCGCTCCAATCGGGTGGCGTCCCTGAAGGCCAGATCTCCTGGAGCGATTCGGGATCCGGCATCGCCTGTGCCCCGTACTCCGTCGGCAGCCGCGAGAACCCGGGAAAGATCTTCACGATCCGCTCCAGGTCCCTGAATTGCCCGTAGTACCAGCCGAAGTAGAGATGGTTTGTCGTCAGGGGGTGGCCCGCCGCATCTATTACTGGCCTTGTGTCGTCCTCCTCCGAGATCGCACGCATTACCGCAGGGTCCAGGACCCGCCGCTGCCAGAGCATCCATCGCGGGGAGAGCACCTCAGCAGCGGTGCGCAGAAGCCCCAAGGCGCTCCACTTCTCGGGGGGAGCCACAAAGAAAGGTTCGTCGTGCGCCAGGTAGATACCCACGCAAGGATTGCCGCGCAGGATTCGCGCCATCTCCCCGGCCTGGACGACTGCTGGCCCGAGGATGGTCCGCCTGTGAGTCCACTGCAGAGGAAAATCCTGCAGGACTAGAAGCCCGAGCTCGTCACAGGCCTCGTAGAATTCTCTGTCCGCCACGTGGGCGTGAACCCTGACAGAGTTCATGCCGGCCTCACGCACCAGGGAGGCGTCCGCGCGCAGTAGCGCCTTCGTCGCCCTGGCAGGGTAGGCGTCGGAGGGCAGGTAGTTGATCCCACGCAGGAAGATACGCTCGCCGTTGAGGTAGACTTTCCAATCCCTCAACTCCACTGTACTGGCGCCGAAACGTGCACGATCTTCTGCCCCGGCACACGATAGTAGCAGCTCGTACAGCGGCTGCTCGCCCCTGTCCCAGGTCGACCAGACTCGTACGCCGGGAACGTGGAAGCCGATGTCGAAGCGGTTCTCCCCCTCCTCGATCTGGACCTCCCTCTCGAACTCGACGTCTAGGGCCTCGAAGCCGAACGGCCGTACCCGACCGACCAGCTTGGCGCGCGTGCTGTACCTGGAGTAGAGGTCTACATGCGCCGCGCCACGCCCGGTGTGGTCGGCTGCTGCAATGAGGAAGCGGATGCGCACCCCCCCATCGAGGACGAGGCTGACATCTTTGAAGATGCCACCAGGGTTTATGTGGGGGGCCATGCCGTCCCACATAGCCCACACACCGCCGATCGTCTTACGGTCGTTCTCCTCCAACTCTTCTGGGCTGAATACCTCGACAAGCAGCTCGTTCTCCCCGGCGGCGACGACTAAGTCGGTAACGTCGAACTCGAACGCGGAGAAGTATCCTTCGTGATCGCCCAGGTAGACGCCGTTGAGCCAGACCCGCGCCGCGTAGTAAACGCCCCCGAACCGGAGGGACACCATCTCCCCCGAGGGAGGTCTCCGGTAGGCGAACCGGCACCGGTACAGTACGAATCCCTCATAAGTCGCGAAGGCATCTTCGAGCTGCCAATGCCAGGGGACGCGAATCGGTGACCAGGCGCGTCTTATATTTGCTGCTTCGTTGGCGCCTTCGAGCGAGGCCGCGATGGGTACGGCTTCCCAATCCTCGAGGGTCTGCGAAGTAACATGGGCACTCGTCAGTAGCATGGGAACAGCGTAACACCAAGCATTTCAGCTTGTCAGCATTTCAGCACGCTCAGGCTTTGCCTTCGCTTATCAGCACTTCAGCAATTCAGCATTCTCTTGCTGAGGGCTGACGGGCTATCCTAGGGATCGAGTGGTAGGAGTGGGTTGTGAGTTACTCTCTTTCGATGCGGTCTAACGTCTCGCCTTTCTCCGCTGACTGGTCTGGTGCAGGGAGGCCGACATCTGGTGGGAGCTCGAGCCTTAGGTCGCCTTCGCGGTCGATATGAAGCTCGCCACGAGTCAGGGTGCATCCGAGCACGTGACCACCGGCGCTCCTGTCCGCGGTGATGAAGTGGAAATGGTAGCCGGAGACGTTCAGACCCTGCGCGTAGTCGGGAAACCGGAAGCCGACCAGGCTACCCGAGACGTCGCGAAGCTCGAAGGTGGGCTGGTTCTCGACGACCTCCACGAGGGGTGGGTAGGGCTTGTGTTGGCGGGGAACGCTACGCGTCTTGACGTACTCGAGGTGTCCGTCCACCCTGATGGCGCAGCACACGGCTCCGTCACCGATAACCCCGTCCACATAGCCACAAAGTGCCTCGAAATCCATCGGCATGGAGAGCGCTTGGGAGACGTTAGGTTCGAAGACAGTCACCACGGCGAAAGGGGTCCTCGCCTTTCCGTCGACAGGGTAAGCTTTACCGTCCGCCTTTACCTGGTAGAAGGTGCCGTCGAGGCAGATCATCTCGCCGTCGAGGGCGTCGAACGTGCCCAAACCGAAATCTCCATGAGCCCCGAGTTCAGCGACGCTGACGTCGCCCTCGTAGCTCCCCTCCAGCAGGGCGTCGATGGTCGAAGTCTGGAACAGGGTGTGGTGGAGGTGCTCGTCCCCTCCTAGGTCCTGCTCTCTAAGATACTTGACGTGAAGCGCACCCACCAGGGCGCTATCGATAGGCATCAGGCTCATCCCGCTTTCGTGGGATCAGCAGGTTCATCCGACCTTCTTCGAAGGCGGTGCGCAAGGCGCGGCCCGCTTTGTGCTGTTCTTCCGGCACGTGGAACTCGACCGCGACGCTGGTGTCCAGGACCAGCCCGCGGGGACCTTCTCGTTCGCTCAAGTCCTGAAGTTGCGGTCGGTCCGGACGACCTCGGTGGAACCTGAGAAGGTGCGCCCGGATGCCGCGAGCCTATCGGAGAACTCACGGGCTGCGTTTGGCCCATCCTCTCCGGTCGCCACTCGCCTTGCGCGAGGGCTTGAGCCTGGTCTTTCTGTCGGTCATCGGCAACCTCCTTGCCTACAGCTTACCATCCACCAACCTGTCGCCGGCCTCTTGCGAAGCCCGGATGGGCGTTGTGCTCCCCGATCATCGTGGGCCGCGCCCGCCAGGAGTCGAAGGTTATGCCGTCGTCCATCTACATTCTTGTTCAGGCTAGGCCGAACGTCCTGATGCGAGGAGGAGAGTCTCGTCATCGACTCGTGGAAGGAACACCTGTTACTCCAGTAAACAGTCCGCGAGAAAGTCCACGCAAGCCCGACCTGGTAAGCTTGTCCCCCCGACATCGTGGTATATGAATACTCGGAAATTGGCGTTGGACTTGCGCTGGGGTGGCATCATACCCTTCCTCGTGGTAGGAAAGGCCTGCCCCCAAGGGCCTCAGAGGTTCCTACAAGAAGGTGACATCTTTAGTGTCGACCGGTACTACCCGCAGAAGCTCGGATAAAAGGTGACCGACGAGCGGCCACGCTCGGAATCGCCGGTTTTGGGCGGTCTCTTGAGTGGTTCGTCACTCAAGCGCCGCTTGCTCTCAGGCAGCATCTGGGCCGTTACTGGGAGATTCGGTGGGGCCATGGCCGGTATCCTCACCGCCAGCCTGCTTACTTTCGTAATCTCCCCGAAGGAAGTCGGCGCGTACAACCTGGTACTCACAATAGTCTCCTTCGGCGCACTCGTCGGTGCTTTGGGACTCCCCAAAACCGTAGTACGGTTGGTCGCCGAGAACATGGGGCTGAATCGCTCCGGGCGCGCGCGGCGGGTAATCTACACCGTGCTTGGGCTCGGGGTCGTCGGAACCCTGCTCACCAGCCTCGCCTACTACCTGGTTATAGGCGACCTCATCGAGGAGCGGCTATTCGATTCTCCGCTTCTACTGGGTCTTACCGGGCTGATAGCTGTGTGGATAGCGATAGCCATCGTGCAAGAGATTACGGCCGAGACGTTCCGGGGCTTCCACGACATGCGCTGGGCCACCCTGCTCGGTGGCCTGGCGACGGGCGGCAAGAGTGGCGGCCTGATCATGAAACTCATACTGCTCGGCATCCTGACCCTGCTGGTGGTGACTGGCGCAGGTGTGGACCTCAGGACGGTCATGCTCGTCTCCATAGGAGCGGGTGCGGTGAGCGTGCTGCTGTCGTGCTGGCTGCTCTATGGCAGGGTAGCCTCGCTCGGCTCCAAAGCGACGGAGGAGGAGCCGGTAAGCACAAGAGACGTTCTGGACGACGCCGTCCCGTTCCTGGGCATCGCCATGACTGCGTTCGTCTTGCAGGCGGGGGACATCTGGATACTGGGTGCCCTGGATTCGGATGCGGCGGTCGCCGTCTACGTCAACGCCTCCAAGCTGGTCACCTTCGTGGTGATGCCGCTGTTGGTGGTCAACCTCGTGATGCCGCCCATCGTCGCTGAGATGTATGCTCAGGGCAGAATGGCCAGACTGGAGCGCACGATACGCGCCTTTAGCACCCTGGCCGGCGTGCCGGCGCTGGTGGTCCTGGTGGGGTTCATGGTGCTGGGCAAGCCGATACTTGGCTTGCTCTACAATCAGGACATCTACTCCAGCAACACGGCCTGGTTGGTACTCTTGATTCTCAGCGCCGCGAAGCTTGTGGCCGTCTGGTCAGGCTCTTGCGGTCTCGTGCTCCAGTTCACGGGCCACCAGGCGTCGATGTTGCGGGTCAGCCTGCTCACCATCCCACTCTTCTTCGTCTTGGCCATATTCGCCACCATGCGCTACGGACCCGTAGGAGTGGCTGGCGCAGCCGCCCTGACCACAAGCCTACAGAACGTGATAATGGTGCTCCTCGCCAAGAGGAAGACGGGGATGTGGACCCACGTGAGCTTCTCCCTCTCCCCGTTTCGGAAGAGCCCGCCGAAGAAGGACTAACACCGAGCCCAGTAGTGTGCCCGGCGGGTTTGTCATCCACTTGCACCCGCTGGGCCCTGTTCACCAACGTCGTGGAGAAACTGTCCGAAAAGGCGAGGAGGTCGAGGCCGTTTCCTCGCGCACGCCCTGGTGGCTGGGGCCGCCCTCCTAATTGCGCACCACCAAGACGGGGCAGTGGGCGTGGCGAACGACGGAGTCCGAGACGCTTCCCATCAGCACCCTGCGCATCCCGCCGAGGCCCCGGCTCCCCATGCATGGCCACGCTTGGGGCGAAGAAGACCGTGCCGACCCACGGGGCTCCGACGCGGGCGTGCGGCTCAGCGCTGGTAAACTGAGCATCCGTCTTGCCATGCCCCTCCTCTACTGTTCTCTTTGCGCCTAAAATCCTTCGGTTACTGCTCCGGTATCGCTGTAGTCTGGTAGACCTTTTCGCAGGTATCGCTGAAGCTGTCGGTCTCGCCATTGATGAGGTCGACTACACACACGTCCCCAGTGCCGTCGCCACCACTGACGAAGTCGTTGGTGTCGTTATCCACGACGCTGACCCAGTCGCCATTGCCGTCATAGCCGCGCGCCACGTTGTTGCCGTCGCCGCCTTCCACGTGGTCGCTGCCGGCACCACCGTTGAGCGTATCATTGCCGCCGTCCCCAAAGATCCTATCGGGGCCACCCTCGCCATTTACGACGTCGCGGTTGGCGCTAGCGGCTATGTTGTCCGCGTTGTTGGTGCCGGTGAGGTTATTTGGGCTTTTGGTGCCGGTGATGGCCATCGCAAAGGCTACCCCAGCGGCCAAGAATACCAGCAACCCCACCGTGCCAACCACGAGCGCTATACGCTTCTTCATCCCTAGTCCTTTCCTTACTGATGGAGATCGTTCCTATAAGCGACATTATGATACATTTCCCAAGCACAACCTCCTTCCCCAAAGTGCGGAACTCCTCAACCTCGCCGAGTTGTGCAACTAGACGATTATTCGTGGCTAACTTCTTGGGAACTACTTTCCACGAAGTTCGGCCGAGATGTACATGAGTGGGATTCACCCGGTTTTGCCTCGCGGCTTGCCGCTTGGCTCAGCGACCTCCATCAGGAACGCCACGCCAAAACCGAGCATGCTGCCCATCATGGCCGCCAGGATGCCGTTCCTAAAGGGGTCGGGCTCCTCCGGCGCGCGGGGAACGCTTGCGGCCTCAACCACAGTGGCCTCTATGTCGTGGGCGCTCATCGGTAGCGCAGAGATCCGCCTTGAGGCCACCTCGCCCACGGCGTTGACGACCCGTTGGGTCCTCTCCAGATCGGTATCCGTGTAGGTCAGTTCGATTAGCTGGCCGCTTTCGGTCGGCTCGGCGGTGAGGTTCTCCAGCACGGCGCCAGGGTCCATCGGTAGCCCCAACCCCGAGGTGGCTTCTTCGGCCACAGGGCGGGTGGTGATGATATCCACAGCCGATAGGGTAAGTGCTTGAAGTTCCTCGACCCTTGCCGGGTCTTTGCTCTGCCCCTGCTCTTGGCCCACCATCACCGTGGCGGAAGCCTCATACACGGTTGTCGATAACAAGCTAACCGCTATGGTCGTGCCCACTATAACGAGCGGTACCAAAATGATTATCCACAGCCGCCTCCGGAGGCTTCTTGCAACGTCCCTTAAAGAAACAAACTGCCGGTCTTCGGGAGGCCCAGCGTGGTTAGGCGTGTTGTACATCTCCCCTCCCCGATCGTGGATTCAGGCGACGACCGCACCATAAGCTCTAGGTCCCGCGAGAGCGCCAGGAAGCCCCCGATAGTTCTCTGGGCGTCGCGCTCCCAAGGGGCGTACACGAGCCTCCCGCCACCGTCAGCTTCCCGCGGAGTCCAAGCAGAAGAGGGGCCGCTCCGGCGACGGAGACACCAACAGCAACGCGAGACGGGCGGGGGACTCGCCTTGGAGCCCCCGCGCCCGTCGTCTAGGGTAACGACCCTGCCGCTCGGCTTACCGCTCGGCCGCTTCCAACATCGCGAGGAGTGGCCTCAGATGTGCCTTACTCCTCCCTGCCTGGTGGCTCCTCTAGACATCCTCCTCAACTACAAAGTTGCCCTCCAAGACCTCCAAGTCTGGGGTCTCGCCGTTGCATGATGTGAACGTCTCCTCGCCCGCAGAGAAGTTGGCCTTGTCTTCGGTGGCGTTGTCCAGGACGCCTATCCGCACGTATTCGCCCTTCTCGAATTGGCCGTCTTCAGCCCTCGGCCCGCTCGCCGACCCGATCCGACCGACCATCAGAGCCTCCTTGCCGCTAACGGACAAGCAAAGGATGGTCCCCCGGACATAGCTGTTGTCGCCCGCAACGTCCGGATCGCCGGGATAGGTGATGGAGAACGTACCCTGCGCGTCGTCGGGGTTATTGCCCGCCACCTCGGCGTTTACCCGTAACCGCGGATTGCCGTAGTCGCTCCCCAGCTCCCCTTTCCCGTAGACTTTCTCCACGACCGGGGGGGGCACTGGGCCGCCGCCGACGAAGACGTTTTCGCAGTCCGCGTTGACGCGGTCGTGCCTGTGTACGTAGGCCGTGTCGGTACCAAGGCCGCAGTTGACGTTGTCCTTGTAAGCGTCCCGGGCGTTCATCGTGTCGTTGCCGCCGCCGCCGTAGAGATCGTCTTCTCCCCGGCCGCCGAAGACGAGGTCCCTGCCGTTGCCGGCGCGCACCTCGTCTCGGCCCCGGTTGCCGTAGAGATCGTCGGCGTGTGGTTTACCGGCTATGTAGTCCGGGCCACGGAAGCCGCGGATCTCGTTTTTGGCGTCT
>CADCVF010000059.1 GCA_902806095.1 uncultured Rubrobacteraceae bacterium
AGCTGAGGACGATATCCTGACCGTCCAGCAGCAGTTCATCGCGTCCATAGCACCGATCTTCCGATACTTCTACATCGTGGCCATCTTCCTGGTCTTCTTCGGCACGATCTACGCCATCTGGGAGGTCTACAACCGCACCACGTACGAGAGTATCGGGGCCGTCTCCGAGCGCGTGCGCCGCGCCGGCGCGCAGAGAACTCGTCCATTCGTGTACCTGTACGTGGCGGTCGCCGGGATCCTCCTCGTCCTCACGGGATTGGACCTCGTCGCCTTGGTGACGCCATCGACCATCGTCGGCGGCGTCTTGGCCGGCGGCATCTACGCTGCCGGTCTACTCTACGCGGAGAGGGTGACTCTCCCGCCGCAGTATCGCATCGGTACCGTGGCGCGCGTGCTGCTGATCGCGGCCGCGATCTTCCTGACCGTCGCCGGGCTAGTTGGCCTGATCGACTACTTGGGAATCGCACCTTGGTAGAGGGCCCGACGCAAGCGGGTAGCATCCAGTGGAGGTACGTGCTACTCGGGCTGTGCTTCGTTGCCCTGGCCGGCTTCCGGCTGGACGACGGCTCCACTACCTGGGCGGTCGTCTTCGGCCTGGCGGCGCTGGCCTACGTGTACCTCTCGGTCCGCTTCGTCTTGCCGCCGAGCCTGGGCGGTGTGAGACTGCAGGAGGCTGAGCAACCGGGACCGGCCTCCGCGCCCTCCGAGCCAACGCCCGCAGAGATGAGCCGGGCACTAAAGGCCTACGAGTCGAGGGCGTGGGGCTGGCTCGTGATCTCCGTCGCCGGGTGGTTAGCCACCGTCGGCGTCGTCCTGCTGACCCCGCCTCTCGCCCTGGTAGCCGCTGCGCTCTCGCTGTTCTCCACGTACAGGTTTCGGCGTTGTCGCCGCTCCGTCGAGATCCTGCGCCGGGCGCTGGGCCCGGACGAAGCACAATGAACGCAGACAGCGTAAAGTCCGGGACCGTAGATAACGGGCACCGTAACGGGTGAGCCGGGCGCTGATCAACCGCCGCTAGCGGGGCCGCGTGACCACTAGACAGTAATCAAGGGGGTCGCGTAGCCTAGCAAAGCCGAACTACGCGAGTCAAAGACAGGAGGGTAGGTACTTTATGGAGATGCGTTTCCTCGGCCACAGTGGGCTCAGGGTCTCGGCCCTAACCTTCGGTACCATGACCTTCGGAGGCGAGGGGCAGTTCCGGCAGATGGGTTCGGTTCAGGTGGAAGAGGCGCGGCGGCACGTCGACCTCTGCCTGGAGGCGGGCGTAAACCTCTTCGACACCGCCGACGTCTACTCGCACGGCGCCTCCGAAGAGATACTCGGTCAGGCGCTCGGCCGTCGGCGTGACGAGGTCATCCTCGCGACCAAGGCGCACGGAAGGATGGGAGACGGTCCGAACGACGTTGGGCAGTCTCGCCACCACATCATCCGCGCCTGCGAGGACAGCCTCAGGCGCCTCGACACCGACTACATCGACCTCTACCAGGTCCACGGCTTCGATGCCATGACCCCGCTCGAAGAGACCCTCGGGGCCCTGGATGACCTCGTGAGGAGTGGCAAGGTACGCTACATCGGCTGCTCGAACTACTCGGCGTGGCACCTGATGAAGGCCTTGGGCCTCTCGGAGCGCAAGGGGCTTGAGCGCTTCGTCAGCCAGCAAGTCTACTACTCCCTCGTGGCAAGAGAACTGGAGTACGAGCTCGTCCCGCTCTCCCTCGACCAGGGGCTCGGCATCCTGGTCTGGAGTCCGCTGGCGGCCGGCTTCCTCTCCGGCAAGTTCAGGCGCGGGCGGCCGGAACCCGAGGGCACGAGGCGTTCGCAGCGTGGAGACCCCGGGACCATCGATGAGGAGAGGGGCTACGACATAATCGAGGTTCTGGACGAGATCGCCCAGGAACACGAAGCCACTATCGCCCAGGCGGCGCTGAACTGGGTCTTGCGCAGGCCCGGGGTGACGTCGGTTATCGTCGGCGCGCGCACGGAGGAACAGCTCAGGGACAACCTCGAGGCGGCGAGTTGGGAGATGACCGAAGAGGAGGTGTGGCGGCTGGACGAGATCAGCGATACGCCGCCGATCTACCCGTACTGGCATCAGCGGCGGTTCAACGCGGAGCGCATCCCTCAAACCATCGAAGCCGGCGCCCATCGGTAGCAGGTTGTTAATGTGAGGGTCAAAGACCGGGAAGGGAGAGCGATGCGGCTTGTGGTTGGAGGAGATCATGCAGGGTTCCCGCTGAAGGGGCCGGTCGTCGACACCTTGCGCTCCTGGGGACACGAGGTAGCCGACGTCGGCACGGACAGCCCCGATCCCGTCGACTTCCCCGACATCGCCGAGCTGGTGTGCGAGGCGGTGCGTGAGGGCGACGCGGAGCGGGGGATCATGGTCTGCGGTACGGGGGTGGGGGCTTCCATAGCCGCCAACAAGTTTCGTGGGATCCGCGCGGCGCTGTGCCACGACGTCTACTCGGCACACCAGAGCGTCGAGCACGACGACGTCAACGTGCTGTGCATCGGGGCGCAGATCGTCGGCGACAAGCTGGCGTTCGACCTCCTGCGCGCTTTCCTGGAGGCCGAGCACAGCCCGGACGAGGAGTTCCGTCGGCGGGTCGCGAAGCTTGCCGAGTTGGAGGGCCGCTGAACGGCGCGAGATAGGGGAGTGTCCGCCGGATCTGTGCCCCTGCCCGACCGCGAGCGCGGACGGCACCATAGCCCGAGCACTTGTAGGCATGAGGGGCTAGCGGAACGGTTTGCCGTACCGCTCGAGCACCTCGCGATGGACCTCGACGCCGATGCCTGGTCCTTGCGGCACCGGCACCTTACCGTTCACGGTCGATATCGCGCCGCCGATGAGGTCCTCCCGGAAGGGGTGCAGCGACCTGTCGTACTCGAGCATCGGTTCTTCTGGGTTCAAGGACAGCGGCGTTGGCGGGAGCGTGGTGATGAGCTGCAAGGAGGCTGCCAGCCCGATCCCCGAGCCCCAGACGTGCGGGACCACCGCCGTGTTCCACGCCTGGGCCAAGGCCGCGATCTTCTTGCACTCGGTAAAGCCCCCGGAGGAGCAAAGATCCGGTTGCAGAATGTCCAGTGCGCCCTCGGAGATCCAGCGGCGGTAGCCGATCTTGCCGAACAGGTTCTCCCCGGCGGCGACGTAGGTGGCGCTCAGGTTCCTCAAAGCCTTGTACCCTTCCAGATCCTCCGGCGCCAGAGGCTCCTCGAAGAAGTGGACCTCGGCGTCTTGAGATTCGAGGAGGAGGCGGCGTGCCGCGGGGAGGTCGTAGGCACAGTTGGCGTCCATCATGAGGCGCACCCTGGGACCCACGGTTTCACGCACGGCGTGGACATACTCCAGATCGGCCTCGACCCCGAAGCCGATCTTCAGCTTCATCGCCTTGAACCCTTCGGAGAGGTGCCTGCTGGCCTCCTCGACTCCTGCCTCTACGTAGTCTTGACCTTCGCGGCGGTAAAAGCCGGTCGCGTAGGGCGTCACTTCGGAGCGGAATGCCCCGCCCAGCAGCTTGTGTATCGGACGGTCCAGGTAGCGGCCGATGACGTCCCAAAGGGCGATATCGACACCGCTCATGGCGTTGACGGCGGCGCCCCCTCCGAAGGGACGGGCCCGGTTGTACATCTCTTCCCAGAGCACCTCGACGTCGAAGGGGTCCCGGCCGACGAGCATAGGCTTGAAGCAGAATTCGACGAAGGCTGCGGCGACCTCCGGCGGCTGCAGCCCGTGGCACAACGATTCCCCCCAGCCCGTAACGCCCTCGTCGGTCAAGACCTCCACTATCATCGTGCTCCGTCTATCGACCCAACCTTGCGAGAAGGAAAAGGGTTCCTCGAGCGGAGTAGACAGTACGTGGGGAACTATGTCGACTATCTTCATGTTCTTTACACCTCGCTAGATTGTGAGCCCGCCCGGGTATGATTACCCCACCGCACGAATGCCTATCCTCGCACATCTCGCCGCTGTCGCGGGCGGGCTCTTTCCCACCGCGCTAGTATATGTTGAGGTTGTAAGGCCGACGGGAAGTAGGTTGAGACGGGTGTCAGACCAAGGACCTGAGCGGTGCAGGTCGTCCAGGTAGACACGCTGCGCCTCGGCGAGTATCCGAACATACTCTTCGTCTTGGTCCACACCGACGAGGGGCCGGTGGGCCTGGGCGAAACCTTCTTCGGCGCGCGGGCTGTAGAGGCCTACGTCCACGAGACCGCGGCCCCCTACTTGCTCGGAAAGGATCCCCTGCGCATCGACCAACACGCCAGTCAGCTCTACGGCTACCTCGGCTACGCGAGCAGTGGTGCCGAAACAAGGGGCAACTCGGCCATTGACATCGCACTCTGGGACCTGTTCGGCAAGGTCGTCAACCAGCCCGTCTACCAGCTGATGGGCGGTAAGAGTCGGGAGAAGATCCGCACCTACAACACCTGCGCCGGATACCGCTACGTGCGCAAAGAGCCACGCCAGGAGGTGGGTAACTGGGGGCTGCCCGAGACCGAGACGGAAGGCCCCTACGAGGACCTCGACGCCTTTTTGCACCGCCCTGGGGAGCTCGCCGAGGACCTACTGTCGCAGGGCATAACCGGCATGAAGATCTGGCCTTTCGACCCCTACGCCGAGGAGTCGGGCGGTAACCACATCACGAATGAGGGCCTGCAAGTAGCTTTGGAGCCGTTCCGAAGGATAAGGGAAGCGGTGGGCGAGCGGATGGATGTGATGGTCGAATTCCATTCCCTGTGGGACCTGCCCACGGCCCAAAGGATAGCCCGAGCCCTCGAAGAGTTCGAGCCCTACTGGTTCGAAGACCCGCTCAAGGCCGACGATCTCGACGCCCTCGCGGAGTTCGCCCGTTCCACCCCCGTGCCGGTCACGGCCAGCGAGACGCTCTCGGGCCGTTCGGCCTTTCGGGAGTTGATGGAGAAGGGAGCGGCCAGGATCGTAATGCTAGACGTTAGCTGGTGCGGCGGCCTCGGTGAGGCCAAGAAGATCGCTACCATGGCAGAGGCTCGTCACCTGCCCGTCGCGCCCCACGACTGCACCGGGCCTGTGGTGTTTACCGCCTCGACCCATCTCTCCATCAACCTGCCCAACGCTTTGGTGCAGGAGTCGGTCCGGGCCTACTACACTGGCTGGTACAAGGAACTCCTCACAGCACTGCCGACGGTCGCTGACGGGCACGTCTCGCCTCCGAACGGCCCCGGTCTCGGAACCGAGCTCCTGCCGGGCCTCCACGAACGTCCTGACGCCCACCTCCGAACCAGCGAGCTTGAGGGCCTGTAGCCTGCTGTCCGCCTTCAAATGTCTATCTATAATCTCTTATTGCACTGTATAGGCTCTCGTCCATTCCATTTGCTGCGTACCGTCGAGTCTATGGGGCGCATAGACTTGCTGGTCAACGCCGTCGACATCAACGGTCCAAGCACCGTCGAGGAACTCGATGTCGAGGGTTGGGAGCGCATGTTCTAAGTGTGCGCTTGGGTGACGGCGTAGGAGCTCTTTTAGCTTTGTATCCAACGAGGATATTGCTGGCGACCGACGGCTCCGAGGAGTCGGCTTCTGCCGTCAGGACTGCCGGAGCATTTCGGGGCGAGGACAGCGTCGCCGTGAGCCACATTCGGGCGGTCACAGCGGAAGTCGGATACGAGGATCTGAAAACCGTAGTCGACACGGTTGTCGGACAAGCTAGAACACTGTACTCGTGAAAGGTGCGGTAGATAGGAGCGCTCACGGCACCTAAGCACCGGGCACCGAGATGCTCATGCTCGTGCGTGGCGTCGCCGCGCGAAGGCTCGTCGGCGTGGACCTCGTAGAGGCGACACCCTGGACCCCGCAAACGTCACCTCGACGACGGCCGTCTGCCTCGTCACTGACGCTCTCGCCCGCCACTTCAGTGTCGAACGGTAGGTGGCAGGGCTGTGAGGCGTGAGGGCGCGGGACCATACGTGCAACCGTCCCCGATCTCGATGCGCTGCGCCGGGGCGCGTTTCGTCGGGATCACCCGTCCTCGTCCGACCTGCCCAGCTCCTTCAGCAGCAGGGCTGCTCTCAAGGGGTGACCGGTGTCCTTAACCCACCTCGCCAAGTCCCTGACGACACCTTGCAAGGGTTGACCTCCTGACGCAGCACGATCAACTCACGGAACTCCTCCGTGGCCTCTTGTCCGCACCACCCCATGACGATGGCGAAGACCGTTCCCAACTCCTCCAACCCGGCCTCGGCTCGCTCTCGGTAGGCTGCATTCTGAGTCCACTATGCTCTAAACGTGTCGGGGCCCGGGTGCAGGTTCGCGCGGCGTCATTATCGTCCCAGGAGCCATGCCAGGAGCTCGCTCCGCAGGTAGATGTAGCGCCGCTCCGTGACGGCGTGGCAGCCTCGGCGCCATCCTCTTGAACTCCGACTCGCTTATCCTCAAGGAGTCCGTCGCCTCCTTAGCGTCCATGACCCAGGTCGGGACCGCTGAGCCGATCGAGGTGAGCACATGCAGACGGCGAACAAGGTCTGGATGACGCCGCACGAGGTGGAGCAGATGTACGGGTTATCGCGCGGCCTGCTCTAGCTCCTCCGGAGTACTGGAGACGTCCAGAGCGCGACCATCGGCTCACGGGGGCTTAGCGTATCGCGGGCCTCACTCGACGCGTACATGGCCCGCCGGGCACGGGACACGAGTGACGGGTAGCCCCGAAGAGATCGCCGGCTGTTCGGGCCGGCTGCTGCTGCCGAACACCACGCAGGCTCCCAACTTCGTGCTCGACCGCTGGATGGCGTCCATGACCGGGGCTGAGATCAAAGTGGTGCTCTATGTGGTCAGGCGTACCTACGGCTCCAGGCGCACGAGCGACCGCATCTCAGTGGCGCAGATGAGCATGGGCCACAGCTCCTTCTCCACCACGATGAAATACTACACGGGCGTCCCGGCCGATCTGCAAGAGCATGCCGCAGAGGCCCTCGGAGAGCCGCTTTTCGAAGTCTCAAACGGGCCGGCGGAGGACGCTACTCCCGTCAAACCCCGAATGGTTGGCGGAACTGAAGGAGGAGCTGCAGGAGAAACTCCTGCAAAACGTAGGTTTATGTAGCGCGCTCGGCAGGACTCGAACCTGCGGCCTTCTGATTCGTAGTCAGACGCTCTATCCGGCTGAGCTACGAGCGCACGAAGATACACATGATACCGCCGGGTGGGGCAACTCTCAAGGCAGGTGCTCCTAAGAGGCATTTTTGTGGATATACTCTCGTGGTGACGGTTGGCGTTTGCACAGCGAAGGTAGGCGTGGCGTTTTGAGCGCATCTGTACTGCTTGTCATAGGGGATGACGAGGAGAGGTTACATCTGAGGCGGGCGCTCTCCGGGGAGGGGTGGCGTGTGATCCCCGCCGGCTCGGGCTCTCAGGCCCGGCAGATGGCCGGTAGGGAGGAATTCGAGATCGCGGTCGTCGATAATCGGCTGCCCGATGAGCGGGGGTTTCAGGTTATCTCCGCTGTCCAGAAGCCGGGCGTCTCTACCGTTGCGCTCCTCAGGGACGAGGACACCATGGACCGTATAGTCGGGATAGAGCTCGGGGCCGATTACTACATGCGCTCGCCGGTCAATCCAAGGGAGTTGGTGGCGCGTGTAAAGCAGATCTTCCGCAAGAGAGAACGCGCCGGGGATGGGGACTCTGGCAGGATCTTCGTCGGGAAGCTGGAGATCGACCCGGATCAGGTCCAGGTCCTCAAAAACGGTAAAGAAGTCCTCCTCTCCCCCCGCGAGTTCAAGCTTCTCCACACGCTGGCCAAGAGCCCGGGAAGGGTCTTCCCACGCACGGCGCTCCTCAGGCAGGTGTGGGGCGAGGAGGAATACATAGACGAGCGCACCGTAAACGTCTACGTACAACGCCTCCGCAACAAGCTCGGCGACGACCCCACAGACCCCAAGCTGATAGAGACCGTGCGCGGTTTCGGCTACCGTCTGGTGAGGCCGGCGGGGTAACGGCGGTTCTTGGGCGGTTCGCGAACCGCCCCTACAACGTATCGAATTGTCGTGTACCGGCCCTACGGTGTGATCACGTATCGCGTTGCCTCGGAACGCCTTTACGGTCGGCGGATGAGGGCGCCGCCCCTTATGGTCTCCTGGCGGCGTACGTCGTAGTGGTGGCCGACTATGCAGTCCTCGAGGTAAGCGCCGCCGCCTACGCTCGCACCGGGGAGCAGGATGCTGCGTTTGATAGTGGCGTTCGGCCTGATCCAGCAGTCGCTACCGACTATCACGTCCCCGAGGAGCTTCACGCCCCGCCCGACGACCGCGTCTTTTCCTATCAGAACGTGGCCCTCTATCTCTGCGGCAGAGTGTATCTGGGCGTCCTCCCCGACCCACAGTCCCTCGCTCCTCTCCTCGCCTGGGATCTTGACCCCGACCTTGCCGGAGAGCACGTCGTACTGGGCTTGGCGGTACGCCGCGAGGGTCCCTATGTCCGACCAATAAAAGTCCTCCTGATACCCCACGAACTGCTCGCCGCTCTCGAGTAACTGCGGGAATACGTCCTCGGCGAAGTCGAAGAAGGTGCCTTCTGGGATGTAGTCGAGGACCCGCGGCTCGAAGACGTAGATGCCTGTGTTCGCAAGGGTGCTAATGGCCTCCTCAGGGCTTGGCTTCTCCTGGAAACCCTGGATCTTTCCTTCCTCGTCCACCTCGACCACCCCGAACTCGGAGGTGTCATAGACCCACCGCAGCGCTATCGTGGCCAGGGCGCCTTTTTCCCTGTGAAAATCCACCAGCTCTCTTATGTTCACGTCCGTCAGCGCGTCGCCGGAGACGACGACGAAAGTGTCGTCAAACCTGTCTGCCAGACGCTTCACGCCCCCAGCTGTGCCTAGCAGCTCGGCCTCCCTCTCGAAGTGTACTGTCATGCCGTTCACCATGGACTCTTCGCCGTAGGTTTCGAGAAGAGCGTCCGCCAGGTAGTGGACGTTGACGTAGACCTCCTCGATGCCATGGCCAGCCATGAGGTCGAAGATGTGCTCGATGATCGGGGTGTTCACCACCGGGGCCATGGGTTTGGGGATCTCACCGGTAAGCGGGAAGAGCCTGGTCCCTTTGCCCGCCGCTAGAGCCATCGCTTTCATAGTTCTCTCCCTCCCCCGTTCTGCAAAGCATTCATCGGTACTCTATATTCCCTCTCGTGCATGCTAGCACTCTACACCGGCTATTCCCTTCGGCCAAGTTCGACGAACCCTTGAAGCGCTACACGGCCTGGAAGATCGGGGGCCCCGCTGACGCCCTGCTCGAGCCAAGGAGCACAGGTGAGCTGATCGAGGCCACCGAGAAGGCCGGCGAACATGGCGTCCCGGTCACCATCCTCGGCGGGGGCACCAACGTGCTCGTGAGAGACGGCGGCATCAGGGGACTGACGATCCGGCTCGCCAAGTCCCTGAAGAACGTCGAGATCGAAGAGACGCACGTAACCGCCGACGCCGGTGTGCTCTACCCCGTGCTTGCCAACACCACGGCAGGGGGCGGCCTCGCCGGCCTGGAGTTCGCAACAGGCATCCCAGGCACAGTCGGAGGCGCCCTCTACATGAACGCCGGGGCTTACGGCAGCGAGACGACCGAGGTCCTCGTCTGGGCCGACGTGTTCAGGGAACACCGGGTTGTCAGGATGGAGAACGGAGATCTTGACCTATCTTACCGTCACAGTGCCCTGCACGATAACCCCGGTTGGGTCGTCCTGCGAGCCGGCTACACGCTCACCCCAGGCGATCCGACACAACTGAAAGCTCGCATAAAGGAGTTCAGAGTGCGACGCATGAACGGCTCCCCTAACAAGCCGAGCTGCGGTTCCACTTTCAAGCGTCCCAAGGGAGACTTCCCAGGCCGCGTGATAGAGGCAGCCGGCCTGAAAGGCACCAGGGTCGGCCGCATCGAAGTCTCCCCGGTGCATGCCAACTACTTCGTAAACCTCGGGGGCGGTACGGCCCAAGAGGCCCTCGAGCTGATCGAACACGTCCGCCAGAAGGTCAACGAGAGACTCGGCATCGAACTGGAGCCGGAAGTAAGGGTAATAGGAGAGCCGTAGGATTAAGCACGTCAGCATTTCAGCACGTCGCCTGTTCCAGGCGACTTGTCAGCATTTCAGCATTCTCCTGTAAATCCTGGCTGACTGGCTGACAAGCGAAGGCCGCAAGGCCTGAGCGTGCTGACATGCTGACAAGCGGAGGCGTCAGCCGGAGCGTGCTGAATTGCTATTGAGCTGACGGCTGAAGCCTGATGCCTGAAGCCTTCTTGAACAGATCCGGGATGTCTGCCAGGTCCGTATGCGCATCGCAGACGTCGAGGAGGGCCTGGGAGGTGCATTGGGCCGCGCTTATGACCTCGACGCGGATGCCTTTTTCGCTCTGGAGGTACTCGACGGCCTCGACGTAGTCTCCGTCGCCGGAGACGAGGACGTAGGTGTCGGCATGTCCTGCGAGACGCATCATGTCAACGACGACGCCTATGTCCCAATCGCCCTTGTGCGAGACCGTCCTCTCGCCTTCCGGGGTCAGGGTCTCGTGCACCACGAGCGGCTTGGAGCGCACCTTGTAGCCGAACTTGTTGAGGTTGTAGACGAAGGAGCGGGCCGAGGTCCCCTGGCCCTCTTCGGCCTCCTGCTTCTCGACGATGTAGAAAGTAGCCCTGAGGAGCTTCCTGTCCCCGACCGCCGCCGAGAGGAGCCTGGCGTAGTCGAGGATGCCTTTGTAGTAGTTCTTGATCGAGTGGTAGAGGTTCGCCCCGTCGACGAAGACGGCAACCCGCTCTGTATTTCTCCCTTCCATAAGCCGCAATATTAGCAGATAACTTCGCTTCGCCGTACAACACAGGCGGTTTACCGGGCACACGAACTGCGCTAATATCCATGGGCCACTCTGCGTCGACCCCAGAGAGGAGTGAGCAGGCACGGACTTCGAGGTCAGCATAGCCGAGCATGCCAAGGGATACTCCATCGTCTCGGTGCGGGGCGAAATGGACCTCCATACCGCCCCGAGGTTCCAGTACGCCGTAGAGCGGGCCGTCGAGAACGAGGGCGTAAGCGCCGTCGTCGTTGACCTCGGCGATGTCGCGTTCATGGACTCTACAGCCCTCTCGGCCCTCATGCGCTCCAAAGATACTCTTGGCCAGCAGGGGATCTCCCTCCGCCTCGCCGCCCCCTCGAAAGCTGTCGAACGCATCTTCTCCGTCACCGGCTTCCAGGACTACTTCGATATCTTCCCCTCCCGCGAAGCCGCTATCCCCGCCTGAACGACGTATGGTATAACGTATGGCATGAAGAAGACCACCGTATACCTGCCCGAGGACCTCAAATCCGCGCTCGGGCGCATTGCGGCGCAGAGGGGTCGCAGCGAGGCTGAGCTCATACGCGAGGCGGTTGGGGAGTTGGTCAAGGATTCCGAGCCGCCGCGTCCGCGATTGCCCTTGTTTTCGAGCGATGATCCAACGTTGGCTGAGAGGGTTGACGAGGAGCTTCGCGGCTTCGGAGAGTGGTAGTCGTCCTCGACACGAGCGGATTGCTCGCCGCCATCGACTCCGGACAACGTTTTCATGAAGTTGCAAGAGAGGCGTTGAATGGGATGTCGTCACCTCTCATTCTCTCTCCCTTCGTGCTGGCAGAACTCGACTATCTGCTGGCTACGCGGGTGGGTGGCGACGCCGAACTCGCCCTACTCCAGGAAGTGGCACGGGAAACGTACCGTCTGGCGCAGTTCTCGAACCGGGACGTGTCCGAGGCGAGGCGGATAATGGTGCAGTATGCTGACTTGCGTATCAGTCTCGCCGACGCATCCAACGTGGTGTTGGCGAACCGCCACGACACGCTCGACGTGCTTACGCTCGACGAGCGCCACTTCAGGGTCTTGAGGGGACCGGGTGGGCGTCCGTTTCGCCTTTTACCGGCCGACGCTGGCTGAGCTTCTGTGACCCGAAGTCCGTGGCGTACTAGAATCTCATCATCATGATGGCCGACGTAAACAAAGTCGAGGTGCCAGAGGCTCTCTCGCGTCTCGGAGAAGCATTCAGGGAGGGTGGGCACGAGCTCTATCTGGTGGGTGGTGTCGTGCGGAGGGCGTTGCTCCGGGGGCCGGATACCGCGGACGAAGCGCGCTCGCAGAAGATCGAGCTGCAGGACGCGGACGCTGCGACGGACGCGCATCCGGCGCAGATAAAGTCGCTCTTGCGGCCCCACGCCGAGAATCTGTGGACGGTGGGGGAGCGCTTCGGGACCATAGCGGCCAGGATGGGAGAGTACGAGGTCCAGATCACGACTTTCAGGACCGACCAGTACACGAGGGGCAGCAGGCATCCCGAGGTACGATTCGGCGAGAACCTCGAGGAGGATCTGGCGCGGAGGGACTTCACGATCAATGCCGTGGCCGCCGATGCGCTCACTGGTGGGATCGTCGATCCTTTCGCGGGCCGCAAGGATCTGGAATCAGGTGTGATCCGGGCCGTAGGCGATCCCCTCGATAGGATGCGCGACGACCCCCTGCGGATGCTGCGCGCCGTCCGTTTCGAGACGAGGCTGAGCAGGTCCGAGCGGCCCTTCGCTATGACACCTGACCTCGAAGAGGCGATCCGAAACAACGCCGGCTGGCTAGAGAGCATCTCTGCCGAGCGCAAGAGGGAGGAGTTCGAGAAGATCCTGCTCTCCGAGAACGTGGCTTCGGGTCTGAGGGCACTGGTGCGCCTCAAGCTCATACCCTACGTGGTGCCCGAGTTCATGGAGACGGTCGACGTCGAGCAGGAGGCCGAGTTCCACCACAAGGACGTCTTCGAGCACACCCTTATCGTGGTCTCGAGCGTCGAGGCCGACCCTATCCTGCGCAAGGCGGCTTTCTTCCACGACATAGGGAAGCCAAGAACCCTCGCCTACGAACACCGCTGCACCTACTGCGGGGCGAAGAGCTTACTCAAGAGAGCCGAGGAAGGAGAGTGCGAGGTCTGCGGGGGGCGTACTATCCCGAAGAAGATCCACTTCTACGGCCACGAGAACGTCGGGGCCTCCATAGCGCGCAGGGCGATGCACCGCCTCGCCTACCCGAGGGACGACGTGGACGCCGTTGCCCACCTCGTCGCGAACCACATGCGTCCTTACGGGTACGCCGCGAGCAAGGACCCGTGGGGCGACGCCGCGGTCAGGCGCTTTATCAGGGACACGTACCTCGCCCGTGGCGATAGAGTGCTCGCTGACGTGGACATGCTCCTCAAGCTCGCCAGGGCAGACATCACGGGGAGCGCGCCGCGGCGGAGGCGCATCGCCGAGGAGTCCTGGCGGAGCCTGAGGAGCAGGGTGGACGAGATAAGGGCCGAGGACGCCGTCGAGAAGCTGGAGAGCCCTCTCAGCGGCAACGACCTCATGCAGCAGTTCGCTATGGGCCCGGGGCGTTGGATCAAGGGTCTCAAAGACTACCTGCAAAACGAGGTAGTCGAAGGACGTCTCGGCAAGGACGACAAGGACAGAGCCCGCGAGCTCGCCACAGCCTACGCCCGCGAACACGACATCTTGGAGGAGTAGAGAGATATGGAGAACATGGATCCCCTCGTCACGACCGGCTGGCTCGCCGACCATCTCGAGGACGATAACTTGCGCGTCGTCGATATCAGGGGTTACGTCGACAAGACCGACCTTGGCGAGGGCCGCCAGAAGGCCGAATACCTCGCGGCCCGCGAGGAGTACGACGAAGCCCACATTCCCGGTGCCGTCTACGTAGACTGGACCAGCGACATCACCGACCCCGACGACCCCGTGTCCGTGCAGATCGCCCCGCCAGAGCGCTTCGCCGAGACGATGAGTTCTTTGGGCGTCGGCGACCACACCAGCGTCGTGGTCTACGATCACGCGGGGGGCCAGTTCGCCACCCGCCTGTGGTGGGCCCTTACCTACTATGGTCACGACGGGGTCTTCGTCCTCGACGGCGGCTGGGGGAAGTGGATCGCCGAGGACCGTCCGACCACCGCCGAAGTCCCACAACCGGAGCCGGCCGTCTTTACCCCCGAACCTCAGAGCGCCTGGCGGACGGAAGCCGAAGATCTGCTCGCCGCGGACGAGGCTCTCGTTCTCGATGCGCGCGACGAGGGACAGTACACCGGCGCCGTGGCGCGCGGAGAGGGCCGGGCAGGGCGCGTACCAGGGGCGTCCCACCTCCACGCCGACAGCCTCTTCGACCCCGAGAGCGGCACCTTCCGCCCCGACGAGGAACTGGCGCAGAGGCTGAAGGAGGCCGGCCTGTCCGAGGATAGAGACGAGCCTGTCATCGCCTACTGCAACGGCGGGGTCGCGGCGACGGTCCCGCTCTTTGCCCTGCACCGGCTCGGTTACAAGAGACTGGCCAACTACGATGGCTCGTGGAATGAGTGGGGTATCAGGGAGGACCTGCCCGTAGAGCGTTGAACGCCCGACAAGACCGACCAGAGAGCAGGGAGCAGCTTCGATGTTACAATCTCCGGCGGCATGAAGAAGTACAACGTCCACAGTTCGAGGGCAAGAAACGCCATTTCCTGGGTGTTGAGCCTGCTCATGATAGTTGCCGGCGTCGCGCTCGTGGCCTCCTTCTTCCTGGCAGGACGCCTGGACAGCACCGCCACGAATAGCGACGACCCTGGTGGTTTCAACGTGCCCAAGCTAGAGACCACGAATGACGAGAGCACGAGCAACACGGGCCCCAGCGACAAGACCCTGGAGCTCACCGTCCCCGCGATGGCCAGGATCGAGAACGACGAGGTACCCTACACGGTGGGGACCGATGAGGACGCGCTGAAGACGAACGCCGCCATCCACTTAGAAGGCACCGGCTTTCCCTGGGACAACGTGGCCAATGTCTACATCGCGGGCCACCGCTTGGGCTACCCCAGCACCGAGAGCTGGCTGACCTTCTGGGACCTCAACGCGGTCAACAAGGGCGATGACGTCTACCTCACCGACTCTAACGGTACCAAGTACACCTACAACGTCTTCAAGACCTTCATCGTCAGCCCTTCTGATACCCACGTTACGGATACCCTGCCTGGCAAGAACATACTCACCCTCCAGTCATGCACGCTGCCCGACTACAGGGAGCGTCTGATCGTACAGGCCGAGCTGACCGAGACGGCCGAGAAGGCGACTTAGGGTCAGACGCCTTGGACGATGGGCTCCTCGAAGGTCAGCTGGCCTACTACCGGGCACGCGCTGATGAGTACGACGAATGGTTTCTCCGCAGTGGACAATACGACCGCGGTCCAGTGTGGAATCGCAGGTGGTTTCTCGAGTTGGAGCGAGTACGCCGGGAACTCGACCGATTCGGGCCGATGGGCGAGGTGCTCGAGCTCGCATGCGGCACCGGTTTGTGGACGGTGGAGCTCGCGCGTCACGCGGCCGGCATAACTGCCGTTGACGCCTCGCCAGAAGTACTCGATATCAACCGTGCCAGGCTGCAGGAGGCCTGTGCCGAGATTTCCGTCCGCTACGTCAGGGCCGACCTGTTCGATTGGAGCCCCGACGATGCCTACGACGTGGTGTTCTTCGGCTTCTGGCTCTCGCACGTGCCGCCAGGGCGCTTCGCCGCTTTCTGGGACCTCGTCAGGTCCGCGCTACGGCCCGGCGGACGCGCCTTCTTCGTGGACTCACTGCGCCCGGAGGCTCCCGCAGAGAAGCGACGGCTCGGGTGGACGCCGGGAGACCACACGATGCTCAGACGTCTCAATGATGGACGGGAGTACAGGATCGTCAAGATCTTCTACGATCCTGTCGACCTCGAAGCGCGACTCGCCGACATGGGTTGGCGCTTCTCGGTGCGAAGGACGGAGAACCACCTGCTCTACGGTTTCGGCGAGCCCCGCTAGATAGTCGCCGCGCCAGCTAACCCCGCTGGAACTCCTGCGCCTTGAAGCGCTCTCCTGTTACGTCTTTCGATTCGTCTGAGGCCAGATACAGGAAAACGGCGGTGTTCTCTTCCGGCGTAATGCGGGTGGTTGGGTCCTCTTCAGGGTAGGCGGCGGCGCGCATGTCCGTGCGCATCCCGCCAGGGTCGACGGCATTCACGCGGATACCGCGCCCCGCTAGCTCTGCGGCCAGGATCTGGGTGAGCCCCTCTATCCCGAACTTGCTGACCGAATAAGCGCCCCACTCGGCCCTACCATCGACGCTGACACCGCTGACGACGTTGATCACGGAGCCACCCTCGGGGACGTGTGGGATCGCCGCCCTGGTGACCAGGAAAGGCCCTGTGAGGTTGGCGTCTATGACCTCTCTCCACTCTTCCTCGGGATAGTCTTCTATCCCGACCCTTGGACCTAGCAGGCCGGCGTTGTTGACGAGTACGTCTATCTTCCCGAAACGCTCGACCGTCTCGCTGATCATCCTCTCGACATCGGCGCCCATGGACACGTCCGCCGCGAGGGCGAGGACCTCAGCGCCAGCATCTTCGACCTCTTCGGCGACCGGGCCGATAGACCCTTCGCTGCGGGCGTTGATCGCCACCCTGGCACCCTCTCTCGCAAACGCGAGCGCGAGCGCCCTGCCGAGACCCTGACTCGCGCCGGTGATCATAACTACCTTGCCTTCGAGCATCTCTCTCCCTTAGGTATCAGGTTACAGGCTCTCTCGGCCTTCCGCCGCCAGCTCGACCGCCGTTTTAGGGGTCGCCGTTTACGGTGCAGGCTTCCGCTGTGAGCTCGCTGCCCTGGCATTATCCTGGTTTCGCATGCGGCATGTTGGCCGAAAGCGCTCTCAAGATGGTCTTCATCTGGAAGAGGGTGAGGCCAGGGTGCTTACCGAGGATCTTCGCGACGATGCCGGTGATGTGTGGTGCGGCGAAGCTGTTGCCGGTCGCCGTGATCCAACCGCCATCGGCCCATGCTACGCGCACGTCTATACCAGGAGCACCGAACTCCACAGGTGGGGAAGGATTGTAGTAGAAGAGGTGCGGATCGTCCAGACCCTCGTGGGAGGCGACCGAGATCACCGATGCGTAGAGCGACGGAAAGCTCGGGACTGGCATGTTGTTGGCGGCTGTTACGAGCATGGTTTTCTGGAAGTAGGCCCTGTCTGCCAGGTTGTGCAGAAGTCCGAAGAAGTTCTTCTTTGTGGTGCCCATGCTTACGTTGCAGACGTCCATGCCGTTCTCTATGGCCCACTGAAGGCCCGCGGCGAAGGTGGTGCCTCTTCCTGTCAGGCGCTGTCCCAGGACCTTCACGCTGTAGAGCTCGCAGTCAGGGGCTATGGAGCGGATGATACCTGCGCAGGCCGTGCCGTGCCCGTAGGAATCCTCGTGGGGCTCGGTGTCGTGCAGGAGCCCCATAGGCCCATCGGTGATGGCGACATAGCCGCTGATGCCACGGCCAACCGCCTCATGCCCGGGGTCTATGCCTGAGTCTATGATGGCCACCTTCACTCCTGCACCGGTGCTCCTGTTCCACGCCCACTCGGCTGTGATCTCGTCCAGGGACGGAACGGGTGTGAGCGTCCGCAGGGCGTCGGGGGCGAACTGCGCGCTCCACGCCGGACGCTCGTCCACTACCCGAAGTCCCCAAGACCCAGGTCGTCGCGCTCCTGGGGTCGGGATCTCAGATACCCAGCGAAGCCTTCGAGGATGGCCAGGCATGCGGCGTGCTCCTCTTCGCCCGCGCGGGAGATCTCTCGCACCAGCGCGGCCAGCTCCAGGGCGCGCTGGTGCGCGGCGTCTTCCTCTATCCTGTCGGAAAAGGACCTCGCACCTTCGGCGAGCCCCTCTCTCCGGTGATCCGGAACCCCGCCTGGTGTTCCCAACGCCTCGCCGAGCAGCGCAGCCAGGTTACCCCTGGCGCGCGACTGCTCGATGGCCACTGCGGCCTGGTTGGCGAAGAGGCCTAACGTCGCCATGTCTGCCGAACTGTAGGAAGGCGCGCCCTCTCTGTCCAGGAGCTCGAGTACCCCAACGACCTCCTCCTCGTAGAAGAGGGGCACGCCGAGGATACTCTCCGGCTCGTAACCGACGCTCTGCGCTATGTCGGCGGCCTGGCGAGGGTCGCTCCTGGCGTCGGAGATCGCCATCGGCTGGCCGCTTACGGCCACGAGCCCCGCGATGCCGTGACCCAGGGGGATGCGGAACTTCCTAACCTCCTCGGCCTTGGAGCCCAGGGCCACCTCGAAGACCAGTTCCTCGGCCTCCTCATCGATGAGGAACAGAGAAGCGGCCCTCGAAGGGATGACGCTCGCCGCCGTCTGGACGATCATCTCCAGGAGCCTCGAGTGGGAGGTCGGAGAAGAGATCTCCCCGACGGAAGCCGCGAGGGTAAGTACATCCTTCAGCTCCTCGGCGAACCGCTCCTCGGCGAGGCGGCGTCTGAGGCCCGAGATCTCCTCCCGCGCCCGCGCGAGATCTTCCCTCTCCCTTCCCTCTCCGCTCACTATCTCCGTCCTCCGATCAAGGGATACCCACACCTCATTCTAGCGAGACGAACGCCCCCAGGCATCCTCCGCCCGGTTTCTCGTCGCATGAGTAGAGACGAGTGTTACGCATTTTACATCCTGGATGTTAAGCACTTGATAGCGTGGTTACTTGCACGTGGTTATGATAGGTGCCGTAAGAGCAATCGGCCCGCGGCGGACGATAAGGGCCACGAGAGAGGAGAAGGACGATGGCGGAGAGCGGCGAAGAGAGGGCCAGCCACGAAGAGGTCGAGGCGTTCGTGGGTAAGCTAAGGGAGTTCCACGCATCCCTGGATGAGAACGAGCAGGGCATGATGGACTCAGTCCTCGACTCTGCCCAGGGCGGGGAGACTGCAGGCTACAAAAGGATAATGCGCTCCGGGGAGGGTTCGGAGGAGTCCTGGAACGACCTGGTAGGCTGGATCGAGGAGCAGGGCGACGACGACACCCAGGGGTTTAGGCATAAGATAAGGCGCTAGAGAACCGCGCCAAGGGCCGACCAGGACAGGGCGGGGCCTTCGGGTCCCGCCTCTTGCGCGTGTGCTTTCAGACGAGCCGAACGATCTGTGGCGCTCGCGGCGGAGGCGAACGCGGCTTTCGGGGGCCCGTCGAGGTCGCAGGCGAACTCGACGCCTTCGATCTCTGATCCGGCAGCCCACCCGTGATTACGAGGTAGCCTCTAAGCTCGACTTTAGCCATTCAGGCTGCATAGCAAACCGCGTCGGTTAGGCGTTGCACGAATGCCCTCGGTACTTTTACCGTCTCGGTCTCCGCGAGCGACCCGCAAAAAGTCGCTTCCTGTGCCCACAACTTCTTCCTCACCAGCGCCAGAGCATCGGAGAAGGTCGGGGCACGTTTGCCATACCAGGCCGTCCGTCGGGCAATGTCTGCACTCCCAGCCATGTATTGGTGAGCGAAGAGGGTGAGCATCGAGAAGAGCGCAAGCATCGCCGGAGCGGTGCGCTCGATGGCCTTATCTGAGCAGTGCCTCTGCGTCTCGAATCCCAGGCGCTGACGCACCTCTTGAAAAGTGCTCTCCATTTGCCATCTGCGGACAAACCACGAGATGATGCGCTCGGGATCGGCATCAAGATCGGTGCATAAAAGAGCCTGGGTCTCGAACGTCTCCTGCGGATCGCGGATCAGTACCCAACGCAGTGGCACAGCGGGTAAGCCACTGTTGTACCAGAGCGCCGTCCCGGAGAGCAGCTCCACGGTGCGCTGCTGGCAACCGTACCAGCCGGCGATCGTGATCGGAGCCCATCGGGCATCGGGATCCTCGGCCACGGCGGAGAGGTTCGCAAGCCGCTCCCCCTTCAGGCGGGGTCGTCCTATCTGGCCGGGACGGCGTAGCGGGGCTGGCTCGTAGAGGGCAGCGTCCAGCCTAAGGCGGGTAATGAACGTGATCGGCTCGGGGAGTCTTCGGCAACGGTCGAGGAGCTTCAAAGAGGCATAGGTACTGTCAGCCACCGCCACGATCTGGCGCCCCGGGCACCAGCGCCTGACCAACAAAAGAAGCTGGCCGGCCCATTCGGTGAGACTCTTGTGGCGTTTACCTTGTTCTCTGGCGTAGCGTTCGGAGTGGGCCATGGCACACAGAAAACGGCAAAGCCCACACTCGCCCGGCCCAAGGAACCTCGGCAAGCAACGTCACACATATCCAGCGCAGGCCACTGGTTTTGACGAAGTGCGAATGGCTGGATCTAACCGGGTCGCGGTAGATGCCCTTGGCCCGGATCTTCTTACCCTTACGCCTCTCCAACGTCTCGTCTATGCCCACAACGAGCGGTCCTTGCGGGGCGAACGCTTCTACGAGTAAGCCGAAAAGCACCCGACTGGCCTCCATGCTTGAGCACTTTGCGCGACTCAAGAGCCGGTGGTAGCGGTGGAAGTTCTTCTGCTGATCGAGACCCATGGCACGCAGAGCAGAGCTCACCGTCCGATTGCCTGGAGCGAGGATGGCGCCTGCCACGAGCACCTGGACATGTCCCCAGACGCGCTCGGAGAAAAGTGGCGTGAACGGGGCCAGAACCCGTATCATCGTTTGCGGTAGGGTACGCATCTTAAGATCACCTCTTTGAGCGGAGGGTGCTGAGGAGCGTACCCTACCCCTTGCGCTCAAAAATGGCTAAAGTCGAGCTTAAGTACCGCCAAGATATAATTGCAATATGCCTACGCCACGATACATCAGATTGGAACCGGAACAAGACGCTCGATTGCGAGAGGTCGAACAGGACCCCAACTTGAGGAGCAAGGTGCGCTTGCGCGCCCAGGTTTTGCGCCTCTCGGGCAGGGGGGAGAGCATCAAGGGCATCTCCTCCTACACCGGACGCAGCGAGGCGAGCATCTCGCGGGACCTGGACCGCTGGGAGGATCGTCGCTTCGAGGGGCTCGCCGACGGCTCGGCGCCCGGCAACCCGCCGCGCGTAACCAAGGAGGCCAAGGAGTTCCTAAAGGAGAGGCTTTCGGAGGAGAGGACCTGGAACGCGCCCCAGTTGGCCGAGGCCCTTTCGGAGCGCTTGGGAGTTTCGGTGAGCGCGGAGGCTGTCCGCCAGCACCTGATCGCGATGGGCTACTCCTGGAAGCGCACTCGCTACGTCCCCTCCAAGGAACCCGACCCTGAGCGGGAGGGCGAGGCCTGCGAAGAGCTCGCGTCCCTAAAAAAGGGGCCTTCGAAGGCGAGATAGTACTCAAGTATCTGGACCAGAGCGGCATCTCGTTGTGCCTGCCGCCCGCCTACTCGTGGACGAAGAAGGGGCGGGCCAACCGCCGCGAGGTAAGGACCCGGTGGGGCAAGCAAGGATCAACCTGATCGGCACGCTGTGCTTGGAGGAGGGAATCGAATCGCTTCAGTACCGGATGCTTGAGGGGCCTTGCCGGACGGGGGAGGTGCTCGGCTACCTAAACTCCCTGGCCGAAGAAGCCCACAGGGAGGGCGGACGAGTCGTGGTGGTCTTGGACAACGCCCCTTTCCACAAGGCCCGAGCGATCCAAGAGGCGCGAGAGGGATGGGAGGCGAAGGGGCTCGAGCTCTACTACCTGCCGGCTTACTGCCCGCACCTGAACCTCATAGAAGGGGTGTGGCGGAGGTTCGAGGGGTTCTTGATGCCCAGACGCTACTACGACTCGTTGGCCGAGTTGAAGCAGGCCGTACTAAGCGCCCTGCGTCTGCTGGGAGCTGTGGAGCTTCAATGTTAGATTGGATGTACTTAGGCACCCGGTGCATTATAGTGTCGGGGTCAGAAGGAGGATTGGTAGCGGATGTCCGTCTTGCCTACAGGTACCGTGACGTTCCTGTTTACGGACATAGAAGGCTCCACCCGCCTCTGGGAGCGAGACGCCGCGGCGATGCAATCCGCAATCACTCGCCACGACGAGATCCTGAACAGCGCCATAGAGGCTCAGGGAGGCTTCGTCTTCAAGACGATGGGAGACGCTTTCTGCGCCGCCTTCGCCACCGCCACGGATGCCCTCCAGGCCGCCCTGGCGGCGCAGCGCGCGCTTCACGCCGAGGAGTGGGAGGAGGAGTGCGTGATCCTGGTACGCATGGCGCTTCACACGGGGGTTGTTGAGGAGAGGGACGGGGACTACTTCGGTCCTCCCCTGAACCGGGTGGCAAGGCTCCTCTCGGCGGCTCACGGGGGACAGACACTGCTCTCTTTGCCGGCACAGGAGCTGGTGCGCGACCTGCTGCCTGTGGGTGTGGAACTGCGAGATTTTGGTGAACATCGCCTGAAGGACCTCGCCCGCCCCGAGCGGGTCTATCAGCTTGTGGCCACTAGCCTGCCCGCCGACTTCCCTCCATTGAGGACTCTAGAGAGCCGGCCCAACAACCTGCCCATGCAGCCCACGCTGCTCGTCGGGCGCGAGAGGGAAGTTGAGGAAGTAAGAGGGCGCCTTCTTGCTCCTGAGGTGCGCCTGCTGACGCTCACGGGACCTGGGGGCACGGGCAAGACCCGCCTCGCTCTGCAGGCAGCGGCAGACCTCCTGGATGAGTTCGAGGACGGCGTCTTCTTCGTACCGCTCGCCGCTGTAACAGACCCCGACCACTTCTTTACGGAGATCGCAGGCGCGCTCGGCCTGCAGGAGAGAGGTGACGTCTCGCTCAGGGATGCGCTCAAGGAGTACCTGGGCCGTAGGGAGATCTTGCTCGTCCTGGATAACCTCGAGCAGATCCTCACCGCCGTCCCGCTCGTCGGGGAGCTTCGCTCCGCCGCGCCCCGCCTGAAGGTGCTCGCCACCAGCCGCATACCCTTAGGCATCTACGGCGAGCACGAGTACGCCGTGCCACCCCTCTCCATACCCGACCCGAAGCGGCTGCCCTCCGTCAAGGTCCTCTCTCAGTACGAGGCGGTGAGGCTGTTCATAGAGCGTGCGGAGGCGGCGAAGGCGGACTTCGAGATCACCAACGAGAATGCCCCGGCCATCGCGGAGATCTGCGCCCGCCTGGACGGGCTGCCGCTGGCCATAGAGCTTGCAGCAGCCCGCATCAAGTTGCTGCCTCCCAAGGCCATCCTCACGCGCCTTGCCAATCGCCTCAAGCTGCTGACTGGCGGGGCGAAGGACCTCCCCGCTAGGCAGAGGACCCTGCGTGGAGCCATCGAATGGAGCCACGACTTGCTGGAGGAGGGCGAGCGTACGCTGTTTGCCCGCCTGGCCGTCTTCTCAGGGGGGCGGACGATAGAAGCTATAGAGGCGATCTGCGACGCGGAAGGGGATCTGCCGGTAGACGCTTTGGACGGCGTCTCCTCACTTCTGGACAAGAGCCTCTTGAGGCGGGAGGAAGGGCCAGAGGACGAGCCTCGGTTCGTGATGTTAGAAACTATCCACGAGTATGCGAGGGAGAAGCTCCAACAGAGCGGGGAGGCCGAAGAGATCGGGAGGGCGCACGCACAATACTTCCTGGCGTTAGCGGAAGAGGCTGCGCCCGAGTTGACGGGTCCGGATCAGGTGCCGTGGACAGATCGGCTTGAGGCCGAGCACGACAACCTAAGGGCCGCCCTCTCATGGTCGCTGGAGGCTGGAGACTCGGAGGCGGCGCTACGGATCGGGGGCGCCCTGTGGCGGTTCTGGGGTGTTCGGGGCCACTTTAGCGAAGGCCGGCGCTGGTTGAGCACAAGTTTGGCCAGGGGAGAGGCTGCTCCTTCTAGCGTCAGGGCCAGGGCGTTGCTTGCTGTGGGGGACCTGGCTCGGAGGCAGGGCGACTACACGCGGGCGGAGGACCTCGAAGCGAGCCTGTCACTCTACAGGGAGGCCGAGGACACGAGGGGAGAAGTCTATGCTCTGTGCTTTCTCGGATGGATAGCCTTGGACCGCAGTGACCTGGAGCGGGCCGAGGGATTACTGGAGGAGAGCCTCGCCCTGAGCCGGGAGGCTGGCACGGCCAGAGATGTAAGCGTCGTGCTCAACGCGCTAGCAGTGCTTGAGGTCTATCGCGGCGATTACGCGCATGCTAACGCTTTGCAGGAGGAGAGCCTGAGCCTGGCTAGAGAAGCCGGGGACATTCGAAGCGTGGCCAACTATACCGTCAACCTCGGGTGGACAGCGGCCATCACCGGCAAGTACGAGCGGGCGGAGACGTTCTTGCATGAGGCTCAGGATTTGTTCTGGGAACTAGGAGACAGGAACATGGCCGCCCTTTGTGATCGCCTCTTCGGATTTGTGGCGCTTTCCAGGAACGATCTCGACCGGGCGCAGATACTCAGCGTCAAGGCCATAAGAGGTTTACAGGAGCTGGCTGAGGCACCGGGCATCGATTTCGCCCTGGACGTCCTGGCGGGGGTTGCCGCTTTGAGGGGGGAGATCGGCAAGGCGGCGCAGCTCTGGGGCGCAGCGATGGCTACCCGCGAGGCCAACAATATTCCCTGGCTGCCAGAGGAGCGTGCGATGATCGAGCCTCACATAGACGCGGCGCGCACCCGGCTGGACGAAGCCGTCTGGCGGGAGGAGTGGGAGAAGGGGAGATCGATGACCCTGGATCAGGCCGTGGGCTACGCCCTGGGAGGCGTCTGGGAACGCGCGATAGAGTAGGGCTAGCGGTAGGCCGTAGGACTCATCATCCGAGTAGTTGCCTGGCGAGGACTTCGCGCTGTATCTGGTTGGTGCCCTCGTAGATCTGGGTGAGCTTCGCATCGCGCACGTACCGCTCCAGGGGGAGGTCCCTGCTGTAGCCGCTCGCGCCGTGTATCTGCAGCGCATCCACCGTAACCTTCATGGCCACGTCGGAGGCGCGCAGCTTGGCCATCGCCGACTCCGTGGTGTGCCTGAGGCCGGCGTCCCTGAGCGTCGCCGCCTTGTGGCTCAGGAGCCGCGCCGCTTCTATGTCGGTGGCCATGTCTACCAGCATCCACCTGAGCCCCTGGAAAGAGGCGATGGTCTGCCCGAACTGCTCCCTGCTGCCGGCGAAGTCCACTGCAGCCTCGTACGCGGCGCGGGCGATTCCGACAGCGAGGGCTGCTATCCCGATCCTCCCTGTGTCGAGGGCTTTCATGGCGAGCCTGTAACCCCGGCCCTGCTCACCTACTACAGCACCCTCGTTGACTCTGCACCCGTCGAGGTGAAACTCTCCGACCGCGGTGCCACGCTGGCCCATCGTGTCGTAAGGGCCTTCACCATTGGTGAAGTCTCCCCGCTCGACTAGGAATGCGGTTATTCCCCTCGTTCCTGCTTCCGGGTCCGTCTTCGCAAGCACGATCGCCCAATCCGCCGCCTGAGCGCAGGTGATCCAGGCTTTCGTGCCTTCGAGGACGTAGGCATCGCCCTCGCGCCGCGCCACGGTCTCTATCGCTGCCGCGTTGGAGCCTGCCTGGGCCTCCGTCAGGGCGAACGCGCCAACGGTCTCTCCCGCCAGCAGAGGACCTACTCTAGTCTTCTGCTCATCTGTTCCGTGCTCGTCCAGGATGAGCGCAACGAGGTCAGCGCTGCACACGATGTCCGCGACCGTGGCCGAGGCGGCGGCGAGCTCCTCGATCCAGACCGCCCACTCCAGCGTACTCTTCCCGGCGCCCTGGGGACGGGCGAGGCCGAGAAGACCCTCATCTCCCATGCGGCGGTAGAGGTCGCCGGGGAACGCGTTCTCCCTGTCTATGCTGGCGGCGTGAGGCGCCACCTCCTCGGCGACGAAGCGGCGCACAAGCTCGATTAGCTCCGGCTTCGGATCTTCTTCACCCCGTGTGGTCATCGGCCCGAACTCCTTGTTTACTACGCCAGGAATTTGAGGATGTGCTGGGCCACGGTGCACACCTCACCGCGCTGGTTGACGACCTCGATGTCGGCGTGCGTCCTCAGGTTCTCCTGGTCGATCTCGGAGATGGTGTAAGTTACCGTGACCGTATCGCCGATAAAGATAGGCCCTATAAACCTGATGCGGTCGTAGCCCAAAGAGACTGCCTTCCCACCCGACTTCTCGATCATCAGCGTCGAGGTCGTAGAGGCGAAACCTACCGAAAGCACGCCGTGGGCGATGCGCTCCTTGTACGGCGTCCCTCCCATGACCTCTTTGTTCACGTGGTTCGGGCTGAAGTCGCCCGTGATGCCGGCGAAAAGGTAAACGTCTGACTCGCCGACGGTCTTGGCGAACGAGACCGAGTCGCCGATGTCCAGCGGTATGGCCCCGCTTCCCGCCTCAATGTCCCTCCGCACGCACGACTCCTTCCGCCTTCAGCTCGCCTATCTTCTCAGGGCCGTAGCCAAGCTCGGCCAGGATCTCCTCGGTGTGCTCGCCGAGCCCTGGCGGCACAGTGCGCAGGGGCGGCGCCTCTCCGTCGTAGCGCACAGGGTGGGAGAGCACCCGCACCGTCCCTGCCTCAGGGTGCTCGAAGGCCATTATCGCCCCGTTGTGGACGACCTGCGGGTCCTCCTCGACGTCCTCGTAAGAGTTCACCGGCGCGTACCAGATCCCGACCTCGTCGAACACCCCGTACCAGTGCTCCGCGGGTTTCGTCCTGATGTGGCCAGCGATGTGGGCGTTGACCTCCTCCCTCTTGCGGAACTGGTCCTCCTCGGTCCACTCGTTGAAGGTGTCGTCCCCGAACGCCTCGGCCAACTTCTCCGGCGGCGTCAGCGAGATGCATATGTAACCGTCAGCTGACTCGAAGATCCCGTACGGCGCCTGGTGGAAGCGTGAGGAGACGCCCGTCTCGCTGCGTTCGTAGAGGTGCCCGTTGAGGTGGTAGATGAATGGTTCGATCTGCAGATCCAGCGCCGAGTTCAGCAGGTTGCTGTCGACGCGTTTCCCCTTACCCGTGTCCCTGCGCTCGTAGAGGGCGGCGAGGACGCCCAGAGCTCCCAGCACCGCCGCATGCTGGTCCACGATGGCGGAGCCGACCAGGGTCGGAGGGTCGCTCTTGCGACCGTTGATCGTCGCCAGGCCGCTCATGGCCTGGCTCAGGAGGTCCTGGCCGGCCCGGTCCCTGTAAGGGCCGTTCGTGCCGTAGCCCGAGAGGGAGCAGTATACGAGGTCAGGCTTCTCCTCGGAGACCTTCTCGTAGCCGAAACCCAGCCGCTCCATCGCGCCTGGCCTGTAGTTCTCGACGATAACGTCGGAATCGCGGATCAGACGCCAAACGATCTCCTTGCCCTCCTCGGAGCGCAAATCCACGCCCAGGCTGCGCTGGTTGCGCCCGCTGAGGAGGAAGAAGACGCTGACCCCGTTCAGGTAAGCCTCAGCCCCCGACCAGTGACGCTCCCACGCCCCTTTTGTCGGCTCTATCTTGACCACGTCAGCCCCGAGGTCGGCCAGGATCTGGACTGCGGAGGGGCCTTGCAGGAAGTGCGTGAAGCTAAGGACCTTTACCCCGTTCAACATCGTCTATCCGGTCCTTTCCGTGGGCAGCCGGTAAACAGTGGCGGACAAATCCCCTAAACCTCGTCGCCGGTCTCGGGAGCCCCCGCAAAACGCGGCTCGCGTTTCTCGAAGAAAGCCTGGATCCCCTCGGCGCAGTCATCCGTCTGGAAGACGTGGTCGCTCAGCTCGAGCGTCAACCTGACGGAGTCTTCGCGGCCCGAGTGTAGCGACTCCCTCACGCCGCGTTTGATCGCCGCCACGGCCTCCTTCGGCTGGCGGGAGATGCTCCCGGCGACGTCGAGGGCGCGCGAGATGGCCTCCCCGTCGGGGACAACCTCGTTGACCAGGCCGATACACTCTGCTTCGCGGGCGTCGATAGGCTGGCCGAGGTACATCAGCTCCATCGCCCGCGCCGGGCCAACCAGCTCGGGCAGGCGGAACAGGCCTCCGCTCCCGGGTACGACCCCGAGCCGTACTTCGGGGAGCGCGAACTTCGCACCCTCGCCGGCTATACGAAGGTCACAGGCCATCGAGATCTCACACCCCCCGCCGTAGGCCAGTCCCTCGATGGCCGCAACAGTAGGCCTGGACAGGGACTCGAACTTCCCGAAAGCCTCGTTCTCCCTGGCCAGCTTCTTCTCCACGACCCTGTCGCGGACGTCCGCGAACTCCCCCACGTCGGAGCCGGCGCAGAACGCTCTATCGCCTGCCCCGGTTACGACGACCGCGCGGACGGCGTCGTCCCCTTCAAGCTCGTCGAGAGCCTCTATCAGTTGCTCGGTCATCTCTAGTGTGACCAGGTTGAGCGGCGGGTTGTTCAGGGTTAGTTTCGCAACACCCTGCTCCAACCGCTCCACGAGCATGGGACCGCCGGCCAAGATCTAGTACACCCCCATCAGCCCGGGAAGCCACAGCGAGAGGGGGGGGAAGAAGATGAGCAACGAGATGACCACGAAGAACACCACGTAGATCGGCAACGACTTGACCAGGCCCCGCGAGAAGGGGACTTCTGCGAAGGTGGTGGCAAGGAGCAAAGCCAGGCCGTAGGGGGGTGTGATCAGGCCGAACGCCAGCGTTACGATGGCGACGACGCCCATGTGGACCGGGTCTATGCCCCCCAGCTCGACCAGCACCGTTATGACCGGCAAGGAGATCACGATCGTGGGGATGGCGTCCAGAAAGTCCCCGGCGATGACGAGCACGACGACGATGAGGACCATAATCAGGGTGCCATTCGAGCCCGCAATATCCTGGACCAGGACGGAGACTGCTTCCGGAGCTTCCAGATAGGCGATCACGTAGGCCAGGGCGGATGCGCCGGCCACGGCCATCAGGGGGAGCGAGTAGAGCACCCCTGCGTGCATGAAGTCACTGGGAAGGTTACGCAGGTGCCCCCGCACGAGGAGCGGTATCACGACGACGATGGTGTATATGACCGCGACCATCCCGGCCTCCGTCGGGGTGAACAACCCGCCCAATATGCCCCCGACGATGAGGAACGGTATGAGCAAGGGCAGCACGCTCCCGCCGGCCGTGCGCGCCACCTCCGCGAACGACGAGCGTTCTCTTACGGTCTCCGAGAAACCGAAAAAGTAGCTGTAGATCATCAGCCCGAACCCGACCATCACCCCGGGCACGACACCGCCCACGAAGAGTGCGGCGATAGAGACACCCCCGATGGCGCCGTAGACGATGGCCATAATGCTCGGTGGGATCATGTTGGCTATGGTTGACGCCGCGGCCACGAGCGCGGCTGAGTTCGCGGGGTTGTACCCCTCCCTCTTCATGGGCGGCAGCATCACCCTGCCTATGGCCGCCACATCAGCCGAGGAGGAACCGGAGATCCCGGCGAAGAACATGCTGACCACGGTAACGACCTGCGCGAGGCCGCCGCGGATATGACCGACCAGCGCCTGGGCGAAACTGACCAGCCGTTCGGTGACGTTCGAGGACGCCATGAGCTCGCCGACCAGTATGAAGAATGGCACCGCAAGCAGGGGTACCGCGTTGATACCGTTGAACATCTCGGCGACGACCGTGGTCATGCTGATATCGGTAAAGAGCACCCCGATAATGACGCTGGCCATGACGGCGAAGGGCACGGGCACCCCGAGCACGCCGAAAAGGACGAACAAAAACGCCATAAGGGCGACTATCGCTCCCTCGTTCACTCCCCGGCCCCCCCTTCCTCCGCGTACGTCTCGAACTGATCGTCTTCCTCGCTCTCGAAGCCGCCCCTCCAGCCGTTGACGAGCCTCTCCACGGTAAACAGGGCTATGAAAGCGCCTGAGACGGGGATGGCGGCAGTTATAACGGCAACCGGCGTCCCCGAGGGCTGCGAGTGGATGCCGAACCCGAGCAGGAAGAAGGCGAACCCGAAGAAGGCCAGAAAGAGGGCTACCGCCAGCAGGATCAGGTGGCTTGTCGTCTCGAGCATCAACCTTCTCCTGCCCTCTAGCGACCTCGCTATCCTGGCCAGGAGGAAATGCTCGTTGCGGCGGACGGCGACGGCCCCGCCGACGAAGACCCCCCAGACGAAGGCGCCCAGGGTGACCTCTTGCAGCCAGAGTATGGGGGTGCCGGTAAACCTGGTCGTCACGTCGAGCAGCACGGTGACGGTGAAAACGGCGAGCAACAGCCCACTGAGCCCCATGAGAGCCCGCTCCACGACGTCCAACGCCTCCCACTTGAGGTGGCGCTCCTTCTGCAGGACCACCGAAGTACTCTGGCCGCCGACGTTCTCGCTCATCGTACGGAACCTCCGTCATAGGGATGCACTCGCAAGGTCATCCGAGCTCGCGCACGCGCTCCAGGATTCGCACAGCGTCCTCGCCCAGATCCTCGGCGATCCTCTCCTGGAGCGGCAATGAGATCTCCTTGAAGCTCTCCTTGTCCACGTTCTCGACGAACTGCACGCCCTCGGCCTTGTAGTCGGCCCTGAGCTCCCTCTCCGACTCGAAACCCCGCTCCGAGGCCGTCGTCTTCACCGCGTCGGCCGCCGTCTGCACCCACCCCTGCTCCTCTTCGGACATGCCGTTCCAGGCTTTGTCGGCGACCCAGATGATCTGGGTGTTCCCCTCGTGCTCCGTCAGGGACATGATGGGGGCGACGTCGTAATGACCAGCGCTGCCGTAGTACATGAGCGCGTTCTCGGCCATGTCGATGACGCCGGTCTGCAAAGATGTGTAGACCTCGCTGAACTGCATGTGCACGGTCTGGGCGCCGTACTCGGCGAACGTTATGTCCTCGGTCCTGGTTGCCTGGACCCGCACCTTCTGTCCCCTCAGGTCATCGACGCTGCTGACCTCAGTGTCCCTCGAATACATGTTTCGCAGCGGCGACGAGTACAGGGTCAACGCGTGACCGCCGTTGACCGTTGCCTGGGTCAACTCCCTGAAGATGTCGTTGATCCTTCCATCAGCCACTACCTTCAGATTGTGTTCTATGGAATCGTACAGATAGTGGAGCGAGAACACCCCAGCCTGAGGGACCAGCAGCGAGGCGTTCGCGGTGGAAGAGTTTATGAAGTCTATGTCCTGGGTGAGCACCTTCTGCAAGAGCCCTGGCTCCCCGCCCAACTGCCCCGCCGGATACACCTGGAGAGCTATCGCCCCACCGCTCTCCTCTTCGAGCCTCTCCTTGAAGATGCGCGCGGAGATACCGTGAGAGGTCTCCTCCGCCTGCTCGTAAGCATACGTGAGCCTGCGCGCACCGTCGCCACCGGCACCGCAGCCCGCGGCGCCCAAGACGGATGCCCCGGCGAGCCCAGCCCCACCAAGCTTCAGGAAATCTCGGCGACTTAACGCCCTCTGCCTGCGCACTCTCCCCCTACTGCCGTAGTTCCCCACCGGGCGAGCATCTCTCTACCATACAGAACGCTTGCCCTTCTCATGGAGAGCATAGGAGAGTTGCGAGACACAGTCAAGCGATCACTCGGGAAGCAGCGCCGCCCTGAAGGCGCCGTCTATGGCGTCCCTGGCTTTGCCGGCGCTTGCGGCATCACCGATGATGACGACCTCTTGATCTGTCCTGGCGAGCCGCCGCATGGCTGGCCCTGTGCTGCTCCTGGCCCCGTAGTAGAGCCAGTTTCGCACGCGCCCGGAGGCGAACAACCTCCGGCCCGGCTTCGACTTGCCGAGGCCTGAGTCAAGGAGGCGCGTCGCGAGGGCGCCAAGCCCATACCGGTAGCGTGCCCCTGTGGCGAACACCACGCGGTCGTAGCCTTCGAGGGTTTGCGGCTCCTCCGTTACGTCGGTGCCGTGGCGGAAAAAGACCCCCTTCTCGCGGCATGCCCGCTCGAGCTCAGCGACGTAGTCCACAAATGATTTCTCGCTGGTTTCGACTTCTCCGAACACCGGGGCCTTGCCCGTGCGGCGGAACGCTCCCCCTGACACAGGGGCGCGTTCGACCACAGTGACGCTGTTCCGGTCGGCCGTCAAGTGGGCGTAGGAGAGCCCAGCGGGACCTGCGCCGACGACACAGATCTTCTCGTTCTCGGGAGGGACGGTATCCGTGAAGTCGAGTTCGAAGCCGGCCATAGGGTTGACCACGCAGGATACATGTGCGCCGGAGCGCATGCTGTTCACGCAATGGTTGCAGGACAGGCATCGGCGCGGTGACTTGCCGGCGCGCACCCTGTTGGGCCAGTCAGGGTCGGCGATCAAGGTCCGCCCGAGCGCGACCATGTCGACCTTGCCGCTCTCTAATGCGGACCTTGCGACCGCGGGGTTGCCCATACGGCCGACCCCGACGACCGGGACAGGGACTTCTTCCTTGACCCTGGCGGCGAAGTCCAGAAACGTCCCCTCACGGTAAGCCATCGGCGGGATCATGTATTCCGCCGATGGAAGCGAACGATAGTGGCCCGCGGTAATGCTCAATGCATCAGCTCCCGCCTCGGCCACCCAACGCGCGACTCTTAGCCCCTCTTCGAAGGTAAGCCCTCCGGGGAAGAAATCTTCGACACCCAGTCGGAAGACGCCAGGGAGGGTAGGTACCTCCTCCTTTATGCGTCGCAGAACGTCGAGGCCGAACCTCGCCCGGTTCTCCGGGGAGCCGCCGTACTCGTCGGTCCTCGCGTTCTCCCTGGGCGACAGGAACTGTGAGATCAGGTACCCATGCGCCCCGTGCAGCTCGACGAGATCGAAGCCTGCGCGGTCTGCGCGGCGTGCGGCCTCGACGAAGGCCTGCGTCGTCTGTCCGATCCTGGCCTTCGTCATCTCCGAAGGTACGACGGTTTCGGCCTCGACCTCGAAGACGGGGGTAGGGATCGAAGAAGGGGCGACTGGTGTCTCTCCCGAGACGGCGCCGCGGGCCCTTGAGCCGCCGTGGCCCAGCTGTACCGAGACGCGGGACCCGGCGTCGTGCAAAACGGCGACGAGGCGTTCGAGGCCGGGGAGGAATCTGTCGTCGTAGACGCCGAGCTCTCGGAAGCGGTGGCGCCCCGCCCTCTCAGGCGAGCCCATCTCGATCGTGATCAGGCCTACCCCACCGAGTGCGCGGGCCCTGTAGTAAGCGATGAGGTCGTCTGTGACGTAGCCTTCGGGGTCAGCCAGCCGGGTCGTCATGGGCGGCATGACTATCCGGTTGGGCACCTCCACCCCTCCGACGATTATGGGAGAGAAGAGGCCGTTCAAGGCCTTGACCTAGCCGCGTCTCCCGAGGGCTGCATCGGGCTACTCCCTGCGAGCGCCTGGTAGCCCGGCCTCGGTGACGACGCGCCGGATCTTCTCCCTCTCCGCGTCGGAGATGCGCCGGAGTGGGGGACGCACGTGGGCCTCGTCGATCCTGCCAAGGATGGCCAGCGCCTCCTTCATCCTGTTGTGCCCGTCGAGGAACGGCTCGGCGTAGGTCGCCTGCACCACGGGGTAGGCCCTGGCGGCCACCCTGCGGGCTCCTTCGAGGTCGCCGCGGTTCACGGCCTCGAACATCTCAACGTGCAGATCGGCTACGACGCTGCCGTGCCCGGAGAGGACGCCGTCGGCGCCGATACAAAGCGACGCAAGGAGTGACTTGCTGAAACTGGAGAGCAGCGAGATCTTCTTGTCCAGCGCCCCAAGCTCGCGCCAGTTCCGCTCGTAGACACCGATGTCGTTGGACCACTCTTTGACCGCGATAACGTTGTCTATCTCGTCGCAGATCCTCACCAGACTGTCGGTAGGGATGTGCAGCCCTGACGACACGGGGTAGACGAACACGATGATAGGCAGGCTCACGGCTTCGGCGATGGCAGCGATATGCCCGTATGCCATCTCGGGCCTGAGCTGATGCCCGAAGTCATAGACCGTGGATGGGAACACCAGAAGACAATCAGCCCCCTGCCGCTCGGCGGCCTTCGCGATCCTGGCGGCCTTGCTCGTTCCGTCTTCGTAGACGCCGCACACGACCGGCACGGCCTCCGCCACCTCATCCAGCGTCATCTCCAGTACGCGCTGCTGCTCTTCGAAGGTCAGCGTCGCCACCTCAGAGGCGTGGGCGTTGGTGGTGATGCCGGCCACCCCTGGCGTGTCGACCAGGTACCGCAAGTGCCTGCGGTAATTCTCCTCGTCGATCTCCAACTCCGAATCGAAGGCCATCAAATTAGCGGGTATGACACCCCTGAGAACCAGCTCCGGCCTCATAGGAAGACCTCTCCTCACTCCGCGTCCGCTGCGCCGGTTACTCTAACATCCTAACAAGCCTCTTTCACAGCAGGTTGCAATGAGGTTCAACCTCATTGCAAGCATTTCAGCACTTCAGCACGCCGTCTTCGACGGCTTTTCAGCTTGTCAGCTTCTAAAGTTTTGGCTGACTGGCTGAAAGCTGAATTGCTGACGAGCGAAGCCCGAAGGGCGCAGCGTGCTGACCAGCTGACGTGCTAGTAAGCGTCGACGGCACCAACGTAGCCTGGAATGTATTCGATGGGTGTCTCCACGACCGCCCCGTAGTAGGTCGAGGCGTGGACGACCGTCCCGTAGCCGGTCGCTATTCCGACGTGCGAGATACCGTAGCCTGCCTCGTCGAAGAAGACCAGGTCGCCGGCCTTCCCGTAGGAGGGCGTCCCGTAAGCATACTGGGCGTCTGGGCTATCGGGCAGGTACACGCCGAGCTCGGCGAACACCGCCGAGGTGAAGCCCGAGCAGTCCAGACCCCATGCACCATAGGGCGTCCCGATGTAGGATCGGGCGTCGTCCACGACCGCCTGCCCCGAGGCCTCGTAGCCTTTGGCGTACGCTTCAGAAGGTGAGCTTGTCAGTAGAACGACCGAAAACAGGGCGCAAGAAAGCATGACCGCTGCGAGTTGCCGCACGATTTGTATCCCCCTCCGAATTACCTTACTTGCACAACGGCGGTGGATGCTACCAGAGCTACGCGCGGTTTCAAGGCGAATCCGGCCTAATGATGGGTCGCCCGCGGCGCGAAGACACCAGGTATCACGAAGGTGCTAAACCCGAAGTCAGGTCATAAATCTCCCCGCGCATCTCATCACCCGCGCGCCCGCGAGGGACGCAGACTTCAGGCTGACAGATCTCTAGGAGCAAGAAAAACAGTTACGGTGTACTCGAGAACCATCCCCGGTACTAGTACCAGCATTTCAGCACGCTCAGGCCTTGCTGCCTTCGCTTGTCAGCACGCCGCTTCGCGGCTTGTCAGCATTTCAGCAAGTGTTTGCCAGTCTGGCTTCCACACGCGGAACCAGGATCTGTGGCCATTGATGCGGAGCCTCATCTACCGCAGAGAGCACGACTAACGTAAGTCGCTCTCTGAACGGCAGGGGCGAGGGATAGGGCGGCGAACAGGCAGTTCTTGGGCGAGGACCTGGACGATCACGTGCGCCTAAAGCAGTTTGCAGAGAGGCTCTGCGCCTCCTACAAACCGCGGCTACAGACTTCAGTGAAACACAAGCTGAAATGCTGAAATGCTTGCAATGGGGTGCAACCCCATTGCAGATGGAGGGTCTGATCCCGGTCTCTCCGAAGGCTTACGTCTGGGACTCCTCTTCGGGCCAGCGGCCTCCGTTGTACCAGTAGGTGCGGATCGCCTCTAGTGGTCGTCCCTTGGTCTCGGGGGCGAGTACGTAGACGAAGGCCAAAGAGACCAGTGCCAGGGCGAAGAAGATCCCGAAGGTTACCGAGCCGCCTAAAGCGCCCAGGGCGCCGAGGAACACGACCCCGACGATGAAGTTCGCGAACAGGTCCGCTGTCAGCATGGCCGAACCACCCTGGGTGCGCAGCCGCACCGGGAAGCTCTCGGAGGCGTAGACCCAGACCAGCGAACCGTAGCCGAAGTTGAAGCCAACGGTGAAGAGCAGGATGCCGAGCAGGGTGAACGTCGCCGGAGAGTTCAGCGCGTAGGCGAGGACGAGGATGGCGTTCGCGGCCGCCATCGTGCCGATCCCGGTCAGCAGCGTGGGCCGCCTTCCCCACCTGTCCACGACCAGGAAGGCAATGATCTCGGCGATTACGCCCGCCACCTGGACGAAGCCGGTCGCGACGATCGCGCCCGTCGGACTCGTGACGCCGACCTCCTGGATGATCGTCGGGCTGTAGTAGACGATGGCGTTGATACCTGTGATCTGGACCAGGAAGCCAAGGCCGACGACGAAGATGCCGGCCTTGCGGAACCGTCCCTGGAAGAGCTCGGCGAAGCTCCCCTTCTCCTCGTAGCTAAGGTCGTGTTCGATCCTCCTGACTTCCTCGTCGGGGTCCATGTCGGGTTCGACCCTGCGCAGGAGGTCGGCCGCCTCCTCGCGTTGGCCGTTCATCAGGAGCCAGCGGGCGGTGTCAGGCAGGCGGAAGATGAGGACCAGCACGATAACGGCCGGGATGGCGGAGAGGGAGAGTATGAGACGCCAGCTCTCGGTGCCGGAGAGGGCCGCGCCGACGAAGTAGGCTATGGCGATACCCGAGGTGGTTGCTATCTGGAAGGTGACGAGCATCGAGCCCCTGACACTGACTGGCGCGGACTCGGCGATGTATGCCGGCGCAACGACAATCGAGATGCCGATGGCGAGACCGAGGAGGAACCTGACGACGGTCAGGAACCACTCGTTGGGGGCAAGTCCCTGTAGACCGGCGAACGCCGCGTAGCCTAGCGCGACCAGCACGAGGGAGCGCTTGCGTCCTATGGTGTTGGAGATGCGCCCCGCAAAGAGCGCTCCGAACAACTGCCCGAGCACTACCGCTGAGGTAACCACGGAGGTCATGAAAGTGGTGAGGTCGAAGGCCGGGACGAGGAAGAGGAGCGCGCTCGCGATAGAGCCAAGGTCGTAGCCGTAGATCAGGCCGATGATCGCGGCCGTGATGGCAATAAGGACGTTGAGCCTCGAAACGCTCCGCCCGCGCGCTGCCCCTTCTTCCACGGTAAACCTTCTTTCCCCAGAGGTCCCATCCGAGATGCTGGCATAGTAGCATAGTGGACGAGAACGAAGGGCCCGACATATTTGTGGAAACAAGATCGTGACCTGGGGAAGAGTGAAACGCTTGCACGTCTACAGTGACCCGGCCTCACAGCACCACGTCAACGAACTCGCCGGCGTGGAATCCCCTGAGAGGTTCCCTGCTGCCCTCGCAGGGGTCGATAGAGCGGAGCAAAGCGGCGTACCCGTGGAGTGGCGCCCGTGTAGTCTCGCTGATGAAGATACCCTCGCCGCTGTCCACGACCCAGCCTACCTCGACCATCTGCGGGAGATGTCTGCGGCGGGAGGAGGCTACCTCAGCCTGGATACCGCGGTCGGCTCGGGTTCGTGGGAGGCGGCCTCGTTCGCGAGCGGCGCCGCCTGCTCGGCACTCGAGAGCTCCATAGCCGGTGAGACGGCCTTCGCCATCGCCCGTCCTCCGGGCCACCACGCGGGAGAGGACTACGGGATGGGGTTCTGCCTCACGAACCACGCAGCCGTCGCAGCCGGCCACGCCCTTTCGAGAGGTCTCAACCGGGTCGCCATCCTGGACTGGGACGTGCACCACGGCAACGGGACCCAGGATATCTTCTACGCTGATGCCAGCGTCCTTTACCTCTCGGTGCATCAGAGCCCCTTCTACCCAGGGACAGGGGAGGCCGGTGAGGTGGGGGAGGGAGAGGGGATCGGCTTCACGGCGAACGTGCCGCTGCCTGTGGGTTCTGGGGAGGATCTCTATGCGGCGGCTTTCGCCGGGGTTTTCCTACCCGTGCTGCGGGAGTTCGGGCCAGGGGTGATCCTGGTCTCCGCCGGTTTCGACGCCCATGTAGACGACCTGCTCGGGGGCATGGATCTCGGGAGCGACTCTTTCGGACGCTTCGCCGCCCTGATCTCAGACCTCTCCAGCGAGCTCGGGGCCACGCCCCCTGCGTTCGTCCTCGAGGGAGGCTACAACCTCGACGCCCTCACCGAGAGCGTCGCCGCGACCATGCAAGGGGTCGGGGAGAGAGCTCCCAGCTGGGAGTATTCGGGTGGGGTGAGGCAGGTCGAGAGGAGCCGCGAGGCCCTGGCGCCGTTCTGGCGGAGCCTCCGCTGATGTCGTGAGGATCTTCGGCTTTCCTCCGTTCGAGGACCGCAGGGACGCGGGCCGCCGGCTTGCCGGGAAGCTGGCCCGCTTCGAGGACGAGCGGCCTGTGGTCTTCGCCCTACCGAGAGGAGGCGTGCCTGTGGGGTATGAGATCTCACGCGCCCTCCATGCGCCGCTCGACGTGTTCGTCTCGCGCAAGCTCGGGGCGCCAGACCAGCCCGAGTTCGGCATCGGGGCCGTCGCTGCCGGCGGTGTGCGCGTCCTGAACGACGACGTAATCAGGCGACTCGGCATCCCCGACGACTACGTAGAGCAAATCACAGCCCGTGAGACCGCGGAGGTAAGGCGGAGGCTGCGCTACTTCAGGGGCGAGAGGCCCGAGCCGGAAGTCAGCGGGCGGACCGCTATCCTTGTCGACGACGGCCTGGCGACTGGGGTTACTGCCCGCGCCGCCGTGGAAGCCCTGCGATTGCGGGCACCTAGACGACTGGTCCTCGCCGCGCCCGTGTGCGCCGCCCAGACGGCGAATCGCTTTCTGCCCAGGGTAGACGAGCTCGTCTGCCTGGAGTCTCCCTCGGACCTCGGGGCCATAGGCTTCTGGTACAAAAACTTCGAGCAGACCTCGGACGAGGAGGTCGTGGAACTGCTCGAGAGAGCCAGGAGCGAGCGCGGCGCAAGAGGGAGCCCGTAGAACCATCTCGAACCGTAACAACCGGTGGGAGAAGGGCGTCAGGCCGGTACAATTAGGGTAGGATTTCGAGTCTTTGGAGAGGTGAGAGAGATGTGTGGCAGGTATACGCTTTCTGCTCCGGCCGGCAGGCTGGCCGAGGAGTTCCAATTGGACGAAGGTTCGGTTGACCTTACGCCGAGCTACAACGTCGCCCCGACGCAGGAGGTTGCTGCGGTTCTGGAGAAGGAAGGGGAGCGGCGTCTCGAGATGCTCAGGTGGGGGCTCATCCCCTCCTGGGCCGATGACCCCGGGATCGGGGCGCGCATGATCAACGCCCGCAGCGAGACAGCCGCTGAGAAGCCTTCTTTCCGCAGTGCCTTCCGCAGGCGACGGTGCCTGATCGCGGCGGACGGATTCTACGAGTGGAAGCGCGAGAACGGGGGCAAACAGCCCTACTACTTCCACATGCAAGAAGGCCGTCCCTTCGCCTTCGCCGGGCTCTGGGAGAGCTGGGACAAGGGCGACGGGACTCTCCGCTCGTGCGCTATTCTGACCACCAGGGCAAATTCCGTGCTCGACGGGATCCACGACAGGATGCCCGTGATACTGCCTTCTGGCGCTTACGACCTCTGGCTCGATCCCGACGCGGACAGGGAGCAGCTCGCCGACTTGCTTATTCCCTATCCCGGCGACGACCTCGAGACCTACCCTGTGAGCCGCTTCGTCAACAGTCCGCGCAACAACGACGAGCGCTGCATAGAACCTGCCGCTTGAGCCTCGAGATCAGGGCCGACGTTAGGGAGGCCCTGGGAGAAAGGGCGCCCGTCGTGGCGCTAGAGTCGACCCTGCACTCCACGAACGGGCGCTCGGCGCGAGCCTCGAAGAGCTGAAGAGGCGCGGCGTCCGCGGCAAGGACGTGACGCCCTTCCTCCTGGACCGCTTCGCTACAGAGATAGGGGGTGAGAGCCTGAGGGCCAACAGGCTCATTATCGTGGGCAACGCCAGCCTCGCGGCGCGTATCGCCGGGGCGCTCTCGGCCCTCGGCGACGAACAGTCCTGAGGCGTGCCTACTCCTCGGGTCGTCATAGTCGGAGACCTGCTCTACGACCTGCTCGCCAGGGTGGACGGGGACGTGACCCTTGGGACCGACACCTTCACCCGGATACAGGCCGTCGCCGGTGGTTCGGGCGCGAACGCCGCGGCCTGGCTGGCCGCGTCGGGTGTCGAGACCCACTTCGTCGGGAGGGTAGGCGACGACGCCTTCGGCAGCTTCCTGGGAGACGAGATGGAGCGCGCGGGAGTGCTGGCGCACCTGGCACGAGATCCGTCTCTGGCAACGGGCAAGGTCTTCGTGCTCGTCGACGGTGCCGGGGAGCGGACCATGATCACCGACCGCGGCGCCGGCGAGGCTCTCAGCCCCGAAGACCTCCCAGGATCACTCTTCGGTGGAGGACACCTGCACCTCTCCGGCTACACCTTCTCCGGTGGTAGCCGCATAGAGACCGCGACAGGGGCCCTTCGCCTGGCTCGCGAGTCCGGGATGACCGTCTCGGTCGACCCCTCGTCCGTCCCACTGCTTCGGGACATTGGTACCGAGCGCTTCCTCGGGTGGACCCGTGGGGCGGATCTGTGCTTCCCGAACCTCGAAGAGGGCGCGTTGCTGGCCGGGACCGAAGACCCTGGGCGTATCGCGGATACTTTGCTCGGCTACTACTCCGCCGTCGTCCTGAAGCTCGGTGCGGAGGGAGCCATCTACGCGGACGAAGAAAGAACGCACGTCCCTGCAGCAGCGGCACGTGTAATTGACTCCACGGGCGCGGGAGACGCCCTCTGCGCGGGTTTTCTAGCAGCCTGGCTAACCGGGGCCCCGGCGGCCGAGGCATTGCGGCGGGGCGTCGGGCTCGCGGCTCGCGCCATCGAGCGCGTGGGTGGTCGCCCGAAAAGCTGACCCTTATCATACGTTCCCGTGTCCTCGTGCGGTAGGATCTAACCCGCTGAATCGACAGGAGCATTCTCGTAGTCCAGCGGTAAGGCGTCGCGGATCATGGAGAAGCCTTATCGCTCACCGATCTTCGAAGACCGACACCCTGTTCTTGCCCGTCTTCTTGGACCGGTACATCTCCGCATCCGCCATCGCGATCAGACGATCCAGGCTCTTGGTCTCTTCTGAGAGGGGAACCACTCCCAACGACACTGTAGTCGGGCGTTCCAGCAAGTTTCCAGGTTCAGGCACGCACTCTCTCTGCACGGCTTCCCTGATGCGCTCGGCGACCTCGCGTGCGCCCCCCACCTCGCCGTTGACCAGCAACACGAACTCCTCGCCCCCGTAACGCCCGACCAGGTCGTCCGCCCTGGCCGACTCCCGCAGGATTCTTGCCACGCAACGCAGGATCTCGTCGCCTGCGCCGTGGCCATGGCTGTCGTTGTAGGCCTTGAAGTCGTCCACGTCGAGCAGGACGCAAGCCAGGGGCGTGCCGTTATCCATGGCTTGCTCGACCCTGCGCCCCGCGGCCCGCTCGAAGAAAGAGCGGCTGCTGAGTCTGGTCAACTCGTCTACGTCTGCGGAGCGCCTGAGGGGGGAGATCTCTTCGCGCTCCACCCGACTCAGGTAGTGCAGCACGGCCGCGGCGGCCGAGATGGCCACGAGCTCCGCGAACTCTTCGGCGGCGTCTGTTAGGGTGCTTGCTCCCCTCAACGCCGCGGCTATCCCGATGATCTCGGAGACTACGACGATCACGGCAGCGGCAGCCAGCACCCGCATGGCCTGACTGTGGGCGGAGAGGGTGAAGGCTGAAGCCACCCGCAGCGCCATGGCCACCACGAAGAGCCCGGCGGCGATACTCAGCGAGTCGAAGCCGATCTCCAGTACCCTCGGTGCTGCGAAAAGCTCTCCCATACGCCTTCATTGTACCGAGACGGGTGTTGCGAGGATCTGAGGATCCCAGTTCCTTGATGCGGCGTTACGGGCTACCCAGCAGAAGGTTGGTGAAGAAGCCATACGTGTAGGTCGCCTCCTTCGCCGCGACCCTGGCGGCAAGCCTCACGAGGATGGTTGCCAACGTCTCCCCGAGGCGAAACTCGCGGTTGAGAGTCGCCCGACGAAAAAGGTCGCCGACGAACTCGACCCCGGACCGTGCGAAGGCTGCGAAACGCGGCGTTTGGCTTGAAAGAGCGTATAATGACCACAAACGATATACGAAAGACATCACTATGGCACGATTCGTGGTCACAATACCGGAGGATTTTCTCGAAGAGGTCGATGCTAGGGCCAAAGCCGAGCACCGGAGCCGGAGCGAGTTGGTGCGGGAGGCGCTTCGGAGTTATCTGCGTTCGGGGGGAGGCAGGGGAAACATCTCGGATCGGCCCGAGTTCAAGAGGGCGATCCAGTTTCAGGACGAGATGCGGCGTCGCCACGAAGGGTCGGGATACAGTGGGTCGGAGGCCGTGCGCAAGATGCGCGACAGGATCTATTGAGTTATCTGTTCGAAGCCGCTCTGCTCGATACCTCCGTCGCGGTCAAGTGGTTTATCCTCGAAGAGGATTCGGAGAAAGCGGCGGACTTGCGTCAGGCTCATGGTCAGGCGGAGCTCCTGCTTCACGGGCCGGACATCCTGTTCATGGAGCTAGCGAACGCGCTACGGTACTCGCCCCTGGTATCCGCCGGGGAGATACCGCAAGCCCTCCGGCTGTTCTCGGACATGGAGATCATCACCGTCGCGTTCGATATGGACGTTCTGATCTCCTGCGTAACCCTAAGCACAGAGCACGACCTGGCCGTCTACGACGCCTACTTCCTGGCGCTGGCCCAGTCCCTCGACATGCCCCTCATCACCGCCGACCGGAAGATGATTTCCCGTCTCTCCGCAGAGTCTGGCGCCGTGGACCTCAAGGACCTCTAGTGAGCCCGCGAGAGGGTACCTTGATCCGATGAAAGGGATTGCGCCGCGAGAAGGATGGGCACGACCTGATCTGATGCTGAGCGCAACCCCCAGGTCTCGACTGGTCGCTGGAGTGGGAGGGAATCTCATAACCGGCCGCAGACAGGCTGCTTACAGGCTTGCATCGAAGGTCACTGTGATGCGTCGGCGGCGCATCGGCGGAGGAGGTGGCTTGTGAAGCTTAGATACGACCCCGAATCCGGTGCCTTCTACGTGCGCGTCAAAGAGGGCGCGATAGAAGAGACCGTGCAGCACGCCGATGGCGTCTACCTGGACATCGACGCCGGGGGAGGCGTGATCGGTGCCGAGTTCCTCAGCCTGAAGGAGTTGGCCGAGGCTATTACCGCGGAGGGCGGCAGGTGGGAGCTGCCCGAGCGTATCGAGGATTCAGACTCCTACGAGACTTCCCGAGCCGAATCGCTCACCAGGATGCGGCCCACCCGTCGTCTGGCCTGATCACACACCGTAGTCAGTAACGGTCCGGACGCCTTCACGCTACACTGCCACGACGTGACGGTGCGGGAGTTGGTCTGCGACGCGTGGGGTGCTCACGCTATCGCACCACTACGTCCAACTTTCAGTTCCCTATCTAGCGGGAGTGGGTCTGCGACGGACCTCATCATCGCCGCGCATCAGGGGCGGCTCCACTTTCAGTTCCCCTCCGTGCTGGACATGCTGACATGGCTGGAAAACAGCGAGCAGGTAGAAGCTGTGAATGGTAATCCCGGGGACGAAAGCGCCCAGAGCCCGACGGGGGACAAGATAGCCGACAAGCTGAAGTTCGAGACGGCAGTTGGTGATCCTGTGTCCCTGCTCGGCGGCGAGATCGCCGAAGTTAGGAAGAAACTGGACGACGAGTTCAAGTCCTACCTTACCGCGCTCAACAACACATCGGCTGGCAGGTGAGGGACGGTGCTTTACGCACGGGCCTTGTTGCTGCGTAACTGCGGGCGGTTCACGCACGTCAGTTCCGATTTCGGGTCGCAGTACCGCACGCACACTTTCGCCAGCAGCGAGGCGTTGTACGCCAGCCTGACGCGAGGAGTTACGTGGCGGCACGCCAACAGGTTCGTGGACTTGAAGGAGGACGCCAAAAAGTCCGCGAGCGATGATTACTTCTTCTCTGACTATGACGTGAAGGCCAGGCCAGTTTGGTTTACGCCGGGCATCTTCGTGGATGAAGACCTTCACCTGCTAGCAAAGCAGCGCGGCGTTGTGGACAGAAACGATTTCAACGTCGTGAATGAAGGATATCCGAGTACGGGTGGAGGAGGACGACCGTACTTCGTGCCCACTTACGGACGCATCGAAGGCGTCTTGCCCGATCATCGGCTACTCACCTGCGCCTTGTCGCCGCAAGAGAGCGAGCTGGAAGCGTTCGCTCTTGGACAGACATTCTTGATGGGCAAGAAACGAACGATGTTTCAGGTCACGGACGCCTCTCAGGTTGCGGAGTTGATCGAGGCAGAAGGCGATGCTCCTATCGAAGAATGCCAACCCATACAAGTCAGGATGGACGAGATCAGCAATTTCCACGAATACGAGGTACTGGCCGGAACCGCCCGCTACTTGCTGGTACGTGGACGTACTCCGGACACATCTTTAGGGACATTGTTTGTCAGCCCCGATGAGACGCTGAGACTCAAGCGTGTTTTGCCTACATTCTGGGTGGAAAAAGTCGAACAGATGCTACGTGTCTGAATCGAAAACAATCTCTGTCAAAGCCATCCTCCTCCTCGCCTCGCGGCCTGAGTCGGTGGAGATCGCGGTTCGGGAGATGCGGCCTGGGGTTCTGGCTGTGATCGTCTCGCAGGAGGTGCTGGAGGCCGTGGTGCTGAAGGGGAGGGAACTGAAGGGCGAGGCTCGCCTCCTGTACCGGATGGTGGACGACCCAATGGAGATCTCCGACGCCTTCCACAAGTTCGAGCTGGCGCTCTCTGACCTCGAAACAATCGGCTACGGTCGCGAAGAGGTCCTTCTCGACGCCACGGGCGGCACGACCCCGATGCGCCTCGGCGCCGCGCTGGCGGCGATGACGCGGGGCATCGAGATGGTGCACCAGCGGGTGCCGCAGGTCTACGTGGAAGGGCGCTGGGAGCGGGACGAGTCGAGGGAGGTGGAGGTCGCCCCTATGGGAAACCCGCTGGAGGCGACCGGGCCCCTGCGCGAGGGGCAGGCCATCGAGTTGTTCAACCGTCGCGACTACGGCGCAGCGGCGCTGGTCTTCAGGGACATCGCGTCCAAAGTGAGTGGCGCGGAGCGCGGGCACTATTACCGCTCACCTTCCCGAGAAAAGGGAGGTGCACCGAGATCCTCTGTCCACCAGAGCCGCCGCCCGCTCCGCGAGAGCCCCCTCCGAGAACTCTACTCCCAACTCCTCCCGCGCCCCCGCAGCTTCTGCAGGGCCACCCCGTAATCCGCCACGTCCCATGCCGCGTACCCTTCTGAGAGTAGTAGAAGCCCAGGGTAGGCTCTCTCTGGAGAACGTCGTGGATATGCTGGAGAACGCCCGAAGGCGCATCGCCGACCAGGGCCGCTACGACGACGGCGTCGCCAGGCTCTACCGCTGCGTGGAAATGTGGCACCAGTGGAGGTTGGGCCAACACTCCATCTCCACAGAGAAGGTGGACTGGGAGAAGGTGGACGGGGAGGTTAGAGAGCGTTTCCTGCAGGAAACGAGACTGAATGAGCCGCCGCGAGTCCTGGCGTTGCATCACGCCCGTCTCCTGGACCATATAATGAACGGCGAGGAGACCGAAGACGAGGCGGTGCTCAAGGACCTCTTGCAGAAGCGGAATCACTCCATACTCGCCCATGGCCTGCAGCCGATAGAGAAGAAGTCTACGGTGCGCTTTGTGGAGTACGTGGACGCGCTGGTGGAGGCGCCTGAGGCCGGGGTCGGGGCGGAGCACGCGCGCCTGAGGGGATTGTAGGAGATGGCGCTCGCAGGGTTAGAGATACCGGAAAGCATCGTGTCGGGACTGAGGGAAGGATTGGGAGACGACCTGCTCGCCGTGGTGCTGTTCGGTTCACGGGCGCGCGGGGAGGCGCGCGAGGGTAGCGACTGGGACTTCCTGGTCGTGGCCCGCGACTTGCCCGAGAGGACGTTGGAACGCGCCTTCCGACTCAAGAAGATGCTACCTCCTCTACATCGTGGGGAGGCTAGCCTGCTGGCCAGGACACCGGAAGAATTCATGAGTAGTCTGCCTGACCTGTACCTGGATATCGCACTGGACGGTGTGATCCTCCATGACACGGACGGTTACATGGCAGAACGGCTCAGGTTCTTGAGGACTTTGATCCGGCAGAATGGATTGCGTCGCGAGAAGCAAGGACGTGACCTGATCTGGCGTTGGGAGCAGCCGCCAGGCCCTGACTGGTCATTAGAGTGGGAGGGAATCTCATAACCGGCCGCGGACAGGCGGCTTACCGACTCGAACTTGCCCGAGGTTTTCTCGAAGAAGCGCGCCAGGACAAAGTCCTCGAGCGTTGGAGGTCCGCCGTGGACGGCGCCCAGCTCGCCGTCGAGAACGCAGGAAAAGCCGCGCTGGCGCTGGCCGGACAGATCGGTCGTACCCACAACCCGGCCACCCAGCTTCGCCGCCTGATCGGAGAGGAGCGGTTCGATCCCGCGTACTCGGAAAAGCTAGAGCGCCTGGCTGAGTTGGCAGAGCTTCTCGGGCCAGACATCCACGTCCAGACTGACTACGGTGATGAGGTAGAAGGCCGCACACCCTGGGAGCTCTTCGATGAGGCCGATGCCGGCCAGGCTCTCGTCGTTGCTGAGGAGGCAGTGAGCCTAGCCAATCAACTCATAAGCAAAGAAAGCCATGAGCAATAGCGGTCCGGACGCGCTGAAGCTCTACCGTTACGAGGTCACGATCCGATTTCTGGAGAAGGCCGTCGTGCCGCCTTATTAGGGGTCCATGATCCGGGGCGCCTTCAAAGAGAGTTGCTGTCCCTTCCCACACGATGACGATTCCGGCTGTCCTCTGGGAGACAAATGTCCTTACGGCTACGTCTTCGAGACCTCTCCGCCCGAAGACACGCGGGAGTTCGCGAAGAACAGGGAGGTGTCGCGTCCCTACGTCTTCGAGCCGCCCGATGGGACGAAGATGGAGTACGCACCCGGCGAAAAGATGCGCTTCGGGTTTACCGTGGTGGGCCGGGCGGCGGAGTACATGCCTTACTTTGTCTACGCGTTCTCGAAGATGGGTGAGGAGGGGATCGGACGTCTGAGGGCCCGCTACGCGTTGGAACAGATGATAGCCGAGAACCCACTCTCGGGGACGCGGGAAGAGGTCTTCGACGGCGAGATGGTGAAGAACAGGAGGCTGCCCACCTCCTGGGATGATGCCATAAACGCGGCCGGGGCTATGGATGGGACATGGGTGCGCCTGGAGTTCCTGACCCCGACCTTCGTGAAGTTCAGGGGCGAGGTCTCCACTGAGGCCCCACCGTTCGCGGCTCTGGTGCAGAACCTCCTGATCCGCATCCCGATGCTCTCGGCCATACACTGCGGTGAGGTCTGGCAGGAAGACTTCAAGTCGCTGGTAGCAAGGGCCGGGGAGGTCGAAACAGTAACCGACGAAACCACGTGGGTATCCTTCCGCCGATATTCCTCGTTCAGGAAAAAGAGCGAGACGCTCGAAGGCGTCGTGGGACGGGTGGAGTACGCCGGACCCGTCGAGGAATTCCTGCCGCTGCTGCACATCGGGCAACTGACGCACGCCGGCAAGCGGGCGGTCTTCGGGCTGGGACGTTACCGGTTACGGGAAACCTGAGCCTCAGGATCTTCTCGCCTGTATCGAGAGGAGTGCTTTGTTGGTGAACGTAGCGGTTGCTGACGGCGGATGTGGGGTTCTTCAGAAGCTGATCCAGGAGCCCTTGTACTTGATCTCCGGTCTCTCGACCCAGCCGAATCTGTAGACGCCATTGTCGCCACGGTAGTAGCGGTGGTCAACTACCTTGAGCCCCGCGCCCCCGTACGGCGAGCCGTTAGGGGTGTACGTGGGGTTGCGGTAGTAGGCCTGGTGCAGGTGTACGGGTCCGACCGGGAACTTATCGCCACCCGTCTTGCCCGCAAACCCGATAACGGTGTGCCTGTCGACCACTGCTCCCTTTTTGATCCCTGGGGCGAGGAGGCTCAGGTGCCCAGAGAGGTTCACGTAACTGCCGTTGGCGGCTTCGATCGAGACGAAGAGGCCGTAGTCTTTGTGGGTGATGTTGCGGCCCGCGAAGGTCACCGTGCCGCTCCCGAAGGGCGAGTAGATAGGATCTCCGTGGTTGAGGGGGTAGTCTACGGCGAACTTGTCGTTGGTGAAGTGTCGCCTGTTACAGCGACCGTACTCGTCGAGACTGCCGTGGGTGTACTCATCCCAGTAGTTGGGGCTGCCTACGATGCTCCAGCCCGTGGGGATGTTATCTTTGGGGTCGGCGTTGGCCGTGGACCCGTACTGCGTCTGGAAGAAGAAGTCGGGGTCGGCCTGCCAGCAACCTTCATCGATCAGAGTCTCCTCCCCCAGCGACGAGGCCGCGAAGGTCGTCTTCCCCTCCGTAGCCGCCTCATGAACCGTCCGCCCGCGCTCGGCGCGTTTGGGATCACCCGCCCCGTAGAGGGATTTCGCAGAATTGGCGACACGTAGTCCGAGCGAGCTGACCGGCCTCGATGGGGGCTCGAAGCGCAAAGTGGAGAGCATTTTCTTGTCGCCTGAACCTAATCTCTTCCCGTAGACATTGATCTGGTACACCCGGCCGTTCAGCGGAACGTAGACTTCTGTGGAGGGGGTGCTACCCGGGATGGGCCCGACCGCCACACCTCTGTGTCCCTTCTCGGCGATGCTGACCTCCTGGCGAGTAATGGGGAGGTCACGGTAGGCACGGAGCTTCTCTTGGACTGTCGCCTTGATCTGTCCTGGCCGAAGACCGTAGGCCAGCGCGACGCGCACCGCCGGCGTTCCGCCGTGGTCGTGCAGGGCGCCAGAGTCGGGCCTCCACAACGTGAAGCCGTAGGTTTGGTTGTACGTGTACCGTTCGCGCTCGACGAACCACCTGGTGGGATGGGAGATCGAGGCCCCGACCACCTCACCTTGCGTCCTCTGGGTCGGCCCCTTGCTCCCCTGGAGAGCCTCAGCGGAGGAGACGAGCTTGCCCGCGGCCGACAACGCGGCAAGCGCCCCCACGATCCCAAGCAAGACGGCAAGACCTCTCAGGCCCCCGCAATGTGTGAGGTTCAACCCCAAAACGCGCCGCACCGAGTCCCCTCCGGTAGTTCTTCTTACCCTTGATCTTAGGGCATGCATATTAAGTGGCTTACGGATCGGCGTCAATGGCTGCTCTAGCTGTCCTGTCAGGTTCGAGCCCACTCACGGCGCGCCGACGGCACAGGCTGGTCTCCGAAGTCATCCTGCAAACCGCCTCCACGACAAGTGGCCCCCGGCCCGGTCGGCCGAGGACAACCTCGCGGCAAGATCCATAGTATCGTCAGATCCGTAGATACCATTGCCGGAAGAAAAATGGAAGGTCGCATCCTTGAGCGCCGAGAGCCCGAGACGAGAGTTCGGAGAGAGACTCAGCGGAAAGAAGCCCGCCGTCATGTTCCTGCTCGGCATCCTCGTACTCCTCGCGACCGCATGCGGCGGGCAGGCGTCGGACAACTCCTCCAACGATTCAGGGAAACAGGAAACGTCAGGGACCCGAAAACAGGAAGCCACAAGCGCCGCTTCCTCAGAGAAGAGCGTTGTCGAAGAGACCACAGTAGGGAAGACCGGCGACTCCGGGGAGGCGGCCGAGCTCGCTAGGGCCGAGGTGGGGAGGAGGGAGATCTCCAACATGATCCCTGCCGACAGGAAGAAGCCTGACGCGGCGCAACCTTTGCCTGAGAACCCTCCAAATGGGATAGAAGTCTATCCGGCCACAACCAACCGCACCGTCGAGGGTCCCATAGATTACGAAAGGCACCCGCCAACCAACGGGGACCACGATCCGCTGTGGCAGAACTGCGGCTTCTACGAAGAGCCCGTAGAAGACAGGCACGCCGTACACAGCCTGGACCACGGCGTGGTCTGGATCACCTACCGCCCCGACCTGCCAGAACAGCAGCTCGAAACCCTACGCCCGTACGGCGATGAGGACTACGTCATACTCAGCCCGCATCCCGGCCAGGACGCGCCTGTAACCGCCACCTCATGGAGGGTCCAGCTACAACTCAACGGTGCGAACGACCCGCGCCTCACACACTTCGTAGACCAGTTCCGCATATCCGAGCTAGCCCCCCTCTCGGGCAACCGCTGCACCCTAGGCGTTGGCAACCCGGAGGGGTAGAACCCGGTCCTGCACATTCAGCAACCAAGAAGCTGACAAGCTGAAGTGCTGACCAGCGCGAATTGGGGAAGGTGCAACCCTTCCCCAATTCGCTGTCACATCCCCGGGCCGGGCGAGATGGAGGCCTCGCACGGCAGTGGTACCGGTACGCCGCTCGTCTCGTCGAAGATCAGGGGCTCGTTTATGGCCTGTCCCGCGAAGGTGGTGCCGAAGGCCGGGACCCTGAACTTCCTCAGGACCTCGGCCGTAGTCTGACTGGGGTCATCTTCCCTTATACCGTTGGCGTTCGGGTTCTCCGGAGACGGGGTGGTGCTGATGGCCTTCATGGTGCAGAGGATAGAGCCCTTCGTGACCTCCATGACGTTGTAGCCGTGTTTGTCGGAGTTGAAGAACTTTATGTGGGGATTGTTGGCCGTCACCTGCGCTGTGAACTGTCCGACGTCCGGTGCAGGAGCGGCCCCGAAGCCGAGGGTGGCAATCTCCGACAGGTTGGAGGAAGTCACCGATGAGCATACCAGCTCCACCCCTACGGGCCTGTTTTCCCCCATGCACGTGCGGTCGTCGTAGTTCTCCTTGATGTAGCCGGCTATGTAGGAGTGGATGTCTCCCGTCAAGGTGACGAAGTTCTCTACCCCCTCGGGGCCTGGAAGCGTCTGATCTTCCCTTATCCGCCGTGTGATCCTGCCCCGCTCCGCCTGGTAGCCGTCCCATTGGTCGAGCGTTATATAGACGCCCTCCGGGGCCCCAACAGCGCCCGCGGCGGGGAAGTCTGCTATGCCTGGGAAGAGACCTTCGAGGGAGGTGATGGGGTCGGCGGTCGCTGATTCGACGGAGGTATTGGCCACCTTTATCTGCATGAGCGTTACCTCGTTGCCCCATAGCTTCCAGGTCCTCGGGGAACTCGTGATCCTGTTCAGGAAGTATCTCACCTGATCCGGCCCGCGCAGGCCGTTCTGGCCCGGAGTGCCATCGCCTAACATGGTGCGGTCGGGGTCCTCCTCACCCTGTCCCTCCACTCCCGCGCCTGGCGTTACGTAACGGTCCTGGGTCTGGTTCCCGTTGGGAGGTCCGTCGCGGTAGAGACGCTCGTCGGTCATCACGAGCTCCATGAGGTTGCCGAAGGCGAACGAGCGGTAGATGACGATCTCGTTCAGCGGGTCTTTGGAGGGGTCGTAGTAGACCCCGACGGGGTTGAACTCGGCCCACGCCCGGCTCGCGACCTCGCGCCGCTTTGGGTCTCTCTTGTCGCCGTCCTGGTTGCCGCCCGAGTCGGGGGCGCTGATCTGGTAGGCGTCGTTGGCGAACTCGTGGTCGTCCCAGATCATGATGAAGGCACATTTCTCGTGCAGCCTCTGGAGGTTCGGGTCGGTCTTGTACTTCTTGTACCCGAAGCGGTAGTCCCTGAGCGTCAACTCCTCGTCACCGCCGTCGGGGAACGTGAACTGCCGCTCCTCTGGACCATTGCCCTGGAAGCTGTCCGATGCGACGGTCTCGTACGTGTAGTCCCCGAGGTGGACGACGTAGTCAACGGTCTCCTGCTCCAGGTGATAGAGCGCGTTGTAGTAGCCGTTGGTGTAGTCCTGACAAGAGATGTAACCGAACCGTATCTTGCTTACGTCTGCCGTAGGGGCCGGCAGCGTCTTGAAGCGGCCCGTCCGGCTGAAGCCGCCGTCGTGGTAGAAGCGGTAACGATACCTCAGGGAGGGCTTGAGTTTCGAGTTCTGCAACTGGATCTTGACGGTATAGTCCCGTGCCCCGCTCGTCTCGACCACGCCGTTCAGCACGGGGTCGGCGAAAGCTTCGGCATCACTCCGACCGTCGTCGAGGGCTATTCTGTAGCCTACTCTCTGGGTGCCGGACCCCGCCGCTATCCGGGTCCACAGCACGATGCCGTTCGGCTTGGGGTCTCCCGAGGCGACGCTCTGCGGGAATCGGTTCTCGGCCAGGGCCGCCGCGCCGAATAGTTCCTGAGCCTCTGCCTCGTCGATACCCAGTCCACCAGGAACGCCCGCCCCGGCCCACACCGCCACGCTGGTCGCCAGCGAGTACCTGAGGAAGTCCAGGCGGCTTACGTAGAAACCGCTCTTACATTCGTGTTCGCCCAAGGGATCTCCTAGTGTCCTGTTGCTTCCGCCGCGTTAGACGGTTTGGAACACGATTAGTTTAGGGACCCGACGCCGGACTTGTGTTACACGACCAACAACAAGGAGTTAATTCCCTGTGAAACAGGCCTGTTCTCCAGCCCGCCGCGACTATCTTCTAGGGCGAATCCTGATGCCTGAAACCTCTTTCACCCCGGTATGCCTGCGACGGCCGCTTCTATCTCCTCCTCCGAGTGTTCGAGGTTGACCAGCTCTCCAGCGAGGTACTGCTGGTAGGCCGAGAAGTCGAAGTGGCCGTGGCCGCAGAGGTTGAAGAGGATGGTCTTCTGCTCTCCGGCTTCCTTCGCCTCGAGCGCGAGGTCTATGGTGGCTTTGATCGCGTGCGTCACCTCGGGAGCCGGCACGATGCCTTCGGTCCTGGCGAACGTAACCCCGGCCTCGAAGGTGGGGTTCTGGGCGTAGGCCCGCGCCTCGATGAGTCCCTCGTGTGCGAGCGCCGAGACTATGGGAGATTCACCGTGGTAGCGTAAACCCCCGGCGTGGATGCCGCTGGGGACGAATGAGTGCCCGAGGGTGTACATCTTCATCATAGGGGTGGTGCCTGCGGTGTCGCCGAAGTCGTAGGTGTAGCGGCCCTTGGTGAGCGTCGGGCACGAGGCCGGCTCGACGGCCACGATGCGCGTATTCTTCCCGTTCTTGAGGTTCTCGCGGATGAAGGGGAAGGCGACGCCGCCGAAGTTCGAGCCGCCCCCGGCGCAGCCGACGACCACATCAGGGTACTCGCCGGCAAGCTCCATCTGCTGCAGGGCCTCCTGACCGATCACCGTCTGGTGCAACAGCACGTGGTTCAGGACGCTCCCGAGTGAGTATTTCGCGTCCTCGTGTCCCACCGCGTCCTCGATCGCCTCGCTTATGGCTATACCGAGCGAGCCCGGCGAGTCAGGGTGCTCCTCGAGGATGTTACGGCCTGCCTGCGTGAGGTCCGTCGGGCTAGAATGTACCTCTGCGCCATAGGTCTCCATCATGATGCGCCTGTAGGGTTTCTGGTCGTAGCTGACGCGGACCATGTAGACCGTGCAATCGAGGTCCATCACGCCGCAGGCGAAGGCGAGGGAGGAGCCCCACTGGCCCGCTCCGGTCTCTGTGGTCAGGCGCCTGACGCCCTCCTCGCGATTATAGTAGGCCTGGGGGACGGCGGTATTCGGTTTGTGGCTGCCCGACGGGCTGACACCTTCGTACTTGTAGTAGATGTGGGCCGGAGTATCGAGTTGCTTTTCGAGGCGGCGAGCACGGAGGAGCGGCGTCGGGCGCCAGAGAGCGTAGATCTCACGCACCTCTTCGGGGATGGGAACGTAGGAGTCCTGTGTCACCTCCTGCTCGATAACAGCTTGCGGGAAGATAGGGGCGAAAGCCTCGGGCCCGACAGGCTCCATCGTGGCAGGGTTCAGGGGTGGCTCGAGCTGGAAAGGCAGATCCGGCACCAGGTTGTACCAGCTCTCGGGGATGGCCTTCTCTTCGAGGAGAAACTTCGTGTATTCCATGAGGAGCTCCTGTTCCTGTAGCTATCAGCGGTCAGCTTACAGTGTTTCGTCGCACCGGGTCGACCGAGGCCGTCGGTGGTGTCGTTGGTGAAGCTTCCCTCGTGCTGGATCAGCCGTCTACCTTTAACACGTTCTTAAATCGGGATTTACTTGGATGAAACAATACATGGCAGGGTCGTTGCTATATTGTCCCGCGACGTGCTAATAGTACTGTCCTTGCGAGTAGAGAATCGCCTGGAATTGGAGAGGAGATCTCGATGGGAGTACAGGGGAACTGGGAGAAACGGCGAGTCGGCACACTCGAGAGCCTCGGGTCCATAGACCGCAGGAAGTTCTTAGCGTTGAGCGGCATGAGCGCCGCAGCGCTGGTATTGGGCGGAGGACCCCTCTCTGAAAGGACCATGGCCAGGCCCTCTTTCCGGGACGACCCTTTCTCCCTCGGCGTGGCTTCAGGCGACCCTCTGTCCGACGGGGTGGTGATCTGGACCAGGCTCGCCCCTGACCCGCTGGCCAAAGACGGAAGCGGTGGAATGCCTGACATAAAAGTTCCGGTGCGCTGGGAAGTGGCTACCGACGAAGGCTTCCGCAAGGTAGTCCGGCGTGGACTATCATTCGCCGCACCCGAGTTCGCCCACTCGGTTCACGTGGAGGTCGAAGGGCTCGACCCCGCGTGGGAGTACTTCTACAGGTTCAAGGCAGGCCCAGAGACGAACCCCCTGGGTAGGACGAAGACTGCCCCAGCGTCCGGCGCGAAGGTCTCGGAGCTCAGGTTCGCGTTCGCCTCGTGCCAGCAGTACGAGCACGGCTACTACACCGCCTACAGCCACATGGTCGAAGAAGACCTCGACCTCGTCATCCATCTCGGGGACTACATCTACGAGTACGGATCGAACGAGTACGTCGCCCCTGGCGGCAACGTACGCAAGCACGTCCCCGGCTCGGAGATCTTCGACCTCTCCGATTATCGGGTGCGCCACGCTCAGTACCGCGGCGCCGCCAACCTGCAGCGGGCCCACGCGGCGTTCCCCTGGATCGTGACCTGGGACGACCACGAGGGGGAGAACAACTACGCCGACGAGATCTCCGAGGAGGACTCCGAACGGGATCAGGACCCCGAGGTCTTCCTGAAGCGGCGGGCTGCGGCCTACCAGGCCTACTACGAACACATGCCCCTCAGACGCTCATCCGTACCCCGAGGGCCGAACGCGCGCCTCTACCGCAGGCTTACCTACGGCAAGCTCGCCGAGTTCAACGTCCTCGACACGCGCCAGTACCGCACGGATCAACCTTGCGGCGACGCCTTCCCGGCTGACTGTCGCGGACGCTTCGACCCTGACCAGACGATCACCGGAGAGAGGCAAGAGCGCTGGCTCAGGAAGGGACTCGCCGCCTCCCACTCCCGTTGGAACGTCCTCGCCCAGCAGATCTTCATGGCCCAGATCGACCTGGTCAAAGGACCCAAGGAAGGCTTCTACGTCGACGGCTGGGACGGCTACGTCGCCTCGCGCGACCGCCTGCTCAACTTCCTGTACCGCAGGGAGATCAGCAACCCTGTGGTGCTGACCGGTGACTGGCACGCCAACTGGCTTTGCGACCTCAAGACCGACTTCGACGAGCCCGACTCACCCGTAGTCGGCACCGAATTCGTCGGTACCTCGATCACCTCGACCGACTACGCTGCACCGCAGCCCCCTTATGGAGGCGTAGTCTTGGAAGAGAACCCGCACATCCGCTTCTTCGACAACCAGCGTGGTTACGTGCGCTGCCGGCTTACGCCAGAGGAGTGGCGCACCGACTACCGCGTCGTGCCCTACGTAAAGTGGCCTGGAGCCCCGATCCGCACGAGGGCCTCCTTCGTCATACAGGATGGGGACCCAACCGCCCACCAGGTCGGAGGCGCACCGTCGGCACGTAGCGACCGTACGGCTTCGCGTGCCGCGGGAGCCGGCGGTGTTGGATCTACCCCGAAGCGACCGGATCAACCATGAAAGTGGCCGGGATCTTCTAGCCGGACGTCGCGCTTAAGGGCGAGATTACGCGCTTGCGAAGGCCCACATCCTCGTCCTACGGTGCGACGTTCTCCTCGACGATCTCAGGCTCGAAGGAGAAGACTTCCTCGCCGCGGGGGTCGACTGTCGCGCGCACCCAGTGTACGTCCGGGCTGCCGAAGGTCTCCGAGTGAAGTTCAGCGGACGTGTCTCGGAGAGTATGAAATCTTTGGCAGGGGTTTCTCAACTCCCGCGACAGGCCTTCGATGCTTCCGCCGCCAGACTCGCGCCCGTCTTGCCACCAGCCGCGTCCTTGCCGAGCACCCCTTCGAGGCGGTCGGGGAAGTTGGTGAACATGCCGTCGACGCCGAGGGAGCGCAAGGCCTCCATCTCCACTGTCTCGTTCACGGTGTAGGGATGTACGTCCAGGCAGCGGGCGTGCGCCGCTTCCACGAGCGCGGCGTCCACGTCCGTCTTCGAAGGGCCCATACCGACGGCGTAGGTCAGCACGAGGTCGAGTTGTGCCCGTATCGACTCGCTCGTCTCTGTGCTTGAGTGGAGTTGGATCAGGGGCAGTGATGGTTCGAGGGCGTGGATCTTCTGCAGGCTCGCTGCGCTGAAGGACTGGATCAAGACCTGCCAATCCTTGGCCGCTGGCTCGATCAGGTCGTACTTCTCCATCAACCGCAGCAGCTCCTCTTCCATGCCTGGTGCCGCTTCTGGGTTCTTGGTCTCGATGTAGTAGTTGACGCTCGTACCGTAGCGCTGGAAGACCTCTTCTAGCGTCGGTATCTTCAGGCCGACATAATCCTCGCTCGCGTACTGTGGGTAGGCCTCGTTGAACCAGCTCCCCACGTCGCACATCTTTATCTGCTCGAGGGTCCTCTTGATGACGGGGCCCGAGCAGAACCGCTTCGGCACTCCTGGCGGCGCCTCAGCAGTGCGGTCGAGGGTGTCGTCGTGCATGGCTACGAGCACGCCATCCTTGGTAAGCTGAAGGTCCTGCTCGATGTAGTCAGCGCCCATCTGCAGCGCCAGGTCGTAAGCGGGGATCGTGTGCTCCGGCGCGTACCCGGAAGCTCCCCTGTGGCCGATGTTCAGTACCGGCTCGTCCTGGGGTGGCTACTCGGGCGCTGCCCCCGCCGAGGCCACGAGCGCGAGCAGCGCCGTGAGTCCGACCGCAAGCGAGCCAGCAAGCAGAGATAACCGCCCGCGAACCCGCACTGTCTGGGTATGCTCAAGTCTCATGTTTCCATCCTCCCGTCTCGCTGTACCTGTGACTTCCGGTCGACCGTAACCTACTCACCCCACGGCTTTCACCGTCAGGCCTATAGCAGACTGTTCTCCGCCGCCAGAACGATCACACGCGTGGTCTGGCTCCTGTTGAAGTTGTCGTCACTCACAAGTACGAGCGACTGCCTTCCGTCGGGCAAGACCGGTCCGAGGGTTAGGGCCTCGAAATTGTCCAGGAGCGGGTTGGGCTGGACGGCGCCAGGGGCGGTCTTCGCGCCGCTTGGTGGACAGTCGGCCAGATCGACCAGCAACTCTTTTTGCACAGGCTCCACGTTCGACGCGGCGAGGCTTTCGACTCCGGAGACATCAGCGGCCCCTGCTAGCGAGACGCGGTAGATCTTGACTGTGTTGCCTACCCCGGCCTGGAAACCGCGCTCCAGCACCAACAGTTCGTCTTCTGAAAGCGCCACGATCTCGACGACTCCAAGCCCGGGATCCGCCAGGTAGTAGAACTCCTCCGCTGGCACGAAACCGTTTTTCGCGTCGTTCTCGTAGCGCAGGATGCGGATGCGGTCGCCCCCTTCGGCGGTCTCCCCGTCGGAGGTGAGGTAACCCTCGTTGGCTGTGAACAGGCTCTGGCCCTCAGGACTGAGCGAGAGGCTCTCGAACGACTGGTTGGTCCGTCCCCCTCCGCCCTGGACGAGGAAGCGCTCAGGCACCGGCAACTCTCCAAGCAGTGTTCCGTCGAGCGCGAAGCGCCTGATGGAGGGCTTCGTCTCCGAGGATACGAGCAGCTCCCCGTCGGGTGTTAGCGCGATGCCCTCACCGTCGAAGTTCACCCCCGTGAACGGTTGGCCACTTGCATCCTTCAAGGTGGTGACATTGAGGATTCTCGGCTTGCCGAGTCTCTGGCCGTCGGTCGGCAGGCGCAGGGTGTAGAAGCGGGCTGGCGTAGTACCCTCATTATCCACCAGGCCGTAGTATACGCCCCGTCCGGCGTCGTAGGTCAGGCCAGAGAGGCCGCCTATGTTTGTGCCCTCGAAGGTTCGCTTGTCCAGCGCGTCTGAGAACCCGAACGGGTCAACGCCGGCGGCGCACTGCGTTGTGTCAGGCTGGGGTCTTGCGGCTGTTGCCGGCTCTGGGCCGGCAAAGCTCGCGGCGCAGGCCATCAGGAGCAGAGCGGCCAGCACGAGGATCAAGAGCTTGTGAGTTCTGGTGGTCGTTCTGTGAATCCGGATCATGTGTTCCTCAAGGTCCATGCTTTTGTCCTACAGTAGAGAAGGGAGCAGCGTGGCTGCTCCCGTCAATCTTCAACTGCACGATTGTCACTCTTCTGGCGATCTTCGCTCTCTAACGCCGCCGCGGGAAGGGACCGGTGATCGCGTAGGTCACCGCGTTGCCTCCCACAGGGCCAGTTGGCAGGCTTCCGCGCTCGCCCTGCTGGTTGAGGAAGAAGACCGAGCCGTCCAGTGAGAAGCAGCCGCCGCAAAACTCGGTGTCGTTGGTGATCGTCCGGGCGAAGTCATAGATCTTTCCGTCCGGGGTGAGCCCGCGGACGAAGTGCTCGCCTGCGGAATCCTCCTGCAGGAAGATGTCGCCTGTCTTGGGCACGATCACGATGTTGTCCGGCTTCTTGAGCGTCGCCTCGTTGGTTGACTCGTAGATGAGCGTGATGGTCTGACTGCGCGGGTCGAACTCGTAGACCTGGCCCAGATCGGCCTCGCCACCTTCCGTACAGTCGAAGTAGACCCTGTTGCCCCGCACCCATATGCCCTCTTCGCGGTCGAAGATCGCCGCACCCCGAGCTTTGGCCTGCTCGCCCACCGCCAGAGGTGTGCTGTCAGTGTCGTCGACAGGGTTCGGCTCTTCTATGGTCACCCACTCGACCTTATGGGGCTTGCCGACCCTGGGGAAGGCGTCCATGAGAGCGTTGTCGACGCGTTTGATCTTGAGCGCCTGAAGTACACCGTCGGTGTCGGCGAGGTCGCCGCTGCTCCCCGGCAGATTTTCGGGGATGTAGCGGTAGAAGAACGAGTCGTCCCTGCGATCCTCGGTCTCGTAGAGGATGCCGCCCAGCCAGGCCACAGCCTCGTGCACGAAGCGCCCGGCGGCGGTGACGGGCCTCGCCTCCACGGGTCCTCCGACTGAAGCGTCGATCTCGAATATATAGCCGTGCGGTGTGCCCGTGTCGCCCCGGTTTACGACCTCCTCGCAGGTGATCCAGGAGCCCCAAGGCATCTGCCCGCCGGCGCAGTTGGTGTCCGTGCCACCGAGGATGGCGAAGTCCTCGATTACCTGCAAGTTCCGATCCACGATGAGCTTGGTGCCGCCAGCGACGTAAGTAGGGTCCTGATCATAGCGATCATCCTCCGGTACCATCACGGGAATCTCACCAGCCTTACGCTGGTTCTCGTGGTTGCGGATCAGGATGGTGCTCCCGTCCGGTCCAGGGAAGGCGCCCATACCGTCGAAGATGCCTGGCGTGAGGTTGCCGTCGTCCATCGGGTCGCCCTGCCGCGAGATCACCTTGTAGCTGAAGCCGCGGGGCAGCGCCAGATCACCCATCGGCACCAGGGGCCCGTAACCACTGACGCGCGCTACCAGCTTATCTTCGGCCTCGCACGCTCCCAGCGCCGTAAGGCCGCCACCGGCCGTAACCACCATCGCAGCCGCTCCCCGTACGAAAGACCGGCGGCTTATCCGACCATCCCAGTTGCCCGTAACGCCCAAGAGACCAGCCTCGACCTGGATCGATGTGCTTTCCGAGGGAAAGATACACCAATAAACCTCGAGAGCGTCGTTTCATGGTCGTAAACTCTTCGCTAGAGCTGAGTCCCTCTCTCCTACTATCGTGTCTCTACAATAAGCGTGTGCTCGCCATCAGGGGTGGCTTTGACGAGAACCTCCTTGCCGCGGTTGGTCCTGCTGACTCTGTAGTTAAGACCGTCGGCGTCGTGCCGGTACATCACGCGGCTCGAAGGGCCCCGTACGAGTTCTTGGCATCAAGAACGCCCCAACGCAAGATCCGGTCTTACGCGCGCCTCTTGAGGCGTCTGGACTGCCGTTCGTTGCCGCGCTTGAAGTCGCCGGTGACGCGGGCCATGAGATGCTGCGCCTCGCGGTCCCCGAGAGCCTCGATGCGGTTCACGAACTTCGCGGCGGCTTCGCCACGCAGGGTGGTGACGGGATGGCCGTGGTAGGAGATCTCGACCTCCCCACTCTTGCGCGTCAGGTAGGCGAAGGCCGCCTCGTCGATGCTGGTGCGCCGCCCGCTCAACCACCCGTCTCCAGATGACGTTCCAGGAAGCCGGCTATCTTCGGGTAGGCGTCGAGGCGGTTCTTCAGTTTGGCGAGGCCGTGGCCCTCGTCGGCGTAGAGCAGGTACTCGACTGTGCCGCCGTTGCTTTTCACGCGTTCGACGATCTGCTCCGCCTCTCCGACGGGCACACGTGGGTCGTTCTTTCCGTGGACGACCATGAGCGGGGCCGTGATGTCCCCGGCCTTGTGGATAGGGCTTATGGACTCGAGGAACGTGCGGTCGTTCTCCAGCGAGCCGTACTCTGGCTCGCGCAAGGAGCGGCGGTAGCTGCCCGTGTTCTCCAGGAAGGTGACGAGGTTAGCGATCCCCACGATATCTACCCCGGCGGTCCATAGCTCCGGGTGCTCGGTCATCGCCGCGAGCACCATGAACCCGCCGTATGAGCCGCCCATTACCGCTATGCGCCCGTGGCCGCGTTCCCTCAGCCAGTACGCCGCGTGTGCCAGGTCCTCGACGGAGTCCATCCTCAGGCCTACGTCGTCGAGGTGCGTGTAAACCTTGCCGTATCCCGTCGAGCCGCGGACGTTCGGGAAGAACACGGCGAAGCCCAGGCCGAGGAGGTACTGAGTCACGGGGGCGAAAGCGGGGCGTGCCTGGCTCTCCGGGCCGCCGTGGACGTTCACGATGACGGGTGCGTTCTCCGTTTCAGGCTTGTAGTAGAGGGCCGGTATCTCTCGCCCGTCGAAGCTGGTGTAGCGAACGAGCCGCGGCTTGCGGAAGGTCCGAGGCGGGATGCCTGCGGTCGATGAGCGGGTAAGGCGGCGTGCGTCGCCGTCGGGCAGATCGACGACCCAGACGTCGGGGTTGCGGTCGGGGGCCGTGAGGGTGAAGGCGAGCCGCCCCGAGTCGGGCGAGAACTCGAAGCCGCCCACGATGCCTTCCGGTATCTGCGGGTCAGGCATCCTTCGTCCTCTGCCGTTGAAGAGCAGCACGTCCGAGTAGCCGTCAACGTTGCGGGCCGCGACGAGGTAGCGGCCGTCCCTCGAGAGCTCGACGCTCTCGACGTCCCGATCGTCCGGGGTGAGGTACTCGAGATCTAACGTCGCGAGGTCGAGGCGGGCGAGACGCAAAAACTCCCCGTCGCGGTCCGTCGCCAGGTAGAGGCTCCCGCCATCCGGCATCACGTTCGCGCCGGTGAACCTCGCGTCCCCCTCGTGCCCGGTCAGGAGCGTCGCCTCGCCGGTTTCGAGGTCCACTCTGTAGAGATCGTTGTTCACGTTGGAATGGTGGCGGGAGACGATCAGAGCCCTCCCGTCAGGAGCCCAGTCCGCTACCGTATGGTAGCCTGAGACCTCCCAGACCATCTCGGGCTCGCCCTCCGGTAGTACCTGGACGAACACATCGAAGTCCGTCCCGTTGCGGCGGGTCGCCGTATACGCGATGCGGCTTCCGTCGGGCGAGAAGCCCCCAGGATAATGTATAGCGTCAGGGTCGCCGGTAAGGTCCCTGACCTCGCCGTCTCCGAGGAGAAACAGCTGCGAACGTTCGTTGCCGCCGGCGTCCATGCCGAAGAGGAGCCTGTTCTCCTCTGGCGAGTAAAGGGCGCCCGAGATGCGCTCCTCGTGGAAGGTGAGTTGCTCGGGCCAGGAAGGAGCTTCGCTGGCGACCTCCCAAACCTGGGGTACGCCGGTGATCTCCGTCAGGAAAGAGACCCTCGTGCCGTCGGGAGACCAGCTCGCGCCCCAGGCACCTCTTACTTTGAGATATCGGGCGAACTCGTAGGACAACAGGGTCCCTTCCAAGTAGGTGCCAAAGAGCATGTTAGCATGTCAGCATGTCAGCACTACTTCAGCTGGTCAGCTCGTTTGGAGAGCGGTCCGAGTTCGTTTTGCCCTGCGGTGGATAAGGGCGCGCAACGTTTGCCACGGAGCCAGGCTGCCGGACACTTGCTGAAATGCTGACTAGCTGACATGCTGAGGTGCTGAGCGACCGAAGGGAGCGTAGGAAAGAGCTTGGTACTAAGACGTCTGAGGGATCTCTTCGGCGGGCCGGATCGGCCTGCGGGTAAGCCGGCGCCCCTCTATGGGCTCGAAGACGAGGAGAGGGCGAGGATCGGGACGGAAGAGGACCCACTTCGCAACTTCGAGGCCGCGATGCAACGCAACGAGGAGGCCGAGCTGGCCGTCCACAATGGCGACACTGAACGGGCCATCAAGCTTTACGAGATCAGCATCCGCGAGGAATTCGTCGGCAGCCATCCTTACGAGCGTCTCGCCTCCGTCTACGAAAGCCGGCACAACCCCGCCGAAGCCCTCAGAGTATGTGAGGCTTTCATAGACCTCGCGTCCAGCGGAAAGATGCCCCGCGGAGCCCAACGCTCCGCAGACCGCAAGCTCCCCGAGTTCGAAGCCCGCATCCAACGCTACAAACGCTCGCTCGACGAAGGGCGATAGACCCCGAAGCCCGAATCTCCCCTTACACGGCAAGAACCGCCATATGTAGGTAAAAAGCGTTGCTCATACCGCATAGCGTGCGTCCGCCGTTCATGTAACTGGTTCACAAGTAGACGCTAGAAACGATATGTAGCGGCTTGTAACTCAAATGTAACGTAGTAAGGTCTTGGACTTGTTGTGCAAGCGATCTGGAGGGGGACTCTGTGAAGTCTTGTCTCAAGATGCTCTTGGTGGCCGGTGCGTTCGCCGTATCGCTGGCCGCTTTTCAGGATGATGCCCTGGCCGACACCCAGCTGGCGAGCTGGTACGGGCCCGGGTTGGAGGGCAACCTGACGGCGAGTGGGGACGTCTTCGAGCCCTACACCGAGTACACGGCGGCGTCGCCGTACCTGCCTTTCGGTACGGACTTGCTCGTGACTTACGGGAGCTACTCCGTGGTCGTCGAGGTCACTGACCGTGGGCCGTACGTGGGTGGCAGGGACCTGGATCTCTCCGCGGCTGCCGCAGAGGAGATCGGGCTTACCTACACAGGCGTCGACTACATCGATGTGGAGGTTCTCGACTACTAAGGGTCTTCGCCAAACTACCGGCGAGACACCGGGGCGGGCGCGGCATTTTTGCCGCGCCCGTTTCCCTTTGGGCCAGAACCACGGTATCAGGATTTCTCATCACACAGAGCGGGCGTATAATCTCGCTCAGGGCTTCGAGGCTGAAGGGGTGATGGGATGATGGAGGAGACGCTTCAGGGGGTCAGGTTCTTCGAGTTCCTGACCGAGGAGGAGCGGGAGGAGTTTGCGGGTGCATCAGAGCCCGTCTCCTTTGGTCCCGGCGAGAACATAATCGAGGAGGGTGCTGAGCAGGAGAGTTTGTTCGTGCTCGTCTCAGGCAAGGTCGAGGTCAGAAAAGGATTGCCTGCAGGAAGGAGCAGGCTCCTGGCCGAGATCGACACCTCGAGCGGGCGGACGGTCGTGGGGGAGAGGGGACTTCTGGGGGAGAGCGGGGCGTCAGCGACGGTCAGGACCATTAGTGAGGTCGAGGCTATAAAGATCCCACGCAACACCTTCAGGCGCATGGTCGCAGAAGGTAGACCTGCTGCGTTCAAGCTCTCCTACCGCATCGCCCGCACCCTCGCGAGGAGGCTCACGCGTCTGGACGAGGAGGTGGTCGAGGCGATCCGGGAGATCGAGAATAGGGGGGAGACCGACATGGAGGCCTTCCGCGACAGGCTGACAACAGACTGGTCCGTGTAGAGGAGTATTTTTTATGCCAGAGATGCCAGACCTCAGTGAAGTGCCGATCTTCGAGCACCTGGACGAGGACGAGCGGGCCGAGTTCGAGGAGCTTTCAGAGCCGGTGAGGTTCGAAGCCGGGCAGAGGATCTTAGAGGAAGGCGGACCGGAGGAGCGACTGTATGTGATCACCTCCGGAACCGTCGAGGTCTACAAGAGCGTCCTGCCTGGACGCCGGCAACTCCTGGCGACCATCGAGGCGCCGACCGTGGTCGGCGAGATGGGCCTCCTCACCGAGCCCAGGGCAGCCGCGAGCGTCGAGGCGATGACTATGGTCGAGGCGCACGGCGTAGGCAGGGACCGGCTACTCGAGATGCTCGACGCTGACTCCCCGGCAGCCTGCAAGCTCGTCTACGAGATCGGCCGTACCCTCGCCGAACGTATGGCGGCGACCAACGAGACCGTCGCCGAAGTCATCTCCAGGCTCGAGAACACGGCCGCCAGGGGGTCCGAAGATATAGACGTGTTCCGAGACCAACTCATTCAAGAGTGGAGCTATTAGAGCAATTCAGCACGCTCCAGCCTACGGCTGTCGCTTGTCAGCACTTCAGCATGTCAGCTTCTTGTTCTTGTTGATGGATCACTGCCGCTCGTGTCTCTCAGCCCTCCCGTCTTTGCTCAGTGCGAGGCGCTCCACGGCTTTCACGAGGTCTCCCATGCCTTTGCGCCTTACGAGTCGGGTGTCTTTATAGAGGAACGGGTTGAGCCTCCACTGGCTCTGGTATGGGTCGCCTGTGAGGTCTTTGTATCTGACGGTAACGTGAATGCCGTTCCTTAGGTCCTTCGATTCAAGGAACGGCAACAGAGAATCGAGCTCGTCCCAGTAGCAGGTGATCTCACCGTTCGGCGGCAGGAAGTCGAGCCCGTACTTGAAGTATGGCAGGTCCGAGACGACGAAGCCGTTGGAGCTCTCGATCGGTACAGAGAACTCGAACTCTATGTCCCTGGCCGCGCCTTCGCTCACGTTGCGGATTGCCACGTCGAGCTCCGGCAGACTTTCGTAGTCCTCCTCCACGATTACGAGCGGACGGCCCATCGCCGTGCGCTGAGCCCGCATCTCCTCCAGCGTGGTCTGGCTCACCCGCCAGGTGAAGTAGTAGCCGATAGCGAGCACGATCACGAACAACAAGTTGGTCACCGAGGTGACGATTTGGGCGAGGGTTACGATATCCACGAACCCTACATTATCCGAGGCGGGAACCGGATACAACGGTCCATCTGAGGAAGGTTACAGAGACACTGATCTACCACGAGTCGTCCATTCGGGCACGAGCGAGAAAGCAAGGAGTCAACAAGCTGAAATGCTGACAAGCGACAGCCGTAGGCTGGAGCATGCTGAGATGCTGACAAGCGAAGTCCCAAGGGCGTAGCGTGCTAATACCCTGGCACCGGCACCTCGTCGAACATCTCCTTGTCAGCGCCGCAGTCCGGGCACTTCTCGGGTAGCTCGCCCTCGACGCGGTAGCCGCAGTTCGTGCAGGCCCAGTTGAGGGGCTCGGCCTCACCTTGAACGTCTCGCTCATCGTCGGTCATTCTCGCTCCTCCTCCGTAGTCGTCACCGGCTTCATCTCCCAAGGAAACCTGAAGCCTGATGCCAGCGGTGTGCGGAACGCATACCGCTTCAGAGACCATTATGGCACCGGCGAGGATCGGGGTCACGGAAACGGGGTGGCGAGATCTTTGCTCGCCCGTACAATTGGGACAGCGGAGAGTCTATTAGAGGATCGAAAGGGAATCTCTGTGGCCGCTGAGGAGCAAGGTATTTCGTGGGTGAGGCAGGTTTACGGCTACTTTCGCGACGGGGAGCCCCTACCCTGGTGAGCGTGCCGGAGCGCATCCTGACGCTCCGCGAGTTGAATCGGGCGACCCTCGCCCGACAGATGCTGCTCGGCCGGCAACCTATCCCCGTCCTCGACGCCGTAGGGCGCCTGGCCGGCCTCCAGGCCCAGGTCACGAGCCCTCCCTACGTCGGACTGTGGACCCGCCTCAGGGACTTCAGGCGGGAGGATCTCACACGACTCATGCAGGAGAGGCAGGTAGTCAGGGCGACGCTGATGCGCGCGACGCTGCACCTCATGACGGCGGTGGATTACTTGCAGCTGCGCTCCGCCCTGCAGCCTGCGCTCACCCGCTCCATGAACTCCATCGCCGGAAAGCGGTTGGAAGGGCTGGATGTCGGCCGGCTCGTCGGGGTCGCGCGAGAGTTCTTCGAGGAAGAGCCGCACCCCTTCGCCGATCTGCGACCCCTGCTATCTGAGCTCGAACCGGAGAGGGACCAATCAGCCCTCGCATACGCGGTGAGGACCCACCTTCCCCTCGTGCAGGTTCCTTCGGGTGGCGTGTGGGGCTACTCGGGGAAGGCGCCCTTTACTACCGCCGAGAAGTGGTTAGGCAGGCCACTCTCGGGTTCAGAGGACCCGCGGGATCTCGTACTCAAGTATCTCGCGGCTTTCGGCCCTGCGACGGTGAGGGACGTCCAGACGTGGTCTGGAAGGACGCAACTGAAACAACCCATAGAAGAGATCAAACACGAGTTGCGCACGTTCAGCGACGAACGCGCTAATGAGCTACTCGACCTCCCTGATGCACCGCTTCCCTCAGGGGATACTCCTGCCCCTCCCCGCTTCGTCCCCGATTACGACAATCTGGTACTCTCCCACGCCGACAGGGGGCGTGTGATCTCCGACGAGCACCGCAAGAAGGTCTTCCTCTCGGCGGCCAGAGTCAGGGCAACGTTCCTGATCGATGGCTTCGTGCGCGGCGTTTGGAAAGTCGAGAAAGTCAGAAAAACTGCGACCCTCGAGATCGAACCCTTCGAGCGCCTGTCCAGGGGGGACCGCGCCGCCCTCAGCGACGAGGGCGAGCGTCTCGTCCGCTTTCTGGCCGAACCGCAGGGCGCCGAGACGTTCGAAGTCAGGTTCATGGAGTAGCACTTCAGCTAGAACCAAGGGCTGACGCTTGAAAGTTACTTCCGCCACTCGCGGGAGACTTCGACTTCGACCTCGACTGGTACCTTCTCCAGTATTTCCTCCCCGGCCCTGACCATCGCCGCCCGGGTCTTCTCGGAGACCTCTCCCGCCCGCTCATCGGCGCACTCGACGACGAACTCGTCGTGGATGGAGTTTATGAGCCTGGCGTCGAGGCCTTCCAACTCCTCGCGGACGTAGATGAGGGCCAGCTTGGCGATGTCGCTGGCCGCCCCTTGTATTGGAAAGTTCATCGCCTCGCGGCGCATCGCGCCGCGGTCGTCGGCCACGGGGTCGTTACCGAACTTGCGCAGCCGGCCGGCGAGCGTTCTGAGGGTGCGGTCCCGCATGGCGCGGTTGGCCGTCCGCTGCAAAAAGCGTTGGACCTTGGGGTAGTTGGCGAAGTACTCGTCTATGAGCTGGCGACCGCGCTCCTCGTCCGTGCCGAGCTGGGCTGAGAGGCTACGGGCGCCGCGGCCGTACATCAGGCCGAAGTTTATGCGCTTGGCCGCCGTGCGCTGGACTTTGGTGACCTCGTCCATGGACACGTTGTACATCGTGGCAGCCGTAAGGCTATGGAGGTCCACGCCCCTCTGGAAAGCCCCGACGAAGGCGGGATCTTCTGAGACCTCGGCGAGGATCCTCAGCTCTATCTGCGAATAGTCCGCAATGACCAGCGTGTTGCCATCCTCGGCGACGAAGCAACGGCGGAACTCGTCCTCGTGCGGTATCTGCTGGATATTTGGTGCTGTGCAGGCGAGGCGCCCGGTCGGGACGCGACACTGGAGGAAGTTCGCGTGGATGCGGCCCGTCTTCGGGCTTATGAAGCCGGGGTAGGTCTCCAGGTAGGTGCCTAGCTTCTTCTGCAACTCCCTGTACTCGAGCAGCGCCTTCGCCGCCGGGTGGTCCACCTTGAGGAGGGTCCAGACCTTCGTGTCGGAGAGATCTATCCCCAGGGTGCGGAAGGCGTCGGTGATCTGCTTTGGACTGTTGAGGTTGAGCCGCGGCCCAAGACCCTCGAGCGGCAGCACCCCTTCGGGAGGGGGGAAGAAGGACTCCAGGCGCTCGGCGGCCCGGTCGCGCCGCTCGCGCACCGTCACCTCGAGCTCCTTCCAGCGGGCCACGTCGAGCTTGATGCCTGCGAGTTCCATCCTTGCTATCGTCGGGATGGCCTCGAACTCTATGCGCGAGATCCGTTCGAGTTCCTCCTCTTCTAGCGAAGCCGCGAGACGTTCGTGCAGAGACAGCAAGACCCTGGCGTCCTGCGCGGCGTACGCGAGCTGTGCCTCGCTCAATTTCCCCGACCAGTCGCTGCGCTGCTCGGACTTGTCGAGCGACTCGTCCACATAACGCTCTGCCACGGATTCCAGAGAGTAGGATGCCGCGTAGTTGCCGCCGTCGATGACTTGTGCCGCGAGCATGGTGTCGAATAGGGGCGAGAGGGAGACGCTGTGCAGGGCATCCAGGAACTGGTGATCGAACTTCAGGTTGTGCCCCACTTTGACCGGCCCGCCTTCGAGTATCTCCGTAAGTGGCGAGAGGTCGACGGCCTCGAAGACGTCCACGATGAACGTCTCCTCTAGGGTGGCGAGCTGGAGCAGGCGCACTCTGCCGTCACGGGGGGAGAGGGCCGTGGTCTCGAGGTCCAGGCCGATGACTTCTGCGCCTTGCAGGGTCTTCGCGACGCCGGCAAGGTCCTCCGCGGTCGTAACGAAACGGTAATCCTGGGTGCGTTCCTCCACCCCTCGATTCTAACAGGGAGACGGAGTGTGGGATCACATCGCCGGCCCGCGCGTGGGGTAAACTCGGCATGATGGGTGGATCTTTCAAGATAGGACGTGCATTCGGCATAGACGTGAAGGTCCACTGGAGCTTCTTCCTGCTGCTGGCCTTCTTCGGCTACCTCGCGTTCAGTGATTCCGGCAGGTTTGTGGACGCGCTCGTAACCATAGGCATAGTGGTCGCGCTGTTCTTCTGCGTCTTGCTTCACGAGTACGGCCACGCGCTCGTGGCCATACGCCTCGGGAGCGAGGTTCAGGACATCACGCTCCTGCCCATCGGCGGGCTCGCCAGGATGAAGTCTTTGCCGGAGAGACCCATCGACGAGGTGAAGGTCGCCGTAGCCGGGCCGCTCGTCAACGTCGTGCTAGCCCCCATATTCTTCGGGCTTGCCCTACTCTTCGGGGGTAACCTCTTGGTCCCGACGGACATACTCTCGGGTGTAGGGTCGTTGGGCCAGGTCTTCGTGGCGCTAGGCACGATCAACGTCGCCCTCGTTGTCTTCAACATGATCCCGGCCTTCCCGATGGACGGCGGCCGTGTGCTGCGCGGACTGCTCGCCACGCGCCTCGGTCCCGTTCGCGCCACGGATATCTCCTCGACTGTAGGACAGGGCTTCGCCATCCTCTTCATCCTCGTCGGCTTCTTCAGCAACAATTTCCTGCTTGCCATCGTCGGTTTCTTCGTCTTCCTCGGCGCGAGCGGCGAGGCCCAACTAGTCCGCCAGCGGGAGCAGATGCGCGGGCTGAGCGTCTCTGACGTAATGGGCACCAAGGGCCGAACCGAAACCGTAACGCCCTACCACAACTTCGGCCAGATCCTCGACTCCGTCATCCACGGCTACCAGGAGGATTTCCCTGTACTCGACGAGGATGGAAACCTGGTCGGCATTATCACCCGCAACGAGATCATGGCCGCGGCCCACTCCCCCGACCGCTACTCCACCGTTCGCGACCTGATGAAGACGGAGTTTCCAACCATCTCGCCCGACGATGACCTCTTCACAGAAGGCAACCGCGTCCTGCAGGAGAGCGGCTTCAGGGCACTGCCCGTCGTCAACGACGGCAACCTCGTCGGGATGCTGTCCGTGGATGACGTGGGCCAGGCCGCCCTGCTCCGCGACCTACGCAAACAGCACTAGGCGGGTTTTGGAAGGATCAACCCTTCCAAAACCCGCGCAATTCAGCTGATCAGCAATTCAGCAAGAACAAAAAGGCTGAGAGCCACCGCAGGCGGCGTGCTGACATGCTGACAAGTGAAGGCGAAGCCGGAACGTGCTGACAAGCGGAGCCCGAAGGGCGCAGCGTGCTGCGAAGCGCTCGCGCCAACGGGGCCCATTCGTTAGACTCCCTGCCATGAAGTCTGTGGTGGAGGAGATAGAGGCGCTCGTCGCCAGGGTCGGAACGCATCCTGTCTACGGGTACGCCCACTGCCTGAGGGTCTACGCCCTGGCTGGGGAGCTTGCGGCCTCTGAAGGAGTCTCCTATGACGTGGAGATCCTGCGCGTGGCCGCCCTGCTGCACGACGTCGGGCTCTACAAAGCCTATGCTCTGCGAGAACCTCCTGATCACGCGAAGCGCTCGGCGGTAGTGGCCGGCCGTATCCTCCAGGACTGGGATTTCCCCCCGCAGGCGAGCCAGGCTGTCATAGAGGCGATCGAACACCATCCACCCGGCGCTCCCACCGGCACCGCATCTGAGACCATCCTCCTCAAGGACGCGGTCGGCCTCGACTACCTCGGCGCCATAGGCATCTCCCGCATGCTTGCCATGGTCGGCACCGAAGATGACGTACCTGATATACCGACGGCGATCTGGCACGCCGAGAGTCTGCGGCAGAAGATCCCCGATCTCCTCATCCTGAAGAGCAGCAAGGACCTGGCCGCCAGACGTATCCGCGAGATGGAAGCGTTCCTCGAAGACCTGAGGGACGCCACGGCGAGACTAAAACTGTTGTAGCCACCAGTTAGCACGGGGACATGGTTGACGTAGGGTTCCTCTACCATAGTCTCGAGCGTATCCTCGACGCTGCTAGACTCGAACTCCGAGCGCATGTGCTCGTCCCAGAGGTCGGACATAGCCTGTTGCTCGGTGGTAAGTGTATTGCCTTCCTGTGAACGCATGGACCGCTCCTCGCTCAATGTGCTTCCTGGTCAAGATCATAATGGCACAAGGCGAAACGCACCGCATCCTTGGACGAGCGTCGTGCAATTCTCGTACACGCTCGAAGGAGACTCACCGGCTGGGGTCGCCGGAACCTACCAGAAGCGCGATTGGGCTACGCTCCCTCAGATCCTCGCACGAAGGCGCGCCTGGCCAGCTCTTGCATCCGGCCCACGTACCGGCCCACGGGCCAACCGCGCTCGAGCACGAGGCTCTCCCAGCTGTGGATCGAGAGCATGGTCCAGAGTACGTCGGCGGCCTCGTCTAAAGACCACCCGGAGGCCAGCGCCCCGTCCCGATGAAGACGCCCGACGATGTCGTGGCAGGCCTCGTACACCACCCCCATGCGGTCGTCCCAGGCCGCCGCAACCGCCTCGTCGGTCTCGCGAGCCGCCAGGAGCGCCCTGGCTATGCCGTGGATCTCCGGTACGTAGTTCCCCCAGAACTCTACGAACGCCTCGAGGCGCTCGGTCCCGCCGGTCGCGGCCCTGTAGTGACGCAGCCGCCCGTCTAGGCCCAGAACCTCGTCCCCGTGACGTACGGTCGCAACCATCAGATCCGCCCGCGAGCCGAAGTGGTCGTACACCGCCTGCCGCGAAACGCCCGCGGCTCCGGCGACGTCGCGCATGCGCACGCCCTGCCCACTACGCTCCTCCATCAGCCGCCACGTCGCCTCGAGTATCCGCGTCCGGGTTCCGGATCGTTTGGCTACCGTGCTTGACACACTGTAAAGTATACGGTAACTTTACATGGAGTCAATTTACACCGTGTAAAGTACTGAGAAAGGAACTTCGGCAGATGGACGGATTTCTCTTTGCGCTGACGCTCTTCGCTGCGCTCGGATGTGGGGTGGTAGCCGGGGTCTTCTTCGCCTTTTCGGCCTTCGTGATGAGGGCGTTCGCCCGTCTGCCGGCTCCGCAGGGCATCGCCGCCATGCAGGCTATAAACGTGGCGGCGGTCACTCCGGCCTTTATGGTAGCGCTCTTCGGAACGGCCCTGGCTTGCGGCGCGCTGATCGTCTCTTCGCTCTTGGTGTGGGGCGAGCCCTTCGCCGCGTACCTGCTCACAGGCGGCGTGTTGTATCTGCTCGGTGTGATCGGGCCGACCGGCGTCTACCACGTGCCGCGCAACGAGGCCCTGGCGACCGTGGAGCCGCGTGGTGCTGGCGCCGAGGACCGTTGGTTACGCTATCTCCGGGGCTGGACCGCGTGGAACCACCTGCGGTTCGCCGCGGCTCTCGCGGCGTCCGCCACGCTGGTAATCGCGCTGCGTATCGGTTGAGCGACCCATGTCTGATCCACGATGACCCGAGGAGGCGCACCATGACACATACAAGGATCGAAACCGTAAGCCACAAGGCACCCGGACTGCGGATTCTCGGGTCGACCGTCCGCACCCTCACGCTGGGCCTGGCCACCCTCGCCACCGGCCTCGTGGCCGGCGTCTTCTACGCTTACGCTGTCTCGGTGAACCTCGGCCTGGCGGCGCAGCCGGACGCCTCCTACGTCGCCACCATGCAGGCTATAAACGCGAGGATACAGAACCCCGCGTTCTTCGCAAGCTTCTTTGGCGCCGCGCTGTTCCTGCTCGCGGCCCTTGCCGCGCAGATCCCGCGTCCCCGCTCGGGCCGTTTCCGGCTCGTTGCGCTGGGCTGCGTGCTCTACATCGTGGGGGGCTTCTTGCTAACGGCCTTCGTGAACGTGCCCATGAACGAGGAACTAGCCCGCAGCGCCGCCGACGCATCGCCCGGCGAGCTGGCCGGCGCGAGGGCCGCCTACGAGGGTCCGTGGGATTTCTGGAACGGCGTGCGGACAGTGTTCTCGTCGATGGCGTTCCTGGCCCTCATCGGTGCCTGCCTCTTGCGTGAGGATCGTGGCAGGCAGTGAGGGGATCATAGGTCATGGACCTCCCGCACGTGCCTGGTGGTCTGGCCGGCTAGCTTACGAGCAAGTAGAGACCGGCGGCGAGGCAGAGGGCTCCGACTAGGAGCATCCTCGCCCCTGCGACAAGGTGGACGCCGCGTTCGGGTATCGGGCCTATCCTACCCTGCCCATCCCTTCCACCGCGCAGCAGGGCGTAGATACCGAAGGCGAGGCCGGCTAGCCCCGTGAGGATCAACAATATCCCGAAAGCCTTGGGGGCTGGCACACTAACCCTGTCCGTTGCTCCTATCGCCAACCATGCGGGAGAGGAGGGTGCGGAAACGTGGGTCGGCGTGCAGGGGTGCGAACTCCAGCGCGCTCCTGAAGTGCTCGACGTCGCTCTCACCGGCTTCGACGGCTTTCTCTATATAGTCGAGCGCATCACCATACTCGCCGCGGCGGGCCTGGATGCTGGCGAGTGCGGAGAGGGCAGGGGAGTATCTCGCGTCAGCGGCTACGGCCCGTTCGAGTATCTCCTCAGCGACCTCGAGGTCGTCGGCCGTGTAGTAGAGGCTCGCGTATGAGTAGAGGGCTCGGGGGTTCGCGGGATCTGCCTTGAGTGACTCCACGAAGTGCTCTTCTGCCCTCTCCAGCTCCCCCCTGCGCTCGTTGATGATGCCAAGCTCCAGGTGGGCCTCGGGGTTCTCGGGGTCGAGGGCCAGTACAGCATCGTAGGCTTCGGCGGCCCCGGCCTCGTCTTCCAGGGCGAGCCTGGCCTCCCCGAGGGTCATGAGGTGCCGGATCTCATCGCGGCCCAGCGCAACGGCCTCCTCCGAGAGCCTCAAGGCCTCTGGCAGGTTCTTCCTCAGGGCGAGGAGGTGGGCGGCGAGTTCGTCCCTGATCTCGGGCGAGCCGGGACAGTCTTCGAGGCCCCGTCTGAAAGCGGCCTCGGCCTTTTCGAGGTCCCCGTTTCGGGCGTGGCAGATCCCGAGGTTCGCGTGGGCCTCCCACCACTCGGATGCCCCCTCTATGACCTCCTCGTAGGCGGCGACGGCCTCGGCGTAGCGGCCGAGCATATCTAGGGCGTTGGCCCTGAAGGTCCGGGCGCCGCACTTCTGCACCTCGTCCGCGGCGGCTTCTATGGCCTTCTCGAAGAACTCGAGGGCCTCGGCGTAGTCGGCCGCGTCGAAGAGGGTCAGGCCGGCGTTTATGAGCATGTCGGCGTCTTCGGGGAGTCGGGCCGTCCAGCGTTCGAAGGTGGCCTTCGCCAGCGCTGGCTCCCCCATAAAACCGTAGTAGCGGCCTAGCTCCACGTACGCGTCGGGGTAGCCCGAGTCCGCCTCTATGGCCCGCTCGAGGTGGTGCACGATCTTGAAAGGCTCGTCGCGCGCGAGCGCCACCATCGCAAGCCCCATTCGCGGCGCGACCCACTCGGGATCCAACTCCAGGGCGTCGAGGAAGCTGGCCTCGGCTTCTTCGAGCCGCCTCAGGTTCAAGAGAGCGCGCCCCACGGCCTCGATGACCTCGGGGTTCTCGGGGGCGGCCTCCAGGGCCTGCTCGAAGCGAGAAAGCGCCTCCTCTACAAGGCCTTCACTCGCCAGCGTCTCACCCTGCTCCAGGTACTCGTCGTAGTCCATCGCCCTCATTAAATCAGATGGGGCGCAAAGAGTACGTGTACAATCCTCCGCGGAAACCTACAGGAAGGGCGCCAGTGTGAAGAACCCTCCCGCTCTCACGCGGCTCGAGATCCGGTACGGGGACCTCGACCCCTACGGCCACGTCAACAACGCCGTCTACCTGGAGTTCTTCGAGAAGATTCGCATCTGCTACTGGCGCGTCCTCGCGGACATGGTCGGTGTCGAGAAGCTCGAGGCTGGCGACGTTCCCGGCGCCCGTTACGTGATCGCCGAGACCACCGTACTCTTCAAAGCCCCGATATTCTTCGAGGACATCCTCCACGGCGCGGCGCGAATGCGCACGGTCGGCGACCGCTCCTACACCATGGACTTCGAACTGCGTACCGGCAAGACCTTCGAGGACGGCATCCTGGCCGCCGAAGGCTCAGCGGCCCACGTCTTCTTCGACCCTCTGGAGAATACGGTGCGACCGCGCCCTGACTGGTTTCTCTCCACCGTTGCAGAACTGGAAGGCCGCCCCGAAGCGTCATTCTCCCCTGAGGAGCGCTAGAACATGCTACGGTGATATCTGACTGGCTCTAAGGAGGTCGTGATGGAGTATCTGACGATCAAAGGCGAGAAGGTACCTTCGCTGGGACTAGGTACTTACAGGCTCACCGGGGAGACATGCGTAAGGGCCGTCGGACGCGCACTCTCAATGGGCTACAGGCACGTGGATACGGCCCAGATGTACGGTAACGAGTCAGAGGTCGGGCGTGGCATCGAGGATGCAGGGGTAGACAGGGAGGAGATCTTCCTGACCACCAAGGTCTGGCCGAGCGACTTCGCCCACGATCGCGCTGTCCGGAAGACCAGGGAGAGCCTCGAGAAGCTCCGCACGCAATACGTCGACCTGTTGCTGATGCACTGGCCAGGCGATGGTGTGCCTCTCGGCGAGACCCTGGGAGCCATGCGAGAACTGCAGGAAGAGGGTAGTGTATTGCACATCGGGGTGAGCAATTTCTCTTCGTCGCTGGTCGAAGAGGCGGCCGAGCACGCGGAAGTCTTCTGCAACCAGGTCCAGTACCATCCCTACAGAAGCCAGGCTGATCTCCTCGGCCAGGCGCAGGAGATGGATTACCTGCTAACCGCCTACACACCCCTCTCCCGCGGCGGCGTCCAGAATGACACAACCCTCAGGGAGATAGGAGAGGCACACAACAAGACGGCGACGCAGGCGGCCCTGCGCTGGCTGTTGCAGCAGGACAAAGTCTGTGCCATCCCCAAGGCGACCAGCGAGGAGCACCTCAAAGAGAACCTCGACATCTTCGATTTCGAGCTCTCCGACGAGGAGATGGACCGCACCTTCTCCCTGGGTCGCTGAGCTCGCGTGAGCGCCAGCGAGCTGGGAATAAGGATCGGGGATCTTTCGCCGGGGGCCCAAAACGCAATCACCGACGTCGAGGGCGTGAGGGTGGGCCACTCCACGATCGTACGCGGTGAAGGGCCGCTCGTCGTCGGAGAGGGGCCTGTGCGGACCGGCGTCACGGTCGTCTGTCCCCGCGAGGGGCTGGCACGGGACGAGCCTGTCTTCGCCGGTGCCCACAGGTTCAACGGTAACGGGGAGATGACGGGGCTGGAGTGGATCAGGGAGGCAGGAACTCTTGCGACGCCGGTCGCGATCACCAACACCCACAGCGTCGGAGTCGTACGCGACGCCCTGGTAAGGGCCGAGATCGAAGCCCGCACCGACGAGGAGGATTACTGGTGCCTCCCGGTGGTCGCCGAAACCTACGACGGCACCCTGAACGATATCAACGGCCAGCACGTCACGGCGGAGCACGTACTCCAGGCGCTCGCTTCCGCGAGTACGGGACCAGTGGCGGAGGGGTCTGTCGGCGGGGGGACGGGTATGATCTGCCACGAGTTCAAGGGCGGCATCGGCACATCCTCGCGCCGGCTACCGGAAGATCAGGGCGGTTGGACGGTCGGCGCCCTGGTGCAGGCGAACTACGGGCGCCGCTCCAGGTTGCGCGTAGACGGTGCGCCGGTAGGGCGTGTACTCGGCACGAAGACCATTCCTTCGCCATTCGAAGGCGAGCAGACACAGCCGGCGGGGACGGGTTCTATTATCGTGGTTCTCGCCACCGACGCCCCGCTCCTGCCTACCCAGTGTGATCGGCTCGCGAAGCGGGTGAGCATCGGCCTTGGCCGGATGGGGGGAGGCCTCGACGACGGGAGCGGCGACATCTTCTTCGCCTTCGCCACGGGCAACCGCGGAATCCCGCGCGAGGGGCTATCCGAGCCACCGGTGACCGTGCCCATCGAGATGGTGACCAACGAGTACATGACCCCGCTCTTCCACGCTGCTGCAGAGGCCACGGAGGAGGCCATCCTGAACGCGCTCCTCGCGGCCGACGACATGACGGGCCGCGACGGCATCACGGCCCACGGCCTCACGCCAGAGCTCCTGCTCGGCGCGCTCGACGAGGCTAGAAGGGACTCACGATGACCCACTACCTTTGCCCAGACGAGAGTGGTAGCGATTCCACCCCTCCTGCGCCTCCGCGCTTGTGAGCGGGGCCGGGTAGCCTGTTCAAGCGCGGCTGGTTCGCGATCTCCCAGGTTCGCAGAGCGTCTCGGTCGCGACGAGGAGCTCGTCGCCGAGATCTGCAAACGGTTCGAAGCCGCCAGGTCGAACGGCCGCTTCCCTATTCTCTCCGCGTTACTGACCGAGACCTTGGCCAGCGATCTTGAGGAGTTCTTCCGGTCAGGATGGGCTCAAATGGCACTGCCTCCTCGCGGATCGTCCATGCGACGACCCTGGGATCTCTCGCCTTGGGAGGGTGATCTGGAGGCTTACAGAGAGGACCTCTACGCTGGCATGGCCTTCGGTATGCCCGACGTGCGCGCCTTCGCCGGCGAGTGGCTCGAGGAGTTGCTTCGCGTAGGTTACTACGGCATGGAGGAGTCGCTTGGACTGCCTCTAAAGCAGCAGTCCGGGGAGTTCTTCTCCCCTCCCAGATCGCGACCCATCTACGGAGATGCATACCCCGCGTGGGTGGGGGACGTCGGACAGATCGTCTGGCTCAAGCTCGATGGCCCGCGCTCGCCGGAGCGCGGCTACCGGGAGATCTTCGTCTCCGACGAGCCCCTTCGCACGGATGCGGCCATACTTGCTGGGCTGATCGCCCTAGAAGGAAGATCGCTCGATGTGGGCGCCTTGCACGAGGTCCTGGCGAGAGTCTTGCCGCTCCGCGGCGAGTCCTTCTTCGACCGCTGGACGAGGGCTCTAGAGGACAGACACAAAAGGAGAACTGCAATCTACGCTCCAAGATCTGGGTCACCACCAGACCCTCGACTACGCTCTGATGCTCCTTCGCTACCACAGCCCCGGCTTCGATGACCTGACCCAAGAAGAGCGTGCGGATCTCATAGTAGAGACCTGCTCTCATATCAACGAGTTCGTGGAGGTCCTGCACAAGCTGATGACCTTCCTCGAACACGGCAAACCCAAGCGTCGGGGACCGGCCGCCACCAAGGTAGCCTCAAGGGACATCAAGGCGGCCGTTCTCAGGGAGGTAGATGGTCTCAGCAACCGTCAGATCGCAGAGGTGCTGTGCATTAATCTCCCTGCCGACCTTCTGATCAAGGGGGATCATCCGACCGTGCGCAAGATGGTCAGACGTGGCAGGAGCGCTCTGATAGCAGCCCTCGGAGAAGAAGGTTGGCAAGCGCAGGTGCAAGCTATGAAAGATGAGGCCAAGAGGTGGCACTCAAGAAGCGAGATCCAACGCCGTGCCGAACTCGAAGCCGAAGCACTCGGCGTCCCATACGAGCAGGTCCCCGAGCACCTGGAGGAGCGTCACGTTAGTGGCACCAGAGACGAACGCGCAATAAGGGAAGGGGTAGCACTTTAGAACCGGTCGCTAAGCGTATCGTCGATCCGGGATCGGTTTCTGCGAACTTCCGATGTACGCAGTTCTCGGAAGGTCGTGGCTTCGTCTAAGCTAAGGGCCGCGCCAGCGACCGACAACTGAGAGGAGCGCTTATGGAACTTCGACCACTCGGACGCACCGGTGTGTCGGTCAGCCAGTTCTGCCTCGGCGCGATGATGTTCGGCGCCTGGGGCAACACCGACCACGAGGAGGCCATCCGGATCATCCACCGTGCACTCGACGCGGGCATCAACTTCGTCGACACCGCCGACGTGTACGGGGCGGGCGAGTCCGAGCAGATCCTCGGCAAGGCGCTCGCCGGCGGCCGGCGCGAGGACGTCGTCCTCGCCACGAAGTTCCACAACCCTATGGGCGAGGATCCCAACCGGCGCGGCAACTCGCGCCGCTGGATCATGCGCGCGGTCGAGGACTCGCTGCGTCGGCTCGACACCGACTGGATCGACCTCTACCAAGTCCACCGCCCCGAGGCGGCTACCGACATCGAAGAGACGCTCTCGGCGCTCACCGACCTTGTCCACCAGGGCAAGGTCCGCTACATTGGCTCCTCCACCTTCCCCGCCAGCCAGATCGTCGAGGCGCAGTGGACGGCCCGCGACCAGCGCCTGCAGCGGTTCGTCACCGAGCAACCGCCCTACTCGATCCTCGTCCGCGGCGTCGAGGCCGACGTCCTTCCCACCTGCGCGCGGCACAGCATGGCCGTCATGTCCTACAGCCCGCTGGCCGGCGGCTGGCTGTCGGGCTGCTGGCGCAAGGACGCCGGTCAGCAGAGCTCCTCTCGCGCCGGCCGACTGCCGGAGCGCTTCGACCTCGCCAACGCGTACAACCAGCGCAAGCTCGACGCCGTGGAGGAGCTCGCCAAGCTCGCCGCGGAGGCCGGACTCACGCTCATCCAACTCGCCATCGGCTTCTCCCAGTCGCACCCCGCCATCACCTCGACGCTGATGGGGCCGCGCACCATGGAGCACCTTGAGACCCAGCTCGCCGCGGCCGACGTCGTCCTGACCGACGACGTGCTGGATCGCATCGACGAGATCGTGCCGCCGGGCACGACCATCAACCCCACCGACAGCTCCTTTAACAACCTGGCGCTGGAGCCGGCGGCGCGACGACGGTAGATTGGTGCGCTGAGCGCGCGTGGACGTCCTCAAAGAGCCCTCTGGCACTTATTCACCCGAGTGCGTGGAATAGGCATTCTGCGAAGTCCATTTGCAGGATCCCGCATACATCCGGTCCTAATGGCCGCCCGATGCCGTGTGCCCTCTTGTGTCCACATACACCAGCACATAATACCCATCGGCATGAGGCTGTCAGCGGTCCTGGGCCGTCCGGGGTGAGGCTATGCCCTATCCACCCACCTTCGTAGTGGGCGAGTTCTCGTAAGTGCGTAGGCCTGGTCTACGATGCTCGCGTCCCTAACGAGTGCTCTCCTGGCCGCACTCGACAACCGTGTCTGGCAGCTCACACTCCTTGATGGTCTCGCCGTTTAGAGTGTTGCTCTCGATTTGGATGTTGAACAGATTCGGCCTGTCGGCGCGTCCGGAGTCGGAGGCAATGATCGCGACGTCGCGGGAATTGGGCGGGTATCGGACCCCGTCTATGGTCACCTCGCCAAAGCGGTTGTTCCGTATGGTCGCGTTTTGGGCGTCGCGCACCGAAATGCCACCGCGCTCTGCATCGCCGTAAGAGTTACCGTGCACCTCGTTATTCTCGATGAGCGCCTCGCCTGCGGTGGACACTTGGCCCACCCGCTCAAAGCGTATACCGGCCCGACCGTTGTCGACCACGAGGTTGTGGTGTACCCAGAAACCGTTCGGATGGCTGGCGGAGTCCTCGCAAAAGTTGTCGCACCAGATGCCGTTGCCTTGCGTGTCGTGAACGTAGGAGTCCTTGACCTCGACCTCGTCACGCGCCTTCAGGCCCGCGCCGATAACGCCAAGAGCGTCTGGGTCATTGGTATTGTCAGTGAACTCAACGCGTTCGAAGGTCCCTTTGGCACTGAGAATACCGGCCGCCTCGTTGTCCATCACCTCGATGCCGTAATGGGAGCTACTATTGGTCATCGAGCCTTCTGCTATAGCGGCCCCGGTGCCGCTAGAGCCGGTATAGTTGCCGCCCGTTATCTTGATGCCTTCGAAGCGGACGGTGGCCGTGGTGCCGCCTTGGCCTATAGGCCTGAACACGTTCTCCACGCTGGCATTGCCCGCAACGGTGCACCTAGTCGTGGGATCGAACGCCGGGCCGCGCTGCTCAAACGTCGGTGCCTTTGCGCATGCTACCTCGTCGCCGTCGCTTGGCACTATCGTCTCTGATGCAACAAAGGTGCAGCCCGCTTCGAGCACGAAGCGACTCGCGGTGCCGCGATCGTCGGCGTTTATCGTAGCGTCGATGTCTTGGTCACACGGTATGTTGACGATGGGCGCTTGGGCATGCCCAAGCGAGTAGAAGACGAGGATCAGAGCAAGCACGATCGCTGCCACCAACAACCCACCTTGCAATACCTTCTTTACGGTCGTCAAGTGAACCCCTCCTTAAGAACAGGTAACTACCAACAGCACATGCGCTTCACGACGAGCTACCTGCTTGAGCTCGCGTGCGCCCCTCTCCGCCCGAGGACGAGCCTCTCGGCCTCTACCATGCTCCCCTTGCGAGCCGCCGAAGCTTACACTCGGACGGGGGTTCACGCAACCCCCGTGGCATGCTTCGTCCGAGTGCGTGGAAGTGGAACTCTGCGCAGTTCGCACCAAACACGTGCGGCTGGCATCATGCACAACTCAGGGCAAGCCTCAAGCGAGGAGAGGACACCTTTTATGAGCATCTTCCCCACCAAGATCCTTCTAGCTACCGACGGATCGAGGGAGGCCGAGTTGGCCGGCCAAACCGCTGCGGACCTAGCCCAAAAGACCGCCTCCAAACTACATGTGCTCCACGTCCTCGCCTCGCCTCTGGCTACCCACGATCCCTCAAGTTTTGAGCCTGAAGTATGGGAACGCTTAGAACAGAGAGAGCGGATGACCCTGGAGGATGTGGTGGGGAAGATTGAGGCCTCTGGGGGAGAGGTGGAAGGCTCTCACCATACAACAGGCCGTCCAGACGCGGAGATAGTCGCCCTGGCCGAGGAGATAGGAGCGGGTTTGATCGTCATGGGCGCTCGGGGGGTAGGGGGGATAAGGAGGGCACTTACGGGCAGCGTCTCAGACTCGGTCCTCCGGCACGCACACAGCCCCGTGTTGGTGGTGCGCGAGTAGGGGCGCTCTCGAAGACCTTACGCACCGTCCTCTATTCACCCAAATGCGTGGAATAGGGATT
>CADCVF010000060.1 GCA_902806095.1 uncultured Rubrobacteraceae bacterium
CTTTGCTCCAGGCGCTACCGTCATTCCCGCGAAAGCGCGAATCCAGACCGCTACAGGTGCTCGCGGCCTCAATCGAGAAGCCTTCAACCGGATTGCGTATGATCCGGGGAAGGAGGGTACCCGGCCACCTCGCGTAAGTGGGCCGCGAAGGCCTCCGTCTCCTCTTCGAGGAGCGGATCGGAACCCGAGAGGTCACCCTTCTCGTAGCGGGTTACGGCGCGCTCGACCAGCGGCCGCCAACGGGGATCCACCTCGCCCAGCGCCCAGCGGGCGGCCGAGGCCTTGTCGGCAATCTCCCTCGTGCGCAGGGTGTGCAGGCTTCGGCAGAGGCAGAGCACGCCGAAAACCTGGTCCTCGGTCCCCGAGCCGACGTAGGCCGGCATCCTCCGCGAGAGGAACGCCAGGTTGCGCCGCATGTTCTCCGCCAGCTTCTCGCCGTCCACAGACGGCACCAGATCCGCCGCCGGCGGCCCCCACACCACGATGCCGCGCTCATTGAGGGTGTGCCACATGACCATGTTCACGTCGCCGCCCCCATGCTGATGGAAACGGCCGTCGCGATAGAACGGGAGGGTGTCCTCGCCGTAGGTACCGACCAACCGCAGCGGCACGAAGCTGACATCGAGCCCAGAGGCGGCGTGACGGCGTCCGCAGTCTTGGTGCAACCCCGCGAGCGCAAGTCGCTGCTCGGGGGTCAGGTCTGAGAGGTGCAGGATGGCGACGTCCACGTCGCTGACCGCCGGGTCGTAGGCACCCCAGGCGACGGAGCCGTAGAGGTAAACGCCCGCCAGCCCTTCGGCGAAAACGCCCCTAAGCCCCGCGGCGTACGCGTCCAGGGACTCAGATACATACTTCCCTACCAGCGGCGTCGGCAATAGCACCTCCCTGCACGCATCCGCTTGCGGCCACTACGTTCGCGATCCGGCCGGCTCCTCGCTATGTTAGGTCAAAACTCGACTCGAGACACGGTTGCTTGTCCCAAGGACGGAATACCGGCGCCCAAACAACGTCGAGCAGCCCTGGCCAAACCGTCTCGAAATATCCGGCAGAGTTCCTCGTCTAGCAGCGCCTCGTAGGTGCGGGTGCGGTAAGCACGGTACTGCGGGCCCTATTTGGGAACTAGCGCGTCACACAGCTTGTCCCTCTGCTGGGGTGCCTCCACCAGCCCTAACGCCTCGTCGCGGGCGAACCAGCCGACCTCCGAGCACCCGTCGCCGGCCCACCGACGAGCCGGACGCCTGGCGCTAGATCCGTCAGCCTAGCGCACGAGATGCTACCCTTTGGCGCTCGTAAGAACGAGGGAGAACCGATGGCCGACAAAAGACGTGATCAGGCCCCTTCCAGGATACAGAGGGATCTTGGCGGTGGATTGATCCTGCGCCAGGCCAGGGTCGAGGACGCCGAGGCAGTGGCGGCGTTCAACGCGAGGATCCACCACTCCTCAGGCAATTTCGACCAGAGGGAACCTCATCGGGGGATTGCCGCAGGCACGCGAGACCTTATGTCGGGGGAACATCCGACCTGCAACGCTTATGACTTCACCGTGGTCGAGGACGCCAGGACCGGCTCCATAGTCTCCTCGACGTGCCTGATCCCGCAGAGGTTCTCCTACGAAGGACTGGAGTTCGACGCAGGCCTGCCCGAGCTCGTGGGCACCCACCCTGACTACCGCCGACGTGGCCTGGTGAGAGAACAATTCGAGGTACTCCACCGCTGGAGCGAGGAGCGCGGCCACCTGATGCAGGCGATAGGCGGCATACCCTACTACTACCGCAGGTTCGGATACGAGATGGCCGTGTACATGGGCGATGGACATCGTATCTACGTCCAGGACGTACCAGACAAGCCGTCGAGCGGAAATGAGGACGAAGGCTCTCCCCGCTCCTACACTCTACGTCCCGCCTCTGCGTCCGACGCCTGGTCCCTCTCGGAACTGCACGACCGGGCAAGGGGACGCTACCTGCTCACCGCCTCGCGTGATGAACGGCTGTGGCGCTACGAGGTTGCAGGGCGCGACCCCGAGAGCGACGAGTCGCTGGAAGTGAAAATTGTTGAGGATGCGAAGGGCGAGCGCGCGGGATATGTCTGCCACGCGCGAGACGTCAGGAATGGTGCCCTGGAGGTATACGGCTACGAGCTCGCGAACGGGGTCTCCTGGCTGGAGGTCACCCCCTTCGTGTTGAGAGAGTTGGCGGAGACCGGCCACAAGCGTGCCCCAGGCGAGGAGAAGCTCGCGTCGTTGACGTTCGTCCTCGGCGAGCATCATCCCCTCCACGAGGCCATCCCGGAGCCGCCGCTGTACAGGCTCGACCGCCACGGCCATTACGCCTACTACGTGCGCGTGCCCGACCTCCTAGCGTTCCTTCGTCACGTAGCGCCGGTGCTCGAACAGAGGCTCGCGGCTTCGGTTGCCGCCGGACACACCGGTAAGATCGAGGTGAGCTTCTACGGTGGTGGCCTGCGCCTCGAGCTGGAGCGCGGACGGCTGAGCGGAGTGGAGAGTTGGAGCCCCACGGTCGAAGAACGCGGCGACGCTGCTTTTCCGGACCTGACCTTCCTGCAACTCCTCTTCGGGCATCGCTCCCTCGACGAACTCGACCACGCCTTCGCCGACTGTTCGCCGGGCGAGGGAGACCCCCGAGTCCTGCTGAAAGCCCTGTTCCCCAGACGTCCCTCCGACCTCTGGCCAATTTTCTGAGAGTGGCATGCAGAAGGCCCGAAGCCTTCCGCATGCTGGCCCCAGGTCTTGCACTGAATAGTTCTCTTGCAAACAGCGAAGTAGCCTCGGTCGGGCGATCAAGTCAGGTCCCACGCCTGCAGGTCCAGCTCTGTTTGCAGAGAAATCCTGAAGCCTGTGGCCGCGGTTCTTGGAACCTCCAAGAATCGCTCTAACCTGCTACCCGCTCGAGGATCTCGAAGAGCCGGTCGATATCCTCTTGCGTATTGTAGAGGTGCGGCGAGACGCGCACGCTCTCGCCGCGCACGCTGACGAAGACGTTATGGGTCGTTAGTCGTGTTGCGAGGTCATCAGGCGCGTCGGGACCGAGCATGAGTCCGATCATGTGCCGCACCCGCCTCTCTTTCGGTGTAGTTGTGATCCCAAGCCTTTCGGCCTTCTCTTCTATGTGGTCCGTTAATGTACCGATTGTCTCCGACACGTTCTCGACTCCCCAGTCTATGATCTGGCGCAGCGCCTCGGCCGCCACAGGGAGCAGGGCGAAGTTGCTCCGCTCTCCTACGTCGTAGCGTCTTGCACCAGGCTGGAAGGCTTCCTGGTAAGCGACCAGCCGCGAGAAGTCCTGGCTACCGCGGCGGTTGATCCAGTTGTGCTCTATGGGATTCCCCTCCCGATATTCCTCCCCGACATACATAAACCCGACGCCATAGGGTCCAAGCAACCACTTGTACGACGAGGCGACCAGGAAGTCTGGCCTGACCTCCGAGATGTCGAAAGGGTGCGCCCCGAGCGACTGTATCGCGTCTACGACCAGCGCAGCTCCGGCCTCGCACGTACGTTCGCCGACGCGTGCGAGGTCGACGAGAGATCCATCGGTCCAGTGACAATTCGGGACGGCTACAACGGCGGTGTCTGTATCGATCTCCTCGAGCAGGGCGCGAGTCCAGTCGTAATCTTCCGGACGAGGTACTGTCACGAGCCTCGCCCCGCTCCGCTGCGCCAGCTCGCGCCAGGCGTAGACGTTGGAGGGGAACTGGTCGTCGAGGATGAGTATCTTCTGTCCTTCTCCCACCGGTACGTTCCCCGCTGCGGCGGAGATCCCGTAGCTGACGGAGGGGACGATCGCGACGCCGTCGGCATCCCCGCCGATGAGCCTCGCGAACAGCGCCCGGACCTCTTCTGCCTCCTCGAAGAAGTCCTCAGGCGTAAGCTCCCACGGACGTGACTTGCGCGACACCGCCCTCTCCCCGATCTCCCGCGCCTGGCGTAGCTGTGGAGACATGTACGCGCAGTTCAGATAGACGATGTCCTCGGGTATCTCGAACAGGCCACGCTGGCTTCCCAACTTCATCCCGAACATCCTCCCGTCCTCGGTCTCACCCTACTTAACCAGAGATCGGAGCATCCTGCCCGTCGAGATCATAGCCCCCCCGAGAACAGCGGGTATGCCGCCGCCAGGATGCACCGAAGCCCCGACCCGCCACAGCCACGGGTGCCTACGATTACTGTATGGGGGCCTGTGCAACGGTCCGCTCCTCCAGAAGGGACGCACGCTCCCGTACAACGCCCCGCCCGCGCTCCCCCAGGCGCCGAAATAGGCGGGGTCGAGGATCTCGTACTCCCCGAAAAATCTGGTCGCCGGTTCTTGCAGTCCGGCCGCGGCACAGACGCGTTCGACCTCCCGCCTGACGAACGGGTCTTCCAGATCATACTCCCGACCGTTCGCCGGCGCCGTGAGCAATAAAGCCAGCGTCCCTCCCTCGTTGGGGTAGACCTCACCCCCACGATAGTAATTGAGGAACGCCATCGTCTCCCAAGGCTCTTCACCAGCCTCGAGGCTCTCGTAGAGATCACCGGGTTCGGAAGGCAGCACGACGCCGTGCACCGCGACCCCTGCCGGCAACTCTTCCCGCAGCGTCGCGTACACGGCCACCCCGGAGCAAGAGAGTCTCTCCTTCGCAAGCTTCCTTCCAGGGTCTAGCAGGCTCTCCAGCCTGCCGGCGTCGAGGTCGCTAACCACCCTCTCTGCCTTGTACTCTCCCCCTGCCGTCACGACCCTGCCGCGCCTGATCTCCAGCACGGCCTCGCCCGTCTTGATCTCGACCCCTGCGCCTCGGGCGAGCCTCTCCAGCGAGAGCACGACCTCGTAGACGCCGCCCTCGGGCACGAAAACGCCGTCGGCGGCCATGATCGCAGGCATGCTCGCGTACAGCGCAGGCGTCCGTGTCGGTGCCACCCCGGCGTTGAGGGTGTGGATGGCGATGATCTCTCTCAGCCCCTCAGGCAGCCATGAGAGGCCGTCGAGATAGGAACGGGTCGTCAGCTTCGCCCCGTATACTCTTAGAAGGCGTCCCAGCGCGGGTAGAGTGCTGCGGTCTACCGGGTCAGCCGTCAACAGGCGCGTGATCTCGGGCCCGAGCCCGCCGTGTATACCGGCGAACCGCTCCCACGCAGCCCGCCACGGATGGCCCTCCTCCACAGGCAGTGACGTTGTCTCGCCACGAATGTAATACCGTCCTATCTCGGGCAGCCGCTTCAGCCTCAGCCCCGCGACCTCAGCCGCCTCGCCTGATTGCCGACCAGCGTTGTCCCAGCGCCGCAGGAACTCCTCCCACACACCGGGGAAGGTGAGTAGCGAAGGTCCCGTATCCATCCGCCGGCCTTCGAGTTCGATGCGCCGGCTCTTCCCGCCGAGCCAGGGATTGGCTTCGAGCAGAGTCACTTCATTTCCTGCGCGTCCGATCAGGGCTGCCGCAGCCAGCCCCCCGATGCCGCCGCCGACTACTACCACGCGGCTCACGGGTAAGCCCCAAGAGACAGCGCTGCTACGAGCTGCACGCCGGCGACCGTGCCGGCCACGTAGGGGAAGGCGATGGAGTACTTGTAGAGCCGGTGTCCCGTCTCAGGCGTAGGACTCTGGTGTAGGACGTACAACAAGGTACCCGCTATCGCGGCGTTCAGTAGTGCGACAGGCACGTTTACGAGGGCGAAGCACGCTGTGGCGAGCGCCCAGAAAGCACCGCTCCAGAGGACGACGCCATGAGGGCCCAGCCGGACCGCGGTCGTCATGATGCCGACCCTGTTGTCCTCGTTCACGTCCTGCACGGCGTCGAAGGTGTGCTTGGCCGCGCTCCACGCCATGAGCCCGAGGGCGGCAGACCAGACAGGTCCGCTGCCCAGGGCGAGCGGCACGAAGACGAGCGGGAAGGCGTAGGCCGCGTTGCTCAGGGAGTCGAGGTAGGGACGTGCTTTGAAGCGCGCGGGCGGGACCGAGTATCCGACGAAGAGCAGTGCGTAGAGAAGCATCCAGGCTACGGCGGAGAGAGGCACGAACAGGAGGGAGTAGATCAGGAACGGAGCATTCGTAAACACGACACCTAGCACTACGGGACGGACCTCGGAGCGGTCTATCCTGGCCCCTTCCACACTGCCTTTGCGGGGGTTTTTGGCGTCGGTCTCCTGGTCGAATACGTCGTTGACGCCGTAGATGAGTAGATTGAACGGTAGTGTGAGCCACAACAGAACCGGCAGTGCCTCCCAAACGAAGAGATCCCCTGTGAGCCACATCCCGACCGTGGCCGGCCCCAGGGTGTTGATCCAGAGCACAGGCCGCGAGATGTAGAGCAGACGCAGGATCACAGACCCTAATATATACCAGCGTCACCCCCGCAGACCCTATAACATTACACTCGTGCTCACGCAGCTCCGCCGAACCACACCGCGACCCCTGATCCTCGCCTGCGCGCTCTCCCTCGTCGCCGCGTACTTCGCCGTGCGCTACCCTGACATAAAAGGGACGAGCGTAGGCTCATTCGTCTCGACCCTCCTTATAGCCTCGCCCTCAGCCTTCGCACTCTTCCGCTACCTCGGACCACGCAAGGCCACGCTCTCGCTGCTCGTCCTCTCTATCTTCGGCTACGCTATAGAGTCCCTCGGCGTCGCGACCGGCTTTCCCTACGGTACTTTCTACTATGGTGACGCCCTCGGACCCAGGCTCGCCGGAATCGTCCCTCTCCTCTTGCCCCTCTCCTACGCGCCGCTCGTCGTCGGGGCCGTGGCAGCCGCATGGGGGACGCGCCTGCGTCTCCTCCACGTCCTCTACGCCACTCTGCTCCTCGTCTGGATGGATGCCGTCCTAGACCCCGGTGCAGCCTCCCTGGGCTTCTGGGTGTGGCCCGGAGGCGGTGCCTATTACGGCGTGCCCATCAGTAACTACGCCGGCTGGCTGCTCTCCGGAGCCATCGCCACAACCCTGCTCCTCGCCGCCGGACAGTGGTCCGAAACACCCAGGCCAGCCCTGCTGGACAGCGCCACCATCGCCACCTCCTTCTGGACGGGAGTGGTCGTCCTCTCCGGTATGGTCGCCCCAGCCCTGCTCGGGGCACTCCTCCTCGTGTACCTCCTCGCCCGTCGCTCACATCTTCGCGCCGCGAAATAGTACCAATACGCACGATACTTCTGCTTAGAGGGCCCAGAGGCACCACATATGGCAGTTTCTGTAACTTTTGTTTGTTTTTATTAAGTTCAGCCCTTACATTTGTGAATCCGTTGTGTTTACATGATGCTCGTAGGAGCCACTCGCCTGGGAGGTGTGGAATGATCCGTGAAGGAGCCACCGGAGGGTTGGGGGTTCGACGAGAGGATTCGGCTTACAGGAGTGGCTGGGAGGAGGGACGCTTCGGGCAGACGCTGACCTTCGTGACCAACAACAGCCTCGCTGCGTGGACCGAGTACCCGGACAGGCTCTCCTACTACCGTGGCCACCGCGACGGTCGGCGCATAAGGGAGATGCTGAGGAGCAAAGGCCAGACCGTCTGAACCTACCTGCGGCTCCCACCGATCTCATCTCCAAGTGCTGCAACCACTTCAGCTAGCTGCGTACCCATAGCGGAGGGCCGACGGCTCCCCCTCCAAGTTCGCCGTCGACCCTCGTGTTATGTTAGCGAAAGTCTCGAGCGAGTGCCATCTCTCCTCCAGTGCACCTTCAGGTGAAGGTGGGTGGGGCCGCGTCTGGTGCGCAGAGAACGCTTTGCGTCACCCACTGGAGCGCTCCTACTGGTCCCCGAGAATACCTGAGGCCTGTAGCCGCAGTTCGCAAAGAGGTTTCTCTGTGCGAACTGCTCTAGCACGTGCCCGATTCGGGGCCGCCTGAGTCCTGGGTGATATTGAACGTGCCTCCTCCGCCAGGGGCTTCCATACAGTAGGTACTGGAATCTGCGGCTCTTACCGTAACCTCTTGCTCTCCCTGCCTGAAACCGTAGGCTTCGAGTTCCGTCGCCGTCCCGGCGTATGCGTTCTGATCGACGTGATAGAGTTGCTGCGACGTGGCCGCGGTACGCAGTTGCGCCATTGCAGCGGCGTCCTTCGCCTTGTCCTGTTGGCCGATGTAATTGGGTATTGCGATGGCGGCGAGTATCCCAATAATAACGACGACTGCCATCAACTCTATTAGCGTGAAGCCTCCCTCATCTGTCTCGCAAAACGCCTCTATCCGCCATGAGCACCAGGAAGACACCTTTCTCCCGCTCTTTCTGCACGCCGCTGTCGCCACCGGGCTTGTGCCCGCTCTACGCAGTTATTCGGCAGTACACAAAGGGATCTTTAGCCAGCGTCTCGATCGTCGCCAGCAACCGGTGTTACCGTGTTTGAATCAGAACCTAGTCTCGTCCGTAGCGGACCGAATATGGAGGTCGTTAGATCGGTTTTCGGAACGGTCGGACCACCAGGGTGGCATACATCGCCCGCTGTGCCGAATCCGTTACTGGAGAGTTGCTGAAATGCTGACAAGCGGAGGCCGAAGGCCTGAGCGTGCTGTCTATCCTCCGTACTCCATCGGGGTGTCGAGATCGGTGAGGATGTCTGCGGGGCGCCCGAGGTTCGCGGCGGCGACCTCCCCGAGGAAGACCGTATGGTCCCCGGCCTCTAGCTTACCGACCACCTGGCACTCCAGGTTGGCGAACGCCTCGTCGAAGAGGGGAGCTCCCGTCTCTCCCGTGGAGTATGGCGAGCCGGCGAGGGTGCCATTCTCGGGTTGGAGAGGTTGGGTGAACTTGCGGGCCAGATCTTCCTGATCGGTGTCGAGGAAGTTCAGGGAGAAGACGCCGCCCTGTTCGATCAGGTCGTGCGTATGCTGGTCCTTGCGGACGGCGATGACGACCTGCTGCGGCTCGAAGGAGACCTGCGAGACCCAGCAGGTGGTGAACCCGTTGGCCTCGCCGTCGGAGCCGACGACGCCGGTGATGTAGAAGCCGTAGGGGATGGTCTTGAGGATCTCACTTCGCGTCTGCTCTTCCACGCTCTCCTGCCTCTCTGTAGGAACCTTCGTTCTCTCCGACCGTACCTCGGTCAGATGGGCATTCTACACGTAAGCACTTCAGCACTTCAGCATGTCAGCTTTTGATTTTCCTCGTAGTCGGATGCGCGATTCGCGGCAAGTCGATACCTCTGTCGATCGCTTTGGAGGTAAGTTCGCTCTTTTCCTTGAGTCTGACGACACGGAGTAGAGATGTGCGCCTTGACTCGAGGGTATCGGTTACATGCGCGGTAGGGTAAAATGCGCTACAGGATGGGAAGTGTAGTGTCGAAGCTGGTAATGGTGGGGCTAGTGCTTGTGGCCGGTTTCGTCTTGCGTGTCACCTACGAGCAGATAGCCTACCCGAGCAAACCGGCCGTGGCGCAAGCCGACCTGTACGACTGCGCCAGCTTCGGTTCTCAAGAATCGGCGCAAGCCGAGCTCGACCGCGATCCCAGCGACCCTAACAACCTGGATCCCGACGGCAACGGGCGAGCCTGTGATGACTACGCATACGGCGCGGCCAGCAGCGTATCGGCAAGCAGTCCGTCGCCAATCAGCGCGTCACCGAGCAGCGCATCGCCGGGCAGTGGGGCATCAACAAGTGCGTCTGCTCCGCCAAAACCTCAACAGATCTACCGTCTGTTCGAGTCCGGTGGTCCCAGAAACGGACCAGTCCCGTTGATGGCCGATGGCGAGTGTCCGGTAGAGTTTCCGGTAAAACACAAAGGCTTCTGCCACCAGTAGCATTTCAGCTGGTCAGCATTTCAGCACGCTCCAGCCTTCGGCTGTCGCTCGTCAGCAGGGAGCTTCGCGCATTTCAGCATGGCAGCAGGGGCTCGCGCACACGATTGCTGACTGGCTGAAATGCTGACAAGCTACTCTACAGGCGTCCGGATCTGATGATGCCGACTAGCAGTAAGAGTCCCAGGATCGCGGCGAAGACGAAGCCGATAAGGCCGAACACGCTCACGCCAAGGAGCCTGCTTCCGCCCTTGAGGAAGATTGCCATCATCGAGGAACCTATTATTAGGGCGGCTATGAGGAGGGCGAAGACCAGACGGTTGGCGAGGATGTCTACCTTGGATATCAGTTCGTCCAGCCCTGCGTGCCTGAAACGAACCTCGACCTCGCCGTCCTTGAGCTCATCCAGGAGCGCGTGGACCTGGCGCGGGTAATCCGCGATGGCGTCGGACTGGGCGACCCTGCGCGCCAGACGGGCCGCGACGTAGGCAGGGTTCCTATAGTGGGAGATGAGGACCTCAGCCGCCTCAGCCGCCGTGACTATGCGGGTTTGTCCTTCCCCCCCGAGCCTCTCTGCCTCGACCAGGAAATCGGCCATCTGGACGACTTCGACGTGCAGCCGCGCTCCTCCACTACGGATGGCCTCGAGTCCCCTGTCCCTGACCTCCTCCAGGGAGTGTTCGCGCCACAGAGGACCACCCAACACACCCAGGACCTCGCGCAACTCACGCCGGAGGTCCGAGTCGTCGTGGGGGACGAAGCTCCCTGCCAGCGGCAACGCGCGCACCATACCGTCCACGTCCCCGCGCCGCACCGCGGCCAGGATCTCGGCTACCCCTCGCAGCCTCTCCGGATCGAGGCCGAACGCCTCTGTCGGGTCGGCGAACCAGAGTCCTCCTGCGGGGGAGTCGAGGACGAAACGCGCCTTTGCCGGGTCGGCGAGGAGCACGCCTTCTGTCAGTGCGAGCCGCACGAGCGCCTGAGAGACCTTCAGGAAGTGCTCGTCTTCCAGGAGCGCAGAGCCCGCGGGCGCCTCGAACGTCACGCAGCGGCCCGTCGAGTAGTCTCTGTAGATGTCCGGAACGATAAGCCGGAAATCCTCCAGCTCTCTCAGGCGACGAGAGATCTGGGCCGAATAGAACATGTCGCGGCGTTGGGTGACGTGCGCGGTGAACTCGGCGACTATCGAGGAGGGATCCAGGGGCAACCGATCGCCGAGCCTCCTTCGCGTCAGGTCGGCGACCGGCCGCATCGCCAAAAGATCCCTGCGTACACCCGTGCGGTCGACGACCACGAGCGCAGGACGCCCTCCTGGCAACGCGGCCCTGTACGATTGGGTAAACGGCCCGACCCGGACCGGGACCTCATCGAACTCGACGAACAGCCGCTCCAGCGTGTTGCCAAGTTCCCTCTCCACATAAGCACACACTTCCGCGAAGCGGATCGGCGTAGCCACGACCCTGGAGCGTCCCAACTCGGTGGCCACGTCGGGTGGGATCAGGTCGCGGCGGATAGAGAGGAAGCGTCCCAGCTCAGCGAACGTCGGGCCCAACTCCTCGAGGGAGAAGCGTAGCCTCGTGCCAACCCGTCCGGGCTCTTCCCTGCGCCGACCAGGTAGCAAGCGGCTCCTGAATACGAAGCCGAAGCCGTAGCGCGCCCCGACTCGGGCGATCCTGCCCACCCTCCGGGCCGGGCTCTCAGGCAAGTCCCGCGAGACCCTCTCCATGAATAAAGCTTATCAGCAATTCAGCACGCTTCGCCTCCGCTTGTCAGCATTTCAGCCTTCTCGTGTTCACGACCTGGCTGACATGCTGAAAGCGTAGCCCGAAGGGCGTAGCGTGCTGACAAGGCGCGAAGCGTGCTGAACTGCTGACTTGCTGATAAGCTGAAGTGCTGAGCGACTGAAAGGAGCGTAAGGAGCGACCATGCGTTACGTGCACACCTGCTACAGGGTCTTGGATCTCGACCGGAGCATAGATTTCTACACGAACAAGCTTGGCCTGGAGCTCGCCCGCAAGACACCTATCGGCGACGACGCGACCAACGCCTTCTTCGCCGTGCCTGGCGACCCCGAACCCAGACTGGAGCTCACCCTCAACCACGACCAGGATGAGGCTTACGAGCTGGGGACCGGCTACAGTCACGTCGCCTTCGCCGCCGAAGACCTCGACGCCCTGGCTGGCAGGCTCGAAGAAGCCGGCGGGGTGGAGTTCGAGAGCAAGCCGCACGCCATGGGCAGCGGAACCAGAATCTTCTTCGTCAAAGATCCCGACGGCTACCGAATAGAGTTCATAGAACGCCCATAACAATCGCTTCTGGCTCCCGACAGCGCCCTACGCACGACGAGCCACCAGCCATTAGTAAACGGGAAGCTGACATGCTGACTAGCGCGGGTTCTGGAAGGGTCACCCTTCCAGAACCCGCTAAAGCACACCCTTATCAGCGCCGACAAATATGTCGTGCGCGAGATACGGTCGAACATTGCCCGCGTTTGTAAGGACGAGCGTGGCTACACCCTGCCCGAGATCCTGACGGCCGTCTCTATCATGAGCATCATCCTTGCCATCGGGATTATCGTCTTGCTCGCCTTGTTGGAGCGTTGGCGGGTCGAGGCTGCCGCTGACCAGTTCGCTGCCGACCTGCGGCTCGCCCACACCAGGGCCACCGAGCAACTGACGGACTGGCGGGTCGTGTTCATGCACGACGGCACCCCCCTCAGCCGTTGCTCCTCCGCGGACTACTGCATGGTCAAACTGAACTTCCCTTACGGTGCCGGTGACCCGACTCCTGCGCTGGCTGACGACACCCCGCGGGTGCGTCGCGAGTTGCCCGAATGGACGAAGATCAAGGACGTCACCTTCGATCCCGACTGCTCGCACGGGGACCCGAATGCTGTAGTTGCACCGAGCTACTGTGGGTCCGACGCCGCACAGAACGGGGCCACGCGCACCCTCGAGTTCAACTCCAACGGCACGGTCAGGACCCTGAGACCAGGCCAGAGCGGTACCGTGGTGATCAGCTCGGAAGACGGTAGCCCGACGTGCCCGGTCGTTTTCAACGCCCCGACCTCGAGGATAAGGATCGGTGACATCTCCTATCAGTAGCACCGCGGACGAATCCGGCTACTCGCTCGTGGAGGTGATGGTTGCGATCGTGGTCCTCACCGTGGCCGTCGTACCCATGGTCGGCATGTTCGAAGCGGCGATCCAGGCTGCGGACGCGAGCGGCGACTACGACAAAGCGCGCACATGCGCCGTACAGAAGCTCGAACATATGAAGAGCCTTCCGTACGAGGCCGTCGAGGGGGGCCTGCAGGGCGGTGTCTGCGCCCCTTCCGGTTTCGGATACACGATAACCGCGCAGTCCATCGGCACCGACCTAAGCGACGGGTCAGGGGAGGAAGGGCTGTCGATGATCACCGTTACGGTCGACTGGGGCGGCGAGAACTCCTACGGCGTTTCTGGGGTCGTCTCGAGATGGTGAACCGTGCAAGGAGACACTTGTGGAAGGAGGCAGCGGGTTTCACGCTCGTCGAGGTACTCGTCGCCGCGACGATGATGTTCGCCGTGCTCTTCGCCCTCTATGCGATCTTCGATGTTAGCGTAAGGGCCTTCGGTTACGGCGGCGACAGGCTGGAATCCGTGGGGAATGCCAGGCTCGCCCTCGGCAGGATGGAACGTGAGATCAGGGCCGCCTATCCGTACGACCTGACCTCGGATCCACCCAGGAGATACCTGTTCCTGGACCCGGCTGACCCCACGAGGCCGGCGGTGCCTACCGCAACCCGCATCGCCTTCGGCAACGAGACAGGGGGGGACCGTAGCATCGGCGCCACCGAGGTCATAGGCTACTATCTCAGCGGCCACGATCTGAAGCGGTCCAAGGGCGGAAGCGTCCAGACGCTCATAGATTCCGTCCCCACTGACGGACTGCGGTTCACCCCGTGCAGGAGCCCGGACGATTGTCCCCCGGCTCTAGCTATCACGGACGAGGCGGAGATCCGGCTCCTGCGTATAGGGCTCTCCGTCGAGGTCAGGCGACGCGGTCAAGACCCAACCAGGCAGACGCTCGCAACCGACGTCTATCTCCGGAATCGCGGGGGCCAAAGATGATCGGACGCCTCCTGCGCGAGGAGAGGGGAATGGCGCTAGGGTTCGCGATCATCGTCGTGGTGATCGTCGGCGTCATGGGAGCAGGCCTTCTGACCCTGGCCGCCACGGACCTGAGGGCCATCATGGAGGTCAACAGGGGAGAGCAGGCCTTCGAATTGGCCGAAGCAGGAATAGAGGTCGCAAAAGCACACCTCGCGAACGACCCGAGCCAGGCCGACTGGGCCTCGGGGGAACTCAACATGGCCGGCGTGAATGAAGGCTCCGTCGTAGTCACCGTCGAACACGACGAGGAGAGCGCATCCTTCGTAGCGGTTTCCACAGGCGAGTACCGTGGGACCAGGCGCAAGATCGAAGCCATCTTCTCAATCGAAGAAGGCAGGCCAAAGCTCCTGAGCTGGCGGGAACTCTCCGAATAAGGCCAGGAAGAAAATTCGTCGAGTGAGATTGGGACAATTTGGCCATCAGGATACTGGGCGAGATGGGCGTCTCGCCCGAGATGCTGGGGGAGCGCCTCTTCGAGTTGCGCGGGCAGGCTGCCGGTTAAGACCTCTCACTGTGGCCACAACATGTCAGCACAGCGGCTGTGCCGTCGGTTGTCCCGTCAGCCAGGACGCACGCAGAGCTGAAGTGCTGACAAGCGAAGGCGAAGCCTGAGCGTGCTGACTTGCTCACATGGGCGGCCTCTGGTCGCCCATGTCGCTAGAATACAGGCATGGAGGAGAGAGAAGAACGCGGTGGTGCCGTCAGGGTCGGGATGATCTGGGGCGGCATCGGCGGGGTGGTTGGCCTGCTGGCGTCGTTGCCAGGTTCACTGGTTGGGATCCTGGTCGCCGGCTTTATCGGCTTCTCCTGTGGGAGAAGGGCGGCCGCGGCGGAAAAACGGGCTGGGGCGCTCTCGGGGCTGATCGGCGGGGCCGTCGCAGCACCCGTGTACGTACTCGGGTCCACGCTCGGAGCACTCCTGGCGGCGCGCCTGATCGGGGCTGCCGAGATCGCCACGACCCTCTCGGAGGTGCTCGGTACGAAAGTCTCCGTCGATCTGGCCTGGACCTACTTCTTGTTCAGCCTAGTTCTCTCTGCCATCCTCGAGGCCGCTATCCTGGTCTCTGCTTCATCGGCCGCCGGAGCCTGGGCGAACAGGGCGAACAGGGAGTAGATAGGGTTCCCGGCGCCTCTCCGCTCATTGCCCTCTGGCCGCCTCCGCCGCGTTCTCCCCGAAAACGAACTCTCCGTCGTCGGCCCGCGTAACACCGGCCCTCTCGAGGCGGCGGTCCTTCTGGTACTTCCTGATGGCGGCCTTCAGGGTCCCAAGACCGAGGGTCGCGCACTTGGGGCGGGAGGCGACGACCTGGCGTCCGAGCTGATCGATCATCTCGTGGTAGTCCAGCTCTAATACCTGGTCCATGGTCAGGTCGCCCCTGCGAACATCCTCGAGGAGCATGCTGCTCGCCGCCATGCTGATGGTGCAGCCCTCGCCTTCGTAGGTGACCTCTTCTATGTGCTCCTGGTCGTCGGCAGCCTTGAGGTACACGGTCACCACGTCTCCGCAGCCAGGATTGCCGCCAGGCATAGCTACGTCGGCGCCATCGATGGCGCCTCGATGCCGCGGCTTCTGGTAGTGATCCAGCAGTATCTGTATCTGTAACTGCCTGTCCAACATGCAACCTTCCACTCTTTTTCCCATAGACTTTCGAACAACGATTCTATCGCAAGCTCGTCCATCGTAACGTAAACTTGCTACAATTTGATACACTCAAGTCATGAGAGTGGGTATAGTCGGGCTGCCTAACGTCGGCAAGTCCACGGTATTCAACAGCCTCACGCGGGCGGGGGCCGAGGCCCAGAATTACCCTTTCACGACCATCGACCCGAACCTCGGAGTCGCCGTCGTACCGGACGAACGCCTGGTCGCTGTGGCCGGGGTAATGGGCAGCAAACGTGTCGTCCCTGCGACGGTCGACTTCGTTGACATCGCGGGTCTCGTGCGGGGCGCGAGCGTGGGGGAGGGGCTGGGCAACCAATTTCTCGGGCACATCAGGGAGTGCGACGCCATAGCGCACGTCGTCCGCTGCTTCGAGGACGAGAATGTCGTGCACGTCCACGCCGGTGTTGATCCCGAGGGCGACATCGAGACGATCGACACCGAGCTGTTGCTCGCAGACCTCGCCTCCGTCGAGCGGCGTCTGGAGCGGGTAGGGCGGGCCGCCAAGGGCGGAGACGCCAAGCTCGAGGCCGAGGCGGCCGAGTTGGAACGGTTACGTCACCACCTCTCTGGTGGGAGTCCTGCGCGAGTTTACCCGGCGACGGAGACCCTGGCCGAGACCATGAGCACCCTCATAACGGCCAAGCCGACGCTCTACGTGGCGAACGTGGACGAGGAGTCCGTCGCAGAAGGGAACCGTTACAGCTCGCAGGTCGAGAAGCACAGCGGCCGCGAGGGCGCTGAGGCCGTACGGATCTCTGCGAAGCTCGAAGCCGAGGTCGTCGAACTACCAGAAGATGAGGCCGCAGAGTACCTGGCGATGCTTGGCGTAGAGACGACGGGCTTCGAGGAATTCGTGCGGGCGGCGTACCGACTGCTCGGCCTCGTCACTTTCTTTACCGCTGCGGAGAAGGAGGGTCGGGCCTGGACCGTACGGGAGGGCTCGACGGTGCGGCAGGCCGCTGGGCGTATCCACACCGACATGGAGCGCGGCTTTATCGCGGCCGAGGTCGGAGACTGGGAGGATCTGGTCGCCGCCGGTTCCTGGGCTAGGGCCAGGGAGGAGGCGAAGGTCCGTCTCGAAGGCCGCGACTACGTCGTAAGAGACGGCGACACAGTACTCGTCCGCTTCAACGTCTAGCCTGTGCAGCCTTTCGTCAGACCAGAGAAGCCGCTGAAAGAATCCCGCCTCGCGCTCGTCACGACCGGCGGCGTCCACCTACCCGAGCAGCCGCGCTTCGATATCGACGACCCAGCCGGTGACTGTTCCTACCGGGAGATCCCGGCCAGTGCCGACGATCTCACGTGGACCCACGCCTATTACAGGCCGGACGAGGGCAGCGACCTTGACGCCGTCTTTCCGCTTCAGACCCTGCGCGGACTGGTCGAAGACGGACTGGTGGGCTGTCTGTCGCCGCGCCACTTCTCCTTCATGGGAGCCATCCACCACCCGGCCCCGCTGGTGGACAGCACGGCCCCCGAAGTCGCCAGCAAACTCGTGGAAGACCAGGTAGACATCGTGCTGCTCACCCCTTCGTGACCCCTTTGCCACCGGTCCGTCGGGCTGGTCTGCAACGCCGTAGAAGCACGGGGCCTCCCCACTGTCACACTGGCCATGGAACACGACGTAGGGGCGCCGCGGGTCGGCTTTGTGCCTTTCCCGTACAACCTCCCGATGGGCGAACCAGGTGACAGGGAGGGGCACAGGCGGGTAGCACTCGCCGCGCTTGCACTGCTCTACGAAATGGATCAGCCTGGCGAAGTCAGTATTTCAGCTAGTCAGCATTTCAGCTAGTCAGCTTTCACGGGGCGAGTCCTGGCTGATAGGCGACGGAGCCGCTGTGCTGAAGTGCTGACGAGCGAAGCCCGAAGGGCGTAGCGTGCTGAGAGGCGCGAAGCGCCGTGCTGACAAGCGGAGGCGAAAGCCGGAGCGTGCTGACAAGCTGAGATATAATCGACGTACATATAGACCTATTGCAAAGGTGAGACCGTGGCCCTGTTGCTGGTGTTGTTCATAGCGTTGTTCGTGGTTGTGTTCCTCTTCCTGCTGCCGATACTGTTCTCGCTGCAGGCTGTAGGGAGCTTGTTCGTCTATCCGCGGCAGCTACGGGCGATCTTCGGGAACAGGATCCTGCGCCGCAACCACGCCCTCGAACATGCGACCATCGTGGTGATGATGGAGAGGGAGCCAGGCCGCAGGCTGAACGGGTTCTCCACCGACGATGGGTTCTTCGTCCAGGGCGTGCGCTCCATAGCCGAGGTCGAGAGCGCCGCCAGAGAGGCCGTACGCAGGCTACAGAACGGGGAGAAGAGACTCGCCATCCACCGCAACTGCGGCACGACCATCGTGGCCGCAAACTTGCTCGCCGCGATCTTCTTCCTGGTCTCCCTCGGGTTGGGTCTTGTCTTTCTCGGCGGGAATTGGGATCTCTACCTCCTGATCGTCGGCAGCGTCGTCCTCGCTTTCGCCCTGCGTATCCCCTTGAGCTTACTTCTGCAGAGGTTCGTCACCACCGATCCGGACCTGAAAAACGCGGAAGTTGGTTGGGTCGAGCCCGCGCAACCGGGCGACCTCAGGAGCGGCATCTTCGGGCTCCTGCTCGCCGCATCGACCGTGCAGGTGCGCGTCTTCCACACCGACCCTGACGCGGTAGAGATCTTCCGCGACGACGGCGCCATAGTTCGTTAGAGCTCCAGAATAGTCTCCAATATCCCCTCCGGAAAGGATCTCATGGAGAATCCCGGTGTATATGACGTCCTGATCGTGGGCGGCGGACAGGCTGGCATCCCGCTGGCCTACAAGCTCGCTGCCGAAGGCCTGTCCGTCGCGCTGGCGGAACGCAGGGACCTCGGGGGCTCGTGCGTGAACTTCGGGTGTACGCCCACGAAGGCGGTTATTGCATCGGCGAAGGTCGCCCACCAGGCCCGCCGCGCCTCCGAGTATGGACTCCGCATACCCGAGATCCACATCGATTTTCCTGCAGTTTTGCGTCGGGCGAAGGAGATCGTAGAGCTCAAGCGCGGCGGTCTGGACAAGGGTCTCGAAGACTCGGAGAACCCCACCCTGATACGCGGCCATGCCCGCTTCGAAGGCCGCGAGGGCGAGGGTTTCAGGTTGCGCGTCGGCGGGCGGAGCGTGCTCGCCAGGCAGGTGGTGCTCGACACAGGAACGCGTACGCTCGTTCCGCCTATTGATGGGCTCGAGGAAGTGGACTACATAGAGTCGGGGAACTGGCTCGAGAAGACCGGGCTCCCCGGGCACCTCGCAGTCGTCGGGGGGAGTTACATAGGGCTCGAGATGGCCCAGTTCTACAACCGGATGGGGAGCCGTGTGACGGTCGTCGTCGGACGTTCCGACCACGTGGCCCCCAGCGAAGACGACGACGTGACCGAAGCCCTGCGGGTCATCCTCAAGGAGGAAGGCGTCGAGTTCGTCTTCTGCGAGCGCGCCGAGGCTGTAACTCCCGGAAACGATGGCCTCATCCTGGCGCTCGACGGCGGGGAGCCTGCCGGGTTGAACGTCTCGCACCTCTTCATTGCGACGGGCAGGAAGCCGAACACCGACGATCTGGGGCTCGAGAACGTTGGTCTCGGGACCACAGAGGGATTGATCGAGGTCGACGAGCGGCTCGCGACGGAGATAGAGGGGATCTGGGCCGCTGGTGATATCAGGGGCGGCCCGATGTTCACACATACGTCTTGGGACGATCACAGGGTGCTGCTCTCACAGATGGCTGGCGACGGGTCGCGCACGACGGAGAGGGTGGTGCCCTACGCTATCTTCACCGATCCGGAACTCGGGCGTGTCGGCATGACCGAGCGCCAGGCCCGTGAGGCCGGCCACGAGGTCGAGATCATGCGTTTCGACATGGAGAGGGAGAAGGGCAAGGCGCGTGAGATCGGAGAGAACAAGGGTCTCATCAAGGTCGTCGCAGACGCCGCCGACGGACGCATCCTAGGTGCGGCCGTGCTGACTGCTGAGGGCGCAGAGCTCGTGCATGTGTACGTCGACCTGATGAACTCTGGCGCGCCACTCGAAGCGCTCAGAAACGCCATCCATATCCACCCGACGCTGGCCGAGGACATCCAGAGCGCCGTGTCCTGACAATACTCTTCGGATCGCTCAGACCATCGAGGCGATCTACCTTTGTGGAATCGAGAGGCGCAGCCGAACGCCTTCTCGAACTCCTCTCCTTGTGACATTCTACCCCCCACTCTCATTCGGCCAGCAACGCCGGGTCGAGGATCCAACCCTCGTCGGGATCGCACTCCGACGGTACACCGTATCTTTCGTCTCTGTTTTCGTAAGCCCACGCCGCCTGGACTGCGCACAGCAGTGAGTCGAGGGCCTCGGCGGAGGGATCGCTGACGAACCCCTCCCTCCAGCGGGCGTCCATCTCCACGGCGAATCCATAGGCGTCCCTGAGGACGGCTGACTCGAGCCCACGCAAGAGCGTCTCCCTGGCGGATCTTCTCTCCGCCGTGTCGGGCACGCCGTCCCTCTTGTACGCCGTGCGTCCCAGAAAACGGCGGGCGACGACGGCCGGGTAGGCTTCGACGGCCACACGCCCGTCTCCGTTGCGGCGGCAGGGCTCGACACGCACGCCGGAAGCGAGGAGGCGCGGTGCCCCCTGGTAGAACATCTTCCCTACGGGAACCCGGAACAGCATCATCGCGCTGCTGGATCCACTCCTGCGGTCGGCGAGCCGGTAACGCCACTTGCTGCCGGCCGGCCTCAGGGCCATGTCGGCGCGGATCTTCCCCTCGAACTCCTGTTTCGAAAGCGCGCCAACCTCCCGAACGTAGCCTTCCCAACTCTCCGGCCACCCCAGGGCGGATACAAGGGATCTTGGTTGGCCGAACGGGAAGTCCATCCCGCACACCCATGGGCCCGGCCTCTGCAAGAAGTCCTCGAAGCCGCCGAAGTCGATCAGCGTCTGCGAGTCCTCCACGCGCAGGGAGTCTCCTTCCAGGGTGCAACAGAGGACGATGAGGGGTTTCCGGCGTCCAGGGACGCTCGTAAAGTCTAGGCCGTAGATCCTCACGAGGGTTCCCCCAGGGCAGTTCTACTGGCTTTCGCCGTTTTGCCCGGCTTCTCTGTTCAGCCCGTGGACGTCGGGCTTGCGGTCGTCATCCGGGATCTTCTCCCCCTCGTTCTTGCCGCCCGGGATGTGCCATTCGATCACCTGGTTCATCTCGGCACCCACAAGCATGATGAGCGCCGAGTAGTAGACGTAGAGCATCAGGACGATCACACCTGCGAGCGACCCGTAGGTCTCGTTGTAGGAGCCTGCGGTGCTCGCGTATAGCGAGAACAGCAAGGAGAAGATGAGCCAGAAGACGAAGGCGAGGATCGATCCTGGGCTGATCCAACGGAACCTCTGCTTGGCGGCGGGGGCGAAGTAGTAGATCAGGGCGAAGGCGAAGAGGACGACCAGAGCCACGACGGGCCACTGCACGATGCTCCAGATCGTCGCGAAGACGGATCCTAGACCGACGAGGTCGGCCACCCTCACGCCGATGGACTCGCCGAAAACAACGAGCACGAGCGCGCCCACCAGGAGAACGACCACCGCGAGCGACATGAAGATCGAGAGCCCGTACACCTTCCAGAAAGGCCTGTCCTCCTCGACCTCGTACATGACGTTCATGGCCTCCATGACCGAGCGGAACGCCCCCGAAACCCCCCAGAGCGCGAGCAGGATCGAGATGATCGCCCCGAAGGTGAAGGCGCTCTCAGCCTGGCTCTCGGTGATGCTCAGTAACTGGCCCTCGATAAAGTCCGTCGCCGATTCCGGCGCTACGCCAGAGAGTTTGTCGACCATGGTGTTGACTAGGTCGGTGGCGCTGAAGATACCAAGGAGCGAGATCAGAAAAGTGAAGAACGGGAAGATTGCGAAGAGGGCCTTGTAGGTAAGGTTGCCGGCGAAAGCCATAACGTGGTCTTCGTCCATCTCCTTGTACGTCAGCTTGAAGAAGTCGACGAGACCCAGATTCTCCGCAACGGGGATCTCGACCTCGTTGCCTTTGCTCTCGGCTTTCTTGATCAACTGCACACCCGGTATCTTCATGCTTCCATCCTCCCGTCGGCATGCGCCTCAGACGAACTTGAAGTTACTTCAAAACGTAGTCTACTCACCGGAGGCCGTTTATCTAACACATAGCGCCCGTCTAGAGCTTGCGGTCGAGCCTCTCCGTCTGCCCGAAGATCAGCGCGACACGCTGGTGGTTCGTTCTTGTACTGGCGCCCCGGCCCGGGCGCAACCGGTGCAGTTGGCCTCCTTGGTGGTGGTGACCCAATCCTCATCGTCGATGGGCCTGCCGCAGTACGTCTCCCTCAACTGTGGCTTGGCTACGTGCACCCTGCCGATCCCGTTCGCCTGACGAATGTTCATCTCTCTCCTTTTCGCTGCCTACCCGCCCAGTCTAACCCGTCAGCCCACCAACGTAGGGTCCCGCGCTCTCCGCAACGACGGCGTAGAGCGGGTCGGAAAACACACGGCGTGGGCTGCGATCCAGGCTGCGGATGTTACGGAAGTTCCCGGCTTCCTGGAAGTAGTCCTCGACTAGCTTCATGTGTCCCTGGTCGTCCAGACGGTGCCAGATCTCGACCGCCTTCGTGGGAAAACAACGATTCGAGAATGTAACGATAAGCGGTGCATCTGCCTTCAACACTCGACCAACTTCGCGCAGCACCTCCACTGGTCTGGTCAGGTAGTCGATGGAGACGCAGATCCCGGCCCCGTCGAACTCCGCCTCTCCGAACGGTAGTTCGGGATTCGCGTTCAGGTTCTGGACCATGTAGGCGTCGAGCCTCTCGTTGCGGCGCAGCTCCACCTCGTTCATGCCGAGCCCGATCACACGCCGGTATACGACCTCCGGCGGCAGATGGCTGACCCAACTGCTCATCAGGTCGAGAATCTCACCGCCTGGTGGGAAGAACTCCTGATAAAGCTGGGTGACGGCGGCAATAGCCCGTTCGTCTATGTGAGTGACGAGCCGGGGCGTCAGGTAGAACTCCTCGTCAGGCGCCTCGTCGGTACGCCTGAACGCGTCCTCTGGAATCTCTGGCAACTACTCGCCTCCCTCTGGCCGCTCCTCTATCGTACTTACATTATCCAGTTTCGTGCTGCCTGGCTGTGATCCCGGGTACCCGCCTTGGTGTAACCTGCAACCCTGTGAGTTCGGAACGGACAGGCAGGCATTTCACGGTGGCGGTGTTCGTAGTGTGGGAGGGCAAAGTACTCTTACACCTCCATCGCAAACTCGGCATGTGGCTACCACCGGGTGGACACATAGAACGAGATGAGCTTCCCGACGAGGCGGCCGTGCGCGAGGTCCTGGAGGAGACCGGCGTGAAGGTCGAGCTCGTAGGGGAGAGGCGCGAGGACGTCGAGGACCCCGTCCAACTCCACCGCCCCGCCGGGATTCAGTTGGAGAACATCGGGCCCGGGCACCAGCACATAGACCTGATCTACTTCGCCAGGCCGCGGGGGTCGGTAGAGATCCACGCAGACTACAGCGGAGATAAGGTCGGATGGTACGGTCCCGAGGACTGGGACGTGATGACCGTCAACGCCGAGGTCAGGGGCTGGTGCGAGCGGGCGCTCTTCGTCTCTGATGTTCGATAAGGACCATGTCTTTGTGGGGCCAGCGAAGTAGGAGGGTAACGGTCCCTCATCGCCCAGCTTCAGGGCAGGTAGATTCTCCGAAGGTCCTTTGTCATTCATGAATGCCCGATCGCTGTTGCTCGAGCGACGCTGGGTAAGTACTCGCGGCGACGGGAGACGAAAAGACGGATACGAGCTTCCGCGAGTTCTCGCTAGCCCACCTGCTCCTCGCGACGATGGTCCATCGCTCCTTTGACTTCTTCGAGGTCCCGAGAGATCTTCTCGAGTGCCCTGGCCTGATCCTCCATGGCCTGCACCTCGTCCTCATAGCCCTTGTACTCGGAGTACCCGCTTCCCTCTAGCAGCAGAGGGTTTATCGTCCACGAGGTCTCGTAGCGCTCCCCCTGGCGATCCTCGTAGTAGGAGGTGATGGTGATGCCCTCCGTCAGACCTTTCTCCCTCAAATTCTTTACCACGTTCTGGTATGAGTCCCAGACCGCGGGGAGGTCCGTCTGCGGGGCCATGAAGTTGATGCCGTTTCGGAAGTAGGGCAACTCGGTGATGTCGTGGCCGCTCGTGCTCTCTAGGGGTGCCGAGAACCCGAACGTAATGTTCTTGGCTATGCCGTGCCCTATATTTTTCACCACTATGTTTGTGGTGAACCTCCCAGTGTAGTCGGCGTCCACTATGATCTGCGGACGATCCTCGTCGTCGCGGGCCCTGCGCGCCTCCCTACCCTGATACAGAATCCCCGCGGCCACGACGAAGGTGGCGAGTGAAGACAACACCTGTGCTAGTACCGCGATATCCACGATTGTTCCGAGTCCTTTCTCCCACTCTGTCGGATTTCTCCTACTGACTCTAACAGTGAAACTCAGGCCTACGTTTCGTGGCTCCTATTCACCGAACTTTACCAGTAGGAGAGACGAGAGGCGTGACGCACGAGAAGAGGGCCGGAGCGTAAACCCCCGGCCCTCGGCGTTTCCCTCAAAAGCGCTTTGGTTAGGAGTTCTTGGCCCTTATCTTGCGGTCGATCTGCTCGATCAGGGTCTCGCGGTTCTTGTTGTGCTTCTCGTACTCGCGGACCTTCCGGAGCTGCTCGGTGGATAGGGCTCCAAGTCTCCTAGAGATCTCCGCAACGGACAACCCGTCGTAGTCCGCGGTCTTCAACGCACCGAAGACGGCCGTCCGTAGCTCTTCCTCACGGGTGACCTTCTCGGTCTGACGGAGTACTTCCTCGGTCTTCTCGGTTGCCTCCTCGGCTACCCTGAGCCCCTGCCTGGCTACCTGCTCGGTTGCCTCCAAGCCCTGCCTGGCGGCCCGCTGGAAGGTCCTCATGCCCTCCTGCATGTAGGCGAAGGGGGAGAAGAAGTCCCTATAAGCTCCCACCCACTGTTGCGTGAGTGCCCGGTACCCCTCCTGCTGCTTGCTTATGCCCCGCGCGAAGGCCTCCGTCGTGCGTACGTTGTGCTCGGTCTGCTCGCGCAGCGCCTTCACCGCGTCCTCAGTCCAGCCCCGAACGAACTCTGCATTGCGCTGCTGAAGCTGCACCAACTTCAAGCCGCCTGCGAACCACTCCTGGGCCGCCCGTGCATTGTCCTCCTGAAGCTTCACGAACGTAATCCCGTCCTTGGCCAGTCCCATGCTGCGGCGCTGGGCGGCGGCGAGGTTCTCTGCGAGAGCCTCGTAGGAGTCGCGCTGGACCTCCGCCATCTCGCGGACGGTGCGCGTGGTCTTGTCGATGTTCCTTGTGGTCTGCACCAGCATACCTCCGTGGTAGTAGATCGTGACCGCTATATTCTTACCACACATATACCCAGATTGCATACCTCAAAACGTGCATGTTCGTCGACCAGATCCATTCCTCTGCGGACGACCTCATAGGGGCACTGGCATGGATCGTGCGGCGGCCTTGCGGGCCCTGGGAGAGGCCACCGGACGCGCCTCGTGGTAGCGAGCGCTATGGGCGAGCTTGCCGGCGGGAACGCATCTCCGAGGTTGGAGACTGCCCCGGCATCAGACCCTAGCCCCGAGACACTTTTTCGCGCGACCTACGGTTGATGGGCAATCACAACGTCTTGGAGTACTGCATGAGAATGCGCAAACAACGATGCGGGCGGACGCTCTCGGTCCTCGAAGACTACGGATCGGAGCAGTCGCGACGGTAGCCGCAGTTGGGACAGACGAGCTTGCAATGGAGGCCGTACATCTCCGTGCCACAAACCTCGCAGTCCTCACCAGAAGGTTTCAGTACCTCGGTGGTCTGCGCCTGCTGTGCACCCTCTGCGTCCATTTTCTGAAGTATACGGTGCGTCCGCGACAACGCCGACGCTAGCCCGAGCGCTGAGTGTCTTTCGGGGCGGAAGCCGTCTGGAGGACTCTGCCTATGCGGGCGGCGCTGAGCGCCTTGAGCGCGTTGTAGGAGAGAACCTTCTGCACCTGGCGGAGCGAGTTTCCCAAGGCTCTGGTTAGAACCTGCAGGGTAGTCAGGCTCTGCTGGAGTTCGGAGATCTGGATAGGAAGCTCCGCGGCGCGGGCTTCGAGGGCAGAGAGGCTGCTCTCGAGCTCATTGGTCCGTGCCGCAAGACGGGCGACCTCGTCCGTAACCTCCCCCTGGAAGGCCGCGCGGGTGCGCCGAAACCTCAGGTAGGCCCCGAGCGCGCGAAAGGCTGTGACCGATGAGATCAGGGCCCCCAGGAGGATCAGGATCAGCAGAACAGTAGGCATATCGAGGGCTACCGTAACACGGCGCTCCTCTACTTTACAAACTTCTGGCCAGTGTTAGAATCTCGCCCACGACGCGGGGTGGAGCAGTCTGGTAGCTCGTCGGGCTCATAACCCGAAGGTCGCAGGTTCAAATCCTGCCCCCGCTACTTCTCTGAGGCCCCGCAGACGCGGGGTCTCTCTCGTCTCCAGGATAGTCACGGTGCGACTTCTACACGTGGGTCCGTATGGTAGCTCTGGTCGCCTTGACCTGGATGGTTTCTCAGGACGTCGGGCTGGATTCTTCGCGCTTGTTTCTGCGGAACAGATCGTAAAAGGACGGCGCGCCTGCGAAACACCAGAGCGCGATCACCGGGTCGCAAATGGCACATCCGAACGACGAATCTGCAACGAATGGAACGATGGGATTACCATAAAGATGGTGCAGCACATCCCAGCCAGTATGCAAGAGCCATCCAATACCTATGAAAGTGTAGGATCGCAGACCTCGAAATGCGCAGTAGGTGACCATGGCCGTGAACGCAAATTCCCAGATGCCGAAACCCCCGTTCAGATACGCTGCGCCAGCACCCGCGATCATGATGGCATTGAAGTTCTGCCTGTTTGGCTCTTTGAACAAAGAACACAGCGAAATATAGACCAGCGCGACGATAATCGGCCCGAGTAAGCTCATGATTTGCACCAGCAGATCCCTTCAGCATAGCCCCGCCTAGCAGGCGGCTTCACACCGGCATCTATATTCTGGACGAAAAGAGCGAGTTCGTCTCGTCTACGAGGGAGAACGCGGAGTTTAGGATCGGGAACGGCAGGGTAGGCAACTTGATAACCGTGCGTCGAGGCGAGCACCGTAGCAGTGTGGCGCACGGACAGCATTTATCCGGGGAACGAACGGTTCGGAAAGGACGAACATGAGCGAAGAGAGCGGCAGCAGACAGGGAAGCCCCCTCAAGGGCGAGATGGGCAACACTACTATCAGCAATACGGTGGTCTCCCAGATAGCGGGCATCGCGGCGCAGGAGGTAGAGGAGGTGCAGATGGCTGGCGGCACCTCCGCGGCCGTCGGTGGGCTCCTGCAGAGCGTGGCAGGCGGCAGCACGAGCGGCGGAAACCTCTCCAGGGGCGTGAGCGTCGAGGTCGGTGAGGAAGAGGCCGCCGTGGACCTGACGATGACCGTTGAGTATGGTCAGTCGATACCCAGGGTTACAGAGTCCGCGCGGCGAAACGTAATCAACCGCGTCGAGAGCCTCTCTGGCCTGCGTGTGACCGAAGTCAACATAACGGTCAATGACGTCCAGATCCCTGAAGAGCAGCGGGCCTGAGCTAGAGAACCACCCGCAGGATACAGGACCGGGGCACCGCGCCCCGGTCTTTCCTTTTGCGGGTGCCCGCGGTTCTCTAAACTGTATGTATGAGATTCGCGCGTTTCCCGGAAGAGGTGCTCCTTACCGCGGAGCGTTACGGCATGTACCTTCGTCGCCCGCTGGCGCTGGTCTCCGGCGGCCCCGACTCGGTGGCGCTGCTACGAGTGATTCTTGCCCTCGGCGGCGAACCGGTGGTGCTGCACGTGGACCACGGCCTGCGCGGAGAGGAGTCACGCGAAGACGCGGAGTTCGTCAGCGACCTCTGCAGGCAGTTGGGTGTACGGTGCGAGGTACGTGAGATCGGGATCGAAGACGATCCCAATCTGCAGGAACGGGCGCGTGAGGAGAGGTACAGGCTCGCCGAGGAGGTGAGCGTACGTCTGGGACTGCGGGCCGTCGCGACGGGCCACACCGCCGACGACGTGGCCGAGACCGTGCTCATGAACCTGGCAAGGGGCACCGGTCTGCGCGGGCTCGCCGGCATCCCGCCCGTGCGGGGTAAGATCCAACGTCCCCTCATCGGGCGCACTCGCAGGGAGGTTCTGAGTTACCTGAGAGAACTGGACCAGCCCTATCGTACGGACCCGACGAACCTGACGGACAAGTACGCCCGCAACCGCATCCGTCTCGAAATCCTGCCCATCCTGGAGGAGCTGTATCCGGTGGCGGCCGGTAATATCGCGCGCGCCGCTTCCCTCGTCCGCGAGGACCTCGAAGTCCTCGAAGGGCTTGCTATCCGGGCCGTGGAGAGGAGGGGAGAGGAGGTGGTCCTGCCGCTCGATGGGCTCATGGAGTTGCGGCCCTCGCTCCGGCGCCACGCGGTGCGCTTGGCATACACGACCCTGGTCCCCGCGGCAGCGCCGCTCCCTTCGAACCTCGTCGAGGCGACGCTGGGACTCCTGGAAGGCGGCGGGGGTACGCGGACGTTGGACCTGCCTGGTGGGGTAGTCGCCTCGGGCCGCGCTGGGGCTGAGCTCGCACTCTACATAGAGCCGTGGTCGGTAGTCTCGGGGTCGGAGGAGATCAGGGCCGGCGAGACCGTTGCGTTCGGGGGGTGGAGGATCTCGGCGCGAGAGCTATGTGGCTACGATCCCGTGGATGCGGCGCTCCCTGAGGTGGCCTACCTCGACGCCGGGAAGGGACCTTACGAGGTGCGGATGGCGCGGGAGGGGGATATTATCCGGCCCCTGGGCCTCGGCGGGACCAAGAAGGTCTTTAGGGCGATGATGGACAGGAAGGTGCCGAGAGATCTCAGGCGCAGGACGCCGGTCGTTGTGGGCGGGCGGGATGAGGTCGCCTGGATAGTGCTCGGCGATCTCGACGAGCAGTTCAAGGTGGATGAGAGGACGGAGAAGGTTCTCAGGCTGGAGGTGGCAAGAATCTCGTGAGTATGTCCAGTATGATGCCCGACGTGAAAGAGGTGCTCATAACCTCACAGGAGATCGAGCAGAAGGTGCGTGAGATCGGGGCGCGCATCACCGAGGATTACAGGGGCGAGAAACCGCTCCTGGTCGGTGTTCTGCGTGGCGCGGTCGTAATTATGAGCGATCTCATGCGCAATATAGACCTGCAGTGCGAGTTGGATTTCATGGACATAAGCTCCTATGGTTCTGGTAGCTCATCGAGTGGTGTCGTCCGCATCCTCAAGGACCTCGAAGAGGACATCACGGACCGTCACGTCCTGATCGTCGAGGACATCATAGACACGGGGCTCACGCTCTC
>CADCVF010000061.1 GCA_902806095.1 uncultured Rubrobacteraceae bacterium
GGCGAAGGACATCACCTTCGAGTTCTCTGCGCCTCTGGAAAGCTCAATAAGCGACCAGGAACACCCGGAGGTCATTCCCCGCAACGAGCTACCTTACTTCCAAGAGGGGCTGAACTACCTCGCCCCCGGCGCGGAGATCGAAGTCATTTGGGATACCCACGAGAACCTTCTACCCTTGCTCCGAGAAAGGGGGCTGGAAAACGGGATCACGGCCACAAGCAGGTACGAGGACCTCACCGGGGAGCGGTACGAGACCTCGTGGGTAATAAACCCTTTGCTCATCGCGGGAGAACGTTACACCTCAGAATAGATAGGAACCGCGAGTAGTTTCCCCCTTCTTTCGTGGATTCGACTTGGGGACCTACGCCCAAGCGCGTCTAAAGCTTCAAACGGCTTGTCCTGCGGAGCGTCACCGACCGGCGCTTCGCGGCTACGTGTTATTCGGGGCTGACGGAGAGGGACCTTCGCCGTAGAATAGCCCCATGTTAGTACGCTACGCCGAACTCAAAGCCCAGTTGCCGCCCGGGACGATACTCTTCTACCAGGTCGGGACGTTCTTCGAGACGTTCGAGGAGGACGCGAAGACGATCTCCAAGGAGCTCTCGATCCGGCTGACGAGCCGCGAGGCGGCGGGCTACGCCGGGGGTCGGGTTCCTCTGGCCGGCGTCCCCGGCCACGCCCTCCAAGAACACCTGGCGACGCTCCTGCGCAAGGGGCACCCGGTCGCGGTCGCCGAGCAGCGTCAGCACCCGACGAAGCCCAAGCAGTTCACGCGCGAGGTCTCCCGGATACTCACGCCCGGAACCGTGATCGAGGACAACGTCCTCGCCGCCGGAGAGTCTAACTACCTGGCCGCCGTCGTGAAGCGGGACGGAAGAGCCGGGGTGGCGGTGGTGGAAGCCTCGACCGGCGAGTTCACCGGGACCGAGGTCCCCGAGGAGGAGGTCGCCGCCGAGCTCGAACGCTGGTCGCCGCGCGAGATGGTCGTCCCCGAGCGGACCGCCGCCGAGGACCTGCCCAAAGCACGCGCCACCATTAGCCCCGCCCCCCGCTGGACCTTCGAACCGTCCGCGGGAGAGCAGGCCCTGAAGCGGCACTTCGAGGTCTCTAGCCTCAAGGGCTTCGGTCTCGACGGACGCCCTGCCCTCGTTGGGGCCGCGGGGGCATTGTTGCAATATCTCGCTTCGTTGCGCGGCGGCAGCCCACCGGAGCAGGTCGTGACCTTCAGGCCCTACTCGCCCGGATCGGGGATGGTGCTCGACGCGGCGACGCGGCGCAACCTCGGGTTGGACGACCTGGTAGAGACCATCGACCGGACCCGGACGCCGATGGGCCAGCGGGCTCTGAGACGCTGGCTCGAGCGTCCGTTGCTGGAGATGGACCGCATAAACCAGCGCCTCGAGGCCGTCGACTCCCTCCTCGGGGACTACATGCTGCGCGAGGAGGCCCGCGAGCACCTCTCCAGCATCCCCGACGTCGAGCGTATCGCCACCCGCATCGTGCGGCTCTCTGCTTCGCCGAACGACCTGCTCTCCCTGAGGAGCGCGCTGGAGGCCATCGGACCGTTGAAGGAGGCGCTAGCGCCCGTCGCCCCCGAGGGGTCGATGCTCTCTCGAACTCTCGCGGCGATGGAGGAGCCGCCGGGGGTAAGGGAACTCATAGCCGCCGCGATAAGCGAGGAGTCGGGTGAGATCATCCGCGCCGGCTACTCCTCGGAGCTGGACGAGGCCCGCGAGTTCCGCGACGGCGCCCACGAGTGGCTGACTCGCTTCGAGGCCGACGAGCGCCTGAAGAGTGGCCTGAAGACCCTGAAGGTTGGCTATCGAGACGGCGAGGGCTACTTCATCGAGATCGCGGGCAAGGAGGGGCACGGCGTCCCGCCCCACTACGAGCACCGCAAGGCCCTCAAGAACGCCGCGCGCTACGTCACCGTCGAACTCAAGGAGCACGAGTCGAGGATGCTCAACGCGCGCGACGAGGTCGAGCGGCTCGAGCGTCAGATACTCGGGGAGATACGCTCCGCCGTGAAGGAGGCCGCCCCGCAGTTGCAGCGTGTGGCGCGCGCAGTGGCGGTCTTGGACGTGGTCTCCTCCTTCGCCGCGGCGGCGGGCGAGCTGCGCTACTGCCGGCCGGAGATCACCGAAGAGCGGGGCCTACGCGTAACGGCGGGGCGGCACCCCGTCGTCGAGCAGAACCTGGAGACGCCGTTCGTGCCCAACGACTCAGCGATAGATGGGGACTCGCGACTCCAGATCATCACCGGACCAAACATGGCCGGGAAGTCCGTCTACCTCCGGCAGGTCGCCATCATCGCCCTGCTCGCCCAGACCGGCTCCTACGTGCCCGCCGAGGAAGCTTCTCTGGGCGTCGTTGACCGGATCTTCACGCGGGTGGGAGCCGAGGATCGCCTCGCGAGCGGGGAATCGACGTTCATGGTCGAGATGACCGAGGCGGCGAGCATCCTCAACGCCGCCACGGAGCGGAGCCTCGTAATCCTCGACGAGGTCGGGCGGGGCACCTCGACCTACGATGGGATGAGCCTCGCCTGGGCCATCGCCGAGTACCTGCACGACGACGTACAGTCCCTCACGCTCTTCGCCACCCACTACCACGAGCTCACGCGCCTCGCCGAACTCCTGCCTGGTTGTGAGAACCACAAGGCCGCCGTCGAGGAGGTGGGGGGTGAGATCGTCTTTCTCCATCGTATCGAAGGGGGCGCCGAGTCCTCCTCCTACGGCGTCCACGTCGCCCGTCTCGCCGGTCTCCCCCGGCAGGTCACCGACCGCGCCGGCGAGATCCTGGGCCGCCTCGAATCAGAGGGCGTCAAGGACTTCGCCGGGTGAGATCAAACGATGTTAGGGTAGTGGCATGATCCCACCGGAGACGGACAGAGAAAAGAATGAGCGGAGGCTCATAAGAGAGCTGGCGCGCAAGGGGAAGCTGAGGACGCGGGCTCCGGCAGGGTCCCGGACGACTTTTGGGACATGCCCTGCCCGAAAGACCCTGAAGGTCTGTTGCTAAAGGCGCTCTTAGAGGATCGCAGAGAGGGCCGTTAGCGGCCTTTGCGGTTCTGGGATAGCTCCGCGATCGTGCCTTTGCTCTCCAACCAGCCGGCTTCGGGAAAAATCACGAGGTTGAAGCGAAGCTCCAGGAGATATTGGCTTGGCCCGGCGTGAAGGACGCCGGTTACAATTTAACCATGCGTAACCTTCCTGTTCCGGCGGCGGGGTGAGGTACGGAAGGAACTCTTAGCCCCGGTCCGTCGCCACTAGACGCTCCGGGACCACGATGGCGATAGGCTTGAAGAGGCAGCCTAACACCAGCGGGTCCCGAGGCTAACCTTTACGTGGGGAGACGGCCGGGAGAGATACACGCCTGACCTATCAAAGACGTCACGGTCGAAGCTGGTAAGGATTACTCACCGCCAAGGTATCGAGCGCCCGCTCATTAATCAGAGACCGTCGGAAAAGTTCGAGCTAGTGTTGGCTCGTTGCCCTAGCACGCACAAAGACGTCCCGGGAAGCACTAACTCGATCTCTTATGGCTAGCTAAATACCCGCAATCGAGGTCTCCGGACACTTTTTGGACGGGTTTGGGGCTGCTCCGAAGTCGTCGATGCAGAAGTGTGCACCACGAGGATACTTACACAGTCAACGTGAGAGGCAATGCTACCGGGAGCAAGCTCAATGGATCGAGCATACAAGCCACAAGGATATTCGAGCGTCTCGCCATACGTCGTTGCGAACGGCGCGCAGAGTGTTATCGACTTCCTGGTCGAGTCGTTCGATGCTAGGCAGACCCGCCGCTACGACATGCCCGACGGTTCGATCATGCACGCCGAAGTGCAGATCGACGACACGGTAGTGATGATTGCTGATGGCGGAGACGGCAACCCGGCCTTCCCGATCTGGCTCCACGTCTACGTGCCCGACGTGGATTCGTCGTACCGGCGGGCCCTCGAAGCCGGTGGTCTAGCCGTCGATGAGCCCAAGGAAAGGGAAGGTGATCCCGACCGCCGCGGCGGGGTCAAAGACCCGGCAGGCAATACTTGGTGGATCGCTACCCAGGTCAGTTAAACGCTTGGTGTGAATTATCTGGGCGGAGGACTTTGAGCGGAAGGTGTCCACGGACTGTACAGTCGGTTTGCTTATGCCGATCCCCAAAGGGAAAGGACCCGACTCATGCTCGACGTGGACACCTTCCTCACCACACTCTACGTCATCGTCGACAACTTTTGCCAGTCTCGTGTACCCGCACAGCGACCAGCGGCCGGCCCCGAAGCGTCTCTTAGCTCCAGCGAGGTGGTTACCCTGGCGATCTTCGCTCGCTGGTCCCGCTTCGCGAGCGAACGGGACTTCTACCGCTACGCCCAAACCCACCTGCGGGAAGCCTTCCCCACTCTGCCCAACCGCTCGCAGTTCAACCGCTCGGTGCGCCATCGTCTCGACCTCATCGAAGCCGTGGCCTTGGACTTGGTGGAGATGATCAAGGCACGGAGGTGCCCCTACGAGGCCTTGGACAGTTCCGCGGTGCCCATTAGAGATGCCAAGCGTCGGGGCGAGGGATGGCTGCCCGGCTACGCCGACGTCGGGTGGTCCAACAGCCTAGGGTGGTACGAAGGTTTTCCGCCTGCTCGTTGCCGTCAGCCCGGCGGGGGTGATCACCGGCTTTGGTTTCGCCTCGCGGCCAGCACCAAAGACCAGCCGCTGGCCAAGACCTTCTTCGCCGCACGCCATGAACCGAATCCCAGGCTGCCGAGCGTGGGATCGGCGGCGATGGGACCGTACGTGACCGACAAGGGCTTCGAGGGCGAGGAGAACCATCGACGGTGGCTTGGCCTCTACGGGGCCGGCGTCATCTGCCCCCCTAAACAAACGCAACGGGCGCAAGAGGATCTGGCCCAAGCGCTTGAGGCGTTGGGCGGCGAGCATCCGCCAGGTCATAGAGAGCGTCTAGGAGAAGCTCCACACCACCTTCGGTCTTCGCCAAGAGCGACCCCACGACCTCGCGGGGTTGCAGGCACGATTGGCAGCGAGGGTAGCGCTACACAACTTCTGTATCTGGCTCAACGAACACCTCGGCCGCCCCCGGCTGGCTTTCGCCGACTTGCTGGGATGGTGATCTCAACTCACACCAAGCGTTTAACTCTTCTCTAGGTATTGCCCGACCAACATTTGGCCGTTACCTTGATGCCAGAGGTTGCAAAAGCTCAGGCCGCCCCCTGCTAAAAGACGACATGAGCGGAGCGCGCCTCGGTTGATAAAGGTACCAGCGGAGGTGCGCATTATGGCGGAAAGCGACACACATCCGGGGGCAGTTGCGACCCATACCTCGGATCAACAACCGGGGCTTTCCCCCAAGCGACAGGCCGAAATCCGGCTCGTCCGGCAGATCGTCGCGACATTGTGGGCAGCGTCGTTCGGGATGATCTGGAAGGGCAAGGCTGGCCTCACGGCTCGGAGTTGCTACGCGGCCATGCTTCGGCACGCCTGGCACCACGGACGGCTCACGGTGCCAAAGGGAGAGGATAACGCTGGCGAGACAGTCCGGGCCGGAGTTTGGCTCAGTGTCTCCCATAGGCAGCTTGCGGAGATGGCCGGGGTGAACGACTCGACCGTCGAAGGCGGAGGCAAGGCCACGGGTGTCATCAAGCGGCTGTACGGGAAGCGGCTGCTAAGGAGGGCGGGGAGAGGAGACCGCATAAGGTCAGGTGCGTTCATCCTAACGGCATCTCATGTGCAGGTGCGCCCATTCCGGGCACCTACACAAGAATATCGCCCAGGGGTAGGGACTTCGGTAACTGGAGTACACAGGTGCCCGGAATTAGCGCGGGTAGCTTTGGAGCGTGCAAGGGCGGCCTTGAGGTGGGGAGCCGAGGGGTCGGCTGGTCTGGGCAAGCTCGCGGAGTTCCTGCTCGACGCGCTCGTGATGCTGGGGGACAGCGCCACGGATCGGGAGCTTGCCATAGCCGTTGGCAGGGAGAGCCGCGTGCGTGACGTGAGGGCTTGTCTCAACAAGCTGGTCGAAGAGAACATCCTCAAGCGGTCCGTCAATCGATACTACCGGCATCGGAATACCGGGTGGGAGCTTCAGTTCACCCGAGAAATCAACGGGGAGATAGAGTGCGGCGAGCGCCAAAAGGAGAAGCACCAGCGTGCGCGCGAGGGAAACCGGAACGCATTGGAAGCTAGCGAGGTTCCGAGGCAGGCCAAAGAGAAGAAGAGCCGCGAGAAGAAGATCGCGAAGATCAAGGAAGATACCGACCGGCTCAAGAAGGAGCAGCGGGAAGCCGACCCAGCTGCTTTCTCCCCCGAGCAGGCCGCAACCCGGTATCTACCTGGAGCCGACCCTGCCGAAGGTGTAGTTGTCGGCGAAGAGGAGCCTTTGCCGGAGCCGCCCGAAGATGCCCAAAACGCCTCTCTGACGGCTCACCCCGCAGCGGTCGAGGATATATGTCCGCGAACCTCTCCCCCGAGGCTGGAGACGGCAATCTCGAGCGCCTCACAGGCGAGGAGAAGATCGTCCGGCCAGACACGGAGCCGGTCGAAGAAGTGGCGCTAGAGTTGCTCGCTGCGACCGAATGGCGCACATGGTGCGATCCAGGTGATGAGTGAGTGAGCTATGCTTGGCTGACTTCACGACGTAGTGAGAAGCATATAGGCGAGAACTAAGGACCGGATCCGCCTAACGTTTCGGAACTTCATGGACGGCGGGAACTTCATGAACGCCCAAAATAAATCCCCCCCGCGCACGCGCGCGAGGCAACGCCGCTCGGCCCCGGTCGCATAGGGCCATACCCCGCTCTTGACACCCTCGTCTACCTTCCGATAATACTTTGCGACCTCCTATTCCCCTTTGGTGGCCTACCCCGGTTGGACCGGGGCGAAGCGCACCCCCGTACTCATAGTTTGGGCTTCAAGGCGCTGACAGAATCCGACGACCCTTTAAGCGGTCCAGCACTTCGCAAACAGATAGAGTATCGTCGCGGGTGCGACGATACTCTGGGCTATGGGCAACTTCGTAGAAAGATAGAGAATCCGCAGCAGGGCGCGGATTTTGACTTCTTCGTAAACAGATAGAAAATCCGCACCCGGGTACCGACTCTGACTTTGCCGAAACTGTCGAGTCAACACCCGAGGAACCAGATACAGTAAGCACCTTGCTCTTTGGATAATTCCGGTACGGTACCCGAATTATCGTCCTGCTCTTCTAATGAAGATAAAAGCTTTAATGCGCCCTTTATTCCGCCTTCAACCTCAGTTAGGAACGTCCCCGGGGGCGTTCCTAACTCACCCTTGTTCCTGGCGATACGCATGTACTTTCGTGCGGTATCACGCCTTCAACT
>CADCVF010000062.1 GCA_902806095.1 uncultured Rubrobacteraceae bacterium
GCACCTTCGCTCTCCATAGGTTCACAGGGGTGAGATTTCTTTCTCTTTCCCTCGCATGTCCGTGTGCTTAGATCGATGCCTGCCTACTAGGCAAAGATGCACACAGCCCGATGGTATACAGAAGAGTTACCTTAAATGGACAAGGGTCGAACACTAGGGACCGGACATCTTCGGCTTTGGATCTTTGCTACTTTATCGGCCGTTCGGCCAGTGGTTATGGCGGTGACTCCGCCACCCTCGGCGGATCCGTCGCCGGTCCGCTCGCCATCAACCCGAGGGCCATCAAGATTAGCACGAACGGAGGCTGGAAATACTCCTGCGTGAGGGCGTTGGTCAGATTTAGCATCAGGTAGAACACCACAAATAAAAAGACCAGCCATCCTAGAGGATCACCCCTCCTAGCCCGCCTCAGTGCCACCGTCAAGGTGCCCAGACAGAACGCCAAGAGGATCGTGAGCCCCACCACTCCCGTATTGAGCAGCTCTTCCAGATAGCCGTTGTGGGCTGACGCCCGCCCCAAAACGGCGCTCGATCCCAGCTGGGCGACGTTGCTGGGGCTCCAGAAGGCCGCGAAACCCGCACCGAGCCATGGATGTTGCAAAACCTGATCGATCAGAGCCTGCCAGAGCGGGACCCGCCCTGTCAGGTTCGCGGCGGCCTCGGGGTTTCCCCGGGTCAGGATCGGAACGAGCGGGCCGAGGATGGTCTGTAAGACGTTTTCGGCGTAGTAGATGTACGTGCCGACGCCGATCATGAACAGCACCCCGGCTTGCAGCACCCTGTCCTGGATGCTGGTCCTGTAGAAGAGGTAGAAGATGCCAAGCGCTAGCATCCCCCACACGATAGGGCCCCGCGATTTCAGCGCCAGCAAGGGGAGAACGAGGACCGCAACCCAGAACCAGTCGCTCCTCATCCACCGGCGAACTCCAAGAATGGGGGTCGCGACGAGGATCAGCAGGGAGGCCATTATGGGGCGCGTCACGTATGCGGAGAAGTTGCCGCCTATATCCAGACGCTGCGTCGGATCGAGCAGATCATACTGTTGAAAGCGGAAAGGCAGGGGCAGCAGGATTACCAGGGCCGAAAGGACGCTGGCCCAGAAGACGTGGCGCAGAAAGAGGTCCCTGCCGTTCGGGAGGTTGCCGTAGAAACCGACGCCCAGGCCGAAGCAGCCGACCGACACCATGACGAAAGCGACGAGGTTGCGCACGGTGAGCGTAGGGGAGGTGCTCCAAATCAAACTGGCCGCCGCCCAACACAGGTACAGAATCCACAGGGCTAGGAGCCACTGGAACGCCCCATTGAAGCGCCTGAAGGCAGCTGGCAAGAACAAGGCCCCGACGAGCCCGAAGGTGGTGATCAACACCTGGTTGGTCAGCGACCCCTCGGACCCCCCGACACTCGATGGCCCCCGCGGAGAGTAGGCGAGGAGTGGGGCGATAAGCCCGAGCCAGAAGAGTAGCAAATAACCCGACACCAGCCTGGTGACCTGGGTGCTGCGCGGCTTGATCCTCGCCCCCTCCGAGATCTTGGGTCCCGCGGGAGACGGTTGGCGGCTACCGGCGAACGCCCACAAACCCAGCGCGAAGAGAACCGCAACGGCGGTGAAGGTGGGGACCGGTGCGTAGACCGTGCCAACGCCGCCAACAAGCGCCACAGCCGCGAACGCCGAGACCCTCGCCGCTACCGACACCGCTCACCCATACAGGTTGGATCCATCATCACCGGCATATGATCGCCTACGAGATGCTACTCTGCAAGGGCGTCATCATCGCGCGGTGTCTGCCCGCCGGTCTTCGTCCAGCCCCCGCCGTACACAAGACAAACTAACGGGCCGATAGCAGCGTAGAAGTCGACGTGGGACAGGGATCCTAGAGTACGCCGCCCCGGCCCTCTACAGGCCCGAAGCTGTCGTAGACGGCTTCGGCCCGGGCGGTGAGCTCCCTGACCTCCGGGGCTTCCAGCTCCTTCTTTAGCGCGTCTTTCAGCCCTGCCTTGACGGACGAGGGGTGCGCGATCACCTTCTCGTCCAGCCTGCCGCCGTGCATGGCGCGGTGCACCTCTTCTATACGGTCGAAGACGCAATTGACGTTGTCTTCCGAGTGAACGAAGGACGAGAACCCGGTGCCGAACTTGGCATTGACCCGCTCCAGGACCGTACCGTAATCTCGGGTCACCTCCTCGAAGAATCCAACGACGAGGGCGTCGCGATACTCGGCGGCCTTCTCGTAGAACGAGACGTAGTGCTTCAGAGCCTGTCGGATCGGGACCCCGGGTTCCCTTATAACCCAGGACAGCGCGGCGTCCGTGGGCTTCCTCGCCAGCAAGAGGGTCGGAATACCCCACCGGGCCGCTCGTATCACCTGCGCCGGCATGTGGAGGTGGTGGGCGACCCGCACGCTCTCTCGCTGTGCCTGTTCGAAGGCGACCACGGCGAACGTGTTGCCCGAGCGTGGAAATCCCTCTATGACGATCTGGGTCCTCCGATCCACCAACAGGTCCCGGTAGCCCGGCCTCAGCCTGTAGAAATTGTAGAATAGGAACGGGTGTCTCCCGACGAAGCGCCGCGCCCATTCCCTTGCGTCGCCCTTTGTCATCTTAGGACCTCCAACCGGCTACTTGTGTACGTGGATGCGGTTCCACGCCGGAAGCTTTTGGAGCTTCTGCCTGAGGATCTTGGGCTCCGAGAGGTCGCGGACAAGTCCCCAACAACCACGCCCCACATCTGAACCGACCCGCCGGTAGGACGTTGGCAGTGAGTCGAGGTCGGCTACGAGATCGTCCAGATCGTAGCCCATAATCGCCAACCGGTCCCGGCCGATCCAGTGCAAGTAGCGGCGGCACCAGCTCTTGCGTACGGGGTTGTCCAGGGTTCGCTTCCACCCATCCAGAGGCTCGCTGCTCACCCTGTCGTATCTCTTTACACCGGAGGGATCGCCCTTTCTGCCACCGAGCCTGACGGCATCGAACAACTCCAGGGCCGAGCGATCGAAGGGCATCTCCAGGTAACGGAATACCTCGCCCCAAGCCTCCTCAGGTGTCGTGACGATCTCCTCGTAGCGCATCGCGTGGATCCTGTCCCTGTGACGTTCGTAGGTGCGGACCAAGTTTTCTATCCCGTCGAAAAGGTCTACCTTGAAGCGGTAGAGGTTCCACTTGGCGTCTCCCCAAGTCTCCATGACGGAGGCTACCACCGCGAGGGGGTTCCGCCAGAGAACGAGGTGCTTTCCCTCAGGGAACGTGGCCACGATCTCATCCGAGACCAGGTGGTAGCGCGGGGTCTTGTCCAGGAAGTAGCGGGTGCCGTCCGGGGATGCTTTATCGTAGAGGCGGAGGGCAAACTCGCGGATCTCCGCGATGTAATCCTCCCGTCCGCCCGGCAGCATCTCGTAGAAGTCCTCGATCGCCAGGATCATGGACCGGTGGTTGTATTCGGCGTAGATTCCATTCTCTCTGAGGGTGTATAGATAGGGCAGTAAGATCCAGGGTTCGGAGGTCGTCGCGATCCCTGGATGGGCGGCCAGGATCCGCTGCGCCAGGGTGGAGCCGGAGCGGGGCAGCGAGAACAGAAAGAGAGGTGTCGGTCTAGCGCTCACGTTCGTCGGTCCCTAGCATCAGGGACGCAGCCTACCACTCGGGGTCTGCCTCGTAGCCGAGCTTCACCAGCAGAGGGCCAGCGATCTCCCTGGCCGCCCGCGCGTGCTCCTCAGAAAACTCATCCCGCCAGCCCCCGATCTGCCCCTTCCTAAAGGTATTGCTCACCCCGAAGATGTTCTCCTCCACCGTGCGCATCATCCGCTCGTCGGGCTCGAGGCCGACGTGTCGTGCGACCCGCTCGACGGTGCCTCTCTGGGTTTCGGCGCTCCCCCCGCCCCTCGGGCCCACCAAGTCCTCGAACTTGACCATCATGGCGTTGTCATCATCCTGCCACCCCAGAAACTGGCGGTAGCGCTCATCGAGGGACTGGAGCCTGCGTCCCCCGAGCTCTCCGCCCCGGATCGAGTGCAGCAGCCGCTCGTGGTCCGAGGGCAGCTTCAGGAACGCCTCGTGGGCAAAGTGTTCGTTTCTCTGCTTGATGTGGTGCATCTGGGAGACGGCCACATCGCGCGGGTCACGCAAGATGCACACGACGCGCATCCGCTCTCCGGCAATGAGGGAGGCGAGTTCGGGGCTGTAGACGCAGTGGGCTGTTACGAAGTAGCCGTCGGCCACCCGCGAGAGACGCCGCTCGAGCCATCGCCGATCTATCCGTTGGGGGGATGTCACCCCGATGGTCACCTTCTCCTTACTCCGGGCCCTCAGAAACTTCCGGGCAGGGGAGAATGGGCCTGCTACAAGGCGCGATCTTATGCCCATCTCGGAGGTCTGCTCGAACCCGAGCAGGGTTAGCAGGCGCGCCAGAAGATTTGTACCGCTCTTGGGGATGGAGTTGGCCACGATCCTCATTCGATAATCCTCCGATCTCTCTCCTACAGAGGAAGCCATCCAGCGTTAGCGCTGCTAGAAAGGCCAGACCTCAAGGCCGTGTATGGTGTTGCGCACGTCCATGGTCAGGTTGATAGTCTTGAGGGTCTTGGAGTTGTTGAGGTCGTAGACTGAGACGGTAGCGGGTGAAGACCCTGCGGCGATCAAACCTTCGCCCAAGACGCACAGACCCCGTCCAAACGCTTGCCGGGCGTGATCCTGGGGCAGGTGTGAGTTGAGGAGCTTCCCCTCATCATAGTGCTTGATGGGGAAAGAGACGGACTCTCCGTCGCGTCCGAGGTAGCTGACGCGGTTGCTGCTAGTGTCGTTGAGCAGCACGCCTTCACCAAAAGGACGAGCGTTGTGCGTCCCGTAGGGGATGCGAGCGTGGCTGACAAGCTTCGAGCCGTTTATGGTTAGAAGGTGGGCGCAGCGCGTCCCAGAGACGGTCAGGAGCCCACCTTCATAAAAGACGCTATTGAGGTGGCAGGTGTTGCTGCTGACAGGGGGACCTTCGTCGGAGTTCGGGTCGAAAGCCTGCAGCCGAGGCATTGGCTCCAAGAAGCCTACCGCCCCGCTGAGTCCCTTCATGTTGAGCCGTCGCTCGGGACCCCGAAGGCGGAATCCCATCGCTTTGAGCCGTCGCTTGGGACCCCGAAACCATACATGGTAACCCTTTACGAACGAGCGCGTACGCAGATCGTACTCGAGCACCGAGTCGCGCCCGGTGGAGGTGATGAAGAGCCTGTCGCCGACTAGGTACGTCTCATGGCAGTGATCTAGGTATTCGTTTTGGATCGACCTGACAAGATGGAAGTCTTTGGAGTACACGAAGATCTCGTCGCTGGCTGCGAGGTATACCTCGTCTTCGTAGAAGGCTACGCCGCGCAGTCCCCTTGGACCGCCTCGTCCTTCCCAGCTTATCGACCGTTCGTCGTAGCCTATGACCTGCTCGACCGCTTCGGTGTGCAGGTCTATTATGTAGACACCTCCGTGGTTCTCGCCCTGATGGGCGGAGCGCACCACGGTACTGGCGATTATCTTTGGGAGTCGTTCCATACCGTCCTTTGCAGCGAGTTTGTACGGCAGCGCATTATACACACCCGGCCCGAGCGGCGTGCGGTGCTTCGTCGAGGACTGCTGCGAGAGCCGCTCGATGGCGTCGAATGGCGAACCCTACAGGTCGCCAACATCCCCTGCAGGACTTTACGGTCCCACCGAAAGCGGCGACGGCCTGCGCTTCCGGCCACCGTCTCATCGTCGACGCCGCAAGTACCTCCGTGGTGCTCAAATGCCGCCCTGCGGTCCGACGCACGCCCAGAGGTAGGGCAGCAGGATCCAGGGCTCTGAGGCCGTAGCGATCGCTTCGTGGGCGGCCAGGATACGTTGCGCCAGGGTGGATCCGGTGCGGGGCAGCGAAAGGAGGAAGTATAACGTCCCACGAGATCGGCCGCCGGGCACTACCAGTCGGGATCAGCCTCATAGCCCAACTCGACAAGCAGCGTGCCCAAAACCCCCTTCACCGCCCGCTCGTGCTCCGCCGAAAACTCCTCCCGCCAGCCCCCGATCTGCCCCTTCCTGAACGTCCGCCCCACTCCGAAGAGCTCCTCCTCAATCCGCCGTAGCGTTCCCTCGTCCACCGCAACGCCAAGGTGTCTAGCCACCCGCTCCACCGCCAGCCGCTGGGCCTCTGCGCTCCCCCCACCCTTGGTCCCCACCAGGTCCTCGAACTTGACCACCGCAGCCCCTCCGTCTCGCTCCCATCTCGAGAACTGCCTGTAGCGCTGCTCCAACGACTGAAGCTCGCGTCCGCCCAGCTCTCCGCCGCGGATGGAGACCAGCAGCCGCTCGCGGTCAGAGGGCAAGGCCATGTATCCCTCGTGGGCGAAATGGTTCTCCAACTGCTTGATGTAGTGCATCTGGGAGACGGCCACATCGCGTGGGTCGCGCAGGATACACACGGTCCTCATGCCTTGCTGGCGGAAGAGGTCGGCCAGCTCGGGGGTGTAGATGCAGTGGGCGTTGACGAAGGCGCCGTCGGGGACCTTGGAGAGGCGGCGGGCGAGCCAGCGGCGGCCTATGAGCTGGGGGGAGACCACCCCGACGGTGACCTTCTCCCCCCACCCCCTCAACAACCTGCGGGCAGGAGGGAACCGACCGCCTTCTACGAGGTGCGGACCTATCCCCATGACGTCCTCTGGTTTGCGAAGTCCCAGGATGCTCTTGAGGCGCTGGTTGACCAGTGGAAACCGATAGCTGCTCTTCACGAGGTGTGGTCTCGCCCCTCCCAGGTCTACCAGCCCGAACCCGAGCAGCACGAGCAGGCGGTCGAGGAGGTGGGTGCCGCTCTTGGGTATGGTGTTGGCCACGATCCTCATCGCGTTACTCCCATATTTTCTCGTTCGCTCTCAGCACCCAAACTGCCGGCCCCCGTAGGCAGTACGGAGCCTGGCGGCAAGAGAAGGGGTCTCTAGTAGAGAGTGCCATAGGATGGTGTGCTCATCGCTTCGATAAACCCTTTCGCAAGCGGGATGGCGAGAGGCTCACGTGGGTCCACATGCCGGTCTTTCTCTTGGCGACCAGCACCAGCGCCACGTTCTGCAAGACGGTTATCGCGGCCGTCATGCTGGCGATTCCTACCGGTCCGTAGTCTCGCACCACCAGCAGAGCTCCGATTATGAAGAGGGGGCTGGTCAGGAGGTTGACGCGCAGCATCGATCCTTGGTGGCCCGTAAACTGGAGCACCGCCCCGCAGGACCCGGCCCAGACGGCAGCGAGTTTCCCGGCGCTCAGCAGCACCAGCACCACCGCGGCACCCTGGTACCCGTCGCCGTAGATCAATCCCAATATCGGCCCTCCCAGGAGCATGAACACTATCAGGACCAACAGGGACGGGACGCCGGACAATGTGCTGAAGCTTCGCAGCGTGCGCTCCAACGCACCCGTTCTGCCCTGGGCGTACATCTCCGCAATGATGGGCGGCAGCACGAGGTTCGTAATCAGCAGCGGCATCGCGACAAGAGTAAGCAGCCGGGCGGCCGCGCCATAGAGCGCGACCTCCTCTGGCGGACGGAAAATGCCCAAGATCCAGAGGTCTGCTGCCGATAGCAAGACGAACGAGGTCAAGGAAATGAGCAATATAGGAAGGGCATCGCGCAATGTATCCTTCGCACTTATCGGATCGTCAGCACCCTGCGAACCGAGCGAGGAGATTCTCTTGTGCAAGAACACAGCGGCCAAGAGCGCGCTCGCGGCGCCGGAGCCAATGGAGGCCAACATCACGGTTCTCACGTCCGTGTGCCCTCCGCTCGTCAACCACAACAGCAGCAAGCAGGCGAGCAGCATGACCCTCATTATCAGGCCGGCGCTCTTACCCGCCGTCGCCAGGCCGCCGAACAGGGTGGCCATACGGATGTCGTGGAACCCTCTGAACGTCTCGGACATGATCTCTTGCATCGTCGAGATCGCCATCCAGCCAGCACAAAGCCCGATGACCGCTACGAGGGCAGGGCGGTGAAAGAGATCCCTGCTTACAAGATCGCCGACGATAAAAAGATAGGCCAGACTAAGGCCCAAAGCTCCCACGACGCCGAGCCCCAGCGCCGTGTAGATCGCCCTCCGTGCGCGTCCGGGCTGGCCCAGCGTCATGCTTTCGGCGACGAACCGTAACACCGACTTGGGCAGTCCCAAAGACCCGATCACCGCGCCGAGCGAGATAATGCTGAATGCCAACAAGTAGACGCCGAACTCCTGCTTGGTGAGCAGGCGCGTAAGCACGCCGTTGGTGACGAGGCCGATCGTGGCGGCCGCGATCTTGCCCCCGATAGCCCACGTGCTGCCAGAGACTAAGCGGCGTCTCAACGTCGAAGCGCCGAGATAATCGACCACAGCAGATTTCACTGCGTACCCTCGCCACTTGCCCAGCGATTCATCTTCAAGCTGTCCGAGTAACTGCCGAGGCTAACGTGCCTTGCGCCTCTAGTGGAGGTTGCTATACGGGGTGGTTTTGCGTCTGGAAACCTCGAAACTGTTCATTACCGTTCCAAGCACGTTCGCCCCGACGCCTTGCAGGCTGCGCAAAGCTTGTCGCATAGGTCCCTTGCGCGTACGCTGAGAATCCAAAACCAGCAAAACCCCGTCCCCGTTGGCCGCCAGCACAACGGAGTCCGATACCCCTACGGGGGGTGCATCTACCAGGACGTAGTCGAACCTCGGTCGCATTTCGGCAAGAAACTCAGCCAGACGCCTCGAGCTCAGAAGCTCGGCCGGGTTGGGCAGCGAGGGACCAGCGCAAATCAACTTCAATCCTGGTATCGGCTCTCGCCAGACCTCTTCCACCCTGCTACCGCCAGACAGGATGTCCACCAGACCGTTTGTATTGCTTACGTCGAACATGCTGTGCAGACGAGGTCTGCGAAGATCGCAGTCCAGGATCAGGACATTCTTATCCGCCTGCGCTAGCGTCACACCCAAGTTGGCGGCTGTGGTGCTCTTGCCCTCACCGAAGCTCACGCTCGTCAGCACTATTATCTTGGGAGGGGAATCGATCAAGGCGTAGAAGAGATTGGTGCGTAGCATCCGGTAAGCGTCGGAAGCGGCGCCGGTAGGGTCGTAGACGGTCACCAGATCCAGGGTAGCATCGTCACGTCGTCTGTGCTTCGGCGACGAAACAGCGAGGGTTTTGCTTTGTGGATCGGTCATGCTAGCGTCCTCTTTTCCCTTTGCTCTTCGCAACACTAAATTCCGGTATGGTAGCGAAAGTGGGTACGCCTGAGGCTTGTTCCACTTCTTCTGGCGAGCGCCAACTATGGTCAAGGTATTCCATCAAAAGAGCCAGGCCTATGCCGAGCATAAGGCCGAACACGGCCGCCAGGAGCCCGTTCCTCAAGGGGTCGGGGCTTACCGGGGTCGGGGTTTCGGGTACTCTCGCCTTCACATACGGGGTGGCCTTTAAGTCGCTGCCGGCCGCCCTGGTTGTGTTGGTGATGCGCTCGGAGGACACTAAGGCCATGGTGTTGACGATCTGTGTGGCTTCCGGAAGGTTGTTGCCTTCGTAGGTGAGGCTTATGAAACTCGTGCCCTCGACCTGCTCGATAGCCAAGTTATTCAGGAGCTCCCCTGATGTTATCTCCAATCCCAAGCGGCCGATGGCATCCTCGGCTACGGGGCGGCTATCGATGGCGTGTATCAGCGTCGGCATGAGCGATTGGAGCCCCTCGACGCTTCCCGCCAAGTTCTTTCCCTGATTCCCTAGCTGTTGATCCACCCACACTTCGGTGGAAGCCTCATACGTCGGCTCTTGCAAGAAACTTGCCCCTACGGCAGCTCCGACTACAACGAAGACGACCAGAAGAATAACCCAAAGTCGCTTCAAGACGATTTGCGTGAGGTCGCTCAGGGAGAAGGATCCCTCATCTTCGGAGATCCTGCTGAAGGCAGCCGGCGTTTGCTGGGTACCATTTGGTGTTGTTACAGACTCATACACGGTCTCGCTCCTCCGGCGATCGTACAAACTCGTGTTCTGGCAGTGTTCCGCCAATTTTGAGTTTAGCTGCTGCCGAAGCATTTTGCCAAGTACTGTGCGACACTGGAAGCGGCAACTACGACAAAATGTGCCGGATGGCCCACGCACCGGACCGCGACAGACCCTACTATCCCGGTGATTTCCCAGCGACTGTTTGTGGAGGGCGCGATACGATGAGCAGACGATCGATACTGGTCCCTGAGAAGTTGAACGGACGCCTCTCCTTGGGCCTTTCGGTTTTGGCCGCGGTGATGGTGATACAGGCGATCCTCGGCGTCTCCCCCGCCCTGGCCTTGACTGAAACCCCCGATGACACATATATGACGAACGGAGAAGTCTACGCCACAGCGCTCTCGAAGGACGGTGATATCCTCTACATAGGAGGCGAGTTCACCAGGGTGAGGGAGAACCCGTCTGGAGAGTCGGGCATTGACCGCACCGTGAGCAACGTGGCGGCCATCAACGTCAAGACCGGCGACGCCATTCGCACCTGGCGTCCGAAGGTGGCCGGGGACGGCGCCGTTGTTCGCTCGCTCGCGGTCAAGGACGGCAAAGTGTACATCGGCGGGAACTTCACGGCCGTAGAGGGTAAGCCGAGGAAGAACCTGGCCGCGGTCGACGCGAACACTAATGCGGTACGCGTGTTGCCTTTCGCGCCGCAGGTGGGGGGCGATACCTCCTACGTATTCGCGCTCGAAGCAGGCGACCGCAAACTCTACGCTGGTGGAGGATTCTCTAAGGTCGACGGAGTGCCGCGCAAGAATCTGGCGGCGTTCAGCCTCGCGAGTGGGGCGCTCGATCCCGATTGGAAGCCGAACACTAGCGAGGCCGTAACATGTACGGACCCCCGCTGCTCCCACAAGGTGCGAGCCCTCGAACTCAGCTCCAGGAGGTCTTCGATCTTCGTGGGGGGACCGTTCAGCTACATCACGGGCTCCAACGGCAAAGGGGATGCGCGACAGAGCGTGGCGCGCGTTTACACGGATACGGGTAATTTACACCCGTGGAAGATTCCACGCGGGAAGATCAGAGCTCCACAGACGGCGTGGGACCTCCGCGCAACACCCACTAGGCTCTACGGCGGCTTTGGGGCCGGGCGGAATTTCCTAGCGGCGTTCCGCCTCGACAAAGGCGACTCGGGTGTGCGGACCTGGCGGTTTAGCACGGTCGGGAACGTGCAGACCGTGACGCTGACGCCGGACCGCTCGCGGCTGTTCTTCGGCGGGCACTTCGGCATCAACCGGTCAAACCAAATAGTTTGTAATGGCAAGCGTCTACGCGGGCTCGCCTCCGTGAACCCGGCGACCGGGAAGATCCACTGCGGCTGGATCCCTTCCCTCGACCAAAATAGGCGCCCGAGCTACAACGGGGCGTGGGCTCTGACCACGATCGGTTCCTACTTGTGGGTCGGCGGCGGGTTCACCGGCGTCTCCGACTCTAAGGATTCGCAGCCCACCGGCAACGGAGTCACCGAGGTACCGCAGACCAACCTGGCGCGGTTCACGCTCTAGAGCCAGCGCCTTCACTTCGGGTCCTGCTCGTCACTTGTCCCCATGCGCGATGGATGGAACTCCATCGCGCATTGAGACGCGGGACCTGAAGCCATCCACGAACCGTACGCGGCACGAACCTCTACCTGCGTGCCCCATTTCCGCACCGACAGACTGATCTTGCAGGTCTCACGATCGCAAAATGCTGATGGTAGCCCCAGAAGGGTAGACGAGGTGCCCCGGCGGGCAACTCGGCGTGGAGCTAGAATCGGTTCGGGCCAAGTAGTATCTAGTCTCTGCTAGTATCCTTGTTGTTAAGTACTTATCCACAAAGGTCGCTAAGCAAGGTGTCCCTGTTGTCCGACCGCGTGATTCGCGCGGACGCTGGGAGATCGAAAAGAGTTGGACACACTAAGTGATGGCAGGAGTGGCCCAAAGGCACGGACTCTGGATGCTGATGGTCTTTGGCGTGATCGTCCTTCTAGCGGGGGTGGCCTTGGGCCTGCCACGCTCCTTCAAGCCGGAGGTCAGGTGCCCGCAGGGTCCCACCGCCGCGAAAACGCAGAGCAAGCTATGGTTCAACGACGGCGTTTGGTGGGGAATACTGTTCAACGGTCTCTCTGAGGAGTACCACATCTACCGCTACGACCGAACAGAGGACACCTGGAAAGACACCGGCATACTTGTCGACGCGCGCAACACTTCCAGGACCGACGCCCTATGGGACGACGGCCACCTCTACGTGGTCAGCGCAGGGACGGAGGCGAGCTTGGAAAAGGACAGCGCTCGCTTTTTGCGCTACAGCTACGATCCCTCGACCGCCCGCTACTCACTCGATAAAGGCTTTCCGGTAACCATAACCGAGGGCGGTATGGAGGCCATCACGGTAGCCAAGGACACCACTGGCAAGCTCTGGGCCACTTATGCTCAAGGCGAGGAATTGCGCCGCGTCTACGTAACCCATACTTCAGGGAAGGGCGACTCGAGCTGGGTGAAGCCGTTCGTCCCGCCGCTAAGGGGCACGACCGTGAGTTCCGACGACGTCGCGGGGATCGTCGCCTTCGGCTCCAAGATCGGCCTGATGTGGGGCAACCAGTACGACGAGTCCGGCAAGTCCGGCTATTACTTCGCCATACACGACGATGGAGAGCCCGACGACACGTGGAGGCCGGACAACCCGGTTATGGGAGCGGGTATGGCCAACGATCACATCAGCCTCAAGGCCGACTCGGAGGGACGGGTCTTCGCCACTCTAAAGACGCGGCGCGACCGCATAGATCGGGATCTTCAGGCGCCCTACAGCATGCTGTGGATCCGTGACCAAGACGGAGGTTGGACCAGCCACGTCTTTGGCACGGTGGCAGACTCCCACACGCGATCGCTCGCACTCATAGACGAAGAGCGGCGCCTACTCTACATGTTCGCCTCGTCCCCCACCTGCAGTGGTGGCAAGGTCTACTACAAGCGTACGGACCTGGACGACATCTCCTTCGAGGAAGGCCGCGGAACCCTGCTCATGCAAGGCCCTCAAGGGACGAACGTCGGCGACGCCACCTCAACGAAGCAGAACCTCGACGAGGTTGCAGGGCTTCTGGTGGTGGCATCGGACAAAACCCGTGGCTACTACTACAACGTGATCGACCCCCGCAACCAGGAGAAGCTGTTTCCGGACGGAGCTCGCATAATGACCGACACGGCGCCGGAGCCTCGGCGGAAGAGGTGATCCCGTTGTCCCAGACACTCCTGGCGCTCTTTTCGCTGCCGAGCCCGCCCTCACCGAACATCTTCGAGGTCGGGCCGATCGTCCTGAGCTACCATGGCCTCCTTATCGCGCTGGGCATAGCCGTGGGCACCTGGCTCACTGCACGAGAGCTCGCGCGCAGGGGCTATGACGGCGCCCTGGCGTTAGGCTCGCTCTTTTTCGTGGTCCCGCTGGGCGTCGTCGGAGGGCGCCTCTACCACGTCGTGACCGAGTACCATCGATACACCCGCAACCCCTTCCCAAAGGTCCTGGAGGTCTATGAGGGGGGCATCGGGATCTACGGCGCGGTTGCGGGCGGCTTCCTGGGCTTGCTCCTCTTTAGCTGGTACCGTGCCATAAACCCGCTCACCTTCGCCGACGCGGCCGCCCCTGGCCTCGCCCTGGGGCAGGCGATAGGTAGGTGGGGCAACTACTTCAATCAGGAGCTTTTCGGACGGCCCTCGGATCTGCCGTGGGCCATAGACATCGCGCCGCAGAACCGGCCGGTGCAGTACGCTGATGCGACCACATTCCATCCGACCTTCCTGTATGAGGCAATGTGGGCCGTGCTCTTATGCCTGCTCCTTCTGTGGGTCGCGCGCCGCTTCTCGGAGCGCCTGAAAGCCGGCGATGTGTTCGTACTTTACGTATGCCTCTATTCGGTGGGACGTTTCTTCTTAGAGACTCTCCGCATAGATACCGCTTTCGTCATAGGGTCCTCCATCCGTGGCAACCTCTTTGTGAGCGGCGCCCTCACCCTCGGCTTCGCCCTGCTCCTGCTCCTGAGACACTCTCGCTCGTCCCGAATACGCTCCAAGTCCGGTTGAAACTCCCATACCCCGTATACGGCGACCAGGCACTCGTGTAACTTCACGCTAAAGCCCTACCGAATGATGCGGATATTGATCGCTGGTCTCTCGAACCAGGTCCCCGATCAGGGTATCCGTTGGGTCTACGTTGCTAGAGTAAGATGTTCTGCTAATAGACGAGTAGCACATGTATCAAGAAAAAATGGGGAAGTTATTGAACGATTCCGAGAACTGCCACGTATATACGTTACCAACCTCTAGGAGGAAGTTCTGAACCTGTACGGGTTTACTGGTATAGTAACGCCGCCAAAGATCAGGAGGGGGACAGCCGGACAACTCGAGCGAAGTATGTCTGTCTGAAAGGGATGATTCTACATTGGTTCTCTGGGAAATCCGTTCTTCAGCTCTTCTAGCGACTCAGGATGAGCACCATCATGCTCGGTTAAGGGGGAGAGGATTTTGAGGAGGAGTCAAGTCCCCAGTATAGGTAATACTGCTCGACAGCCAGCAGAGCCACCACCGCAGCCCGCGCGGCCACCGAGGCGCCGCCTGGCGCAGGCTTGGAGACAACCAGGGGTTGTCGTAGTCTTGTTGTTTTCGGACGCCTTGCTGGCGGTTCTGGTCTGGCTGGCGGGGTACGAGCTACAGAGCATCTTTGGCCGGTGGGGGGACTTCCCCAGGCCAACGGCTATGGTGGTTGGGGTTTTCGCCGTGGCGGTGTGGATAGGGTTACGCTCTTTGATGGGGCTGTATCCGGGGTACGGTCTGAGCCCGGCGGAGAGGCTTCGCCGGCACACTTACTCCGTGGTCGGCGCCTTCGCCGCCGTTTCCTTTACCACAGTCTTGATCCCCCTCGGATTCATAACCTCAAAATTTGGGCCCATTGACCTTGTGGGGCGAGTCCCACGCCTGCTATTAGCGCTAGGCTTTGTGGGACTCTTGCTTCTACCCCCCCTGGTGCAGGGTTTGGCGCGGTGGGGGCTGTGGAGGCTCGGTATTTGGGGCAGGCCCGTGGTCGTCATAGGAAACAAGGACACGGGCGTCCGAACAGTCCAGCTCTTGGAAGAGGAATGGGAGCTGGGATACGTTCCCGCCGCCCTCATCGACCGGAGTCTGACGCCGTCGGGGAACCTGCTCGGGAGCCTCTCCCACGAAGAGGTTATGACCCAGGTCGAGAACCTCGCTCGCAGAGGCGGCGTGGACACCATAATCTTCGCCACGCCTTACATCCGGCCCTCGCACCTGGCACCGCTCGTTAGCCGGGCTAGCCGCAGCTTCCGGCACGTCCTGCTTGTCTCGAACCTCGGCGGTATAACCAACTCGGCGGTGACTGCCCGCGACCTTGCGGGAACCTTGGCGGTAGAGATAAAGTACAATCTCCTCAACCCCTGGGCGCGGAGAGCGAAACGTATACTAGATTTTGGAGCTACCGTCGTGGGCGGAGCCCTCGTGCTTCCGTTTCTCCTGGTGATAGCCCTACTCGTCTATGCAGAGTCTGGAAGGCCCATTTTCTACACGGACTGGCGGTTGGGCAAGAACGGTGTCCCATTCCCGTGCATCAAATTCCGTACTATGGTGCCAGGAGCGGAGGCTGTGCTGGAGCTTATGCTCGCTGAGGATGCTGGCCTCAGGGAAGAGTACGTAAGGTACCATAAGCTACGCGCCGACCCCCGTGTTACGCGCGTCGGCCGATTTTTGCGCAGTACCAGCCTGGATGAGCTGCCGCAGCTTTGGAACGTCTTGCGCGGGGAGATGAGCCTGGTCGGCCCTCGTCCCTACCTACCCCGCGAGTCCGGGGATATCGGGGACGCGCGCGACGAGATTCTGCGTGTACCTCCAGGGGTAACCGGACCGTGGCAGGTTTCCGGTCGCAGCCACGCTTCCTTCACTGACAGGCTAGAGATGGATATCCACTACGTGCGCGACTGGTCCGTATGGCTTGATCTGGTGCTTTTGGCCAGCACCATTAGAGCCCTCTTTGTCGACCGAGGAGCTTATTAGTCACCGTCAGTGGTGACCTTGCTCTGCGCTGCGCGGTCTCTTTAAAGCAATTTACAGTGCAGCTGACCCACATCGGGATCGCGTCTTGGTCCAGCCTCAAGGCCGTACAGATAGGAGACTGAGTCGGCTGCGGCACCCAGGACAGTACCAGACTCGCTCGCCTTGGGTGACGCTCGCCTCCTCATCGTCGAAGAACGTCAACTCGCCCAATCGCTCGCCGTGGCGCATGACCTCGCAGCGCACCTTGTAACTGCACTCGCACAAGAGCCCGTACGCCCTGTCAGGGGCTCCACATCGCTGGACACCAAGCCCTTCGGCGTCTGTCGTCCAGGGTCTCATCGGGGTGGAGAAGCGATCAGACAGCGGAGAGTCGCCTTTGATCCTGTTCCTTTGTCGGCAAGAGGTCTGTTTTCTCCAAGGGTGTGTCAACGGTGACTTCACCACCGCTTAGGGGGACGGAGCCGCGGCGGCCTACCCCGAGTAATGACCTTCAAAGCTGTGCCTTTCGGATCGACTGTGTCCCATCTTTGCCTTTCTCATCCTATACCCGCAGCGCCACGAGCGAACGTGCCAGAAGGCCTATCTTCGTTTGTCTTGATCGAGAACATCGCCTCCTGTCATCTGCGGACCCTGGCCCGCCGCCGCGCTCCTGTCGCGTGAGAGGCAGTAAGCTTCTAACTTCCCGATCTTGACACCGCCAGCAAGTGCGTGTGTTTCCACGACCCGGCTGTGATCCGGGCCGGGAGCGCTGGCGACGAGCGTGAGGTCGTATTCTTTGTTCGCGATAGTGGTGTGGGGTTTGATGTACAATACTCCAACAAACTCTTCGGCGTATTTCAGCTGTTGCACGATGCGGAAGGGTACGAAGGCATCGGACTCGCCAGCGTGAGACGCACCGTCGGTCACCACGCGGGACGAGCGAAAGCGGATGGTTGTTTAGGAAGGGGGGCTACCTTCTACTTCTCGCTTCCGCGATTCACGGAGAATAGTGATGGCTGACAGAGATTACGGCTGTACGCTCTTACTGGTAGAGGACAATCATAACGATCTCGAGTCTACCCTCGCCGTCTTGAGCGAGGGGAGGACGATCGAGGGAGTCTTCATCGCGCATGACGCGGAGGAGCCTCTAGACTATCTCCTCCGCCGGGCCGTGTACCGGTCGCAGGCGGATGACCCCAACGTGGGACTCCTCGGCCTGAAAGAGCAGCCCTCTAGCGCTGCGAGGCGGGAACTTTGAAAGTCTTGCACGGACCCGAAGGGCAAGACCTCGATAGATCTGGTGTGCTGCGCATCCTCATCCTCGAAGATAGCCCGTTGGACGCAGACCTCGTCGGGGCTCGACTGTCCGGAGGTGAGATCGGCTGCGAGCTGGTCCGAGTACAGAGCCGCGAGGCCTTCGCCGCAGCGCTGGAGGAGGGTGGGGTCGATCTCATCCTGGCTGACTACGTGCTACCGGGCTTCGACGGCCTCTCGGCGTTGAGCCTGGCCAAGGAGCTCTGCCCCAGCGTGCCGTTCATCTTCGTCTCGGGTACGCTCGGTGAAGAGGTGGCGATCGAGACCCTGAAGAGCGGAGCCACGGATTATGTGCTCAAGCATCGTTTGGAGCGGCTCTTGCCGGCGGTCCGGCGGGCTATGCGTGAGGCCGAGGAGCACCGAGAGCGCGAGCGTACGCTGCAGAACCTGGAAAAGAGGTTGTTGGGAGCCAAGGAAGAGGAGAGGCGCCGGGTGGCCTACGAGGTTCACGACGGTTTGGCCCAGGTTGCGTTGGCCGCACACCAGAATCTTCAGGCCTTCGCCCGGCGCTACGCCCCGGAGACGGAGCAAGGCAAGAGAGAACTGGATCGGATACTCGGACAGGTCAGGACTACGGTCTCGGATGCGCGCCTGGTCATCGCGAACTTGAGGCCAACGGCCCTCGACGACCTCGGACTCGCGGCCGCCATCTCCCTCGAGGTCGAACGCCTGAGCGAGGAAGGCTACCATGTCGACTGTGAGCAACATCTTGGAGATGAGTGCCTGCCAAAAGAGATCGAGCTCGCGCTCTTCCGCGTCGCACAGGAGGCGTTGACCAACATACGCAAGCACGCGGAAACAAAGTGGTTGAAAATCGAGTTGCGGCGGCTGGACGGAGAAGTCTATCTGGCGGTCCGGGACTTCGGGCGTGGGTTCGACCCGGCCGAGCTCGACATGTCGGGAGGCAGGCCCGGCGAGCGGATCGGTTTTGCGGGAATGAGGGAGCGGGTCGGCATGCTTGGTGGCGAACTCGAGATCCAAAGCCGCCCGGAGGCCGGTACCTTTGTAGCGGCGATCATCCCTCTGATGCGAACGGCTTGACGACGCTATCGTGCGGGTCGGACGGATCCCTTGCAGCCGCGGAGATCGGACGACTATCGTGAAAGTGGTAGGCCAGTTGTTCATCGGGGGTGTATAGAGAGGTGGGAACCAAGATCTCTCCAGAGTACGTACTTGGGCGGACACGCTTGGCCATAGTGGATGACCATGAGCTCGCCAGGGAGAGTCTCCAAAACATGCTCTCCGACGAGCCTGACATCGACATCGTTGGCGAGGCGGCCAACGGGCGGCAAGCTCTCTTGCTGTGCTCGCGCTTCAGGCTGGATCTGATCCTCATGGACGTGAGGATGCCTGTCATGGACGGCCTGGCGGCCACAAAGGAGGTCAAGCAAAGATACCCCGAGATTAGCGTCATGATGCTGACCATGCACGATAACCCCGACTACCTGCTCGAAGCGCTGAAGGCGGGGGCTGCCGGTTACGTACTCAAGGACGCGCCTCGAGAGGAGATCATCGAGGCCGTGCGGCGGGTGCGCAACGGGGAGTCCCCGCTGGACCCGGAGTTGGCCGCCCGGCTCCTGCGCCGGTTGGCCAGCGAGGGGGAGAGGCGCAGAGGAACGGGCGGTTCTCACGAGACCGCTTACGCGGTGGAGCCCCTGACCCCACGTGAGCTGGAGGTCCTGGGGCTAATGAAGCTGGGACGCACCAACCGTCAGATCGCTGGGGACCTCGTAATTAGCCTCGGTACGGCCAAGAACCACGTCGAGCACATCATCTCGAAGCTGGGGGTCTCCGACCGTACCCGTGCCGTTGTCCAGGCCCTGGAGCTGGGGCTGATCGATCTCCGCTGAGGATAGCCGCCCGCCGGCACTATGGCGATAATGTATGCCGCTAGAAGTTCGCCACGTCCTTCTCGGCGGTCCATACCGCCGGATCTTCGGCACCTTCCGCCTCGCCCCGCTCCTCGAGCCAGCGCTCGCTGTCGATGGCGGCCCTGCAGCCGTCCCCGGCGGCCGTGACGGCCTGACGGTAGCGGGTATCCGAGACATCGCCAGCGGCAAACACGCCAGGGACGCTCGTCATGGTGTTCTCCTTCTGGATAACGTAGCCGCCCTCTTTCATCTCGAGTTGTCCCTCGAAGAGGGAGGTTGCGGGGGTGTGCCCTATAGCCGTGAAGAAGCCGCTAACCTCGATGGTCCGCTCCTCGCCGGTCTTCGTGTTCCTTATGCACACCCCCTCCACGGCGTCTCTGCCCAAGATCTCCTCCACGACCGTGTCTGTTATGAAGGTGATCTTGGGGTTCTTACGCGCCCTCTCGAGCATGATCTTGGACGCCCTGAACTCGTCCCGGCGGTGGATCAAAAAGACCTCATCGGCGAACTTGGCGAGGACGCCGGCCTCCTCCATCGCTGTGTCTCCCCCGCCGACTACAGCGACCTTCTTGCCCCTGTAGAAGAAGGCGTCGCAGGTTGCGCAGCCGCTGACGCCCTTGCCCATCAACTGCTGCTCGCTCTCGAGTCCAAGCCACTTGGCCTTGGCGCCCGTGGCGATCACGACGGTCTTTGCCAGGGTCGGCTCGTCCTCATCCTCGGCCCACAACTCGAACGGGCGCTCCGAGAGATCCACCCTCTCGATGTTCTCGGGACGCATCTCAGCCCCGAAACGCGCGGCTTGGGCCTCGAAGTCGTCCATCATCTCGGGGCCCATGACGCCTTCCCTGTACCCAGGATAATTCTCCACGTCGGAGGTCAGCATCAGCTGCCCGCCGCTCTCGAAACCCTGGAAAACGAGTACCTTCAGGCTCGCCCGCGCAGCGTATAGGGCCGCCGTGTATCCCGCGGGACCCGAGCCGATAATCACGACATCGTATGTTCTCTGGGCCATCTAAAACACTCCTCGTATATGCAAAATCTCAGACCTCCTTAGTTTAATACATCCCGCAAGCCGTATGGTGTGATAGCGGTTTCCGAAAGTTCCCTTCCGGAAACCGCGCTGGTCAGCACGCTCAGGCTTCGCCTTCGCTTGTCAGCTTTTTGTTTACTGAAATGCTGACAAGCGACAGCCGCAGGCTGGAGCGTGCTGAAATGCGCGAGTTTGCGCGCGGAGCGCGCAAATCTCGCTCCTCACTCGCGCCAGCCTGCCAGAAATTCTTCCTGCTCCTGCGTCAGTGCGTCGATGCCCATACCGACAGCATCCAGCTTCGTGGTGGCCACCTCATCGTCTATCTCCCTGGGGAGGAGATGTACTCTGTTCCCCATCGAGGCGTACTCGTTCGCGAGGCGATAGGCGCAGAGGGCCTGGATCGCGAAGGTGAGGTCCATGATCTCAATGGGGTGCCCGTCACTCGCCGTCAGATTGACGACCATACCACGCCCGACGAGGTGCAATCTACGGCCATCGGCTGTGGTGAACTCCTCGACGTTGCGGCGAACCTCGCGGGCGCCCGTCGACACGGCCGTAAGGCCGTCCACGTCTATCTCCACGTCCACCCCACCGGCGTTGGCCAGGATCGCACCGTCACGCATCCGTTCGAAATGCGCGGCCGTCAGCACGTCGCGGCTCCCCGTCGCCGTAACGAAGACCTCCCCGATCTCCGCGGCGTCCAGGGCCGGAAGCACGTCGAAGCCGTCCGCGTAGGCTTCGAGGCCGCGCACCGGGTCGACCTCGCAGACGGAGACGCGGGCGCCGAGCCCCGTGGCGTAGCGGGCGAGGCCCTTGCCGCACCAGCCGTAGCCGAGCACGACGACGCGTTTGCCGCCGACCATAAGGTTGGTGCTCTGCATTATCGCCGTGAGCGTAGACTGGCCTGTCCCGTAGCGGTTATCGAAGAGGTATTTGCACCTGGCATCGTTCGCCGCGATGACGGGGAACTCGAGGATCCCCTCCCGCTCCATGACCCTGAACTTCGCCACCCCGCTCGTCGTCTCCTCCGACGCCCCACGGATATTCTCCAGCAAGTTCCGCCGCGTCGTATGTACGATGCGCACCAACCCGGCCCTGTCGTCAATGAGGACAGCCTCCCTGTCGCCCGCAGCCCGGTCTAGCACGCGTTCCAGCTCCCTGTCGGCGTCTTCGGGGTCGTTCTCGGAGGAGGCGTAGACCGCCACGCCGCGCTCGGCCAATGCCGCCGCCACATCGTCCTGCACGAAGAAGGGGCCCGGGCTAGCCACGGCGACAGCGGCCCCTGCCTCGGCGAGCACGACCGTAAGGTAGGCGGTCTTGGCTTCTATGGGGAGGGAGACGCCGACGCCGAGGCCTTCGAAGGTGCCGTCTCTCAGGTATTTGTCGCGGACGGTGTTGAGGACCGGTGAGTGCCCGGCGGCCCAGTCTATCTTCTTGTGCCCTTCCGGCGCGAGGCTGGGGTCCCTGACGATGGATTCTCCGTACATATCTTCCCTCTTAGGCTCCGGTTTCCTCACTTTCGGCGGCCATCGACTCCTCGACGGCCTCTACCTGCTCGCGCACACCGAGCATGAAGCTGCCGACGAGGATAAGGAGGAGGAAGGGGATCAGTCCGAGCCCGATGCCCAGGTTGCCGGGGGCTCGCTCGGCGAGGCCGAGGATCAGGCCGACGACGACCGCGCCGATGGCCCCGACCCATACCAGGACGGCGCCCGTCCTCTGTAGCCTGGAGGACGAGGCGTCTTCGGGCTCCACTATCTCGGTCCACAGTAGCCCCCATCGCTTCACCCGGGGATAGAGGGCGAGTAGAAGGATGGGTCCTAGTACGCCCCCCATTATGGCGTTGTTGAAGACGATGAGGGCGAAGAACACGGCGAACGGGAAGAAACCCAGCAGGTCGAGCCACCAGGCAATTATGACAGCGCAGACGGCCGAGGCCAGGAGGGTCAGAAGGATAAAAACCCCGAACTTCTTGCCGGAGTCCACGTTTTCCTCCATGTTCTCATCGCGCCGGAAGAAGACGCTCCACATCTTGTACGGCAGTAGGGCAAGGAAGAAATTGCCCACGAAACCACCGAGGCTCCCCAGGCTCAACGTGCCGAAGAAGTCCCCGATCAGGTTCCCTATCGCCGCCCCCCAGGCCCCAGCCGGACCGAACAGGAGTCCGAAGACGATCGGGAACGCGTTGGCCGGTCGCAGCTCGATATAGCCAGGGACGAGGGGGAACCCCTTGAACGGGATCAAGACCGCCGCGTAGATGGCCGCGCTCAGTGCTACCAGCACCACCATCTGCGTGTGCCGCCACATCGTAAAGACTTCTTTCATTCCCGCACCTCCTTGAGATCGTCTACGCTATCTACTGAACCCTTCCAGTCCTCCATATCCCGCTACCCGCAGCGCGATGCACCCTGCCAGGAGCACCACGAAGCCCACTATGATCAGAGCGTCCCTCCCGCCCATGGCTGTGTGGAGGAAGTACGTGCGCCCGGGGCGGGCCCCAAACCCCTTGGACTCCAGCGCCATAGAAAAGACGTTCGTGGACCGGACGGTCGTGACGAAGACAGGTACCAGGAGCGGCAGGTGATTCCGGATCCGCCGGATGATGTTCCCGGATTCGAGGTCCAGTCCCCGTGAGCGTTGGGCCTGGCCGATGGTCAGGCCCGTGGCGATCACCGTCGGGACCAGCCTGAGGGCCGTCGAGACCGCGAAGGCGAAACGGTAAGGTATGCCCAGCCGGACCAACCCTATGCCCACCTCCTCGTTGCGGGTGGTGGAAAGAAAGATAATGCCCGCGATCACGGTGATGACTATGCGCAGCGCGATGCTGAACCCGTAGAGCAGGGCCTCCCACTCCACGAAGAGGAACAACGGCGTCCGCCCGCTGCCGACGATGGACCACAGGATGGTGGTCACTATGAGGATCGTGAGCAGAATGAACCAGATGCGCCTGAGGTTGGCCAGAGACTGCGCCAGGTACCCGAAGAACAGCACCAGCGCGAGCACGGCCAGCTCATAGAGTGGGCTCAGGAAAACGAATGGCAACGCGAACATCCCCACGAGCAGAAACATCTTGGTCCGTGGGTCCAGACGGTGGACCCACGTGTCCCGGTCGAGGTACAGGGACGGGTCCATCTATTCTTCTTCCTCGGTCACCTTCAACATCTCCTCCACAGACAACACGGGGTATCCTAGCGCATTCCCGAACGAGACGATGTGCGGGGGACGAAGCGCGGCATCCCGCAGTTCGTCCTCCTCCGCGAAGACGTTCCTGACGGTGTCCTGCAGGGCGGCCCTCCCGTCCCTGATCACCACAGCTCTGTGGGCATACTCGGCGACGACCCACATGGTATGGGTGACGACGATGATCGTGGAGCCCGCCTCGTTAAGGCTCCTTACCAAATCCATCATGCTGCGCTGCTCGGCGTAGTCAAGCCCCGTTGTCGGCTCGTCCAGGATCAGGACCTCGGGACGCACGGCGAGCACGCTCGCCACAGCGACCCGCTGGCGCTCGCCCTTGGTGAGTCCGAACGGGTCTTCGTCCCCGCGCCCCTGCAGGCTCACGGCGGCGAGGGCCTCTTCGACCCGCTGCTCTATCCCATCCTCCTCCATCTCCCTGATCTTCGGCCCGAACGCGACCTCCTCGAAGACGGTGTCCGAGAAGATCTGGTGGTCAGGGTTCTGGAAGACGTATCCGACCGTCTGGCCGAGCTTGCGTAACCCTTGCTTTGCGGTCTCCTCCCCCCCGACCCGCACCGAGCCCTCGGTAGGCTTGAGCAACCCGTTGAAGTGTTTTACGAGCGTGGTCTTGCCCGACCCGTTCTGCCCGAGAACGGCCAGGAACTCGCCCCGCCTGACGGTGAGGTCCACTCCCTCTAATGCGACCACCCCGTTCGGGTAGCGGTGCGTGAGCCCCTCGACCTCGATCACCGGCTCTCCGTAACCCTCCTCCCTCTCCGCGTCAGCCTCCACCAGTTCCCTGTGGCGCTCAGGACTCACCCGCCACCCCCGCCGCTTGAACTCGGCGACCCCGTCCTCGGGTGTAAGGGGCAACTGTCCCTGCCATAATCCCTTCTCGTGAAAGAAGCGGGTAACCTGCAGCGGCATGACGCTGGATTCCTGCAGAAGCTCTACGTCCCTGAGAACCTCCCTGGCCGGCCTGTCTGCGACTATCTTGCCCTCCCGCAGAACGATTATGCGGTCGGCGTCGAGGGTCTCCTCGGTCTCGTGCTCGACGACGATGAGTGTAACGTCGTCGCGGTCTTTGAGGTCCTCGGCGATCTCGAAGATACCCAACTTGCCGATGGGATCGAGGTCCGTGGTCGGCTCATCCAGGCACAAGATGCGCGGCTCTATGGCGAGCACCGAAGCTATAGCGAGGCGCTGCTTCTGGCCACCGGAGAGGGTGGCCGGCGTACGGTCTTCGAAACCTTCGAGGCGCACCTCCCCGAGCACCCTCTCGACGCGCCTGACCATCTCGTCGCGCTCCACGGCGAAGTTCTCGGGCCCGAAGGCGACCTCCAGGGCCACGTTCGTGGAGAAGAGCTGGGCCTCGAAGTCCTGGAAGACGAGCCCCACCTCCTGGGCGAACTCCCCGACCTTGCCTTCGCGGGTGGAACGTCCCCCGACACGCACCTCCCCCTCCATCCTGCCCCTGAAGAAGTGGGGGATCAGGCCGTTGAGGGAGACACAGAGCGTGCTCTTCCCCGCCCCCGACGGCCCCATCACGACCACGAACTCCCCCTCGGCCACCTCCAGGTCGACCCCATCGAGCGCGGGCTTCTGCTGCCCCCTGTAACGGTAGCCCAGCCCTTTGACGCTAACTTCGGGTTCCATCTATTCCATGCACCTCCCTACCCGCGAAGAATATTCCAATTAGGGTACCTAGCGCTACCCCTTCCCTCAGCGCGCTGGACGAAACGATGGATATTTGCTCGTTTGCGCTATATTTACGCTATGGCTGAAACGAGACGGAACATTGAGGTTCGAAAGCTTCACGAGCAAGGCGAAGATCCAGGCTTCGAGAATACGACACCGTCCGAGCGTATCTCGATGATGTGGCAGCTTGCGCTCGACGCCTGGGCATTCAAGGAAGAGGATATTGCTCAATCCCGACTATCGAGACATACTGTCCGCCTTCTCAGAAGAGAACGTTGAATATCTGCTGGTAGGGGCGTATGCGCTCGCCGCACACGGACTGGTGAGAGCTACGGGAGATATCGACCTGTGGGTGAGGGCCAGTGAGAATAACGCAGAGCGCATCATGGATGCGCTGGCGCGTTTCGGAGCCCCATTAAATCAGATCGAGGCGCATGACTTTGAGACCACTGGGACCGTGTTCCAGATCGGCGTCGCACCACGCCGCGTAGACATACTAACCTCCATAGACGCTGTAGAGTTCGAGGAGGCATGGCCGCAGCGTCAGGAGGTAGAGGTCGCCGGCTTGAAAGTGCCAGTGATCGGCAGATACCATCTTTTGCAGAACAAACGGGCAACGGGCAGGCCTCAAGACCTCGCTGACGCCGCGCGGCTGGCCGGAGACGAGGAACGTGGTCGATAGCCCTCACACCGCAGACTTCGTACCCAACGCCGGTATGATTTCCTCCCCGTAAGCGTCGAGTGTCTCCTCCATGGCGTCGTGCATGAGGTAGATGTTGAACTGGTCAGCGCCGAGATCCTTTAGCTCGTTCAGCTTCTCTACGTGGTCTTCGACGGGGCCGAGGACGCAGAAGCGGTCAACGATGTCGTCGGAGACGAAGTCTGTGGAGGGGTTGCCTGCCTGACCGTGATGGCTGTAGTCGTAGCCCTGGCGGGTCCCTATGTAGTCGGTCAGGGCGTGCGGCACTTCGCTGTCTTCGCCGTAGCGGGCGACGAGGTCGGCTACGTGGTTTCCGACCATGCCACCGAACCAGCGGCACTGGTCGCGCTGGTGGGCGAGGTCGTCTCCGACATAGGCCGGTGCCGCGACGCAGACCTTTACTTCTTTCGGGTCGCGGCCTACTTCTTTCGCAGCGTCGTGGACGTGTTTCATGGTCCACTCCAGGATCACGGGGTCTGCTAGCTGCAGGATGAAACCGTCGGCCTTACGCCCGATAAGGCTCAGGGCCCTGGGGCCGTAGCCAGCCATCCACACGTCGAGCTTCCCTTCGCCGACCCAAGAGATACCTACCTTGACGCCTGAGTAATCGACCTCGCGTCCCTCGGCCAGCTCCTTTATGACGTGCATGGCCTCTTCGAGCTGCCGGAGCGTCGTAGGCTTGCGGCCGAGGACCCGCACCACGGAGTCTCCGCGACCGATCCCACAGATCGTACGGTTGCCGAACATCTCATTGAGGGTGGCGAAGGTCGAGGCCGTAACCGAAGGGTCGCGGCTGACAGGGTTGGTGACGAAGGGGCCGACCATGATCCTCTCCGTCGCCGAGAGCATCTGCGAGTGTATGACGTAGGGCTCCTGCCAGAGGATGTGCGAGTCGAAGGTCCAGGCGTACCCGAAGCCAAGATCCTCGGCCCTCCTGGTAAGTTCGATGACCCGGCTCGCCGGTGGGTTCGTCTGTAGCGTGACGCCGAAGTCCATGCCTTCCTCCTAATCCTTACCCGAGACCGCGGCTACGGCGCCGAGGGCGATGTAGATCCCACCCGTCACGTAGCTGCCCGCCCGCCGCAAGCCGAGGCCTTTGGACCTGATCCAACCTCCTGCCGTACCGCCGAGCAAGGCGTAGAGGCCGTCGGTGAACATCCCGAGAAGGGCAAGTGTGGCGCCCAATATTACTATCTGTGTCCAGGCCGCGCCCCGTGAAGGATCGACGAACTGTGGCAGGAAGGCCAGGAAGAAGAGGGCGACCTTAGGATTGAGGACCTGCACTAGCACGCTCTGGGAAAAGACCCGAAAGCGACTCTCCTCGCCCCCTGAGGGCGTCGCCTCCTTATGATTGCCGCCGCGGCCCACGATCTGCCTGATGCCGAGCCAGACCAGATAGGCCGCGCCGAGCCACTTCACGACGGAGAACGCGGCCGCAGAAGAGACCACGATCGCCGAGAGACCTGCCGCGGCGAAGACCACGTGCAGGAGGGTTCCGATCTCGACACCGAGGACGGAGACGAGCCCGGTAAGGCGACCACCTTCCACGCTGCGGGCCACGACGTAGATGACGGCCGGCCCAGGCACGAGCAACAGGGCCAAAGCCGCCGCGACGAAAAGGGCGTAGGTGGAGGCGTCGGGCATCTCCTATCCTTTACGTCGCCTCGGGTTCGCGGGCCGGTTCTGGTGCGCGACCACCGATCATGGACAATCCCAGGTAAACCAGTGCGGAGACGGTAAACGTGAGGAACAGGCCGTAGTTGTAGAGGCTCTCTATGAACGAGGGATTCGGGAAGGGACCACCGTTGAGTCCGGCGGTAGTGGCGGCTTTCAGAAAACCGGGAAGGACGAGGGCTACGCTGACGAGGACGGCCACTATCGCCCGCCAGTTCCAGCCGCCCGAGTAGGAGTAGCTGCCGTCTATCTTGTAGAGTTCGGCGAGGTCGAGCTGTCTTCTGCGCACGATCCAGTAGTCTACGATCATCACGGCCCCGATGGCCCCGAGGAGGCTGCCGTAACCAACGAGCCAGGTGAAGATGTAGGCGCCCGCGGTTTCAAGGATCAGCCAGGGAAACGAGAGCACGCCGATCACAGCGGTGATGATGCCACCCGTCCTGAACGAAAT
>CADCVF010000063.1 GCA_902806095.1 uncultured Rubrobacteraceae bacterium
CACACTCTTGCAAATTGCGCATATCTAAGCCGCTTTCCTTTCTCTGCCTTGCCCTTCGTTGCGCCGTATTGCGTTCCCGGTGGTGACAGAGTGGTGCCAGGAGAGTCCGTGGGATGCGCAGCGCCGGTTTCTTTGCAAACCGGTTTCGCGCTCAGGACCTGATGCGCCACAGGTCACGCTCGTCTCGATGTGGTGTCTTAGCTGGGCAAAGATGAGGTTACCTAAGACGTAGTACTAGTGCAGCGCTCGGCCCGCGGCCCAACATGGTAGCGAGCTCTTCCGCCAACGCACCATCTTTCGGTGAACTAATAAGAACGCCGGACCTGGTTTTACTGTTGTCCTCCCTCCCCGCTCCCTGCGTCGAAGTGTTGTCTGCTAATCCGACGCATGCGCAGCAACCGGATGACCGGCGGCAGTGCCAAAACCAGCAGGATAAAGACGACCAGTGCCAGGGAGATGGGGCGCTCGACGAACGTCATGAGGTCGCCGTTCGAGACGCTTAAAGCGCGGCGTAGGTGTTGCTCGGCCAGGGTTCCGAGGACGAGCGCCAACACCGCCGGCGCCATTGGGAAGTCGTAGCGCTGCATCAGGTAGCCGACCAGCCCGAAACCGAGCAGCATAAGCATGTCGAACACGTTGAAGTTCAGCGCGTAGGCGCCGAGCACCGAGAACGCTATCACCCCCGAGTAGAGCATCGCCGGGGGCGTCTTGAGCAGTTGGGCGAACAGACCGACGAGCGGAAGATTGAGAACGAGCAGCATGACGTTGCCGATGTACATGCTGGCGATGATCGCCCAAATCAACTCCGGGTTGGTGTCGAAGAGCTGCGGCCCCGGCTGCAAGCCGTACATCATGAACACGAACAGGAGTAGCGCCGTCGTCGCGGAGCCCGGTATGCCGAGCGTGAACAGCGGCACCATGGCGCCGCCCACACCCGCGTTGTTAGCCGTCTCCGGCCCGGCGACGGCCTCGATCGCACCCCGCCCGAACTGCTCGGGGTGCTTCGAGAGCCGCTTTTCGAGGCCGTAGGAGAGGAAAGCGGCGAGCGACGGACCTATGCCCGGCAGCACGCCTATGAGGAAGCCGAGGATGCTTCCCCGCCAGTAGGGTCCGGCGGAGCGGCGCCAGTCCTCGCGCGTCATCCAGATGGAGCCCTGGATGCGCTGTGCGTCCATATGGCTCGTAGTGCGGGCGGCCATGTTGGTGAAGGCCTCCGGCAGCGCGAGCAGGGCTATCGCTATGAGGGCGAAGTCTATGCCGTCGGAGAGTAACGCCACCCCGAAGGTGAGCCGCTGGACGCTCGTCTGGGGGTCTATCCCGACCATCGCGATCGAGAGGCCGAAGAGCGTGGCGATTATCGCCTTGAGCTGCGACCCCGTGGTGAGGTTGGAGACCATCACCAGCGCGAGGAGCATGAGCAGGAAATATTCCGCCGAGCCGAAGGCTACGGCGACGCTCGCGAGCGCAGGGGCGAGCAGCATTAGCCCCAAAGTGGAGAAGGTGCCCGCGACGAACGAGCCGATCGCAGCAGTCGAGAGCGCCGGCCCGGCGCGTCCTTGCTTGGCCATCTCGTAGCCGTCGAGCGTGGTGACCACGGAGGCGACCTCTCCGGGGGTGCGGATAAGGATGGAGGTCGTCGAGCCGCCGTACATCGAGCCGTAGTAGATACCGGAGAGCAGGATGAGCCCGCTTATGGGCTCGAGCCCGAAGGAGAGCGGGATCAGCAGCGCGATCGCCGTGACAGGCCCTATACCAGGCAGCACGCCCACCAGCGTCCCGATGAGGACCCCGCAGAATGCGAAGATGAGGTTGGCGACCGTGAAGGCCTCCCCGAAACCCTCGGCGAGCCTGGAGAGTATGTCGGCCATCGCCTTCCCCTAGCCCAGGACCCCGGCCGGCAGTTGTACGCCGAACACGTAGACGAAGATCGAGTACACGACCGCCGAGAATACGACGGCGTACACCAGGTTGCGCACCCAGTGCTCCCGATCCAGGTACATCGTCACCGACAGCATGAACAGGAACGTGGAGATGGCGTAGCCGATCGGGATAAAGATCAATATGTACGCGAGCAACAAAAGCGCCACCACCCCAAGTTTGCGGAGGTCCTGGGGCGGCGCGGCCTCACCCGAGGCGACGTCCCGCTCGGATCTACCCCACACAAGCCCCCTGATGGCGAGCGCCAGGGAGGTCGCGGCGAGGGCAACGCCGATGGCTAAGGGAACGGCCTTGGGGCCCACCACAGCGTTCTCGAAGGACGGCTCCGGAATCGCGAACGCCGCCATGAGGTAGGCGACGGCGAACACGAACATGAAGCCGCCGGCGACGACGTCGGAGCCGACGTGGCGACCCTCCTCGTCCCTACTTGGCCTCACCGGTTGCCTCCATGGCTCTCCTGATCTCCCCGTAGGTCTTCTTGAGGTAGGCGCGCATCTCCTCGTCCTTCATGTACGTGGTCTCCCACTGGTTCTTCTCCGCGGCCTTCTTCCAAGCCTCCGTCTGGACCATCTTCTGGAGCGTGTCCTCCCAGTAGGTCACCGCCTCCTCGGGCATCTCAGGTGGGCCGTAGAAGCCGCGCCAGTTGTCTAACGTAACGTCGTAGCCCTCCTCCGGCGCCGTCGGCATATCGTCCAGCGGCGGGTCCATCCGCTCGTCTCTGAGGACCGCGAGGCCACGCAAGTCTCCCGCCTCGATCTGGCCGCGGAACTCGCTCACCCCGGCCGTGGCAGCCGCGATGTCGCCGTTGAGGAGCGCGGCGATTTGCTCCCCGCCTCCCTCGTAGGCGACAAAATTGATCTCCTCCGGGTTCCCGCCAGCCTCCTGTACTAGCAGCGCGAACGGTAGCCGGTCATCGCCGGCTGCTCCTATAGGCACCGCGCCCGGGTTCTCCTTGACAGCGTTCAGGAGGTCCTCGAGATTCTGGTACTCGGAGTCCGCAGCAACGGCCACCATGTAGTACTCGGTGATGAAGCGCGCGATCATGGTGACATCTGTGTACTCATAGTCGGAGTCGCCGCGCAGGTAGTTAGACATGATGGGCGTCGAGGTAACGGCGATGACGTCGTCTTCACCCTTGTAATCGTTGACCATCTGCGACAGCCACACGGCCCCCGTGGCGCCGGTCCTGTTCTCGACTGGCAGGGGGTGGTCTATGAGCTTCTCCTTCTCGAGCACGTCCGCGACGGTGCGCGCGGTGAGGTCCCACCCGCTGCCCGGCTCCGCCGGCGCGACGAGCCTGACCGCCCCGCCCGGGTACTCCCCACCCTCTCCTCCGCCACCGCTGGTCGCGCACGCGTAGCCTGCTAGCGCTACCACGCACAAAACGACGAACAACAAACAGCGCCTAGCGGAACGTACACCCCTCATCTCGCTACTCTCTCCTTTCCCCTAGGCTCGTAGCTTACATGATCGGGCCCGCTTCGAGCTAGCTGTGTCCCCTTACAGAGCCTGCGCCTGCGGCGCCTCGTGCAGATCTTCTGCCTTGCCAGCGCGCGCGACGGCGCTCTCGAGCGGGTGGCCGACGACCTCCTTGACCTCCCGGGCAACGGCGAGCATCGAGTCGAGGTCCACGCCACTCCCGACACCCATCAGGTCCAGCATATGCACCAAGTCCTCGGTCGAGATGTTGCCGGTGGCGCCCGGCGCGAACGGGCACCCACCGAGGCCGCCGACCGAGGAATCGAACTCCGTGACGCCGGCCTGCAACGCGGCCAGAACGTTCGCCAACGCCATCCCGCGGGTATTGTGCAGGTGCAGCCCAAGCGTGATGCCCGGCAGTCTCTCCTTCAGACCCGACATGGTCTCGAACACCAAGCGCGGGTCCGCTACCCCGACGGTGTCAGCGACCCCGAGGTGGCGTACCCCCATCGCCCGGTACGCCTCGGCGACGTACAGGACGCGCTCGAACGGAACCTTCCCCTCGAACGGACAGCCCAGGGCCGTCGCCATAGAGCCGGTTACCTCCACCCCGTTCTCGCGGGCGAGAGCCACGACCGGTTCCATGCCCCTAAGCGCCTCGTCGGTATTACGGTTAGCGTTAGAGCGGCTGTGCGAGTCGGTCACGGAGAGCATGAGCTCCCACCCGTCCGCCCCCATCGGCACAGCCCGCTCCGCTCCTCGCAAGTTCGGAACCAGCACGGTGTACCGCACGCCGGGCGCGCGCTCTATTCGGGCCATCACGTCCTCGGCGTCGGCGAGCTGCGGGACGGCCTTCGGGTGAACTACCGAGGTCACCTGGATCGCGGCCACCCCGGTTCGCGAGAGCGCGTCTATTATCTCCACCTTGCACTCGGTCGGCATGAACTCGTCCTCGGCCTGAAAACCGTCGCGCGGGCCCACCTCGTTGATCTCGACCGCGCCCGGAAGCTGCTCCGTCGAAAAGTTCATCAGATTACACCTTCTTCCCTGAGCCTTTTCATGTCGTCTTCGGAGAGACCGAGACCCCGGTACACCTCCGCGTTGTGCTGTCCGAGGGTCGGCCCCACGCCGCGCACGGACCCTTTCATCTTGGAGAACTTGGGGACGACGCCGGGCAACGTTATGCTGCCGAAGGTAGGGTGCTCCACCTCGACGAGCATGTCGCGTGCGGCGTACTGGGGGTCCTGGAATATATCGGCTGCGTTGTACGCCACCGAGACCGGCACGCCGCTCTCGTCGCATTGCCGCTGTATCTCTTCGGCGGGCAGGCTGGCGAACCAGTCGGCGACGACCCCGTGCACCTCCTCGCGTCGCCGGACCCTTGCCCTGTTCGTCGCGTAGCGGGGAACGTCCACCATGTCGGCGCGACCCATGAGCTTGGCGAGCCTTCTGAACGTGCGGTCGGTGCTCGTGGTGAGGACCATCCACTTATCATCCTTGGAGGAGAATATGCCCGCCGGGACCGAGGCGCCGAGCTCGTTGCCGGAGCGCTCCGTCACGACGCCCAGGCGGTCGTACTGGGTCACGACGGTCTCTAGCATCCGGAACATGGACTCGTAGAGGGCGGCGTCCACTTCCTGTGCTTCTCCACCGAGGGCATCCCTATGGTAGAGGGCCGTCATCGCTCCCAAAGCGGCGAAAAGACCGGTGACGTAGTCGGCTAGCGAGACCTGGGGCAACACCGGAGGCCGGTCGGGGTAGCCCGTGATGTACGCGAAGCCGGAGAAGCCGGTAGCCGGGGTACCGAACCCGGCCTTCTCGCTGTACGGGCCCGTCTGGCCGTACCCGCTTACCCTCACCACCACCACATCGGGGTTCGCCTCGCGCAGGCGCTCGATGCCCAACCCCCACCTGTCGAGCGTTCCGGGACGAAAGTTCTCGATCAGGACGTCTTGGTCCGCCAAGAGCCGGAAGAATATCTCCTGGCCCCGCTCCTTGCGGAGATCCAGAGTCACTGAGCGTTTGTTTCGCGAGAGCGCCGCCCACACGAGCGACTCTTCGCCGTCGAAGGGCTCAAGCTCGCGAAGGGGATCTCCGATCCCAGGCATCTCGACCTTGAGCACATCCGCCCCGTAATCCCCGAGCAACGCCGCGGCGAACGGCGCAGCGTACACGGTCGCGATATCCATGACGCGCAATCCCACGAGGGGGCCTCGTAATCCCTCCTCCATTGGCACAGACCCTTCCTTGCGCATCTTACGCCGTACCTTCCATCGAAGACGGTCGCAGGTCACCGCCGTATCCAACATCCTTGGACGCCCGCGCCGCGGCCTCGCGCACGAGCAGTACAAACTTCCTGCGCTGCTTAGCTGGTAGCCGCACCGAGGGCGCGCTCAACAACAACGCGCCCTCGACCTTGCCCCCGATGCCAAACACTGGCGCCGCTATTGCGGCGACGCCGGGACTTCGCTCGCCATCGCTCACCGCCCATCCCTCCATCCGCACCTTTCTCAGCTGTTCCCGCAACGCCTCGGCATCGAGCGCCTCCGCAGGGCCAAAGCGTGCCGCGCTCGCGGTGGCCAAAGAGGCCTGCTCCGGCTCCGGCAGCCAGGCCAACAAGACCTTGCCGGCAGCGCCGAGGTGCAGTGGTAGGGAAGCGCCGAGCTCGACGAACGGCCGCAGATTCTGAGAACTTTGCGCCAGTTCTATAGGAATGCGAGCCTCTTCGCGACGCACGTGCAGCTCGGCGTTTTCACCCGTACGTTCGCTCAACCACTCGAGGTGAGGCAAGATCTCGCGCCGCAGCTCGATGCCCTGAGCTGCCCGCGCGCCCAGGTGCATCAAGGCCACACCGAGTTTGAAACGCTCGCCTTCCTTCTTCAACAGGCCATGATTTTCCAAGGCATGAGCGAGGCGGTACACCGTGGGCAACGAGATTGCGGTTCGCCCAGCGATGTCTCGCGGGTTAAGGGCATCGTTCCCGCCCGAAAAAGCCTGGAGGATGGCCATTGTCTTGTCGAGTACCCCGACCTGGGTCTCTACTCGGTATGTCATGTGCATCGTACCCCCTCGTAGAGTCTCAGGTTGGTAGATTCCGTATTATGGAGTTATTTTCATTTAATGATAGACAAAACAGTAGCATCTGTATGACAACTGGTCAAACGCGGTTTGTGGGTTGCAACGGTTGGAGGACTTACCGAACTTGGGAGGTTCGCACAGAGTCCACACCTCAGCCACCTCAACGTGGACATAGTGGTTAGGCCTATAGTCGATGAGTGGGAATGCAGGCACTTTCGCAGACTCCACGGGCGGTACTTCACCAACAGACCCTTACGCAGAGGGCGTCAAGACCCTCCGCGAGACCGCCAAGTGGCCGGGAGGAGTTCAGGCCGCCGGCCTCTAAGGCTGGTGTTGAAGCCCCGCCAGGAAGTGGCTGCTACTATGGGTGGCCTAGGGGAGGGGTTTGCACTAAGACCGACGCTCCGACAAACGCGGCAACCTTGCGGAAGGAAGCGACATGAATAGTTCACTCGCACGCGTGCTGACGATAGTGATTCTAGTCGCTGTATTCGGCATCGTGCAACCCGCTTCGAGCGCCCCCAGTGTGGAGGCGCCCAAGCAGCCGACCGCAACCGGAACGGGCGGCGCCGTGGCCACCGTGGACCACGATGCCTCCCAGGTAGGAATGCAGGTCCTCA
>CADCVF010000064.1 GCA_902806095.1 uncultured Rubrobacteraceae bacterium
GCGAGGGCCTCGACGTCCAGCGGCTGCGCGTACTCCCGGTCGATCCGGTCGCGAACGCGGCGCAGCCGCGCGAGGTCGCGCAGATGCTGCGCTGCGGCGGGTCTGCCGGTCACCTGCGCGATCATGCCACTCCGCTCTCCGTGCTCGCCTGCCCGTCCCGCACGCTCACCGTCCGAGCGGTGCTCTCCGGATGGAAACCGACCCCGCACACGTGGGCGCCGGACTCCTTGCGGACTCCTTGAACTGCGAGTCCAGAGCGAGCCAGTCGCTGACCTCGCCTTCCGCGGGACCGGCCTGGGCAGGATCGTAGAATACCGGGCTCCACGGAGCAAACCGAAAGGCTGCTCCCGTTCGTGGTCCTGGCGATGCTCGTCGGCCCCAGCGTAGCGGGCATCCTTTTGACCGGCTTCGTTTATGGAAAGGCGGGCCTTCGCCAGCTTCTACACCGGTTGCTCAGGTGGCGGGTGGGCGCTCGTTGGTACGCGGTGGCGCTCCTGACCGTCCCGCTCCTGGTGACCGCGGTACTCCTCGCGCTCTCGCTAACCTCTCCGATATTTCTCCCCGGCACATTCACGTCCGACGACAAGGCTGCCCTTCTGCTGGTCGGTATCGCGTACGGGCCGGCGGCGGGCTTCTTCGAGGAGCTGGGCTGGCCGGGGGTCGCCGTGCCCGGGCTGAGGCCGCGTTACGGGGTCCTTAGCACCGGGGTCATCGTGGGGGTGCTGTGGGGAGCGTGGCACTTCCTCGTTAACCTCTGGGGAAGCGGCGGTCCCTCCGGGGCGTTCTCACTGCTCCTCTTCCTGCCCCAGTTCCTCTTCTACGTTGGGGTGCTGCCGGCCTACAGGGTGCTCATGGTGTGGGTCTACGACCGTACCGATGGGAGCCTGCTCGTGGCGATGCTCATGCACGCGAGTCTCACGGCCAGCTTGCCCCTGATCCTCGCGCCCCCGGCGACGGGGGTGCCCCTCTTGACCTCGTACCTCGTGTTGGCCACCGCCATGTGGGGCGTCGTCGCGGCGGTCGCCGTGGCCAATGGAGGGAAGCTCTCGCGGCAACCGCTCCGGAGGCAGGTGGCTTGAAATGGGTAGATCGCCGGGGTGCGGGCGATAGTACGGATGACTCCCCAGCAGACACTCGAAAAAGCGCCGATCTAACACATACGGTGAATCCGAATTGCGCAGAAGGGGCAAGGTACGAATATCGCCTCTCCGGGTATCTACGTGTTTGGGTCCGGGCATTGACCCGCTATGCTTCTTGGGGTGGGTGCGAATCTCGAGCGGTACGGGAGGCTTACCGTGGCAAAGCTGATCTACTCGACCATCACGTCGCTCGACGGCTACGTTGCCGACAAAGACGGCAACTTCGACTGGGCCGCGCCGGACGAGGAGGTGCACGCCTTCGTCAACGACCTCGAGCGTAAGGTCGGCGCCTACCTTTACGGGCGCCGGATGTACGAGGTGATGCGCTACTGGGAGACCGCGCACTCCCTCACAGACCGGCCGACCGTCGAGCAGGACTACGCGCAGATATGGCGGGCGGCCGACAAGATCGCGTACTCCAGGACGCTCGAGGCAGTATCCAGCGCCAGGACGAGGATCGAGCGAAGCTTCGACCCCAAAGCGGTACGGCAGATGAAAACGCGAGCGGAGCGCGACATCAGCGTGGGCGGTCCCGACCTGGCTGCCCAGGCGTTCAGGGCCGGGTTGGTAGACGAATGCCACCTGTTCGTCACGCCCGTCGTGGTGGGAGGTGGTAAACAGTCCCTCCCCAGAAACGTCCGCCTGGATCTCGAACTGCTGGACGAACGCCGTTTTGAGGGCGGCGTGGTTCACCTCCACTACAGCACCAGGACGTAAGGAGACCGCCACACCCGACGGACCAATTCAAGACCCGGAAAGCATACTATGTATACTTGGGTAAAATATGGCTTGCTAATGCGCCGGGGCAACTCAAGTGGCATCATACGTTATCTGGGGTAACAACATCGAAGGAGGAGACAGAGAGATGAGCATCTTCCCTACCAGGATCCTTCTGGCCACCGATGGTTCTCCGGAGGCCCAGTTGGCCGCAACTACCGCCGCCGACCTGCATGAGAGCACCGACTCTGAGCTGCACGTCGTGTACGTCGGCGAGTCAAGGCCGACCTTTCTTGCTCAGACCGAAGCGGAACCCGCTGAACTCGAACGCGAGGCACAGCGGCTGCTCGATGAACAGGTAAGTAGAGTCGAGGAGGCAGGAGGCAACGTCAAAGAGGCGCACTTGAGGTTGGGACGGGCAGACGAAGAGATCGTCGACTTGGCCGATAGTCTGGGTATCGGGTTGATAGTTATGGGCAGCAGGGGGCGTGGGAGGATAAGGAGGGCCCTGATGGGCAGCGTATCTGATTCGGTGGTCAGGCACGCCCACTGTCCGGTCACAATAGTCAGGGAGTAAGAGACAGCGCAACTCCCGAGAAAACGTCTCTCTCGATCTGGAGGTCCTATTACCGTCAAACGGTAATACCGTAGTGCGGTAATATAAGGCATGATAAAGAGCTTCGCTGACAAGGAGACGCGAAGGCTTTGGGAACGAGGGAGATCCAGAAAGGTGCCAGCCGATCTGCAGAGACGAGCTCTGAGAAGGCTGGCGGTGCTGAACGCTGCCGCATCGCTTGAGGTGTTACGGGCGGTCCCCGGCAATAGGTTAGAGAAGCTCTCCAGAGATCGAGCGGGTCAGCACAGCGCAAGAATCAACGAGCAGTATCGGGTGTGCTTCGTTTGGGAAAGCGGCGACGCTTACGAGGTAAAGGTGACTGAGTGTCACTAGAAGAGGAGCGATGGAGGAGAAGATAATGCCCCCAGTGCATCCTGGCGAGATATTGGAAGAAGAGTTTCTAAAGCCGCTAGGGATGACCGCGTACCAATTATCCAAGGCCATTGGCGTAATGCCGCCGCGCGTCTATGAGATAGTACACGGTGAGCGCGCCGTGAGCGCCGACACCGCTCTCAGGCTGGGCCGCTACTTTGGCACTGGTGCGGAGTTCTGGATCAACCTTCAGTCCCACTACGGCCTGGAGGTAGCCAGGGACAAGGTCGGAGAGAAGATCGAGCGGGAGATAAAGCCACTCTCACCGGTGTAGCCCGAAGTGCACTGCCGTCGCAGCCGCTACCTCTCCACATCCCGATTGGCGTGTAGTCGATTGCCGGCATCCTGATCTCGCGACAACACTCCGTGAGATTCTGGTATACTACGTGCCGGTAACGTAAGGTGGGTTTACAGTAGACGGAGCGCCACCCCGTGATAAGGGTGGTTTTTTCGTTTAGTGGGGCCCAGGAATACGAAAGGTGGGCTCCAGTATATGGCCCAAGGAACAGTGAAGTGGTTCAGCGACGAGAAGGGCTACGGCTTCATCTCCCCGGACGACGGGGGTGAGGATCTCTTCGTGCACCACACCGGGATAGCGGGAGAGGGCTTCAAGACCCTCGACGAGGGCGCCAAGGTATCGTACGAGGCGACCCAGGGGCGTAAGGGCATGCAGGCGGAGAACGTTACTCCGGCTTAGAACCCGAGAAGCGACCAAAGCGCAAAGGCCGGGGTCTTTACCCCGGCTTTTGTCGTGTGTACTGGCGGTTTGCGAACTGCCCACACCAACTGGCATTTATTCGAACGTGTCGGGCGAGGCCTGTACCCGTTCGAGGGAGGTCTCGTGGTTTACTTTATAGCCGTGCTCGTGGGGTTGGTGCTCGCCGAAGTCGCGACCCTAATCACCACGATCTACCTGCACAGGGTACTGTCGCACAAGTCGATCCGGCTCCATCCAGCCGTTACGATGTTCATGCGCTTGGGGACGTGGATGCTGACGAGTATATCGCCGCGCGAGTGGGTAGCCGTCCACCGCAAGCATCACAACTTCAGCGACGTCGACGGAGACCCGCACAGTCCCCACATCGAGGGGTACTGGCAGATCATGATTGGCAACGTCTACTACTATCGCCGCGAGGCCAACAACGACAACACCTTGGAGAAGTACGCTGCCGACCTGCCCTTCGACCGTCTCGACAGGATCTTTCTGCGACGCGGAACTCTGGGCTTCTCCCTGACCGGTGTGATCCTGGTCCTCCTGATGGGCATCGGCCCCGGGCTCACAGCGCTCGCCACGCTCGCGGTCGTCTACCTGCTCCTGAACGCCGCTATCAATGGTGCGGGCCACACCTTCGGCTACAAGAGCTTCGAGAACGACGCCACCAACCTCAAGCTGCTCGCCCTCATAACCTTCGGAGAGGGTCTACACAACAATCATCACGCCAGGCCCGCCTCCGCGAAGCTCTCCGCCTTCCGTGGCGAGTTCGACCCCGCCTGGCCCGTGATCCGTCTCCTCGAGAAGCTCCGTCTCGCCGAGGTCCTTAGCAAGGTGGACGAGGGCTGGGATGACCACCGCCGCCGCATTCCCAAGACCACCGTAAGCCCGCTCGGCGCCACTACCGTGAAGAACTAGGGTCGCTTCTCTCGCGACGGCCAGGGATCAACTCATCAGCAAATAGAGTAACGCTTTCTGCGCGTGCAGGCGGTTCTCGGCCTGGTCGAAGACACGGCTCCGCAGCCCGTCTATGACCCCGGCCGTGACCTCCTCGCCCCTGTGCGCAGGTAGGCAGTGCAGAAAGATGGCGTCTTCGGCCGCGAGGTCCATTAGCCCCTCATCGACCTGGTAGGGGGCGAACGTCTCCTTGCGCTCCTCGGCCTCGGTCTCCTGCCCCATACTGGCCCATACGTCGGTGTAGACGACCCTGGCGCCCCGAACGGCCTCGCCTGGGTCTTCGGTAAGGCGCGGGGAAGCGCCCAGGGATCCGGCGAGGTCGAAGATCTCTCCTTCTGGACCGTGACCTTCTGGGTAGGCGATGGTGAGCTCTGCACCAGTCAGGGCGCAGGCTATGGCGAGGGAGTGGGCCACGTTGTTACCGTCGCCGACGTAGGCGATCTTCGCGCCTTCGAGCGTACCGAACTCCTCGCGGACGGTCATGAGGTCGGCGAGGGCTTGGCACGGATGGTGGGTGTCCGAGAGGCCGTTTACTACGGGGACGTCGGCGGCGCCAGCGAGCTCTTCCAGGTCTCCGTGATCGAAGGTGCGGACCATAATGGCATCGATGTAGCGGGCGAGGACGCGGCCCGTGTCGGAAGGAGTCTCGCGTTTGCCTATCTGGATCTCCTCGGGGCTCAAATGTAGCGCGTGGCCGCCGAGCTGGTACATCCCGACCTCGAAGGAGACGCGGGTCCTGTTTGATGGCTTCTGGAAGACCATCGCAAGCGTACGCCCGCGCAGGGGCCTGTACGGTATACGGCTCTTCTGCAAGGTCTTTATGCGTACGGCTTCGTCCAGGATCAGGGACATCTCCCCCGCGGTGAACTCTCCGAGCGTCAGGCAGTCGCGGCCAGAGAGGGGAGAAGGGGCAGGCGGAACATTCTGAAGGTCGGGGATCACCACGCTCCTCACGCTACCGCAGCCTCGGGCACGCTCTCAACGGCGCTCATCGCCGTGTAAACGCCGCCTCGAAAGGTATCGAGCGCAGCCCGAACCTCCGTACGGCTTACGGTGAGCGGCGGCGCCATGCGGATCGTCGTCCCGCCAACCAGGTTGACGAGGACGCCCCGATCGAGACAGTGCTCGAAGACTTCCCTGGCAAGGTCGGCGTCGCCAAGGTCGAACCCGAGCAGGAGGCCTTCACCCCGCACCTCCGCGCCTGGGACCTGTTCGGCCAGCTTCTCGAGCGCGTTCCTGAGCACGGTCCCCTTGAACCGCACCTCTTCTAGAAACGCAGCGTCGTTCACCACGCCGAGCACGGCTTTGACCGCGGCCATGGCCAGGGGGTTGCCCCCGAAGGTCGAGCCGTGGTTGCCAGGTCCGAGCGCAGCGTACTCCTCCTTGACCATCATCGCCCCGACGGGGAAGCCGCCACCAAGCCCCTTGGCGCTAGTGAGTACGTCCGGTACGACGCCAACTCCCTGGTAGGCATACAGATGTCCCGTGCGTCCAGCGCCGGTCTGGACCTCGTCGAAAATGAGGAGCGCCCCGTGCTCGTCACAAAGCCCGCGCAGTCCTTGGAGGAAGCCCTCGGGCGGCTCGTTCACGCCGCCCTCGCCCTGGATCGGCTCAACGAGCACGGCCGCGGTCTGCGGACCAACCAGCGCCTCTGCGGCTTCGAGATCGCCGAAGGGAGCGTGGACCATGCCTGGCAGCATCGGGCCGAACCCGTCCTGCAGCGCGGGCTGGGCCGTGGCTGTGAGACCGCCGTAGGTGCGGCCGTGGAAAGACTTCGAGAACGTCAGGATCTCGTGCTTGTTGGGACCGTAGGTATCGTTGGCGTACTTGCGTGAGAGTTTGATCGCCGCCTCTACGCTCTCTGCTCCTGAGTTGCAGAAGAAGACCCTGTCGAAGTCCGTCGCGCCGGTGAGCATCTGTGCTACCTCGGCCTGAAGAGGGATCTCATAGAGGTTGGAGCAGTGGATGAGCTTGCCGGCCTGCTCCTGTATAGCCTTGACGAGATCCGGGTGGCCGTGCCCCAGGGAGTTCGTGGCGATCCCACCTATAAAGTCAAGGTAACGGGTCCCGTCTCTATCGAAGAGCCAGCTACCCTCGCCACCCGTCGGCGCTATCCCCAATCGTTTATAGGTCTCCATCACTGCTTGCATGCCGCGACTCCTTCGGATATGAGGGTTCCAACCCGTTCGCCCGCGATCGCCGCCGCGATCGCGCCTTTTCTATTGCCGTTGAGGATCCTGGCCTCCACCCCGCCGCGGGCTGCCTCGGCCGCTGCCCGCAACTTGGGCACCATCCCGCCCGCCGCAAGCCCGCTGTCGACGTGGGTCTCGCACTCATCCGGGGCGAGTGTCTCCACCGGCTCACCCTCCTCCAGCAGCCCGTCCACGTCGGTGAGCACGAACAGGTATCCGGCCCCGAGCCCAACGGCGAGGGCCGCAGCGGCCGAGTCGGCGTTGACGTTGTACGCGCCTTCTGGGCCGAGTCCGAGCGGCGCGACGACGGGGACGAATCCTCCGGCCCAGAGAGTCTCGATGAGGTGAGGCTCGACCCGCACGACCTTGCCGACCCGGCCGAGATCCGGCACAGGCTCCACAAATAGCGTTGGTCCGTCTGTCCCCGAGATGCCCGCGGCCAGCACCCCGAGATCGTCGAGCCCGCGTACGAGGCCCTTGTTCACGCCCCCCGCGAACACGTTCTCGGCCACCTCCATAGTCTCCTCGTCCGTCACCCTGAGCCCCGCGTGAAACCGCGTGGGGATGTCGAGTACGTCAAGCATCCTCGTGAGCTGGAGGCCGCCGCCGTGGACGATGACGACCCTGTGGCCGGCCGCAAGGAGATCAGGCAGTCCTTCCAACGCTCCCCCTGCGAGGGCGGCGCCGCCGATCTTGATCACCACGGGCTTCACGTCCTGTAGCTCCCGTTGATCCTAACGTACTCGTAGCTCAGGTCGCAGCCCCAGGCTGTGGCCGAAGCATCACCCTCACTGAGGCGGGCCCTGATCTTCACCTCGCCGGCTGCGAGCTCCGCGTTGGCCTCGGCCTCCTCGTGCGGCACCGGCTCTCCGCCGGAGAAGACCTTGATGGAACCGAACCAGAGCTCTACTCCGTCGGGATCGAAAGCAACCCCAGAGTAACCCATCGCCGTGAGCACTCTTCCCCAGTTGGCATCCTCGCCGAAGACCGCGGCCTTGACCAGGCTGCTCCCTACGACGCTCTTCGCGAGCGCCGCCGCTGACTCCTCGCTCGCCGCGCCATCGACGGCGACCTCGACGAGCCTGGTCGCTCCCTCGCCGTCGCGTGCTATGTCCCTGGCCAACGTTCGCGCCACGCCCTCTACGGCCTCCGCGAAGATCGGATAGTCCGGCGAGTCGAGCCTGAGCGGCTCGTTACCCGCGGCCCCGTTCGCCATGAGGAGGGCCATGTCGCTCGGGGAGGTGTCCCCGTCTACGGTAACGCGGTTGAAGGTGCGGTCCGTCACCCGGTTCAGGGTTTCTGTCAGACAACTCTTCTCGACGGCGGCGTCTGTGGTCAGAAAGGCGAGCATGGTGCCCATGTTCGGGTGGATCATACCGCTCCCCTTGGCCGTCCCTCCGACTATGACTGTCCTATCCCCGACCTCGACCCGTACGACCGCCACCTTTACGCGAGTATCAGTGGTAAGGATGGACTCGGCGAAGCCAGCGCCGCCCTCACCAAGCTCGTCCGACACCGCCCTTATACCGGATGAGATCCTGCCCATCGGCAAGTGGACACCGATGACGCCGGTCGAAGCTACCGCGACCTCTGAGGCTTCGATCCCGAGCGCCTCGGCCGCGAGATCCTGCATCGCGCGGGCGTCCTCGATGCCCCGCTCGCCAGTCGCCGCGTTGGCGTTGCCGCTGTTTGCCACGACTGCCCGCACCCCACCGGTCTCGATAGCCTCCCTCGTCACGCACAGAGGTGCGCCCTTGACGGCATTGCGGGTGAACACGGCCGCCGTCTCGCAGGGAAGCTCCGAGAAGAGGAGCCCGAGATCCCGCCTCCCAGCATCACGTACCCCACAAGCAACCCCGGCCGCCATAAACCCGGCCGCAGCCGCGGCGCCACCGGAGAGAGACTTTATTCTGATTGTTGAATCTTTATTCATCACGGGGGAGTATTGTCGCACCCGCGTATGGGGTCGTCAACCAGTTTATGCAAAAACTTGAATAAATATCCGAAGGTCCTACAATGGGCGGTATGGGACTCAAAGTGGGCGTTTACGGTGGGAGTGGGTACGCTGGAGTGGAGCTGGTGCGGCTGCTCGCCGGGCATCCCGAGATCGGGGCGTTGAGCGTTGCGTCGCGCGGGTATGCGGGGCTTGGGATCGGGGAGGTCCACCCGCAGCTCTCCGTCGACGGAACGTATGTGTCGCCCGAGGAGATCGAAGACCTCGACGTGGCCTTTGTGGCCTACGGGCACGGCGAGAGCGCCGAGACGGTCAGAGAGTTAATGCGGTCCGGAACTCACCTGGTAATAGACCTCTCAGCGGATTTCCGGTTGCCCCATGAGGAGTTGTATGGGGAGTGGTACGGCGAGCATCCCGCGCCGGAGCTTCTCATGGAGGCCCACTACGGGTTGCCCGAGGTCTTCGGGGCTCCGGCGGGGAGGCTCGTCGCCAACCCTGGGTGCTATCCGACGGCTGCTATTCTGGCGCTGGCGCCGGTTGTGAGGCGGATGGAAGGGATCCGCTCCGTGACGATAAACGCGCTCTCGGGGGTAAGTGGGGCAGGTGCGAAGCCGAGCGTGAAGACACACTTTGTCAGCGTGAACGAGAGCGCGGGCGCCTATGGGGCGCCGCGGCATCGGCACACGCCGGAGATCGAGACGATTCTGCGGCGCGTGGGGGAGGTGCCCGATGTGACGTTCGTACCGCACCTCATCCCCATAACGCGTGGGGAGCTCGAGACTATCGTGGTCGACGTGGAAGGGGTGCCCGAGGCGGAGGAGGTCCTTGGTTGGTATGCGGAGGACTACGAAGACTGGGTGTTCGTCGAGGCGCGGGAGGAGTATCCGCACGTCGCGCACGTGGCGAACACCAACAGGTGCAGGCTCTCGGCGGCAGTAGATAGTCGGGCGGGGAAGTTGCTGCTTTTCTCGGCGGTCGACAACCTGCTCAAGGGAGCCTCAGGGGCGGCGGTACAGAACATGAACCTGGCTCTCGGCTACGAGGAGGACCTCGGGCTCGAGCATCTCGAGTAGGAGGACGGTTTTGGGAGCGACGATCTCACAAGTGGACAAGACGACAAGGCAGGACCTGATCTTGCGCCTCATCTCCGAGCGCGACCTCGGTACCCAACAGGATGTCGTAGGGGCGCTCGCAGACGAGGGTGTCGAGGTGGCGCAGGCGACCGTGAGCCGCGACCTCGCCGAGCTTGGGGTCCTCAAGGTCGGGAGCCGCTACCTGGCGTTGCCGCACGATCCCGGTTCCGCGGGGATCGAGGTCCTCCCTAGCTTCGTCCTCCGCATCGTGCCGGCGCAGAATCAGGTCGTCATCCACACCCGCGACGGGACCGCCGGGGCGGTCTCGAGCGTCCTCGACAGGGTGAAGGGGCTCAAGCTGTTAGGCACCATCGCAGGGCAGGACACCGTGCTCGCCATAGCCCCCGACGCGGACGCGGCTGGAGAGGTAGCGGGCCTTATCGCCGACGTCTGCAGGGCGAAGACGCGGCCCGCCGGCAGCGTCGAGTAGTTGCAGGCCGGTCCTTCGGAGGGTACGGACGACACGGCGTCTGAGCCCGAACTCACCATTGATACGTTTCAGGAGGAATCATGCTGGAAGGAAAGAAAGTCGTGCTCGCCTACTCGGGCGGCTTGGACACCTCGGTCTGCGTCAAGTGGCTCGAGCGACAGGGGGCAGAGCCCTACGCGCTATACCTGGATCTCGGCCAGGGAGAGCCCTCTGAGGACGTGAAGACGAAGGCGCTAGAGATAGGCGCCACAGACGTCTTCGTGCGGGACGCAAAGGCGGAGTTCGCCAGGGAGTACGTCGCCCCTGCGATAAAGTCGAACGCGCTCTACGGCGGGAAGTACCCGCTCTTTACGGCCCTCGGACGCCCGCTTATAGCGAAGAAGCTGGTCGAGGCTGCGCGGGAGGTTGGTGCTACGCACATCGCACACGGCTCGACGGGAAAGGGCAACGATCAGGTCCGCTTCGATGTGACGACGGCCTCCATCGCCCCCGACCTGACCGTGGTCGCCCCCGTCCGCGACTGGAACATGAGCCGCCCCGAGGAGATGGCCTACGCCGAGGAGCACGGGATCCCCGTCCCCACAACGAAAGAATCTCCCTACAGCGTGGACGAGAACCTCTGGGGTCGCTCCATCGAGGCTGGCCCCCTGGAAGACCCAGACCACGAGCCTACCGAGGACGTCTTCGATCTTACGACCTCCCCCGAGAACGCCCCTGACGAACCGCAGTACGTCGAGATCGGCTTCCAGGAAGGACTGCCGACGACCCTCGACGGGGAAGAGCTGCCGCTGGTCGAGCTCATAGCCGAACTTGGCGCCGTCGCCGGCGCAAACGGAGTAGGCCGCATCGACATGGTCGAGGACCGCCTGGTCGGAATAAAGAGCCGGGAGATCTACGAGTCACCCGCGGCCATCGCCATATTAGCCGCCCATCGTGAACTCGAGACCCTGACGCTCACGAGAGACGTCCTCCGCTTCAAGACGACCGTCGAACAGCGCTACGCCGAGCTCACCTACGAGGGCCTGTGGTTCACCCCCCTCAAGTCAGCCCTCGACGCCTTCATCACAGAGACCCAGGAGACCGTAACCGGAACCGTCCGCCTCAAACTCTACAAAGGCAACTGCATCATCGCGGGCCGCAGTGCCCCAAACGCCCTCTACAGCAAAGATCTTGCCACCTACGATCCCAACAGCACCTTCGACGAAGCCGCAGCAGCAGGCTTTATAGCCCTCTGGGGCCTCTCAGCCCGCCAGTGGGCAAGCGTCAACGGTGATACAGCACACAGCCCAGCACCTTCACAACACTAAACCTACAGTACATACTACAGGGTAAAATACGCTGGTTTGCAGGATATTCGATCCCAGAGATACATGACCGTATTTCCACCTATAGTATAAACATGTACATTAGGTTAAGCGTTAGCCTGTACTGTGAGTTAATACTTCTCCGGTGCCTTGGGGAAGGTATCCGGTCTTCCGCGTGCGGGTGAACCGGGATTTCCCTTGGTCCGCGGTCAAGTGAACTCGGTAATGACGGCGTCCACGGCCACCGGTAGCGCGCAACCGAAACCCGATGGTTGCAGAACAACTTTTCTTGATGTATTGTGTATCAAATAATGTTGATCTAAATAAGGAGGACGAAGGTGGGCGCCAAGGGCGAGGAGCTGCGGGAGCGGGTCAGAGAGCGCTACGCCGGGGCGGCTCGATCCGTCCAGGAGGGCGCTGGGGCGTCGTGCTGCGGGTCGGCGGGCGAGCGGGGCCTCGACTCCGAGGTGGTCGGGGTTGACTGGACCGGGGGCGGGTATTCTGCCGAGGAGCTGGAAATGCTGCCCCAGGCGGCGGGCGCGGCATCGTTGGGGTGCGGTAACCCCACGGCCCTGGCCACGCTCGCTCCGGGGGAGATGGTTTTGGACCTCGGCAGCGGGGGCGGCATAGACGTGCTGCTCTCGGCCAGGAGGGTGTCTCCCGGCGGCAAGGCATACGGCCTGGACATGACCGACGAGATGCTGGAGCTGGCTGAGAAGAACCGGGCTGAGGCGGGGACAGAGAACGTCGAGTTCCTCAAAGGCGAGATAGAGAACATCCCGCTGCCGGAGGACCACGTGGACGTGGTGATCTCCAACTGCGTCATCAACCTCTCCACTGACAAGGCCGGGGTGATGGGCGAGGCGTATCGGGTACTCAAGCCAGGAGGTAGGTTCGCGGTTTCGGACATGGTGTTCCTGGGCGACAAGAGGAAGCTTTCGGCCGAGGTGGTGAGGAGCGTGGAGTCGTGGGCCGGCTGCGTCTCCGGTGCTCTTCAGAAGGACGAGTACGAGCGGCTGCTGGGGGAGGCGGGCTTCGAGGACATCTCCGTAGAAGTCACGCACACCCACGACACGGGAGCTGCGACGGGTTCTGGCTGTTGCGGTGGATCGGACTGCTGCGAAGACACAGGAGCCGCGACTACGGCGGCGACGGAGGTCCCGCTGGTGAGCGCCTTCATCAGGGGCCGCAAACCGTCCGAGCGGGGTACGCCATGATGACCGAAGGGATCGGGGTCGTGGAAGAGAACGGCGTGCCTCGTGACGTCGCCGAGAAAGGTGGCACCGAGGAACGAATGGAGCGGCTCGTCGCCCTGGGCCGTGCCCTTTCAGACCCCATTCGGGTGAGGATGCTCGGCATGATGGCCGACGGTCGCGGCTGCTGCGACTTCTCCGGCTCCAGGGTGCCCGCGAGCGTGGGGGACGAGGGCATCTGTGTCTGCGAGTTCGAGGAGGCCTTCGGCATGGGTCAGTCGAAGGTCTCCTACCACATGAGGAAGCTCAAGGATGCCGGGCTGGTGCGCGAGGAGCGGCGAGGGAGGTGGGCCTTTTATTCCCTCGATCGCGAGGCCGCTGGACACCTCCTCGCCGAGGCCGCGTTACATCTGAACGGCAACCCGAGCACGGATGACTGACCAGCGCACAGCGGACCGGCAGCGTGTCCTCTTCCTTTGTACCCACAATTCGGCCCGCTCCCAGATGGCCGAGGGATTGTTGAGGAACCTGGCTGCGGACCGTTTCGAGGCGTTCAGCGCTGGTACCGAGGCGACGCGGGTCAGGCCCGAGGCGGTCTCGGTCATGGCGGAGATCGGGGTGGACATCTCCTCCCAGGAGTCCGAGACGCTGGAGCGCTACCTCGGAGAGCCCCTGGATCTCGTGATCACTGTCTGCGACGACGCAAACGAGTCATGCCCGGTCTTCCCAGGAGCAAGTTCGCGCCTGCACTGGTCCTTCCCCGACCCTTCGAAGGCTACAGGCGGCTACGAAGAGATCCTGCACACGTTTCGAAACGTGCGGGATGAGATCCGAGGCCGTATCGAGAGCGAGCTGGCGGGGATGTGATCCCAACGTAGCTTCGTTCCGAGTGACAACTTCCGAATACGGACTGCTATCATCGGCTTGTGACTGCGCCACTGACACACGATGCTTCCGAGACCGACATCGCCATGATGCGTCGTGCTCTGCTCGCCGCGGAACACGCAGCCGAAAGGGGAGAGGTCCCTATCGGGGCCGTCGTCGCCAGGGGAGAGGAGATCCTGGCCGTCGCAGCCAACGAGCGCGAGGCTACAGGAGATCCCACCGCCCACGCCGAACTGCTCGCGATCCGTCGCGCATCCGCCACCGCGGGCGGATGGCGCCTGACTGGCTGCACCCTCTACGCTACCCTGGAGCCATGCCCCATGTGCGCCGGCGCCGCCCACGCGAGCCGTCTCTCCCGCCTGATCTACGCGGCACCCGACCCCAAAGCCGGATACGCCGGTACCCTCCACAACGTCCCCGCCGATACCCGCCTGAACCATACCCTCCTCGTCGAAGGCGGACTTCTCGAAGAAAGTGCCGCCGGACTGCTCCGCGACTTCTTCCAGAAACGTCGCCGCAAGCGTGAAAAGGCCGCCGAAACCTCACTTCCATAGAGCCGAGAACATACTATACAATTTACCTAAACCTTAGGTAAAGAGTTATTGGAGTAGTAATCTTAGTCTCAACTGACACTACAAGGTCATCAGTGGACCTGAACATAACGGTGCGTGATTTGCGGGATATTCGCCGTTGTCACTTAGATCTGAAAAATTCTTTGAAAAATTCCGTGGGTGGGGCGTTTGGAGCGTATTCCGCTAGCGAAGGGGCATTCGAGAGTTTAGTGTCAATTTAACCTCAAGTTAAGGTGAATTCCGGGGGTATTGCATCTCGAAAATATAGTGTGCTAGGTTTTCACGGTACCAGATGTGGTGTTGGAGTGATGGGGGTTGTGAGATGCAGTGTCCGTACTGTGATTTCGAGGACACGAAGGTGATAGATTCGCGGCTTTCGGAGACGAAGGACGCTGTTCGCCGGCGCAGGGAGTGTCTATCGCGCTCGTGCGGGAAGAGGTTCACGACGTACGAGCGCCGCGAGCCATTGAGGTTGATGGTGATCAAACGCGACGGGGTGAAGGAGCCTTTCGACCGGGAGAAGTTGAGGTCCGGGTTGGCGAAGGCTTGTGCCAAGCAGCAGGTCACCGACGAGCAGGTCGAGCTCATCGTCGATGAGATCGAGGCCGAGCTCCGCGAGCGGCGGAGGCATGAGGTGACCTCGAGGCGTCTCGGGGACATGGCGCTGATGCGGCTCAGGAGGATGGACATGGTCGCTTACCTGCGGTTCGCCTCCGTGTACCGGCAGTACACGGACGTGGACCAGTTCCGCACCGAGCTCGTGCGTCTCGCCGGCTCTGGGATGGGCAACGGCAGGTAGAGTCCAGGGCCCGCGAACGGGCTTGGCCGGGACGAATCTGGTAGTGGAATAAGAGCAACGAGCGGTAAAATTGGGAGGATGAGTATGGAGGTAGACCGTAACAGGCTTGCAGATATAGAACTCACCGAGAACGCGCGCGCCGTTCTGGCGAAGCGCTACCTCAAGAAGAACGAGAACGGTGAGGCTATAGAGGAGCCCATCGAGATGTTCTTGCGGGTCGCGTCGAACATCGCCGAGGGTGAGTTCCGCTTCAAGGAGGGTGAGGAGGCCCAGAGACTCTACGAGGAGTCGAGGGAGAGGTTCCTCCAGATCATGCTCAGCAGGAGGTTCATGCCGAACTCGCCGACCCTCATGAACGCGGGAAGGGAGCTCCAGCAGCTCAGCGCGTGCTTCGTGTTGCCGGTCGAGGACTCCATAGACGGCATCTACGACACCCTCAAGCACCAGGCCGTAATCCACAAGAGCGGCGGTGGCACGGGCTTTGGGTTCTCTCGTTTGCGTCCGAAGAACGACCTGGTCAAGAGCACCATGGGTGTATCGAGCGGTCCTGTCTCGTTTATGGCCATCTACGACGCTTCGACGGACAAGATCAAGCAGGGCGGGACCAGGCGCGGGGCGAACATGGGCATCCTCAGGGTGGACCACCCTGATGTCGAGGAGTTTATCGATTGCAAGCGGGACAACGACCAGATCAACAACTTCAATATCTCGGTCGCCATAACCGACGAGTTCATGAAGGCCGTCGAGGGCGATACAGACTTCGAGCTGGCCAACCCCCGCGACGGAGAGGTCATGAAGACCGTCCGCGCCAAGGACCTGTTCAGGAAGATCGTCGAGGGAGCCTGGCTCAACGGCGAGCCAGGCGTGGTGTTCATAGACAAGATCAACGACGACAACCCGACGCCGCAGTTCCCGATAGAGTCGACCAACCCGTGTTCGGAGGCGCACCTGCCACCTTACGACTCGTGCAACCTGGGGAGCATCAACCTGGAGCGCTTCTACCGCGAGGATACGGGAGATGTCGACTGGGACGAGTTGAGGGAGACGGTACACACCGCGATCCGCTTTCTCGACAACGTTATCGAGCAGAACAACTACCCGTTGGACGAGATCGACGAGATGAGCCGGGGAAACCGCAGGATCGGGCTCGGGGTCATGGGCTTCGCCGATCTCCTTATAAAGCTTGGCATCACCTACGACTCGGAAGAGGGCCTCGCCTTCGCCGAGCGCATGATGAAGTTCGTGGACGACGAGGCCTGGGAGGAGAGCAGGGCCCTCGCCGAAGAGCGCGGCGTCATGCCCAACTACGAGGGTTCGCGCCACCAGACCAGGGGCGACAGGGTCCGCAACGCGACCGTCACCACCATCGCGCCGACAGGGACGATCTCCATGATCGCCGGCTGCTCGGGCGGCATCGAGCCTCTCTTCGCCGTCGCCTTCATGCGCCGTCAGGCCGACATGGAGATGCCTGACGTCAACCCCGAGTTCGTCAAGCTCGCCAAAGAGCGCGGCTTCTACTCGGAGGAGTTGATGAGATCGGTCGCGGAGCACGGCTCGGTGCGCGACGTCGAAGAGGTTCCCGACGACGTACGCAGCGTGTGGGTCACCTCGCACGACATAAGTTCGGAGTGGCACGTCAGGATGCAGGCGGCTTTCCAGAAGTACACCTCGATGGGGATCTCCAAGACCATCAACCTGCCCAACGAGGCGACGCCGGAGGATGTCGAGGACGCCTACCGCCAGGCCTACGCCCTGAACTGCAAGGGGATAGCAGTCTACCGCGATGGCTCGCGCGACGCCCAGGTACTCAGTACAGGCAAGACGAGCGGAGAGAAACCGACCATGACGCCAGCTTCTCCCGAGGCACCGACGGCGCCCCCTGTTACTCCCCCGGCCACCGAAGGCAAGGGACAGACCTTCTCCTCGCTCGCCGAGGCGCGCAACGGGAGGCCGCGCACCCTGACTGGCGTGACCAAGAAGATCCGTACCGGACACGGCTCGATGTACGTAACGATGAACGACGACGAGTTCGGGCCGAGGGAGTGCTTCGTCATCCTGGGCAAGCCCGGCGGCACGGCCGCCGCGTTCTCCGACGCCCTTGGGCGTATGATCACGATGGCCCTTACCCACGGAGCCGACCCGGCCGAGGTGGTCCACCAGCTGCGCGGCATCCAGGACGGACACCCCGCTGGCGTAGGACCGAACGCCGTCCTCTCAGTGCCCGACGGCGTGGCGAGGGCCATGGCCGAGCACTACCTGATCGAGGACAGCCTGCCAGACACCCGCGAGCTCCCGATCATCGGTGCCTGCCCCGACTGCGGCAGCGGCCTGACCCGCCAGGAGGGCTGCGTCGTTTGCCACTCCTGCGGGTACTCGAAGTGTAGCTAGAAAACCGACGGTGGCCTGCGAGGGACGGACCTACTACTAGGTCCGTCCCTCTTCTCATGCCTCTGGGTCCTGGCGCTCCCTGTCCAGGCTTTGATCTTCGAAGGAGGCTGGGTCTTCTGAGGGTTCTATATGGATGAAGTACGTGCTCTGCGGGAGTGCCCCGGCGAGCTCCCCCTCTATCTTCTCGGAGAGGTCGTGGCCCTGCTTCACGGTCCACAGACCGGGCACGAGCACGTGCATCGAAATGAAGCGGCGTTGTCCGGCAGCCCGCGTTCGCACGGCGTGAAACCGAATCCCCTGTCTCTCGTAGTGGGACAGGACTCTGGAGATGACTTCCTGGTCTTCCGGGGACAGAGTCCTGTCTAGTAGTCCTTCCGCTGTATCACGCAGCAGCCGGAATCCCGTCCAGACGATGTTCGCGGCGACGACCAGCCCGATCAGGGGGTCGAGCACGAGCCACCCTGTGAGCTGCACCATCAAGACGCCGAGCACGACGCCCGCCGAGGTCCATACGTCCGTGAGCAGGTGCTGCGCGTCGGCCCTGAGCGTGATCGAACGCAACCTCTTTCCAGCCCGCAGCAGCACGAGCGCGACAACCCCGTTTAGCGCCGCGGCGCCGAGCGTGATGGAGAGGCCAAGCCCCACGTTCTGAAGAGATTGCGGGTCCATCAGCCGGCCCCAGGCCGTAACCCCGATCCAGGTCGCAGCGATGATTATCAGCGCGCTCTCCAACCCACTGGAGAAGTACTCCGCCTTGCTGTGGCCGAAGGCATGTTCTTCGTCCGGCGGACGTACGGCGAAGGTCAGGGCCCACAATGCCGCTACCGCGGCGACGAGGTTGACCACGGACTCAGCGGCATCCGAAAATAATCCGACCGACCCCGTAACATAGTAAGCCCCGAGCTTGAGCCCGATGGTAAATATCGCGGCCGCGATCGAGAGCACAGCGTATCGGCGCGCAGACCAGCCGTTCGTCGCGCCTTCTTTCGTCACCGCCGCCTCACCCCGGAAAATGAGCCCCGCATATTAGCAACGGCCTCCGTGAACGTCGGGATCGCAGCCAACACTTCCACTTTCTACCATCTTCCCAGACCTGAGTAACCTCACCAGCGCACACCGGCGGACACACAGGGTTTACCTGAAGTTATAGTTGATGTTCGATCCACAACCGATACTATCTATTCGGTCTTATCGACCCTCGAAAAATACGCCTATATGCAGGATCTTCATCCCCGCATACCTGACTGCGGGTCGAGAATCGCGGACAGGATGTGGGACACTCAGAGCCATCTGTATAAACTGGAGATCGAGGTGCAGGGTTGTGGGATAAGAACGTTGAGGAGGTGATGTGGTTGAAGGGGCTTGGCCAAGTGGATACACTCTGCCACGGAGAGGTGGCAGAGTGGTTGAATGCGACGGTCTCGAAAACCGTTACGTCGGTAATCCCGGCGTCGGGGGTTCGAATCCCCCCCTCTCCGCGGTTTAGCACGCCGCCAAAGGCGGCGTGCTGATTAACGCGTATGATGCTCTTTATGGTCTGGCTTTGGAGATCCAGGCGTGCGTAAGGCCGGTGATTCCGGGGTTTGGGATGCGGTTTTGATTACGGCCGGCTTCTGGGTGCTTGTGGCCTCGCTGTGGATGAACGTCGACTACATGGGCGCGACTCTGGAGAGGATCTCCACGCGGTCGATGGCGTTCCACGTGGACTTCGACAGCTTCTGGCACTCGGCGAAGGCGATGCTAGAGGGACAGGACATCTACGATACTGGGGTTGAGCTGGTAAACCTCAACCCCCCTCTCTGGACCGCGCTCATCTCGCCTCTCGGGCTGCTCGAGCCGATCACGGCTTACAGGGTGTTCGTCCTGATCTCGCTCCTCGTGGTCGTCGGCTATCTGGCGTGGACCGTGGAGGAGCTGCGCCTGAGGCCGGTGTGGACGGTCATCGGGGTCGTGATGCTGCTCCTCTCCTCGCCGCTGCTCGCTACGTTGGCGCTCGGGCAAGTCTATCCCGTGCTGGCCCTGGGGCTCGTTGCGGCCTGGGTGGCCGACCGGCGGGACGGGCAGGAGATCTCCGGCGCGGCCCTCGGCCTGGTCGTCGCCTTGAAGCCTTCACTCCTCCCCGTGCTCCTTTGGCCGCTCGTCAGACGGAGGTGGAGGGCTCTCCTGGCCGCGCTCGTCTCCGGGGTGGTGGCCACGCTCGTCGGTGTCCTCGTACTCGGACCAGGAGCTACGCTCGACTACATCAGGGTACTGAGGGAGCAGCCGGTCAGCACCTACTGGGATAACGCATCACTGCCCTCTGCGGCGGCGCGGTTGTTTACGGAGAACCCGTACGCCCAGAACGTCGCGACGCTTCCGTGGATGGTCGGAGTCGGCTATGCGCTCGGAATCATCGCCATCGTCCTTACCGCCATTAGAGTCAGGCACGGTCCCGAGGTGGGGTTGTGGGCGCTAGTTGCGGCCTCGCTGCTGGCTTCACCCATCGCCTGGCACAACTATCTTGTGCTGCTCGGTCCCGGTGTCTTGTTGCTCCTGGCGCGGGGCAAGGCGGCGATGGCTTTCTTGCTGCTCGCGTTGCAGGCCATCCCGGCGCAGTGGCCCCTGATCTGGAACGATAGCGGCACGGTCACGGCGTCCCTGGCAATGACTCTCTATCTCTACATCCTGGTCGCACACTGGCTCGCCCTCCTGGCCGCAACGAGGGAGCCCGCAGATACGTTTCAGCCCGAGCCTGCCGCAGAGAAGCCAGGATAGAGGGAGTTGCGAGCCTCCTCGGGAAGCGTGGCATACTTCCATGTGGGTAGCGGACCCTGAAGGAAAGGTGGAGGAGATGGCAGAGACCCTTATGCAGCGTATGGTCGAAGCATTGCCCTTCCTGGACGACATTGCCGATGATGTTCAGCCGAAGGTGCAGGAGGCCGTCGACGCGGGCGGCACGACGGTGCGTAACGTGCTAGACGGCGTCTGGCTCGAGGCACCCTTACACCCGGCCCTTACGGACGTGCCTGTGGGAGCCTGGACCGCGGCGCTCGTCTTCGACGGCCTCGACGTTGCTACAGGGAAGGAGCCCGTAAGACACGCGGCCGACGCCTCACTAATTTTCGGGACGTTGGGAGCGCTCGGAGCCGCCGTGACCGGACTCTCCGACTGGCGATACCTGAGTGGCGGGTCGAGGCGGATGGGAGTGGCGCACGGGCTTCTGAACACGATCGGGCTCATCCTCAGTGTCGTCTCGCTCGTCCTCCGGGCCACGGGGCGCAGGAACGCCGGGCGCCTGACTTTTCTGGCCGGCTACTCCATCAGTGGCATGGCCACCCACCTCGGTGGGGAACTCTCCTACCACTACGGGCTGCGCGTCGACAGGAACGCCTTCGAGGAAGCCGGTCCGGATGAGTTCGTTCCCGTCCTGGACGAGAACGAGCTGGCGCAAGCCGATCTCTGCCGTGTCGAGGTCGAAGGCGTGGGGGTTCTGCTGAGCCGCTCTACTGCCGGCGAGATCTGTGCGATAGCCGCCTCATGCAACCACTTCTCCGGCCCGCTCGAAGCGGGCGACCGCGAAGGCGACACCGTAGTCTGTCCCCTGCATAAGTCCCGCTTCGAGCTGTGTAGCGGCGAGGTTATCGACGGCCCGGCCGTCTTCCCCCAATCTCGCTACGAGACCAGGGTCCGCGACGGCAGAATCGAGGTCAAGGCCGCCGCTGAGAACGTTCAGAAGAAGGTCAGGTAATCATCTGTCCGTCTTCTCCAGCGTCTCCAGGGCTTCTGCGGCAGCGCGACGGAGAGTGCGGTTGGAGTCGACCTGGAAGACCTTCTGCAGGTCGCCGCGGGCGCGGGCCCTCTCGCCCAGGGAGGCGAGGGCCGAGGCCCTGTTGTAGTAGGCGATGCCCAACCTGGGGTCGAGCTTTATGGCCTGGTCCGTAGCTTCGAGGGCGGCACCAGGGTTGCCAGATGCGTCGAGGCTCGCCCCGAGGGCCGAGTAGAAGCGGGGGAGGGGACGGCGGGCGGAGATCTCATCGTAGAGGTCAGCCGCCTTTTCGTACTCGCCCTTGCGGAAGGCGGTACCCGCCCGGCGTTCGTCAGGAGTGACGGCGCGGGTCATCAGGGCCGTAAGGACTGCGGCGCCGCATAGGTAGACGAGCAGGACGGGGCCGTAGTTCTCGACGGTCGCGAGGTCCATCACGAAGGGCAGGCCAGCGACAAAGACACCGGTGGAGAGGGGTGGGATCAGCCGCAGGAAAAAGTCCCTGTAAGCCCGTACGCGCAAAAGGTCCCTGTTCTGACGGCCGATCAAGAACGTGAACACCACCAGGATGGCGAGCGCGCCGAACGTCGGATACAGGAGCCTCAAGAGAGCTCGTCCAGCATCCTCCGGGAGGCCGACCTGAACCGACGGGGGAGGTCCGTCTCCTGCGCCTTCTCGAGGTCCTTGACGGCCCTGCTCTTCTTCCCCATCCGCTGCAAGACGAGGGCGCGGTTGTAGTAGGCGAGCCCGTACTCGGGGTCTTCTTTGATCGCCTGCGTCGAAGCTTCCACGGACTCCTCGTAACGCTCAGAAGCCCCAAGGGCAGCCCCCAGAAAGGCCTCGTTACGGGCGAGCGGCTTCTCCTCTACCAACTTCTCGTAGAGCTCGACCGCCCGTGCGTAATCCCCCCTGCGAAAGGCCCTGTTGGCGCTGCGCTCCAGGGAAGAAGCGGAGAGGAAGCTGGCGCCGATTATGAAGACGGCGGAGGCGGCCATCCAGGCAAGGAGAGCCTGCCCCTGTCCAAAGCTCTGGAGTACAAACAGGCTCAGCACCATCAAGAGCAAGGCGAGGAAGGGGAGGGCCTTGCGGGCGAGATCTCCCCAGGCCTTGGCCCTTGCGAGGTCGCGGTTGGCGGCGTAGATCGTCTGCCAGCTCACGAAGAGGAGCAGGAAGATCAAGACAATAGTTATCGCTCCCGAGCCCACGTTACCCCCTTAAGTGCCGACCGGTGCAGGCTCGAGGCTCTCCAGAACCTCGAGCGCAGGGGCGACCAGTCTATCGAAGTCTTCATCGGAGAGTGCGGCCCGCGCCCCTCCGACGGAGACGGGGTCCTGGAGCAAGGTCCAGGACTTGCATCCCCCGTACTCATCCCTGTAAGGGAGCTCGATGGTCTCGGTAAGCAGGTACGTGCGCAAGACCAGGACCGTCAGTGGCTTCTTCGGACGCCACTTGAAGCGGGTCTCGGCGTACTCTGGCGTCCACATGTGGTGCGGGTCGAGCGCCGAGAGCTCTTCGGCCTCAGAGATCTCGTAGGCGCCTTCAACCTCTGCGAACGAAGAGAAACGCAAGGGGCCATCGTCGGTTAGGTCGGGGATCGCGTCCATCAGGCCGCGGTATTCTTCTTTCAGTAGTTCCGGCCTCTGGTGCTCGTAGCCGGGGAGGAGCAAGAAGCGCGTCCGGGGCACGGCGAAGGCTTTCTCCCTTATACCGCCCTTCCTGACCACTAGTGCCGTCTCTCCGCGCTCCAGCGCCCTTACGGCGACCGCCCACTCCTTCAGCGCGTGCTGTAGAGAATCCAAGACATCACCTCTCGTATAATGCGACCGTTGCACCACGGATTATATGACTATATGAGGCGGAAGTAATCGCGCTGATAGGAGGCTTTACATGGAAGGGCATGAGAGACCGCACCGCGTAGAACGTGACTCGATGGGGGAGGTCGAGGTTCCCCGCGAGGCCCTCTTCGGAGCCCAGACCCGCCGCGCCTTGGATAACTTCCCCGTAAGCGACCTCCGCTTCCAGAGACGGTTCATCCAGGCTCTCGGCGCCATAAAACTCGAAGCCGCCGTCGTGAACAACGAGCTGGGGTTACTCGAGGACGAACTCAAGGATGCCATCGTGGAGGCGGCGGAGGAGGTCGTCGAGGGAAGGCTCGACAACCAGTTCGTGCTGGACATCTTCCAGACCGGGAGCGGCACCTCCACGAACATGAACGCCAACGAGGTCATCTCCAACCGGGCCATCCAGATCCTGGAAGGCGAGCTTGGCTCCAAGAGCCCGGCCCACCCCAACGACCACGTCAACCAGGGCCAGTCCTCAAACGATGTCATCCCGACCGCCATCCACCTCTCCGCACTCGTCGCCATCGAAGAAGACCTCCTCCCCGGCCTGCGCAAGCTCCAGGACGCGCTCGACGCGAAGGCCAGCGAGTTCGATGGCGTCGTCAAGACGGGGAGGACGCACCTGCAGGACGCCACCCCGATCCGTCTCGGCCAGGAGTTCAGGGGCTACTCGGGCCAGATCGAACGCGGCATGCAGCGCGTCGACAAAACCGTTGGGGACCTCGGAGAGGTCGCCCTCGGTGGTACCGCCGTCGGCACCGGCGTCAACACCCACCCCGATTTCGCTTCCAGAGTCTGCGAGAGGCTCAGCGCCCGCTTCGGTATCGAGGTACGCGAGACGGAGAATCACTTCCAGGCCCAGAGCGCGATGGACGCGGCAGTTTTCGCCAGCGGCGCCTTGAAGACCGTCGCCGTGAGCCTGCTGAAGATCTCCAACGACATCCGCTGGCTCGGGGCTGGGCCGCGCGCCAACCTCGCCGAGATAGCATTGCCTGAAGTGCAGCCTGGCTCATCCATCATGCCTGGCAAGGTGAACCCCGTGATCGCAGAGAGCGCCACCATGGTCGCCGCGCAGGTAATAGGCAACGACGCCACCATCGCCCTCGCCGGACAGAGCGGCAACTTCGAGCTAAACGTCATGCTTCCTGTTATCTCGTACAACCTGATCCAGAGCATAGAGATACTGGGCTCCGCCTCGGCAAATCTCGCAGACCAGTGCGTCTCTGGCCTCCAGGCGACGGAGCGAGGGCCGGATCTCGTCGAGCAGGGCCTCATGCTGGCAACGGCCCTCGCCCCCGAGGTCGGCTACGACAAAGCGGCCGAGATCTCCAAACAGGCCTACAAGACAGGCAAGACCATCCGCGAAGTAGCCCGCGAAAGCACAGACCTCTCCGAAGAAGATCTCGACAGGTTATTGGACGCACGCAAGATGACTGAGGCGTAACACAGACGACCGGCGCAGAGACGGTGTTCTGATAGTATCATATTATGATACTATGAAGCTCAGTAACAGGCATCGTAAGACGCTTCGGGCTGTGTTTGAGAAACCGGTACGTTCGGATGTGGCCTGGGCTGACGTGGAGAAGCTGCTCGGAGCGCTGGAGGCGGAGATCAGTGAAGGACGGGGTTCTCGGGTCCGCGTCTACTTGAACGGCGCGCGGGCGGTGTTTCATCGTCCACATCCGCGTAAAGAGACGGACAAGGGGGCTCTAAGGTCGGTGCAGAGGTTCCTGGTGGAGGCTGGGGTCGAGCCGGAGGAGTAAGGTCATGCTGAGGCACAAGGGATACACGGGGCACGTCGAGTTCGATGACGAGGCAGGGTTGTTCCACGGAGAGGTAATCGACCTGCGCGACGTGATCACCTTCCAGGGTACGAGCGTCGATGAGCTGGAGAGGGAGTTTCAGGACTCAGTAGACGACTACCTGGAGTTCTGCGAAGAGCGCGGTGAAGAGCCCGACAAACCGTTCTCAGGGCACTTGATGCTCCGACTATCGCCGCATCTGCACCGCGAAGTGTACACGCGTGCGCGGAAGGAAGGCAAGAGCCTGAACCAGTGGATCTCTGACAGGCTGGAACAGACTGGCTAGATGGTCGAAAAAGAGCCTGATCATCTCTCGAAGCGCACAGGATCACAGAGGCCCAGAACTTACCGCACCAGACGTCACTGATGTTCCGCTATTGCTAGAATGAGATCATGGATATCGTTCGCCAGCATATTACCGCCGATGAGTTGTTGCACATGTCCGACGACGGGTTCCGCTACGAGCTCGTGCAGGGAGAATTGCGGCGTATGAACCCTGCGGAAAACGTGCACGGGCGCGTGGCAATGAGAGTCGCCTGGCCGCCTGGCACAGTACGTTGAAGAGAACCGCCTCGGGACCGTGTACGCCGCGCCGAGACTGGTTTCCGGCTTTCCAGCGATCCTGACACCGTGCGAGCGCCGGACGTGGCTTTCGTAAGCCGGGCCCGCGTCGAAGCGGTAGGCAAGGTCGAGGGGTTCTGGCCTGAAGCCCCGGATCTGGCGGTCGAGGTAGTCTCACCCGGCGACACCTATACCGACGTCGAGGAGAAGGTCTTCGCCTGGCTCGACGCCGGTACGAAGATGGTTGTCGTGATCAACCCCCGCCAGCGTTCGGCCACCGTGTACAAGTCACCGAGCGACATCACCGCCCTCGCCGAAGCCGACGTCCTGGCCGGTGGAGACGTCGTGCCCGGTTTCGAGCTCGCAATTCGGGAGATCTTCGCGTAATCGCGCGAGCGCCACCGCGAGGACGACAGCGAAGTTGTGGAGGACTCGAGCGAGTAGTTGAATCGGCTACTCGACACTAGCAAGATAACGGAAGCTCAGGAGCGGTACGGTATCATTGAGTAGACACCTTCGGAACGAGGCGATGACACAGGCCGATCCCATGAACGAAGCAGTGAAGCAGGCCCTGAAAGAGGCGCTAGCCGAAACGTTGCACGAGCAGCGAGAGCTGCTACATGAAGTCTTGGCCAAGGTGCTGGAAGATTTTGCTTTTGCAGAGGCTATTCGAGAAGTACGCCAGACCGAGCGTGTGGAGCGCGATGAAGTCTACGATGTCCTGGAGGGCAGGACGTAGAGACTGCGTTGCGGCGTAGCGTCACACGGGAGCTATGATAAGTAGATCTCTGAAGGTAGAGGCGTAAGAGTAGGCAATGTGGCACGAGTTGAGTCCGAGCGTACCACGACCGATCCAGGAGACTTGATGACAAGGGACAGCGGCCATCGTACACTTTGCCAATGAGTACAGAGTACACTGCAGTCCTGAAGCAGGACGGCGATTGGTGGATCGGCTGGATTGAAGAGGTGCCTGGCGTCAATTGCCAGGAACGCACTAGAGCTGATCTTGTGGCAAGCCTCCGAGAGGTCCTCGCCGAAGCGATTGAGTTCAACCGTCAAGATGCGCTTACCGCCGCTGGCGAGCAGTTTGAGGAAGAACGCATTGCCTTATGAAGCGCCGCCAGCTGCTGCGTCACCTGCGCGCTAACGGCTGCGAGCTTCTTCGAGAAGGCGGAAATCACTCCTGGTGGCACAACCCGGCACAGAATCGCAGGTCTGCCGTCCCTCGCCACACCGAAATCAGTAACGTGTTGGCCAACAAGATCTGCAAGGATTTGGGTGTTCCGCCTGTCAAGTAGATCGAAAAGTGTACCCCGAAAGCGTTTGACAGCGAAGACGCTCTGCTCGGCGCGACCTCCGAAGAGAACAGCGCGGATCTCGCAACCTTCAACTGGCGCCACTTCCCCACAATACCTAAGATCACGCCACCCTGTAAGCGATAATCCTGAGATTCAAGTCCGTTCGCGAGGCAGTCGGCGAAGAAATTGAACCATCTGAACAAGAGCTGGACAGGTTGCTGAAGGCGGGGTGACGGAGGCTTAGAAGTAGCTTACTCTACACACAGTGATCTTCACTCTTATTTGCGTCTTCTGACCCGGAGGTGATGAATGTCTAGCTTTAGAGAAGACAGGCTATCTTATAGTCAGTTGCTTCTCGACCCGAACAATTACCGTTACCAAGACAATCCTGATTTCTCTTATGCAGAAGAGCGGCGCTTCCATGAAGAAGGTGTACAAGACCGAGCATTTAGACGATTGACCAGGGACGAGAGCTTAAACCA
>CADCVF010000065.1 GCA_902806095.1 uncultured Rubrobacteraceae bacterium
GGCCGCGCTCTACGAGGAGCGTAAGGAGTTTGAGCTTGGCATCGCAGCGTTGAGCAGGGTGGTTGCCGAAGATGCTACCCACGAAGGGGCGCACGTGAGGCTTATGCGCCTGTATGCCCTCTCGGGAAGACGAAGGGAGGCCCTAGGGCACTACGAGCGGCTTATGGGAGTCCTCTATAAGGAGTTCGGGAGAGAGCCTGAGGCGTCCACCACGCGTCTGCAGCAGGAGATCTGGGCTGGGACCTTCCCGCCGGCCGATTTGCCCGTTACTGGCATCCCGCCGCAAGAAGGAGAGGCTCTTTCCCCTGCGCAAGGCGCCAGGAGGCACAACCTGCCCCCGGAGCGCACCAGCTTCATAGGGCGCGAGCGCGAGGCGCTTGAGGTAAAGCGGCTGTTGGCCATGACGAGGCTGCTTACCCTCACGGGGGCGGGAGGCTGCGGAAAGACGCGCCTGGCGCTCAAGGTGACCAGGGAGCTGGTGGGCGCCTACCCGGAAGGGCCGTGGCTGGTAGATCTCGCCCCGCTCCCTGAAGCAGAACTGGTACCGCAGGCGGTAGCCCACGCTTTGGGGGTGCCCGAGCAGCCCGCCCGCCCGCTCCTCGAGACGCTAGGGGACGCCTTGCGCTCGAGGAAGATGCTCCTTGTGGTGGACAACTGCGAGCACCTCGTGGAGGCCGTGGTCGGCCTGGTGGACGCCCTCCTCGATTCCTGCCCGGGCTTGCGGGTGCTTGCGACCAGCCGGCAGCCGCTCAACACCGCGGGCGAGATGAACTGGGTGGTGCCCTCCCTTACGGTGCCCGATTCCCGCCAAGAAGAAGCGTACACGTCCCAGGAGCTGGAGGGTTACGAGTCGGTTCGGCTGTTCGTGGAAAGGGCCAGCCGGCGCGATCCCTCCTTCGAGTTGACCTTCCGTAACGGGCAGGCGGTGGCGCAGGTATGTAGACGCTTGGAGGGCATCCCGCTAGCCATCGAGCTGGCCGCCGGGCGGTTGGAGGTGCTCTCGGCAGAGCAGCTCGCCTCGAGACTCGAAGATTTCCTCAAGCTCCTCACCGACGGCCGGACGGCCGACCCCCGCCACCGGACCCTGCGGGCCACGCTGGAGTGGAGCTACGAGCTGCTTGGTAAGGTCGAGCAGGCGCTGTTCCGTCGGCTTTCGGTGTTCGCCGGGGGATGGACTCTCGAGGCAGCAGAAGAGGTGTGCTCGGGCGACGGCGTTGATCAAGACGACGTGTTGGAGTTGCTCTCTGGGCTCGTGAACAAGTCGCTGGTGGTGGTCGAGGCTTCGCCGGGGGAGGAGGGGGTGCCGCGCTTCAGGATGCTGGAGCCCGTGCGCCAGTACAGCCAGGAACGCCTGCAGGAGAGCGGGAAGGTGGAGCGGGTCCGGGAGCGCCACGCCGGGTACTACCTGGCGCTTGCGCAAGAGGCTGAGCCCGAGCTTGAGGGAGCGGATCAGACACGGTGGATGGACCGACTTGAGTCCGAGCACGACAACCTGCGGGCCGCCCTTTCGTGGGCGCTCGAAGGTAGGCAAGCCGAGCTCGGTCTTCGGCTTGCGGGGGCGCTGCGGTTATTCTGGGTGATGCGCAGCCACTATAGTGAGGGCAGACGCTGGTACGAAGAGGGTTTGAAGAGGGGAGACTCGGCCCCACAGCAGGTGCGGGCGAACACTTTGTTCGGGGCGGGGTTCTTCACGGCCGTGCTGGGCGATCTTGAGCTGGCGATAGAGCGCCTCGAAGATGCTTTGGCCCTCTACAGGCAAGTCGGAGACAAGCGGGGTGCGGCGAACTGCCTCCGTTCCTTGGGACACACTTTTTTTGAGCTAGGAGATTGGGAGAGGGCAGAGGCGTTGCACGAAGAGGGCCTGCCGCTGATCCGAGAGTCCGGAAGTATACGGGATACTGCCACCGCGCTGAGCTACCTCGCATACATGGCAGCGTGCCGGGGCGATCTGGAGCGGGCAAGAGCCCTTGGTGAGGAGAGCCTTGCCATAGCGAGGAAGGGCGGAGATACTTCCGCGGCCGCCTTTGCGAGCCAATATCTCGCGGTAACGGCGATGCTCGGCGGAGACTACGAGCGCGCCCAGACGCTCTTTGAGGCGACTCTGGAAACGACCCGGTCCACCGGAAACCGGAAGGGGCAGGTCCAATCACTCAACAACCTTGGGCTTGTGGCGCTGTGCCGGGGGACTACGCACGGGCGGCGAAGCTCTCCTCGCAGAGCCTGAGGCTAAGCGAGGAGAGCTTGGATCACCAAGTGCTTACCTGGGCCTTGGACGCTCTGGCCGCAGCATGCGGCCAGCAGGGATACGTTGGCAAGGCGGCACGGCTGTGGGGTGCTGCGGAGGTTCTGCGCGAGGCCTCAGGCTTTTCCCAGCCACCCGACGACAAGAGAGTGTTAGAACCCTTCTTGGAGGCCGCCCGCTCTTGGCTTGACGAGGCGGCCTTCCAAGCCGCCTGGGAGGAAGGGCGCGCAATGACAGAGGAGCAGGCCGTCGAGTATGCCCTCTCGGAAGAAGAGGAGCAGGATGCTCCCACGCTCGTCGCTGTGCCCGAGCAGCAGCCACCACACCACGAACCGACCGAAAGGCTAACCGCCCGCGAGCAAGAGGTTGCGCTTCTCGTCGCCCGAGGGCTGACCAACCGCCGGATAGCTCAAGAGCTCTCGATCTCCGGGCGTACCGTCGAAAACCACATCGGCAAGATCTTCAAGAAGCTTGGGTTCTCTTCACGATCCCGGATCGCCGCCTGGGTAGCACAAAGATAGCCTTCCCCTAGGAGATGAGGCAGGGTTCTAGCTCCGAGGTTCGCTGGGGACCTAGCGAGCCGTTTTTGTCCGAATGTGATCAAAGATAGGTGGAAACACCTATGCTTTCGGGTCCTCCAGCTAAGTGCCAGCTAAGTGGACGCTTCTATAGTGCTTTAGGAAGCAACCCACCGGGGGTTGCACGAACGAGGAGGTAGCACGTTATGAAGCGTATACTCTTGACGCTGGCGCTAGCACTCATGGTGGGGGTGCTGCTATCAGCCTCGGGGGCAGCCGTGGGCCAGCAAGGGCAGGCTCCCCCCTCGCAAGGCCCGGAGTCCTCAGCAGAGCCGTGGAGCGCGTCCAAGCCAGACCAGAGCTCGGAAAGGAAATCAGTGCCCGCAGAGCGGGTCGTTGGTTTCAATGAAGGTGTGACCAACAGCACCCAGGGCCTCGAGCAGGCCGCACAAGCCTCTGGAGGGCGTGTGGTTGAACGCCTCGACGACCCTAAGAACCGTGCCGTGCTGCTGAAGTTCCCCACCGAGCAAGCGGCGCAGGCTGCCGCAGACGGGCTTGCCAAGCGCCCTGATGTGCAGTACGTAGAGCGCAACGGCATCGTGGAGGGGCATGAGGTCTCCTCCTTCGACCCGTCAGTGCCCTTGCAGTGGCACCACACCGTCATCCGTAAGACGGCTGCCCTTGGCACTCTTGCTTCAGCGCCACCCACCATAGCGGTGGTGGATAGTGGAGTTGACTACAACCACCCAGATCTCTCAGGGAAGGTCATCAAGGGACCCGACTACGTAAACAACGACTTCGACCCCATGGACGACGTAGGGCACGGAACGCACGTGGCGGGCATAGCGGCGGCTACGACGGACAACGGGCAGGCCGGGGAGGGCGTCTCTCCTGATTCCAAGATACTCGCTATCAAGGTCCTCAACTCCAGCAACTTCGGCACTGACTTTGACTTGGCCCACGGTTTGGCTTACGCGCGCCGCGCGAACACTACCCCGGCGACACAGGTTATCAATGCGAGCCTAGGCGGCTACGCTGGCCCCGCAACCCCAAGGGGACAGGTGATCGCAGAGGAGGTGGCCGCCATCAAGGCCGCCGGCAAGATCCTGGTTGCTTCTGCTGGCAACTCCAACACCAGCGTCACCCCATCTTACCCGGGCTCAGATCCCAACACCGCCCTCAGGGTAACTGCCACCCAGGAGAACGACTGCCGGGCCCACTTCTCGAACTTCAGCCCGGCCTCCAACCCGACGTTCTATAACATAGCCGCCCCAGGCGACGACATTTTCTCCCTCGACCGCAATAACGGCGCCCGCTACGCAAGTGGCACCTCCATGGCGGCGCCTATGGTGGCCGGAGCTGCAGCCTTAGTGTGGGGTAAGACTCCGAGCCTCACCACGGACCAGGTCGTAAATACGCTGGTTAGCACCGGAGCGACCACAAGTTGCGGTTTCGCTGCCTCCACACCTCGTCTGGACGTGAGGAAGGCGCTCCTTGGCACCTCCGAGACCGCCATCGTCGGCCAGCTGCTCGACCCCGCAACGGGCAATACAGCTGCCGCTACGGAACCCATTGCTAAGCTCTTCTCGGGAACCACCCTGCTCAAGTCCGACCTCGCCAACCCGGGGGGCGGTTTCTACGAGATGACGGGGCTAACGGCAGGCACCGCCAGGACACTCAAGGTCACTGGTGGGACCGGCTACGTGAGCGCGACGCTGAGGAAGCCCATCAGCATCACCTCCGGGGCGGTGGCAGGGCCGTCCACCGACGCGCTGCCCCAGGCAAGGCCCACCGGGAACGCCACCGTCACCATAGACTGGAAGACCTTCCATCCCATAAACGATACCCCAGGCTGCGTGGACACCTGCAACGGTTGGGAGTTCAACCTTGCGCTGAAGCAATCAGACGGCAACAATGTCTTCGCTCCCCGCGACTCCTGGGCCGACGGCGATCCAGTGGAAACGGTGGTCTTAGGAAGTGAAGCGGCCAACGGCACCTACAAGGTCATAGCCAACAAGTGGCCGGACCCGGCCGGAACCCAGTGGAATCCCTCCTGGAACGGTTCGCAAGCTTCAGTGCAAATGTACAACGGCGCGGCGTCGCTAGGCGGGGGCTTGAAGGCGGTGCCATCCACGTGCGGCACCAATCAGTTCTGGTACGTGGGTGACCTCACTAAGAGCGGAACCTCCTACACCTGGACGAACAAGAACCTCTGCACCAACACCGAGCCGTAGGGCAAGACTAGTCGGGGGGCTCCTTCTCAAGGGGGCCTCCCGCTTCTTCTCTATGCACCCAACCTCGTAGAAGTATGGAATTCTCGCAAGCCTCCACAAATCTCAGCCGCTTCTCAGCCGATTCTCACCCTGCTCTCATATAGCGCTGCTACATATATTATTAACAAGAGCTCGACCGGATAGGGAAGGGGACCACATGGGCGCCGGTACAGAGTGAATCGAGATGAGCACACCCAGGAGCGGCTAGCATACCACTTTACTCTCCGATCCCACCTACACAGGAGAAGAAGTATATGAGGTCAGTGGGACGAGTCCGACTCAAGCAGATGCAGGAGCGGCCTCACCGTCTCGGGAGCTATCGAAACCAAGGTGGGCGATACGTTGCGAATTGGGGAGGCGACCGTGCACCTCAGCCAACCGCTCATGCCTTGCGCCAAGGTGGCAGGGTGGAGATCTCGATCGCGGAACTTAGCATCGTCTCACATGAGACGATCAAGAAGGTGGGCGAGCAGGTGCCCGATTCGGAGATCTCGAGGCTGGAGTATAGAAAGCTAGTGGGCCAGTACTCGATTCTCGTCGTGATCGCCGGTATCGTCTCGTGGCTCATCGCAGCATAGGGTAGGTTTTCGCAAAGCCGCATTCGGCCTTGCACACAAACTCCATGCCCAAAGGCTTCTGCACAAAAAGGGTCTTGACACTTCTACGCCGAGCGTGATATTTGGCTATACTTTGATTGGGTAGTAGGGGGCAACAGGAAGGACGCGGCTCATGTCGAGGCGTTATAAGGTGCTCATCGAGCAGGACGAAACCGGTGTGTACATCGCCACCGCGTCCGCGCTGCCTGGTGTAGTAGAGCAGGGAGATACCGTAGACGAGGCTTTCGAGAACATGGGAGCGGCCATGCGCTTTACCCTCGACTCTATGCTTGAGGAAGGTGAAGAGCTTCCCCCTTCGGACGCGCCCCACTCTGTAGAGGTTCGCGACATAGAGCTAGTCGTCTAGTTTCTTGCCAGGGCTTCCCAGTTGCACGGGCAGGGAAGCCGTCAGAGCTTTCGAACGACTTGGGTACAGAACTGTTCGCCAAAATGGTTCGCACGTCCGCATGAAGTGTTCGGGACGTACCTCGCTCACCGTGCCTGTGCATCACGGCAAGGATCTTGCTCCCGGCACCTTGCGCGGGGCTCATCAGTAGGTCGGGGTTTAGTGTTGAGGAGCTCGTGGCTGCATTGTAAGGGGTGCTTCCGGTGCCGAGCCTGGTTCGAGGTAGAGCACGACAACCTGAGCGCTGCCCTCTCGTGGTCGCTCGAAGCTGGGGACTCAGGATCGGCGCTGCGGATCGGGGGCGCCCTGTGGCAGTTCTGGGGCGTTCGGGGCCACTTTAGCGAAGGCCGGCGCTGGCTGAGCACAAGCTTATCCAGGGCAGAGGCTGCTCCCTCTAGCCTCAAAGCCACGGCGTTGCTAGCCCTGGGGGATCTGGCACGGAGGCAGGGCGACTACTCAAGAGTGGCGGAGGACCTCTGAGCGAGCCTGGCGCTGTATCGGCAAGAGCTCTCGATCTCCGGGCGCACCGTCGAAAACCACATCGGCAAGATCCTCAAGAAGCTTGGATTCTCTTCATGATCCCAGATCGCCGCCTGGGTAGTACAAAGATAGCGCTCTCCTAGGAGGTTATCCGAGTCCGTTCGAACGAGCGCGCGTTCGGGATACGGGCACACAAAGCCCTCCCGCAAGCGTCATTCCCACGAAAGCGGGAATCCAGTGTCAGCGGTAGTAAGCCCGTATGCGCTGGTTGGCTTCAAAGAGCTGAAATGCTGACTTGCTGACCAGCTGAAGTGCTTGCAAAGGGGTGCACCCCTTTGCAACTTGCTCTAGATGTCACCCCGGCGAGGGCCGAAGGCTCTCTCGCAGTTACTGAGGGTCACATCGTCGCGGTGTATGGTCTTCTCGCTTGCAACTCCGCTCCATAAGCTTTGCGGCAGTATTGTCCCACCCGGAGTGTGTGCTCTGCTGTCGGGCGCGGCTGCTGCTCACCCCTCGACCGGGGACGCCTGACGAACTGGCTGACCCGTCTCAAAGTGTGGGTTTCGCTGGCTGTGTCTTACCGTAGTAGTCCTTGATCTCGTAGGCGCGCTTCTCCAGTTTGAGCGCGTCCGCGCGGGCCTTCCCCAGCGCTTCCGGGCCGAGGCGCTCGTCTTTGACCAGGTCCAAGCCCTCTTTCTCCTCTTCTTCTGGTCCCCGCCAGCCCACTCGAATATCGCCAACGCCTGGTGCGTAGTACTTGAGCTGGTAGGCGCCTGGCTTGTTCCGCTCAAACTCCTCAATCACGAGAACGTCCTCGTAGCAATCCACGGGCACACAGGTCTTCTGGCCCACCTTGTATACCCTCCCCCGGTCGATCCAGTTTATGGGGGGCGGAGCATATCCTTGGGCGTAGCCGGGGGTGCCAGGCCGCGGCTCTGCCCTCATGGCGATCCCCGCTGTCGCGCCTTTTGAGCCGGCTAGCCAACCAGGAGCCTTGTCGAACTCACCCTCCTCGTACTCCTCGGGGTACTCACCCATGTGCCAGACGTTGCCGTCTTTGTCCTGGGCAAAGAAGCCGAGCTCCGACTCCACCAGCTCGCCTTCGTTGTAGTCCCTCTCCCAGACGAGAATGCTATTGACGCCGTTTATCTCTTTGGTAAGGTCGGTAACGGTTGTCACCACGCGGCGGGTAATCCGCTCGCCATCGTCTATGGCGGAGCCCTCGAAGACGGAATGTGCCCCCGGCTCCAGAGGGAACCACAAGTTGTCTACCCTGGTCGAATTGTCGAAGTTGGTGCGGTCGAAGTCCTTCGCGCTCACAGTGCTCAAATGCCCAGAGTGGTTCTGGTCGGAGGCCTCGTCCGTGCCCGATCCCGACCTGGCTCCAGTGCAAGCCACCGCCGAGAGCACTACCAACAAAGAGCTAAAAGCGGCGGCGAAGTGTAGGTTGCGCATTTCAGACCCTATGTACGCTCACACTGTCCTCGCACTCCTGCTCTTCCCGAAGCGGAGGTACAGAGACGGCAGGACGAACAGGTTCAAAAGCGTCGAGGTGACGAGCCCGCCCAGAATGACGATCGCCATCGGGTGCTCGATCTCATGGCCGGCAACGCTGCCAGCAACGGCCAGCGGCACGAGCGCCAGCCCTGTAGCCCCTGCGGTCATCAGGATCGGCGCGAGCCGCTCCTTCGCCCCGCGCAAGACGAGCGCAGGCCCGAACTCCTCGCCCTCTTCGCGCTCGAGGTGCTGGAAGTGGCTGATCATCAGGATCCCGTTTCGCGCCGCGATGCCGAACACGGTCAGGAACCCGATCAGCGAGCCGAGCGACAGGATGCCGTCGCCCATCCACACCGCGAGCACCCCGCCCACCAGCGCCATCGGCAAGGTAAGGAAGAGCAGGAGAGCCAGACGCATACTCCCGAAGGAAGCCTGCAGGAGGAACAGGATCGCGAGCGCTGCGGCGCCCCCGTAGATCAGCAGGCTATTCTGCGCGGCGGCCAGCTCGCTGGACTCTCCGAGCACCTCCATGTGGTACTCAGGCGGCAACTCGACCCCCGCAATGCGATCCTCGACGGCGCCCACGGCGGAGCCGAGATCTCGTCCCTCCACGTTGGCGCCGACGTCGATCCGGCGCGACTGATCCACGCGCTCTATGGCGTTGGGGGTCGGCGCGAGGCGAACGTCCGCCACCTGCTCCAGTGTAATCTGCTCACCTCCGGGCGTGTCGATCGGAAGCTGGCGCAAGTCGCTCACGCTGTTGCGGGTCTCGGGCGTGCTCCACACGTGCACGTCGTACGCCTTGCCGCCCCTGAAGATGTCGCCGACTTCCTCGCTCGCGACCAGTGTGGAGGCCTGCCGACGCACGTCGCCCGGCTTGAGGCCGTGGGCTTGCGCCGCTGCGAGGTCCACCTCAACCTCCGTTTGCGGTATGTCCTCCGCGAGGTCGGCGTGCGCGTCGATGAGGCCGGGTATGCCCTGCATCTCGCTTGAGATCTCGTCTGCTTTAGTGTAAAGCACATCGAGTTCGGGGCCATAGATGCGCACGACGATGGCTTCGCTCGTGCCCGTAAGCACCTCCCTGACCCTTTCTCTAAGGTATGTCTGGACATCCCTGTAGAGCCCCGGGTAGGCATCGACCGTCTTCGACACGTTGGCCAGAGCCTTGTCATAGTCGACCGCGGGATTGATGCTGACCCAGTTCTCGCCGAAATCCACGCCGTAGGGCTCGTCGGACTGGAAAGCCTGCCCTATGTGCGACCCGCAGTTGCGCACGCCAGGGATCTCCTGTAGGTCCTTACAGGCCCGAACCGAGATCCGAAACTCTTCCGGTTGCGAGGTGCCTGGCTTCGCCAACCAGTGCATGAGGAAGTCCCTCTCCTTGAAATTCGGAAGCAGGATCGTCCCGAGCGTTGGCGCCACCACGGCGCCGGCCAGCATGACGACCGCCACGGTAACGATCGCGGGACTCGGGGTGCGGACCACACGCGCGAGAACGGCGCCGTAGCCGCGCTTGAGCACCCGTAGCAGGGGGGATTCCTGGTGCCTGTGCCCTCTCGACAACATGATCAGGCACAACGCCGGCGTGACGGTCAAAGCCACGATCATCGACACGAGTACCGCAATCCCGTACGAGAGCACGAGCGGCTTGAAGAAAGCACCGGAGAGGCCTTCCAGGAAAAAGACCGGCACGACCGCGATGACGTTGATCAGCGTCGCGTAGGTGATCGCCGTGCGCACCTCCACCGATGCTTCGAGCACTATGGCGATCATCGACCTGCCGGTACCCTCGCTCCGTTCTTGGCGCAATCGTCGCACGACGTTCTCCACGTCGATGATCGCGTCGTCCACGACGACACCGATGGCGACGACGAGCCCAGCCAGGATCATCACGTTGATAACGGCCCCCAACGCTTGGAGCACGAGAATAGCCGCGAGCAGAGACAGCGGAATCGCGATCAGGCTGATAAACGCGGTGCGCCACTCGAAGAGGAAGGCGGCCAGGATCAAGATCACGAGCAAAACGCCGAGCAGCAGCGCCCTCGTGAGGTTGCCGAACGCCTGCTCGATGAAGGTAGCAGGCCTGAAGATTGTCGTGTCCAGCTCCATGCCGGGAAGGCCAGGGCGCATGTCGTCGACCGTCTCTTCGATGCCCCGAGTCACCTCGAGCGTATTGGCGTTCGGGAACTTCTGAACGATCAGCATCAGGCCGCGACCATCGTCGATGACGGCGTCACCGATCAGCGGCTGGTGACCATAGCCCACGCTCGCCACGTCCTCGAGGCGCAAGTTCGTACCGTCTCTTCCCTCGAGCGGTATCTTGGCGAGGTCGTCAGGCCCGACGATAGGCAACACGTTGCGCACGTCGAGCCTCTGGCCGTCTGCCTGGACGAAACCGCCGGTCCCGATCACCGCGCCTTCTGAGTAGCGCAAAAGCCCGGCATCCAGGGAATCCGCCGTTTGGTCCATCACCTGCTCCAGGGAGACACCGTTTTCGGCTAGCTTCCTCGGGTCCACGTACACCTGCTGCTGTTGGAGTTGCTCACCGTAGATCATCACGTTCGCCACGCCGTCCACGCGCAGCAACTCCTGCCTGATCTTCCAGTAGGCGACCAGAGACATCTCTCTCATGTTCAGCTGCTCCGACGTGATCCCGATCTTCATGACCCGGGCTGTCGACGACAGCGGAGGCATCATGAAAGGCGGACTCGCCCAGGTCGGCAAAGTGGGTGCCGCCGCCGACAGGCGCTCCTGCACCAACTGCCGCGACTTGTACGGGTCGGAGTCCCTGCTGAAGATGAGCTGGATCTGCGAGAGGTCGGCGACCGACTTGGAGCGCATCTCCTCGAGCCCAGGGATCCCGTTTAGCTGGTCCTCCAGCGGGACGGTGATCAGCTCTTCGACCTGCTCCGAAGAGTTACCGATGGCGATGGTCTGGATCTCCACCTGGGGCGGAGCGAATTCGGGGAAGACGTCTACGTCCGCGTTACGAGTCTCGCCGATGCCGAAGACTATCAGCGCCGCCGCGGCGAAGATTACTAGCCACCGGAACCGTAAGCTCGATCCAACGATCCAACGCATCAGCAATCCCTACCTTTCAATGTGCGACCTCGAACTCGGTGCCGTACACCTCGGCGGCCCCGGTCGTCACGACCTCCGTACCGGCGGGTGGGCCGTCGGAGAGCATGACGCTATCACCGTCCACGTGGTCGATAACGATGTTCTGCCGCACATAAGTCCGCGGCTCAGGAGACGTGTAAGCCCACGTCTTGCCATGGGAGTCGTAGATGACGGCGCTATAGGGTATGACCATCCCTTGGCCGTTCTGACGAACCGGGGCCGTCTGGATGCCGGCTCGCTCCACCCCTTCGGCGTCGACTATTACGCGGTTGATGTCCGTTCCCTTGATCGGCTCGAGCTCGGCGGGATCGTGATGGCTCGCCGTCTCGTAGTCGTAGCCCGAGCTTGCCTCGCCGCACGCGGAGAGCGAAGCTACGCCGGCGATCAGCACTAGACCCGCGCAGGCGGCACGCAGCTGCCGCCTGCACTTGAGGTTGATTCCTAACCCTTTCATTACTCGCCGCGCTTTCCCTGAGAACCGCCTTCGCCCTCCTGGTAAGCCGCCGCGTTGGCCCGCCCGGGTGCTCTCTCGAACTGGCGTGAGCGCGCGGGCTGGGGAGCGACCTCTCGGTCGCCAGCCACCGGCTCGGTCGCGGCACCGTGGGGCCCGGGCGTTTCGGCTAGCGGTTCGGGCTCCGCGCCGCCGCCGAAGCTCAGGTACAGGACCGGTAGCACGAAGAGGGCGAGTAACGTGGAGGTGAGCAAACCGCCCAGCATCACGATCGCCATCGGGTTGACGATCTCCAGACCGGCGACGTTGCCCAGGATCACGAACGGCAACACCACTGCAGCCGTCGCCACCGCAACGGTCAACGTCGGCGCGAACCTCTCCTGTGCCCCGCGCCGGATGAGCTCGGCGCCGAAGGCCTCGTCGAGCCGGAGTCGCTGTAAGCGATCGATCAGCATGACGCCGTTGCGGGCGGCGATGCCAAGCAGCGCCAGGAACGCGATCAGCGCGCCGAGCGAGAGCGTAGCGCCGTCGATGAGCGCCGCCAACACTCCGCCGACGAGAGCCACCGGCAGGGTGAGGAAGGCCAGCCCCGCCAGGCGCCAGCTCCTGAAAGCGGCCTGGAAGAGCAAGAAGATGGTGATCAAGGCGGCGATGCTGAAGCCCACAACCCGCCACAGGTTGATCTCCTGGGCCGTCGTGGTCTGCCCGAGCACCTCGGCGTGGTATTCCAGTGGGAACTGGCTGTCCGCGAGGCGCTCTTCGACGTCGGTGGCCACGGCGTCGAGGCTGCGGCCGGTGATGTTGGCTTCGACGTCAACGTAGCGCTGGGCGGCGTCACGCTTGATGACGGCCGGCGAGGGCTTGATGCTCACGTCGGCCACCTGTTCCAGTCGTACATGACCGCCATCCGGCGTGTCGATCAGCACGTTGCGAACGTTCTCCACGCTCTCGCGCACCTTGGGCACGCCCTTCACGACGACCTCGAACACCTTCTGCTCACCGAAGATGTTGCCGACCACGACACCCTGCAACAACATGGCCGACGCCCGGCGGACGTCGCCCGGCTTGATTCCATACGGTTCCGCCCTTGCGAGGTCCGTCTCGATCGCAAGGACCGGCTCCTCGGGCACAGCCTCGACCTGCGGGTCGAGAACGCCGTCGACCCCGCCCACGATGTCTCGCACGTCGTCCGCCTCGCTGCGCAGGGTGTCGAGGCCCTGTCCGTAGACGCGCACCACGAGGGGCTTGTCCGCGCCCGTAAGGACGTCGAGGTTGTTGCCTGAACCCGGCGCTTCCGAGTCAGTGAGCGTCCCGACGTCGTTAACCTCCTGCTGTGACGAGGTCACGACCTCGCGGTCGACCGTTTCATCGAGGCCGCCCACGACGTCCTCGATCTCTGCCACCGTCGCGTCATAGTCGGCGTCGGAGCCGATCTTGACCGAGAGGGTGCTAGAGTTGACGTCGACGATCTGATCGCCCGTCAGGGCACGTCCGACGTGGCCGCCAACGTCCTCGACCCCCGGAATCGCCCCCAGCTCGCGGCTTAGCTGTGCCGTCATACCGCTCATCTTCGGCTCCGAGGTACCGGGCGGGCCCTGGAGGTTGACCAGCATGTCGTTGTCCTTGAACGAAGGAACGAGCGAAGTGTTCAGGAACGGCAGCGCGGCCAGGCCGACCACCACGCAGGCGGCGGCAGCGATGAGCATCGCCCGCGGTGCACGTACGAGTCGCGAAAGGATGCCGTCGTAGAGCGGGTTCAGCAGCCGCAGGATCGGGGACTCGCGGCGTACCCGCGATCCCCTGGAGTACGCCAACATGCTCAACGCCGGCGCGACCGTCAGGGCGACGACCATCGACGCCAGCACAGCGAGCACGTAGGACAGTGCGAGCGGCTCGAAGAACGTGCCCGGCCGACCTTCCATGACTACGACCGGCACGATCACGAGCAGCGCGATGAAAGCGGCATATGTGGCGGGCCTTCGTACCTCGGACAAGGCCTCGAGCACAACACCTGCGGTCGACCTGTCATCTTCGTCGGCCTGGTGATGCTCGCCCAGGTGCCGAGCGACGTTGTGGACGCCTATGACGGCGTCGTCGACGATTATAGCGATGGCCACGGCGAGCCCCGCGAATGCGATCGGGTTGAACGTCTCACCGCGGAAATAGAGCACGAGCGCCGCCACCATCAGAGACAGCGGGATCGTTACGAGGCTGATCAGCGTGGCGCGCAACGAGAACAGGAAGGCCGCGAGGACGAGTGCCAGGAGAACGCTGGCGATGATGATCGCGAGCCTTAGATTGCCGATCGCGTCCGTAATGTAGCTCGCCGGCTGGAAGACGTCAGCGTCGAACTTCATGCCGGAGAGGCCGGGTTGCAGGTCACCTAGTGCGTCTTCGACCGCGCTGGTCACCTCTACGGTGTCGGCGCCGGGGAACTTCTCCACGACCAGCAGTAGGCGGTCGTCGTTGCCGCCGACGACGGCGTCACCGATCAACGGCTGGTGCTCCTCCACCACGTTGGCCACATCGGCGACACGCAGCTGGCCGCCGGTGTCCTCGACCGTCACCTTGCCAAGGTCTTCCGGCGTACCGAAGTTCTCGAAAACGTGGCGGACCTGCAGCCTCTGATTGGGCGTTTCGATGAAACCGCCGGTACCGGGCGTCGAGGCCTCGAGGAAAGTCAGCGGCGATACCAACTGCGCGTTGCCCGTCGTCTCGACGACCTGGTTTAGCGTGACCCCTTGAGCCTGAAGCTGCGCCGGGTCGACCTGCACCTGAAGCTGCTGGTCGCGCAGGCCCCAGATGGAAACGTTAGATACGCCAGGCACGCCCGACAGGCGCGGCCTGATCACCCAGTGGGAGAGTACGCCAGCCTCGATCGTCGACAGCTTGTTCGGGTCGATACCGATCATCATGATCCGGCTCGCCGACGACATAGGATTGATCATCGTGGGTGGTTGCGATACCTGCGGCAACGCATGCGCCTGTATGAGCCGCTCTTGCACCAACTGCCGTGCCTGGTAGAGGTCGGTTCCGGGTTTGAACACCAGCACGACATCTGAAAGCCCAGCAACCGACTCCGAGCGGATCACCTCGACGCCCTCTACGCCGTTCAGGAGGTCTGCTTCCAGCGGAACGGTGATCAGCTGTTCGACTTCATTGGCGGAGAGCCCCAGGGCCTCGGTCTGGACTTCCACGTAAGGCGGCGTGAACTCGGGAAGCACGTCTACGGGCGCACTGCGGAGCTGTACGAACCCTACGACCAACACGCCCACCGCGATGGCGATGAGCAACATCCAGAACCGCAGGCTCGCACCGATAATCGAACGAATCATTGCTGATAACCTCCCTGCCCAGGCGCTCTCGAGATGTCACTCCACACTACAGAACCGCGGTACCAAGCAACCCCCATGTCATCTTCTTCCTGTGGGTATCTAACTGGTGCGTTTGTTCGGAGCGTTCCTGAGGAGATCCGGTGCTGCCCTAAGCATTCCACAGAGTTTGTTGATGCCTTTGTTGCTGTCAAGCGCACGACGTCCACTCAGACCTTCCTCTGCATTCAATTGTCCCAACAAAACTCAATATACAGAGGTACATACGCGCTTGCAACCCTCTGCGGATGAACAATCAGGATTTTTTCATGAATCCGATATTCCCCGGCCCAACTCTACATCCTGTTCGTGGCTGAGCAGCCTGCCTTTGCCTCCTATGCGCCCCATGCAGGCCGCAAGGAATCTAGGAAATTCCATCTCCCCTCTCGGATAAATCGCCAACTCTCCTCCTACAGTGGTGTGATATCTCTACATAGTAGTGTGGACATCGAAGATGTGAAGAGTCTTTGCGGTCCATGAGTGTTTTCACAGGAAAGGTCGTTTCAGAAGGCACGCTTACAGCAGAGCGACGATATTACACAGCAGATACTACTAGTGCAGACGAACACGACCTCCTGATACCGAGTCCTTACGAACGGGACCCCGTTTGGGCTGCAGGCACACCGAGGCTCTCCCATACGTCACTCCTGCGGGCCCTGTCCCCGCAAAAGTGGGGAGCGCGAATCCACTAAACCAGTTTGCAGGCGACGCAGCCGCCTGCAAACTGCGGCTACAGGCTTCGAGCATCAGGTTCCAGCAAAACCAAGCTGAAATGCTTACCAAAGTGGTGCGACCTCTCTGCAACTTGCCCTAAGTACGGCGGCGTCTCATCGGTCCGACAGGCCAGGGATCTGGCCGTTGCGGAAGGCGTCGACGAACAGGCTGTGGTCGACGCGGACGATTTCGGAGTAGCGGGCGCCGAAGTCAACCATCTCCTCGACGAACTCATCTTCGTTGCCGCTGATCGCCTCGATGATCTCATCCTCGGTCTGGAAGCCTACGATTTCAGGGTCTGAGTCCTTGTCCGCGACACAATGGACCTTGGCGGTCGCCCGACCGAGGTAGTCGAGCACTGGGGACATCTGCTCGGGCTCGGTGAGATCCGACCAATCGAGGTCCTCGACGTAGGGTGAGAGCTCGGTGACGACGAAGCCGACACCGTCTATCTCGGTGTAGCCGAGCCAGGGGTCGGCGTGGGCCTGAAGCGCGCGTTGTGAGACCGCCGTGCGGTGCCCGTTATGCTTGAAGTAGCGCTCGATGCGCTCGTCGCGCACGATCCGGCTGGGTGCCGCGACGTTACCCTGCTTCATCGAGATCACCACATCGTTCTCCAGGGCCTGGGTTGGGCCCTCCACCAATATGTTGTAGGCGGGAAGCCCGGCCGAGCCGATGCCAAAACCCTGGCGGCCGACGATATCCTTCACCTCGTAGGTCAGGCTCCGGAAGCGCTTCGTTTCGGGGATCGTCTCCAGGTACGCCTCGTAGGCGGCGTGCACCCTGGACCGTTCGGCATCGTCGAGCTCGCGAACCCCTGGACTGCGACGGAACCTCCGCTCGAAGCTTTCGTTGATCAGGGTCATATCGTCGAGCAACTCGACACGGGTGTTCAACCGCGTCTCGAGCAGTATCTCCTGGATCTCACCGTCTGTGGTCTCCAGCCGTAGCGCGTACTCATGGTCGCGGTCGCTCTCGACGAAGTAGCGCACCTGCTCTATATAGGCCCGGACGTACGTCTCGATCAGGGAGGCTATGTCGGCGTCGGAGATGGCTTTCATCCAGGCCAGCAGGGCCACGCTGGCGACCATCCGCTTGATGTCCCAGGTGAAGTGGCCCAGGTAGGCCTCATCGAAGTCATTGACGTCGAAGACGAACACCCCGTCGCCGGCCATGTAGGTGCCGAAGTTCTCCGCGTGCAGGTCGCCCTGGATCCAGGCGCGGCTGGTGCGCTCATCCGCCCAACGGTCCTCCTCTCTCTCCATGTCGGCGTAGAATAGGCATGCGCTGCCGCGATAGAAGGCGAACGGGGCGGCGGCCATCTTCCTGAACTTCTGGCGAAACGCATTGGGGTCAGCGTCCATCAGTTCGGAGAAAGCCTCGACCAGCACGTCGACGATCTTCGTCTGACGCTCATCTGAGGACTCGTGCTGCTGTCCCAGGTCCATAGTTCCGGCCATGGGGCTCCTTTCTTATCGGGCCGGTAAACATTAGCACGGCGCCAACCTGCTTGTGCCCGTACAAAATATGGCGGCAGTTGATGAACATTCGCTGCGGCGAACCTATCGAATAGCACGGGGCTGGGGGGTGCGTTGAAGTGCATGGACTGCTATGCTGCCCTACCAGAAATGTAATGTCCGTCGGGTAAGGGTCAGGTACCCTGTCCCGAAGAGTGAGCACTCGAGGGGAGTGGGGAGCCCGTGGTGCAGCCGGTTATCGCCTATGGGTGGCTGGGTTACCATGAGGAAGTTAGTTGTGTTCTATCAGGACATACTCGAAAACGGGATGCGATGTAATGACGAGTGAACGGTTGCGTCCAGAGGATTTGGGCTTCGGCAGGCTCTTCGAGAGGATCCAGGACGCGGTGATCGTCGCGGACGCAGAGACACAGCGCATAGTCCTGTGGAACGCAGCGGCCGCGAGGATGTTCGGCTACCCGGCCTCCGAGGCGCTGAAACTGCGCGTCGAAGAGCTGGTTCCCGAACCTCTCAAGGCCGCCCACCGGGCAGGGATAACCCGCTACGCCAGGACGGGCCACGGCCAATACATAGGCTCGGACGCGCCGCTGGACCTCCCCGCGGTAAAGAAGAACGGCGAGGAGATCAGCGTCGAGCTGTCCTTGAGCCCCATACGCCCGGTGCATGAAGCGGACGGCGGCGAGGCCAGGTTCGTTCTCGCCATAATCCGGGACGTTACCAAGCGCAAGGCGGCCGAGGAAGCGGTCAGGCAACTCAACAAGGACCTCGAGCGCCGGGTCAAGGAGCGCACTTCGCAGCTGGAAGCGACCATCGCCGAACTAGAGAGTAACCAGAAGGAGCTGCGTCAAAGCGAGGAACGCTTCCGACTCCTGGTGGAGGGCGCCAGGGACTACGCAATCTTCATGCTCGGTCCCGACGGACGCGTCGTAAGCTGGAACGAAGGGGCCGAGCGCATACACGGCTACGAGGTGTCGGAGGCCGTCGGCGAGCACTTCTCGGTTTTCTACGCCGAGGAGGACTTCGAACGTGGCCTCCCGGGGGAGGAACTACGCGTCGCGGCTACCGAGGGCCGCTTCGAGGAGGAGGGTTTCCGGGTGCGCAAGGACGGCGCTCCCTTCCAGGCCGAAGTCGTTATCATGGCCCTGAGGGACGAGGCGGGTAACCTCCGAGGCTACTCTCATGTGACGCGCGACATCACAGCCAGGAAGGAGGCCGAGGAGGCGTTGCGCGGTTCGCTTAGAAGTCTGGCGGACTTGAAGGCCGCCCTGGACGAGTCCGCGATAGTCGCGATCACCGACCAGCACGGCAAGATCACGTACGTGAACGACAAGTTCTGCGAGATCTCCAAGTACTACATGGAGGAGCTGTTGGGCCAGGACCACAGCATCCTCAACTCCGACTACCATGCCAGGGAGCACTTCGAGGATCTGTGGAATACCATCGCTCGAGGCGACGTCTGGCGGGGCGAGATCAGGAACCAGGCAAGGGACGGAAGCCCCTACTGGGTCGACATCACCATCGTGCCTTTCTTGGACGAGGCAGGCACCCCCGATCAATACTTCGCCATCTGCAACGACATCACCAGGTACAAGGAAGCCGAATAGGCGCCCGTCTCGGCCTCTTGACCGAGGCTTGCCAGAAAAATACCATTACAATCAAGCGACTGCCAACACATGTCGGACGAGGAGGTAGACCGTGGGGAGCCCGCCTGGACGACCGAAATGTGTTGGTGAACGCCTGCCTCGGGTGATCAGACACTCACTGCGAGCACACAAGTCATGAGCACCTCATCGGGTGGGCAGCGAAGTCTGTTCAGGAGGAAGCCGGTCGAGGCGTTCGTCTCGGAGACGAGGCCCGACGCTGAGGGCGGCGAGCTAAGCCGTTCGATCGGCTTGTTCCAGCTGACGATGTTCGGCGTCGGGGCCACGATCGGTACCGGGATCTTCATCGTGCTGACCGAGGCGGTGCCTGAGGCTGGTCCCGGGGTCATCGTGTCCTTCGTCCTCGCCGGGATCACGGCCGCCCTGACCGCGATGTGCTACGCGGAGCTGGCCTCGACCATTCCTGTCTCCGGGTCGTCGTACTCCTACACCTACGCTACGATGGGGGAGATCGTGGCTTTCGGTGTCGCCGCGTGTTTGCTCCTGGAGTACGGCGTCTCCTCCGCAGCCGTCTCCGTCGGGTGGGCGCAGTACCTAGACGAGCTGTTCTCCAGCCTGTTCGGGTTCCGCATGCCCGAGGCCATACTCGCGGCGCCGGGAGAAGGTGGGATCTTCAACTTCCCTGCTATCGTGCTCGTGACGCTGTGCTGTTTGCTGCTCATGCGCGGGGCCAGGGAATCCGCGGCGGCGAACGCGGTCATGGTGATAATAAAGATCGCGGTGCTGATTCTCTTCGTCATAATCGCATTCACGGCTTTCTCGGGGGATAACTTCGCGCCTTTCGCGCCCTTCGGGGCCGCCGGCATCGGCGTGGCCGCATCCTCGATCTTCTTCACCTTTATCGGCCTCGATGCGGTCTCGACGGCGGGTGAGGAGGTGCACAACCCCAGGCGAACGCTCCCTCTGGCGATCATCCTCGCGACCATCATCGTGACCACGGTCTACATCCTAGTGGCGATCGCCGGGATCGGAGCGCAGCAGTACAGGGCGTTCGAGGGCCAGGAGGCCGGCCTTGCCGTGATCCTGCGCAACATCACAGGCTCTGCCTGGCCGGCCGCCGTGCTCTCGGCCGGCGCTGTCATCTCGATCTTTAGCGTGACGCTCGTGACGCTCTACGGACAGACGCGCATCCTCTTCGCGATGGGGCGCGACGGGATGCTCCCCGAGGTCTTCCACCGGCTCAACCCGACCACCCTCGTCCCCGTGCGTAACACCATAATCGTGTGCATCTTCGTCGGGGCGCTCGCCGGGTTCGTCCCGCTCGGCGTGCTCATAGACCTGACGAGCATGGGAACCCTGGTCGCCTTCACCGTGGTGTCTATAGGCGTGATCATCCTGCGCCGCACCCAACCTGACTTGCCTCGGGGATTCAGGGTCCCCGGCTATCCGGTCACGCCCATACTAAGCGCGGGGTTCGCCCTCTACATCATCTCCCAGCTGCCTTACTCCACGTTCGCGTTGTTTGCGGTGTGGCTCGGGGTCGCGGCCATTATCTACTTCACCTACAGTGCCCGTCACTCGAGGCTGGCCAGGGGGGAGGCTGTCGCCACGGAGGATCCAGAATGAACTACCTCGTCGGCCTGACAGCCGACCGGGGGGGAAGGGATGCGCTCGCCCTTGGCCGGATGCTGGCCCGCTCAGGCGACGTAACACTCACCGTGTGCATCGTCCTCCCCGAGGTATGGGGCCACCCTTCCCTGGCGCGTGTGGACGCGGAATACGCCGCGTTTCTCGCCAGGCACGCCGAAGATACGGTCGCCGAGGCGCGCGAGTTCATCGGCGGTGCGGTGCGGGCTGAGTACGTGTCCGCGTCGGCCCGCACCGCGACCGAGGGGCTCATCACCGCCGCCACACAGACGGACGCAGACTTGATCGTCCTCGGCTCCGCGCGGCACGGGCCCTTCGGCCGGTTCGCGGTCGGCAGCGTTACCAACGAGATGCTCCACACGGCGCCGGTGCCCGTGGTGCTCACGCCGAGGGGATACAGCCCGTCTTCCGATGCCAGGCTGCCCCGTGTCACGTGCGCGTTCGCCGGGTCAACCCGCTCGCGGACAGCCTTCGACGCCGCTGTGCAACTGAGCAGACGGCACGAAGTGCCGCTGCGACTCACCACCCTCGTCGTCAGGGACAGGCAGATGTATCCCTCGCAAGTTGGCTACGATGCGGAGCGACTCGTCGCCGAACAGTGGCGCGCGCAGGCGGAGGAGGCGCAAGTCAGGGCGCTGGCCACGCTCCCTGATAACGACACGGTGGAGGCTGGTGTCGCCAGCGGCCGCAACTGGGAGGATGCGCTGGACTCGCTCCCGTGGGAGGAAGGCGAAGTGCTGGTGGTAGGGTCGAGCCGGCTCGGGCCCGTAGCAAGAGTCTTCCTCGGTTCGAACTCGACGAAGATCGTCCGTAGCTCCCCGGTGCCAGTAGTCGTTATACCCCGCGGTGCCGACGTCCACCTCGCCGAGGACGCCCCTGCCGTCAGGAGCCCCGATCCGGAACTTTAAGGTGCGGTCTTCTGTAGAACGGTGAGGCGCGGGCGGAACGCTCGAACGAGCCGTGCAGGATCTTATCTTCTCCTGGACCAGGCAGAGCGACTCTATAAAGAGCGGATGGCCGAGTAGCAACCGCCTCCTCCGGTATACTCTAGGTCTTGTCCTGGTGAGTGGCCGGAAAGATTGTAGCGTTGAAGCCTTCGAAGTCAGATCCGAACAGCCAGCCGAACGGTGCTCCTGACGGCGAACAAAAGCCCGCGCATGCCAGCGGGGCGCCCGCGGAGGACGACCCGGGGTTGCGCCAGCCCGGCGAAAATTCCACGGAGCCTGCGAGGCTCCTCACCGAGGCCGAGGAGATCATCCGCAGCCAGTCGACGGAACTGGCCCTCCTCCAACGGGTTCGCTCTGCCTTGTCGTCCGAGCTGGAGGTGCCTGGTGTCCTCTCCAGGGCGGTGGAGGCCGTAGCCGAGACCTACGGCCATACCCGGCTGGGCGCCTACCTGCTCGAAGGCGACGAATTGGTGCTCCAGCACCAGGTCGGATACCACGAGGTGATCGGACGGATCCCCCTGACGGAGGGCGTCTTCGGGCGTGCCGTCAGCACCGGACGTCCCGTGCTCGTAGAGGACGTGAGCGCCTACCCCGGCGCTCTGGGGGCCATAGAGGGCGTGACCTCCGAGATCTGCGTCCCGCTCTTCGACGGGGGCGAGGGCGTGGGCTTGCTCAACGCACAGAGCGTGGGCGGGGTGAAGCTGACCCCAAACGATCTGAGGGTGCTTGTGGCCGTTTGCGAGCTCGTGGGCGTGGCCTTGAGCCGAGCCAGCCTCTACACCAGGTTGCGCCACAGCGAGGGGCGCTATCGTGCCCTTACCCAGAAATCCTCGGACCTCGTCACGCTGATGGAGCCCTTCGGCATCGTCCGCTACGAGAGCCCTGCTATAGAGTGGATGCTCGGCTACTCCTCAGAGGAACTCCTTGGCAGGAACGCCTTCGACTACGTGCATCCCGACGACCTCCAGAGGGTGAAGAAGGCCTTCGATGAAGGTGTGAGCGATCCGAGGCGAGTGCCTTCGGAGGAGTACCGCTTTCGCCACAAGGACGGCTCGTGGCGCTGGCTGGAGTCGGTGGGCACGAACCTGATCGAGGAACCGGGCGTGGGCGCATACGTAGTCAACTCCAGGGACATCACGAGGCGCAAGGAGGCCGAGGAGCGTCTAATGGCGGCTGAGAAGCGCTACCGTACCCTGGTGGAACAGATACCCGCTGTTACCTACATAGACCCTGTTGACGCCCCTGACACTTCGCTCTACACCAGCCCCCAGATCGAGCGTATGCTCGGATACACCCCCGAGGAGTGGCGGACCGAAAAGCTGTGGCCCGAGCGCTTACACCCCGACGATCGGGAGAGGATACTGGCCGCCGACAAGCGCTTCGAGGCTGGGGGCGAGGAGCCCTTCAGCGAAGAGTACCGTCTACTGGCCAGGGACGGCTCGGTGGTGTGGGTTCGCGAGGAGGCGGTGCTGCTCAAGGACGAAGCCGGCGAACCCCTATACTGGCAAGGGGTCTTCTACGACCTTACCGAGCGCAAGGCCCTGGAGGAGCGGCTCGAGCATCGGGCCTTCCACGACTACCTGACCGACCTCCCGAACCGCCAGCTCTTCGTTGACCGCCTGAGTCAGGCCCTCGATCGCACCAGGCGCAGGAGGGACCGGAAGGTGGCGGTACTGTTCACGGACCTCGACGAGTTCAAGATCATAAACGACTCATTGGGCCACGAGGCGGGCGACCTGCTCCTTACGCTCGTCGCCGAGCGCCTCGAGCGCTGCCTGCGGCCGGAGGATAGCCTGGCTCGCTTTGGAGGCGACGAGTTCGTCGTGCTCATCGAGGACGTCGAAGGCCCTGATGTGGCAGTGCGGGTGGCCGAGAGGATCATCGAAGAACTCGCAAGACCGTTCGTTTTGGAGGACAGAGAGCTGTTCGCCTCCTCCAGTATAGGCATCAGCCTGGGCGACGCCAGAACGAAGACGCCTGAGGACCTTCTAAGGGACGCCGACACGGCAATGTACAGGGCCAAGGAGCAGGGCGGGACCTACAGGGTGTTCGACCCGGATATGTATGTGCGAGCCAGGGGCCGCCTGGATCTGGAGGGCGATCTCAGACGGACGTTGGAGGCTCCACACGAGCAGTTGCCCGTCTTCTACCAGCCGATGGCCTCGATACCCAAAGGCACGATCGTGGGGATGGAGGCGCTGCTGAGGTGGGCCCATCCGGAGCGCGGCCTGCTGCTCCCTTCGGAATTCATCTCCGAGGCCGAGCGAACGGGGCTCATAGTCCCGATGGGGCGGTGGGTTCTAGACGAGGCCTGCCGGCGTGCCAAGGAGTGGCAGGAACGCCACCCCACGCACGCCCCGCTGGCAATGGCCGTGAACCTCTCCGCCCGTCAGCTGCGCTACCCCGAGCTCGTCGGCGAGGTTGAGGACGCCCTAGGGCAGGCTGCCCTGGACCCGGGGAAACTTACCCTGGAGATCACAGAGAGCGTCCTGGTGGAGGAGGGCGAATCCAGCGCAAGGACGCTCCGGCGGCTCAAGGAGCTTGGCGTGCGGCTAGCCATAGACGATTTCGGGGTGGGATACTCTTCACTCTCGTACCTCGGGTACCTGCCCGTGGACCAGCTGAAGCTGGACCGCGTGCTCGTGGGTAATCTGGCTACGGATCACAAGAATCTGGCTATCGTGCGGGCGGTGGTCGATCTCGGGCATGCCCTGGGCATCGAGGTGGTCGCCGAGGGCGTGGAGACCCCCGAGGAATTCGAGGAGCTTCGCAAGCTGGGATGCGACGTAGGACAGGGCAACTACTGGTGGGACCCCCGCCTCCCCGGGGAGGTGTCGAAGCTCCTCGCATCGAATCTCGATCCCTTGCCAGACCGATAGCACGACTGACACTTCCCGCCGCAGGAGGAGAACAAAGGTGAGAGAGAACCGTCTGAGGAAGATCTGGCGTGAGGGCGGAACTGTCGTGAACGGGTGGCTGCACGTACCGAGCTCCTTCTCCGCCGAGGTGATGGCCCATGCGGGATGGAACAGCCTGACCATAGACATGCAACACGGGCCTGTGGACTACGCAAGCCTCGTCCCGATGCTGCAGGCCATCTCGACGACGGACACAGTCCCTGTAGTTCGGGTGCCTTGGAATGATCCCGGTCTTATAATGCGTGTGCTCGACGCGGGGTCCTACGCTGTGATCTGCCCGATGATCAACACCCGCGAGGAGGCGGAGGCCTTCGTCGGGGCCTGTCGATACCCTCCTGAGGGATACCGCAGCTACGGCCCTTACAGGGCCACCCTCTACGGCGGAGAGGACTACACCGACCACGCGAACGAGACCGTCGTGACTATGGCCATGATCGAGACGCAGCAAGCACTCGAAAACCTGGAGGAGATACTCAGCGTACGGGGCCTCGATGCGGTCTTCGTCGGGCCCTCCGACCTTGGCCAGAGCCTCGGGCATGGACCTGGCATGGACCGCGGCGAACCAGAGGTGGTCGAGGCTATCGAAAGAATCCTGGCCGCCGCGCACGAGCATGATCTCGCCACTGGTATCTTCACAGGCACTCCCGAGTACGCCTCGCGCATGGTCGAGAAGGGTTTCCAGTTCGTCACCATCTCTTCGGACGCGCGGCTCATGGCCTCGGCGGCGGCCGGTGTCCTAGCCGCCCTCGAGGGCGAGTAGGAGTATCATGGGACGTGGGTGACAGGTCCCCGAAGAATGCGCGGGCGTGAGAGGAGCGTTCTATGGCGGAGAGAGAGACGACGGTCGGGCCTGAAGAAGGGATCCACGGCCGGCCGGCGGCCCAGTTCATCAAGGCGGCGAAGAGATTCTCCTCGCAGGTAGTTATCATCAAGGGTGGTCGGGAGGTGAACGCCAAGAGCGTCTTGAAGATAACCGGACTCGCCAGAAAGGGGGAGAAGATCACCATCCGTGCCGAGGGAGAGGACGCCGAACAGGCCGTGGAGACCCTGGCACAGCTCATATCGGCGGACGAACACTAGGACAGGATGGCGCCCGTGAAGCTGACCGGCATAGCAGCGTCGGAAGGGGTGGCCGTCGGCCCTGCGTTCGTGCCGGCTTCAGGCAGGCCCGAGGCCGAGCGGTACCGGATAACACAGGACGAGGTCGAGCCCGAGCTGCAAAGATTCAAGAAGGCAGCCGAAGCCGTAGCAGGCAAGCTTGCTGAGACCGGTGAGGAACTCCGTGTGTCGGGACATGAGGAGGAAGCCGGCATCTTCGAGTTCCACGTAGAGATGGCGGAAGATCCCGAGCTCGCCTCGGCCGTCGAGGAGCGCATAGGGAATCTCGAGAGCCCCGAAGCGGCGGTGCTCGCCGTCGGTGAGGAGTACGCCGCAGAGCTCGCAGCGATGGACGAGTACATGGCCGCCAGGGCCGACGACGTGCGCGACGTTGCTGGCCAGATCTCTGCCCGGCTGATGGGCAAGGGTTTCTCAGGCTTAGAGACTCTGGAGACGCCCTCCATCGTGCTGGCAAGGAGCCTCGCGCCGTCGGATACGGCGCGCATCAAAGAGGGGATTGCACTCGGGTTCGTCACCGCCGAGGGGTCGAGGACTTCGCACGTCTCGATCATGGCCCGCTCCATGGGCATCCCCGCCGTCGTCGGTGTTGGGGCAGCCCTGGAAGGAGCCCTGGGTGCGGAGGAAGTGGCCCTCGACGGTAGCGAGGGATACGCTATTGTGGACCCTGGCGAGGATACGGTCGCACAGTTCCAGAAGAAGTCGGCGGCCCTGATCGAAGAAAGGGCCGTCCTCGAGGAATACCGTCATGTCGAGGCGAGCACCGGCGAAGGCCGGCGCATCGAGGTCGCGGCGAACCTTGGCTCGGCATCTGAGGCCGAGGACGCGCTCGAGTGGGGCGCAGAAGGCGTCGGACTCTTCCGCACAGAGTTCCTGTTCATGCAGCGGGACGACCTGCCTTCCGAGGATGAGCAGTACGAGGCCTACAGCGCCGTCGCCCGCGCGTTCGGCGAGAAGCCCGTCATCATTCGTACGCTGGATGTTGGGGGCGACAAAGACCTGCCCGGCGTGGACCAGGCCAGCGAACAGAACCCCTTCCTCGGTTGGCGCGGAATAAGGATGAGCCTGGATACACCGGAGCTCTTCGGGCCGCAGCTGCGTGCGATCCTGCGCGCCGCAGCCCATGGCCACCTGAAGGTCATGTTCCCGATGGTCGCCGATGTCGGAGAGTTAGAGGCCGCGAAGGCGATGCTGCAGGAATGCCTTGGGGAGCTCGAATCCGAAGGCAAGAGAGTCGGTGAGGTCGAGATAGGGGTGATGATCGAGACCCCGGCGGCCGCGATCTGCGCAGCCGGGCTCGCGAAGGAGTCAGATTTCTTCTCTATAGGAACGAACGACCTCGTCCAGTACACCCTGGCCGCAGACAGGGGCCACGAGCGACTGCGCCGGCTCCAGAACGCGGACCATCCCGCGGTTCTGGCCCTGATCCAGCAGACCTGCGAGGCCGCAAACGCAGCGGGCATCCCGGTGGGCGTATGCGGCGAGGCGGCAGGCGAGCCCGAGATGATCCCGAAGCTCATCCGGCTTGGCGTCACGGAGTTGAGCATGGGCGCCCCCTCCATACCAAGGGCCAAAAAAGTCGTCTCGGAACTGTGAGGGCGCGCGTCTTCCCCGACTACGATGCCATGAGCGCCGCGGCGGCTGACGTTGTAGCACAGAGTTTGGAACAACTTCCTTCCGCGGTCTTTATGCTGCCAACGGGCATCACTCCCCTAGGGATGTACAGGCGGCTCGTCGACATGCACCGCTCCGAGGGACTCACTTTCGCTGAGGCGACCTTCTTCAACCTCGACGAGTATCTGGGGCTGGCGTCGGATCACGCGGCGAGCTATCACATGTACATGAAGGAACACTTCTACGGGCTCATCGACGCCGACCCCACCAGAATCTTCGTCCCCGAAGGGACCGCTCCCGACCCCGAGGCTGAGTGCGAACGGTACGAGGCGGCCATAGCGGAGGCCGGCGGCATCGGTGTTTGCGTGCTAGGGATCGGGCGCAACGGACATATAGGGTTCAACGAGCCGGGAGCATCTTTCGACTCGCGCACCCGCGTCGTAGAGCTCTCCGAGAGCACCCGCAAGGTCAACGCCGGCGACTTCGAGGCGGACCGCGCGCCGGAACGGGCGATCACGGTCGGCATGGCGACTATCTTCGAGTCCAGGGAAGTACTGCTCCTCGCCTCAGGCACGAACAAGGCAGGGGCCGTAGCTGCGGCCATGGAGGGTGACGTCTCCGAGAGCGTGCCGGCCTCGATGCTCAGGAGCCACCCGAATGCCAGTCTGTTTCTCGACGAAGACGCCGCCTCTGACCTGGGGCGCGGCGTAGCGGGCTAGATTCTCTGCCAACGCCCGTTGACGCGGGTTGGGCGCTCCAGTAGCATCGTCTCAGGTGGTGGGTTCAAGGTAGCGAGAGGGTCGGTACGCACATGATCCTCTCCGGAAAAGGGGAGAGATATGAGCGCCTTCATCGACAGGATCACAGGTAGCCAGGTAGGCGGCGCCACCGAAAGATCCATACGCCTGAGCCTATCTTTCATACGCTTGGGACCCGTGATCATCCTGCTCCTCCTCGTCTTGGCCATGACCCTCCTCAGCCCCGTCTTCCTGACAGGAGCCAACATCTCCAACGTCGTCGTCCAGACCTCGGTCCTCGCCGTGCTCGCCATAGGACAGCTCTTCGTCATACTCGTGGCCGGCATCGACCTCTCGGTCGGGTCCGTGCTCGGCCTGTCGACCGTGACAGGGGCCATTGTGTATACGGCGACCTCGGGCGCGGGCGGGCTGCTGGCCTTACTCGTCATCCTCCTGACCGGTGTGGTGTTCGGTTTCATCAACGGGTTCCTGTACGTGAAGGGCAAGATGCCCCATCCCTTTATACCGACCCTCGCCTCGTTGTACGCGGCCAGGGGTCTCGCGCTCGTGATCTCCGACGGCCGTCCCATCCCTGGTATGTCCCCGATCGTCGTCTTCCTCGGCAGCGGCTACATCGGACCCATCCCTATGCCCGTCGTCGTCGTCGCCGTGCTTGCCGCGCTCGCGATTATCGTGACGCGGCGCCTGAAGTGGGGACGCTGGGTCTACGCCGTGGGTGGCGACAAGGAGGCGGCCCGCAGGACCGGGATACCAGTAGACAGGGTACTTATCTCGGTCTTCGTCATCAGCGGCCTCATGGCAGGGTTCGCCGGCGTGCTCACGGCTGGCAGGACCGACGCCGGTTTCCCGACGGCGGGCGAGCTCTCGGAGCTTACCGCCATCGCCGCCGTGATCATCGGTGGCGCGAGCTTCTTCGGTGGCAGGGGGACGGTTATCAACGTGATCGTCGGTGCGCTCATCATCGGCGTCATCCAGAACGGCCTGAACCTCCTCAACGTCAACGTCTACTACCAGCTCGTGGCGACGGGTGTGATCGTGGTCGTGGCCGTGGAGCTCGACGTGCTGCGGCGCAGGCTCGAGCAACGCTTCCGTACACTCCAGGCCAGGGAGGCATGACCCATGGAGACTGAGCAGGCTCAAATGCCAAGGGATGAGAACGGGGACCCCATCCTCGAGATAAGAGACCTCACCAAGCGCTTCGGGGCGACCCTGGCCCTGAACAATGTGAGCCTCACGTTGGGACGTAACGAGGTGCTCGCGCTCCTCGGCGACAACGGGGCTGGGAAGTCCACCCTGATCAAATGCCTCAGCGGCGTTCACGAGCCCGATGAGGGGCAGATCTTCGTCGATGGCGACGAGGTCCATATCACCTCACCGATGCAGGCCCGCTCCCTCGGCGTCGAGACCGTCTACCAGGACCTCGCCCTCTTCGACAACCTCGACGTCGTCGGCAACTTCTACGCAGGAAGGGAGCCTACGACACCTGGCTGGCTTGGGAACTGGGGCTGGGTCAAGGACAAGGACATGATCCGCGAGGCCGACGAGCTTATGAGCCGCCTCGAGATAAACCTCCCAGGGGCTGACGTGGAGACAGGCCTGATGAGCGGCGGCCAACGGCAGGCCGTCGCCAGCGCCCGTGCGATGGCCTTCGGGCGCAAGATCGTGATCCTCGATGAGCCGACCTCGGCCCTCGGGGCCCGCGAATCCCGCAACGTATTGCGCCTGATCCAGGACGCCCCTGGCCATGGGGTCTCGGTGATCGTGATCTCCCACAACCTCGAACACATCATGCAGGTGGCAGATAGGGCCGTTGTCCTCCGCCAGGGTAACGTCGTCGGAGAGGCCGAGCCCAATCAGGAGAACCACGAACGCCTGGTCTCGATGATCGTCGGCGGCGCAGACGAGCCTGAGGTCGACGAACCGTCGGAAGCACCCGACGAGGATAGTACGAACGATGGGTAGAAAGCTCGCACTGTCAGGGCCGCTCATTGTCTTCGTACTCCTGCTCGTCATGGGGTGTGGCGGGCAGTTGGCGCCATCCTATCTGACGGGGGAGATGAAAGTCGGCTACGTTCCCAAGACTTTGGATCAGGAGTTCTGGGTGACTACCGAGAAGGGGGCGAGGGCGGGAGGCAGGGTAGAGAACGCCACCGTACTCGTGCAGGCACCGACCGGGGAGCTGGCCGTAGACGAGCAGATAGCCATAGTCGAGAACCTCCTGACCCAGAACGTAGACGCGCTCGTCGTGGCGCCGTCCGACTCGATCCTGATGAAGCCCGTCCTCGAGCGGGCGAGCGAGGAGGTGCCCGTAATCCTGCTCGACACAGATATTCCGAAGTGGAAGCCGAAGGACTCTTACATCGGAACGGACAACTTCGCGGCCGGGCTCGAAGCAGGACGCTATCTCGAGAGGCAGATGAACGGCAAAGGGAGCATCGGTCTCATAACGGGCATCCCCGGCTCGGTCCCTGGCGACCAGCGGGAGGCCGGAATGCGCAAGGCCATAGAGAACACCGATATAAAGGTCGTCGGTGAGGTCGCCGCAGACTTCGACAGGCTCAAGGCAGTTGGTGCGATGGAGGACCTCTTGCAGACCCACCCCAATCTGGACGCTGTTTTCGCGACCAACGACCAGATGGCTCTCGGCGCCATAGAGGCCCTGCAGACGTACCAGAGTGACGCGATCCTCGTCGGGGTCGACGGGGCGGTCGAGGCCACGCAGGCGATCATCGGTGGCGACATGGACGCCACCGTGGCCCAGAATCCATACGCGATGGGGAAGGTCGGCGTCGAGCAGGCCACAAGGGCTGCGAACGGCAAGTCTATCGACCCCAGGATCAATACAGGCATCACGCTCGTTACCAAAAAGAACGCTCCGAGCTACCTGAAGATAAGAGAGGAGCAGCTCGGCTCGCTGCTCGGCGTCGAGGAGTGAAGGGGTGAAGGTCGGACTACTCGGAGCCGGACGTATCGGCGCCCTCCACGCCGGTGTGCTTGCCCGCGACCCCGCCGTTGACGTGATACTCGTCGGCGACGTCGACCCGCATCGCTCGGAAGTGGTGGCGGCGGAGGTCGGAGGGGAGGCAGGCCCGATCGAAGCCGTGATGAGTTCCGGGCCGGACGCCGTCGTCATCGCCGCCTCCACCCAGGCGCACGCGTCTCTGATCCGGGCCGCCGTCGAAGCCGGAATCCCGGCGTTCTGCGAGAAGCCGATAGCACTCGGATACGAGGAAACAGTCGAGATAGTGCGGGAGGTCGAGGCTACAGGCGCGACGCTCCAGGTCGGCTTCCAGAGACGCTTCGACGCGGGATACGCCGAAGCGCGACGCCTGGTAGAAACAGGAGCCCTCGGGACCATCTACTCGGTAAGGCTCGCAACCCACGACCCCGACCCGCCGCCCGAGGAGTACATCCCAACCTCAGGCGGCATCTTCCGCGATCTCCACATCCACGACTTCGATATCCTGCGCTGGCTGACTGGCGGCGAGGTTGAGGAGGTATACGCCACGGGAAGCGTCCGCAACTTCGAGTTCTTCGCCGAGCACGGCGACGTGGATACTTCTGCCGCGCTTATCAGGATGGAAGAAGGCACGGTCGCCGTGCTCACAGGGGGGCGCCACGATCCCCTCGGCTACGACGTGCGCGCCGAGCTCTTCGGCTCCAGAGATAGCATCGCCGTCGGCATGGACAGACGCACCCCACTGCGCTCCGTCGAGCCAGGCATCTCGCCCTCGGAGAAAACGGCCTACCCGAACTTCCAGGACCGCTTCCTCGATGCTTACACAGCGGAGATGGAGCACTTCCTCGCCCTGGTCAGGGGTGAGGCCGACAACCCTTGTACGGCCATCGACGCGCTCGAGGCGCTCAGGATCGCGATGGCCGCAGACCTCTCGCTCGCCGAACACCGTCCTGTCTCGCTTTCGGAGGTCGGATGAAGCCGGGGGTGGCAGGGGCGCCGATCTCCTGGGGCGTGTGCGAGGTGCCAGGATGGGGCTTCCAGATGGAAGCGGAGAGGGTCCTCGACGAGGCAGCCCGCCTCGGCCTGACAGCACTCGAGGCAGGGCCTGACGGCTTCTTACCAGGGGACCCGGAAGAGATGGCCGACTTACTCTCGGACCACGGGCTCGAGCTCGTCGGTGGCTTCGTTCCCGTCGTGCTACACAGTCAGGAGGCGCGTGACTCGGAGCTGGCCTCGGTAGAGAGACAAGCCAGGCTCTTCGCGGCGGCCGGCGCGGGCGTGCTGGTGATCGCCGCGGCGACTGGGGAGGAGGGCTACGAGGAGTCTAGTGGCCTGGAGGATAAAGACTGGGACGAGCTGTTCGCGACGCTTGCGATGGTCGAGGAGATCGGGGCGAGGTACGCCCTCAGAGTGGTGCTCCACCCGCACTACGGAACGGCGATCGAGGGCCCCGAACATGTGCAGCGCTTCCTCGAAGGTTGCGACACGGGACTCTGCCTCGACACGGGACATTCGATGGTCGGAGGCGGCGACCCCGTCGCACTGACGGAGTCGGCCGCAGCGAGGATTCGTCACGTCCATTTGAAGGACGTGGATCTGGACCTCGCAAGTAGGGTAATCTCGGGCGCGCTGCCTTACGAAAAGGCGGTCAGGGATGGGCTCTACATGCCGCTGGGAGACGGCGACGTCGACGTCAGGCGCGTGCTGGACGTGCTTGACGGGGCAGGCTACGATGGGTGGTACGTGCTCGAGCAGGACATAATGCTGGCCGCCGACCCTGGCTACGGTCCGGCCGCGGAGGTAGGCAGGAGCCTCGCCTACTTGAAGGGAGTTCTCGAGACGTGAATCCCGAGGTCATCACGATGGGTAGGGTGAGCGTGGATCTTTATCCAGAGCAGATCGGGGTGACGCTCGCCGAGGTCGAGACCTTCGCCAAGTCCCTCGGCGGCAGCGCGACGAACGTGGCTGTCGCAGCCGCCAGGCTAGGACACCCCTCCGCCCTCATCACCAAGGCCGGCGACGACGGCTTCGGCGAGTACGTCCGCTCCGCGCTGGAAGGGTTCGGTGTGGATGCCAGCTGGGTAGGTACTGACCCGGAGTTGCGGACGCCCCTGGCATTCTGTGAGATTCACCCCCCCGACGACTTCCCGATCCTGTTCTACCGTGAGCCAAGAGCCCCTGACATGAACCTGACGGTCGAAGACCTCGACTTCGACGCGATCTCGGCCGCGCCGCTGTTCTGGATCACCGGCACGGGGCTCTCCGACGAACCGAGCCGCACCGCTACCCTCGCGGCCCTCGAGCACAGGCCGTCGGGCATCACGGTCTTCGACCTCGACTACAGGCCAACGCTCTGGAAATCGGAAGAAGAGGCGGCCCACTGCTACAGAGAGGCCCTGCGCCACGCCACAGTCGCCGTGGGCAACCAGTCCGAGGTCGAGGTTGCCGTTGGCACGGAAGATCCCTTCGAGGCCTCAGAGGCACTGCTGGATCTCGGCCTAGACCTCGCGATCGTCAAACGGGGACCGGAAGGCGTGCTCGCCCGCACGAAAGAAGGAGTAGCAGAAGCCCCACCCATACAGGTAGAGATCGTCAACGGGCTCGGCGCGGGTGACGCTTTCGGAGGGGCGCTCTGCCACTCGCTGCTCTCGGGGTGGGACGCCGAGAGGACCATCCGCTACGCCAACGCAGCAGGAGCGATCGTCGCCTCGCGCCTGGCGTGCGCCGACGACATGCCAACCCGCGAAGAGGTGGAACGACTCCTGGAGAAGTCAGATGTCTGAGAGTCATTCCCGCCTTCTATCCCGTCATTCCCGCGAAAGCGGGAATCCACTGCGGCAGGCGATTAGCACCTCCAACCAGTCCAACGGACTATGTACTACAGGTCTTCGAACGGGGGTGATCTCTTGTCCACGGTAAAGTTGACTGCGGCCCAGGCGCTGGTGCGTTTCTTGACGCAACAGTACGTCGAGCGAGACGGATCGGAGCGACGCTTCTTCGCTGGTTGCTTCGGGATCTTCGGGCACGGTAACGTCGCCGGTGTCGGCCAGGCGCTCCAGCAATACGCGGAAGGCCTCCCTTACTACCAGGCCCGCAACGAGCAGGCGATGGTTCACACCGCCTCAGCCTACGCCCGCCAGAAAAACCGCCTGGAAGCCTTCGCCTGCACGACCTCAATAGGGCCTGGCGCCACCAACATGGTTACGGGTGCCGCCCTCGCCACAATAAACCGCCTGCCCGTTCTGCTCCTGCCTGGCGATGTCTTCGCCTCGCGCGGACCCGACCCCGTTCTGCAGCAGCTCGAAACCCCCAACGACGGGACCCTCTCGGTCAATGACTGTTTCAGGCCGGTCTCGCGGTACTGGGACAGGATAGCGCGGCCCGAACAGGTAATCCCCGCGGCACTCGCCGCGATGCGCGTGCTCACAAACCAGGCCGAGACGGGGGCCGTCACCCTCGCACTCCCGCAGGATGTACAGACTGAGGCCTTCGACTATCCGGAAGAGTTCTTCGAGAAGCGGATCTGGCACGTAGGGCGCCCTCTGCCCGATACCGGCGCGATGGACCGTGCGGTCGCCATGATCCGGGCCTCGCGCCGGCCCATGATCGTGGCCGGTGGTGGCGTCATCTACTCGGAGGCGACCGAGGCGCTTCGGCGGCTATGCGAACGTACGGGCATCCCCGTCGGCGAGACGCAGGCGGGGAAGGGTTCCATGCCTTACGACCACCCATGCTCCCTGGGAGCCATCGGCGCAACAGGCACCTTCGCGGCGAACCGCGCCGCCCGAGAGGCGGACCTCGTAATCGGCCTCGGCACCCGCTGGTCCGACTTCACTACGGCCTCCAAAACAGCGTTCCAGAACCCCGAAGCGCGCTTCGTCAACATAAACATCGCCGACTTCGACGCCAACAAGCACTCGGGAGAGGCCCTCGTCGGTGACGCCCGTGCCACGCTCGATGCGTTGGACGATGCTCTCGGCGGCCACGAAGTGGAGCAAGGCTACAGGGAGCAGAACGCCAGCGGGTCGCAGGAGTGGGACGGGGAGGTTGGTCGGCTGTACGCCCTGGAACACGGGCCGCTGCCGGCCCAGAGCGAGGTCATAGGGGCGGTAAACTCGTTCTCGGAGCCCCAGGACGTCGTCGTCTGCGCGGCTGGCTCTATGCCGGGGGATCTGCACAAGCTCTGGAGGACCCGAAACCCGAAGGGCTACCATGTGGAGTACGGCTATTCGTGCATGGGGTATGAGATCTCCGGCGGCCTCGGCGTGAAGATGGCGGCACCCGAACGCGAGGTCTACGTAATGTGCGGCGACGGTTCCTACCTGATGATGAACTCCGAGATCGTTACCTCGATCCAGGAGCGCTATAAGCTCACCATAGTGCTCGTCGACAACTCCGGGTTCTCATCCATCGGGGCGCTCTCGCGCTCCGTCGGCTCGGATGGCTTCGGCACCCACTACCGCTACCGCAAGGAAGGTTCTATCGGCCTCGACTCGGAGGAGGCGCCAGGCGACGTCCTGCCCGTCGACCTCCCCAAAGGCGCAGAGAGCCTCGGCGCGCATGTGATCCGGACCGAGAACATCGAAGACCTGAAAAAAGCGCTCGCAGATGCCAAAGTCGTGGACAGGACGGTGGTAATCTACATCCCTGTCGACCGCTACGAGGGCGTCCCCGATTACGATTCCTTCTGGGATGTGCCCGTCTCCGAAGTCTCCGAGATGGAGTCCGTGATCTCGGCCCGCAAGGAGTACGCGGAGAACAAGAAGGAAGAACGCAGATACCTGTGAAGGAGGTTTCAGGCATCAGGTGTCAGGCTTCGGGAAACGGTTGAGGGCGTGTCGGATCTTATCGTAGGTAGCAGCCCCCGTCCCGACGAGGGGGGAAGTGTCGTGAGGGTTACCCCGCGGTCTGCCGGCTGGGAGTATGTCGGGTTCGAGGTACTCGGGCTCGAGGCGGGCCGGAGCGTGAGCCGGCATACAGGGGGCGAAGAGGTGTGTCTGGTACCGCTCTCGGGGACGTGCAACGTGTCGGCGGGGGATGAGGAGTGGAAGGATCTCGGTGGCAGAGAGAGTGTATTCGAAGGCCCCCCTGATGCACTCTATCTGCCGCCAGGTACCGAGTACACGGTAGAAGCCTCGACGATATTGGAGCTTGCTGTCGCCTCGGCGCCAGCCGAGCGCGGGGTCGGCCCGATGCGCATCGGGCCAGAGGAAATCGACGTGGAGATACGCGGCTCGGGCAACATGGAGCGGGAGATACGTCCGATCCTGATGGAGGACCGTGGGGCGGAGCGGCTCCTGGTGGTCGAGGTCTTGACCCCGAACGGCCACTGGTCGAGCTACCCTCCACACAAACACGACACGGACGACCCCCCGCGCGAGCGGTACCTGGAGGAGACGTACTACCATAGGATCAGGCCCGATAAAGGCTTCGCGTTGCAGCGAGTCTATACCGAAGACGGCTCGCTCGACGAGACGCTGACGTTCCACGACGGTGATGTGGTGCTCGTGCCTAAGGGCTACCATGTGGTCTCGGCGCCCCCAGGCTACGACCTCTATTACCTCAACGTCATGGCAGGACCGGTACGTGAGTGGAGGATAAAGAACCACCCCGACCACGAGTGGCTGCTCGGCTAGAGAAGGGAGAAGCGCATGGGAATCAGTAGATCACGACCAAAAAGACTCTCGCGCAGGGACTTCCTCAAGGTGGGTGGGACCGGGCTCGCCGGCGCTGCGCTCCTCGGGGCCGCCGGTTGCGGAGGAGGCGAGCAGAGTGGCGGCGCGACCGAACTGTACTTCACCGCCCCGGAAGACACGACGGGGACCACATCGAAGCTCATCAGCCAGTTCAACGAGATGAACAAAGGCAAGTACAAGGTCATTTTCCAGAAGGGCAACTCGGATACCGGACAGCGCCTGGACAAACTCAGGACCCAGTTTCAGGCCGGCGGAGAGAATATAGACATAATCCTTGGCGACATCATCTGGACCGCCGAGCTGGCCGAGAGCGGTTGGATCTCCGACCTCTCCAACCGCTTCCCACAGAGCCAGCAGCAGGCGTATCTGCCAGGCTCGGTCGAGGCCATAATCTACAATGGCAAGCCCTATGGTATGCCGTGGTATACGGATACCGGTCTTCTCTACTACCGCAAGGACCTGCTGCAAAACAGCGGCTACAAGGGTCCTCCGAAGACCTGGGACGAGCTCAAGCAGATGACCACGAAGGTGATTGCGGATTCGGACACCAGGTTCGGGTTCCTCTTCCAGGGCGCGAGGTATGAGGGCGGGGTGTGCGACGGCTGCGAGTTTATCTGGAGCCACGGCGGCAACGTCCTCGACCCCAGCGACCCGACGAAAGTCGTCATCGACAGCCCCCAGGCGATAGCGGGCCTCGAGACCGAGCGGAGCATGATCACGGACCGAATCGCGCCAGAGGCGGTAACGGTCTACAAGGAAGACGAGTCTGCGGGGGTCTTCCTGAACGGCGACGGGGTCTTCCTGCGCAACTGGCCCTACGTCTACGCCCTCGTCGGCGACCCGGCGGAGTCGAAGCTGAAGCCCGAGCAGGTGGGTGTTTCGGAGCTGCCCTCGGCGGACGGAAAACCTGGCAACGGCACGGTCGGGGATCAACCGCTGTATATCAGCACCAGCTCGAAGTACCCTGACGCAGCCTGGAAGTTTATAGAGTTCCTAAGCGCGCCCGAACAGCAGAGATTCAGGGCGCTCGAAGGCTCGTTCCTGCCGACCAGGTCGGATCTCTACGACGACCGCGAGATCCAGGACAGCGTGCCCGTTGTCGCCCTCGCCAAAGAGGCTCTCCAGCACACCCGCCCACGCCCCGTATCGCCCTACTACTCGGACATGTCCCTGGAGATGGCCGAGCAGTTCAACGCTTCGCTCTCGGGAGATACTCCACCAGAGGAGGCGGCGCGTACCCTAAAGGCCGCGCTCGAGAACATTATCGAGCAGGGAAAGGAAGCTTCGTCTTGAGCCCGGCAAGAGGGGGATGTAAATGAGGGTCGGACTGGTAGGCGCCGGCTTTATGGGCGGCGTTCATCTGAACGCCTACGCCGGCATCCCCGAAGTGGAGGTGGTCGGTGTCGCCGACGCCCGCCTCGACGCCGCCATGGCAGGCGCAAAGTTGGTCGGTGCGCGGCCTTACGCTTCCTATCAGGAGCTCGTCGCGGCTGAGGACATTGAGGTGGTCGACGTGTGTCTACCGACGGCCTTCCACAAGGATCTGGCCCTCAGGGCGGCTGGCGAGGGCAGGCACGTCATCCTCGAGAAACCGATAGCCCGCAGCATCGAGGACGCGCAGGAGATCCTCGAAGCCTTCTCAGGAGATGGCCCACGATTGTTCGTCGGCCACGTCGTCAGGTTCTTCCCCGAGTACGTAGGGATCAAGGAGAAGATCGACGCCGGGGACCTCGGGACAGTCGGGGTGGTACGCACCAGCCGCCGCTCGCCTTTCCTGCTCGGCTGGAACGACTGGTACGCCGACTGGCGCGTCAGCGGCGGCGTCCTCCTCGACCTGGTGATCCACGACTTCGACTTCCTGCGCTGGGCCCTCGGCGAGGTCGAGCGGGTCTACGCCCGCGGTATGCTCGGGCGCGAATACAACCGCCTGGACTACGTCCTCGCCACCCTTCGCTTCGAGAGCGGTACCATCGCCCACGTCGAGGGACACTGGGGGTACCCTGGTCCTTTCAACTACTCCATCGAGATCGCAGGGAGCGACGCCCTCATCACGTTAGACAGCACGGAGCCTGCCTCTCTGGAATTGATCGGGGATACAGCCTCTGGCGAGGTTCCCGACCTCGCCTCAGGAAAGAGCCCGTACGAGAACGAGCTCGAACACTTCGTCAACTGTATCGAGAGCGGAGAAGAGCCCATAGTGCAGGCGCACGATGCCTGTGAGGCGCTCAGGATCAGCCTCGCCGCGACCGAATCGGTCCTGACAGGAAAACCCGTTACGCTCGGAGGCCCGGCGTGAGCGTCAGGGTCGGCATCGTCAGCTTCGCCCACGTCCATTCTCCGGCGTACGCCGCCGTTCTAAGGGATCTCGACGCCGCGGATTTCGTCGGCATAACGGATGAAGACCCGGGCCGCGGCGCTGAGGCCGCCGAGCTCTTCGGCGTGCGCCACTTCGATAGCGCCGGCTCTCTGTTCGAGGAGGTCGACGCCGTCGTCGTCTGCTCCGAGAACAGTAACCACGCGAGGGATGTAATCCCTGCTCTCCAAGCCGGCGTGCACGTGCTCTGCGAGAAGCCCATCTCGACAACCCTCGAGGACGCGAGGGCAATGATCCAGGCCTCAGATACCTCGGGGAGCCAGCTAAGGACGGCCTTCCCTGTGCGCTATCTGCCATCCATGGTCCGCGCGCGCGAGCTCGTGCGCGGCGGCGCCCTTGGTCGCGTTCTGGCCATTAACGGCACGAACCACGGCCAGAACCCGGGCGGATGGTTCCTCGACCCCGAGCTCGCAGGCGGCGGCGCGGTGATGGATCATACGGTCCATCTCGCCGACGTTCTGCGCTGGATGCTCGATGTCGAGGTGAAGAGCGTCTACGCCGAGATAGATGCGTTCTTCGGAGCAGGAGGAACTGACGACGCCGCCGTCCTGACCCTGGAGCTCGAAGGCGGCCCCGTCGCCGACGGCGCCTTCGCCACCATAGACCCGAGCTGGTCCCGCGGCGAAGGCTACCCGACCTGGGGCGATGTGACACTCAGGATAGCGGGCACCTCCGGTGTCCTCGACGTAGACCCTTTCGCACAGCCTCTGAGAATCTTCGACCACGAAAAGGGCACCCCATCCTGGTCCTACATGGGAGAGGACATGAACGCGCTTATGCTGGCGGACTTCCTGCGCGGCGTGGCCGAAGGCGAGCCGTCTGGCGCGAGCGGACTCGATGGCTTGCGGACGCTCGAGGTCGTCCTGGCCGCGTACCACTCCGGAGAGAACCACGAACCGAAGAACGTGTAACGGACGCCCTGACTTCGCCTTGGCGATCCCCTCCGGCGAAACCCTGTGGCCCAGGACGCGTATATTCTCTTTGTTATGGCACTGAGATCTCGAGCGCACTACGAACATAAGGACCGCAGGACGCCCGACGGCGCCCTGCACGGAGCCTGGCGTGATACGGAGCCCCATCATGATCGGTGCCGCGGTGTGTACAAGCTGGGAGAGTGCGACTCCTACCCCTTTGATCCCAGCATAGCAGTCATTCCCGCGAAAGCGGGAATCCACTGCAGCAGACGCTTCGCGCCTCCAACCAGAAGCGAGTTACCGGAGTACATATGAGCCCCAACAGTGCGACCGAGCGGGCGGCCTTGATCGTCAACACGCGTTCCCGTACCGGGGAGCGGACGTTCTTTCAGGCCCTCGACCGCCTTCAGGAGCTCGGTGTCCCCCTGGGCGTAACCTACGCCATAAGGGATCCCGCACGACTCCCCGAGACGGTGCGGGAGGTCCTCGCCGACGGCTCCGACTACAGGTTTCTGATCCTTGGCGGTGGCGACGGGTCCGTGAGCTCTGTGGTCGACTTCCTGGCGCACCACGACACGCTTCTCGGCCTCCTGCCTCTCGGTACGGCCAACGATTTCGCCAGGACGCTCGGAATCCCGCAGGACATCGAGGGCGCCTGCAAGACGATAGCGGAGGGCAAGCTCGTCGACATCGACCTCGGTCTCGCCGGCGACAACTACTACGTGAACGTCGCCTCCGTCGGACTCGGGGTGGAGGCCACGCGGGCCCTCTCCCCATGGTTGAAAAGGAGCACGGGTCCTCTAGCCTACCCCATGGCCGCCATCAAAGCGTTCTTGAAGCACGAACCCTTCTCAGCGAGGCTGACCTTCCCCGACGGAGATCATGAGCCAGTCGAATACGACCGTCTCCTTCAGGTCGCCGTCGGCAACGGACGCTTCTACGGCGGGGGCATGATCGTCGCCTCCGAGTCGGGCATAGACGACAAGACTCTCGACATCTACGCCATAGACCTCGGCAGGCATAGAAACCTCATCGGGGCCGCCAGGTACTTAAAGAGCGGGGATTTCATCAAGACCGAGGGCGTGCACCACTTCAGAACCTCGCAGGTAAGACTCGAGACTGACCCCGAGCTCCCGGTCAACATAGACGGGGAGGTCGTGACGCGTACCCCGCAAGACTTCTCCGTGGCCAACAACGCCCTCCACGTGCTGGTGCCGCAAGAGTCCGATGCCGCTCGTCACGACAACGGCCGCTAGGGAAGCGTCGGGTGCCGTCATTCCCGCGAAAGTGGGAATCCACCGCGGCAGACACTTTGCGCCTCCAATCTGAAGTGATCGCTTGCGCGGCCAGCCTCGATTGCTAGACTGCGGAGCATCGGTGGGGACCGAAACGAGGAGGAAAGTATGCGTCCCGAGGATATCGATGGTCTGACGGTTGGAGGTCTGCTCGACCTGGTGCACGGCCGGCGCCCGGATCATGAAGCCCTCGTCTACGCCGACAGGAATCTGCGCTACACGTACGCGCAGTTCAGGGAAGTCGTCGAGAACTGCGCCAGGTCCTTGATGGCTCTCGGTATACACAAGGGCGACCACGTCGCCGTGTGGGGTCAGAACGTGCCAGAGTGGGTGACCTTGCAGTTCGCCACTGGTAAGGTCGGGGCCGTGCTCGTTACCGTCAATCCAGCGTACAAGTCACACGAGTTGAAGTACATACTCGAGCAGTCCGACGCCGCTGCCCTCTTCCTGACAGAAGGGGTCGGGGATGCTGATTTCCTCCAGATCCTGCAGGATGCCGTCCCCGAACTCGTCGGAGCCGAAGACGGAGATCTCTCGATCGAGGAACTGCCATTCTTGAAGCACGTCGTCCTCATGGGTGAGGAATCACCCGATAGGCTGCCTGTGATGGACTTCGGGGAGTTTCTGGGAAGGGGAGACTTCCTCTCCCGTGAAGAGCTGCGCGAGCGGCAGGCCTCGCTCGACGCCGGAGAGGTCATAAACATGCAGTACACCTCGGGGACGACCGGCTTCCCGAAGGGCGTGCAACTGACCCATACCAACATCGTCAAGAACGCTTTTTACATAGGCGAGTGCATGAGGCTGGCGCCCGAGGACAGGGTGTGCATACCCGTCCCGTTCTTCCACTGCTTCGGGTGCGTGCTAGGCACCCTCAACACCGTCACTCACGAGGGGACGATGGTCCCCGTCGAGAGCTTCGACGCCGAGAAAGTGTTGCAGGCCGTAGATCAAGAACAGTGCACGGCGCTCCTCGGGGTCCCTACGATGTTCATTGCGGAGTTGGATCACCCGGACTTTGAACAATACGACACGACGTCTTTACGCACCGGCATCATGGCCGGATCGCCTTGCCCGATGGAGGTCATGAAGAAGGTCGTAGACGTGATGGGGGCTTCGGAGATCACCATAGCCTACGGCCAGACCGAGTCGAGCCCCGTTATCACCCAGACCCGCACCGACGACCCGCTGGAACTGCGAGTATCGAGCGTAGGACGCAAGCTCCCCGACGTCGAGGTCCGTATCGTCAGCGTCGAGACGGGCGAGGACGCCTGGCCGGAAGAGCAGGGTGAGTTATGGACCCGCGGATACCACGTCATGCGCGGCTACTACGACATGGAGGAGAAGACCAGCGAGGTCCTAGACGAAGAAGGATGGCTCCACACGGGCGACCTCGCTGTCATGGACGAAGATGGGTACGTCAGGATCACCGGCCGTGCTAAAGACATGATCATCCGCGGCGGCGAGAACGTATACCCGCGTGAGATTGAGGAGTTCCTCTATACTCACCCCGAAGTCTCCGACGTCCAGGTCTACGGTGTCCCTGACGAAAAGTACGGCGAAAAGGTCGCCGCCGCCGTACAGCTCCGCCAGGACTCCGACCTCACCGCGGAAGACATCAAAGAGTACTGCCGCGAGAACATCGCATACTACAAAGTCCCCGAATACGTCGACTTCGTCGATGACTACCCAATGACCGCGAGCGGAAAGATCCAGAAGTACAAACTCCGCGAAGCAGCCGTCGAACGCTACGGCCTGAAAGGAACGATTGTGGAGTCAAACTGATGCCCGAGCTCCGCACGTAGTAGCCGATCAGACCCGCATGAGGCCAGGCCTCGGTGAACTCGAGGCAGGTGATACGAGTCCGCTTGAACGGGAGCGCATTCTGGCTGCGGGCACACAGGAGGCTCCCTTACACGTCATTTCCGCGCAAGCGGGAATCCACTATTTCACAGCGATTCTTCTTCGAGATTGGGTGGATAAAGGGCAAGAAGAAGGGCCGGGGTTCTACGCCCCGGCCCGATGATCCGCTGGGAGACCCCGTCCTACGGGGCGCCTCCTCTAGGAAGAGGCCACCGTACGTGGTACCGAGAACTCCGAGGTGTCCCCGGCAAAGTTATGGCTGACCGCGGTTATCGTCTGTCCCGCCGCCACCGCTGTCGTCGGAGTGAAGGTAAACGTGACGTTGCCAGATGGGTCCGTGGTGCCGAATGTGTCGCCGATGTATATCTTGCCCTCGTCGCCTCCTGTGGGGTTGGAGTAGAACTCGATGTCGAAGAACTCGTTGGGGGTGGTGTTCAGCGTACCCTCTATGGTCGTCTTGCCAGAGACGGTCTTGGCTGAAGTTATGACGGGGAAGTTCTGCAAACTGTTGGGGCCGGTGTCTGTGTCGCCTGTGTCGTTTGCGGTCCTGCCCATAGCGTCCTCGACGCCGCCCACGAGGTCTATGCCGATGCCGCCGTTGGAGAAGATGGAGCTGCGGCCTATACGGGTTGCTGTGCCGCCTTGGACCCTGATCCCATCTTGGCCGTTGAAGGCTATGGTGTTGGTTCCTAGTGAGGTGCCGTCTCCGACGAAGGTCTGCGTGGTCCCGATGACCAGGCCATTGAGGCCGTTGCCGAGGGGACCGGTGCCGCTTGCGGTGGTGCCTACGAGGTTGCCCACCACCCTGTTGAGATTGCCAGTGCCTACGATGGATATGCCATCGAAGCCGTTTCCTGAGACGACGTTGCGCGAGGCGACCGTGTTGCCCCCGACGATGGTGTCTTGGGAGTTCTGGATGAAGACGCCGCCGGCTTCGTTGCCAAGATCCTTGGTGCCGCTCTTATCGGTGCCCACGTAGTTGCCCTGGAGACGGTTGGCATTGGAGTTGGTGGTGAAGACACCGGTGTCGCCGTTGCCGGAGAGGACGTTGCGCGCGGCGAGCGTGGTGCCACCGACCACGGTTCCGGAGGGGCCGTCGAAGATGGCCACGGCGTCGGTCCCGTTACCCCGATCGAGGGTGCCCGCGGGGTTGGTGCCTATGAAGTTGCCCTCGATGCGGTTGGCCGCGGAGTCGCCGCCCACCGCGATACCGGCTACGCCGAAGCGGTTTATGACGAGGCCCTTGATCACGCTGTTTGAGGAGCTGGCGATCTCGAGCCCATTATTGCCCACGTTGGTCCCGTTGAGCTGGATCTTGAGGGCCGCGTCGTTTCCTATCGCCTTGGTGTTGGGGTGCGCCCCCGTCTGGGTGTAGCCGTCTATAGTCACCTGTTCGGTTATCTGGGGCAGGGCCGAGGCCGGGGAGATGGTCTTCACCCCTGTGGTTCCTGGGATGGCGAATCTTATGGTGTCCGCCCCGGCGGTAGCGTTGGCCTGCTGGATGGTCGCCCTAAGCGTGCACTGCTTACCCGATGCAGCAGGGTTCACATCGCAGGCGGCATTGGAGAGGTTCGCATCCGGGGTGTCGGCTGTGAGGTTGACGGTGAAGGTCGTCGCTGCGTGGGCGGAGGGAGCCGGCATGAGGCTTAGGGCAGCCATCATCCCCGCCACCAGCAGCCCCGCGGCCAGCGCCCTCTTCTTCTCGCTCCACGAGAACCCTTCTTTGCTCGACTCTACGCTCATCGCTGTACTCCCTTCCTGTCTCGTTTCGTCGGTTATGGCCAACTCTGCTCTCTGCCTCGTGCTCATCTTTCGATCCTTTCATCGTGACGGGCGCTGCGCGCCACGTCTGTCTGCCGCACTATCTTGCCCTCGGCTATCTCGAGCGTCGTCCTAAGCGAGATCAGGGTCCCGTCCGGGTAGGCGCACATCTCGTCGAAGACGATGCTCTCTTCGCCGAACACGACCTCGTCCTCGACGGTGCAGCTCATCTGCTGATCGCAGACGGCGCACAGATACCTCTCGATCTCAGCCCTCCCCCTCAGCTCGAAGGCCGGGCCATCGAGGCTGGCCGCGTTGACTATGCGAAGCTCGGCGTCCTCAGAGTAGAAACCGATGAGGACATCCGCCTCGCACCGCTCGATGGCGCCGCGCAGGGCCTCGAAGTCCAATCTTCCGGTTGTCTCCTCCTCGATCACGGATTGCTGCTCCTTCCCTTATCTTGTGCGGGGTCTCGTGTGCCTGATCAGCACTCTAGGACGCGAGAGAAGGGACGACATCGGCAGGGTTGCCTATTCGAGGGCACCTATTTATCTGAGAGGCCAGAAGGGGGTGCCTAGGCAAGATGCCTAACGCATATAGAGAAGGTCGCCTCAAGCCCCAAAGCAGCGAGCAGCCGAGCGAGCAGAGAGATCGCCTCCCAACAAGCGCGGATCGGAGCGGGATCAGAGGAGGTTGTGCTCTAAGGCGAAGCGGGTAGCCTCTGCACGGGTGGATGACCCTATCTTGTGGTAGACGGAGCGCAGATGAGCGTTAACAGTACGGGGGCTAATGTAGAGTTCCTTGGCGATTTGAGGGTCTGTCATGCCCCTGGCGAGGAGCCTCAGGACCTCGACCTCGCGGGCGCTGAGTCCTGAGGGGTAGGAGGGCGAGGAAGACGGCTCCTCCAGCGTTGCAGGCGGTTGCGGGGCGTACTCTATGGCCTCTTCGGGTGTCATCGCCCGTCCCTCGGCCAATGCTGCTTCCCACGCTACCTCGTCAAGCCGAGGGCGCACGCCGTTCAGCAAGCCCTCGTAATCGGGGTGGGCGCGGTCGAAGGGCGAGAGGGGCAAACCGATGGCCTCCCCAAGGGCTTCGCCAGCTCCCCACAAGCGCGCAGCGCGAGCCGCATCTCCCCGCAGTGCGGCCACGCATGCCATCCCCCGCAGGCCGAAGGTAGTGGCCGTCTTGTCCCTGAGCCTGCGCAACAGGCGCAGGTCCTCCTCGTAGAGCGCCGCCGCCCGTTCGGGGTCGCCCCGCTCGAGCGCTACTATCCCGAGGCTGGCGAGGCACAGAGCGGTGCCTAGCGTGTCCCCCAGCTCCCGGTTAAGCTCCAGCCCCTCCTCGAGCAGCCCCACCGCCCGATCGTGGTCCCCTTCGTCTATCGCAGCCCCTCCCAAGAAGAGGAGCAAGAAGCCCATCGCCTGGCGGTCCGAGAGCCTCGGCCGCAACGCCTCGCCCTCTTCGCGCAAAGCCCTGGTGCGCTTCCGATCTCCCCCGCGCAGCGCCAGCTGTCCCAAATCAACGAGCGAGTTCGCAACCCCCAGTTCATCCCCGAGCTCTTCGAACAGGGTCCTGCCCTCTTCGAGCAGGACTGCCGATTGCTGAGTGTCGCCCTGCCACATCGCCATGAGACCGGCCTGGTTGAGCGCCTTCGCCCGCGCGGGAGTCGTTGACGTACCACTCCCAGCGAGCGCCCATTGCAGCCACCGGCGTCCCTCGCCCGGGCCATAAGAGTTCCAGAAGCGCCCCTGTGCCAGCGTGGACGCCAGTCTCAACCCAAGCTGCACGCGCACTCCCGCGGGTCCTTCGGCGTCTTCGGGCTCGAGCGACCAAGAGAGTGCTGTCCTCAAATTGCCGTGCTCGGTCTCCAACCTCTCGAGCCAAGGCACTTGCTCCGTGAAAGCCGGCTCGGCCTCTTCGGCCAGCGCCAGATAATATTTCACATGCTGCCGACGGACCCGCTCCGCTTCCGCCGCCTCCGCCAGCTTCTCCCTTCCGTACTGCCTGACCGTCTCAAGGAGCCGGTAGCGCATCTCCCCATCCTGCTCCTCGACCACGACCAGCGACTTGTCCACAAGCGTGCTCAGCAGGTCTAGTACCTCAGCCCCCTCGATGCCTTCTCCTGTCCCTACTGTCTCGGCCGCTTCGAGCGTGAAGCCACCGGCGAACACGGATAAACGCCTGAGCATCGCCTGCTCTTCCTCTGAGAGCAGCTCGTGGCTCCAGTCCATTGCCGTCCTGAGCGTCCTCTGGTGGGCCAAAACCGACCTCCCACCCCCCGTTAGCACCCGGAACGAGTCGTCCAGCCGAGAGGAGATCTGCTCCACCGAGAGCACCTTCACCCTTGCGGCCGCAAGCTCTATGGCCAAAGGGATTCCGTCGAGGCGGTAACACACCTGGGCGACCGCCATCGCGTTGCCCTCCGTGAGCGAGAAGTCGTGCCTGGCCGCCTGTGCCCGCTCGACGAAGAGCCTGGCGGCCTCGTAGCATGACAAGCTCTCCGGAGCCGGAAGGCGACGTTGGTCCGGCAGGGACAGAGGAGGGACGGCGAAGAGGGTCTCGCCGGAGACGCCGAGTGCCTCGCGGCTGGTGGCGAGGATTCGCAGGTTCGGACAGGAGTGCAGCAGAGCTTCCGCCAGAGAGGCGCAGGCTCCTACCAGATGCTCGCAGTTGTCCAAAACCAGCAGGACTCCCCGGGATCCGAGGTGAATGCGCAGCGAATCCACAAGCGGGGTGCCAGGCGTTTCCTGTACTCCCAGGACGGAGGCCACCGCCTGTGGCACCAGATCCGGGTCAGAGAGCGGGGCCAACTCCACCAACCACACCTCGTCCTCGTAGTCCTCCACCAGTTCAGCGGCCGTGGCCAAAGCCAGGCGTGTCTTGCCCGAGCCGCCGGGGCCGGTAAGCGTAAGCAGGCGTGCCACGGTCAGCAGGCGCCCGACCTCGGCGATCTCTCGCTCGCGCCCAACGAGGCTGGTGAGCTGGAAGGGCAAGTTGTTCTCCGGCGGTCTCACGCCTTCACCAGCCCCTTCATTCCCACCAAAAGAACCTCCGAGCGGCCACGAAGGGACGCGCCTCCTCGCTCGCCGGATGGTCGCTCATCGAGCACTCTCCCTCCGATCCCCTTAGGCTAAGCCTCGACCCCGGCATTATAGCAAGCGTTGCTTACGGTTCGCCTTCTTACTTGCCGGGGGTCTGTTCCGGGTAGGTGCGCATCGACGCCCCTTCGAAGAAGGCACCAGGAGTGTTTTTCAACATGCCGGGGCCTTGCGCGGCCTCCATTCTAGGCTGTGCTTGCCACGCTGAGGCAGCACGACTTCACGTTGCAGTGGTTTGATGGTTTAATCTCGATGATGATAAAGAAAGGGCCGGGATTAGAAGTCCCAGCCCTCGAACCGTCTTTGTTACCTGGCCGTCCTACCGCCAGCGACGGCCCGGTAGATCGCAAGGAGTATGATCGCACCGATGGTGGCGATTATGATGCTCCAGATAAAGCCGCCGCCGCCGAGACCGATGAGGCTGGCCAGAAAGCCACCTACCAGGGCACCCGCTATCCCTAGTATGATCGTGATGACAAAGCCGCCAGGATCGTCGCCAGGCATAATGAACTTGGCGAGCGCGCCTGCGATCCCGCCGATGATGATCCAGCCGATAATTGCACCTATACCCACGGTTTGCTACCTCCTTCACGGTTGGCCTTCTACGCTTAAGTATATTCCCTAATACGGTTAAGGGAAACATTAGTTTCACCATGATTTCGAGAACCACAACATAAACACGACGATGGCGCTCTCCATGCCGGATGTTCCACCGCGCTGCTATCATGCCCTCGAGCCGAGGGATCAGGAGGATTGCTATGAACTTCGATCCAACCGACGAACAACGCCGCTGGCGAGATCTGGCGCGCGAGTTCGCCCAGGGTGAGATCCGGCCGCGCGCCGCCGAGCTCGACCGCGGACAGAAGTTCCCATACGATATAGTCGCAGAGATGGCCCGCCTCGGCCTGATGGGGCTGACGCTTCCCGCAGAGTTCGGCGGCTCGGGCGGGGATTTCGTCGCCTACAACCTGGCGCTGGAGGAGATCTCACGCGCAGATACCTCGGTCGGGATCACGATGGAGGCCCATATCTCGCTGGGCTGTGCACCAATCGCCGCCTACGGCACACAGGAACAGAAAGAGAAGTTTCTCTCGAAGTGCGCGACAGGGGAGAGGCTCTGGGCTTTCGGCCTGACCGAGGAGGAGGCAGGCACGGACGCAGGAGGCACGCGGACGACGGCGGAGCTTGAGGGCGGCGAGTGGGTCATCAACGGGTCGAAGAAGTGGATCACGAACTCCGGAACCGACATTACCGCCGGCGTTACGGTCATCGCCAGAACCGGCACCCGCGAGGGCGGAAGGCCTGAGCTGACCGCTATCGTCGTCCCCCAGGACACGCCGGGCTACACCCGAGGCCAGGCCTACGAGAAGCTTGGGTGGCGAGCCTCCGATCAGCATCCACTCTACTTCGAGGACTGCCGCGTCCAAAGGGAGAACCTGCTCGGCGAGCGCGGAAAAGGCTTCAGGCAGTTCCTCGCGACGCTCGATGGTGGCAGGGTCGCGGTCGCCGCCCTCTCCGTGGGGCTCGCGCAGGCCTGCTTCGACGAGGCGCTGGCGCGGGCGAAGGAGAGAGAGCAGTTCGGCCGTTCTATCTCCGAGTTCCAGGCCGTTCAGTTCAAGCTCGCTGACATGGCGATGGAGATCGAGCTGGCAAGGAACACGGTCTTGAAGGCAGCGTGGCTGAAGGATCAGGGGCGATCCTTCGGGCGGGAGGCGAGCATGGCCAAGGTGTTCGCGTCGGAGACGGCCAAGAGAGCGGCGGACCAGGCCGTCCAGATCTGGGGTGGCGAGGGCTTTATGGAGGGGAGCGCCGTGGCCCGTTACTGGCGGCAGGTCAAGATCAACGAGATCGGGGAGGGTACGAGTGAGATAAACCGCCAGATCATCGCCCGCTCTCTCCTCGACGAGAGCGCCGAGGAGGCCAAAGAGAAGATGGTGGCACAGTAACCGCGATGCCGGAGCGACGCCACAACTCGCGCCGCCGGGCGTACGCTGCTCTGGGAGCACGGTCCTAATGCTGCGGAAAGTCCTTGTTGCGAACCGCGGGGAGATTGCCATCCGCGCCTTCAGGGCGGCCTACGAGCTGGGCATTCGTACGGTCGCCGTCTACACTCCGGACGACCGCGGCTCTTTGCACCGCCAGAAGGCCGACGAGGCTTATGAGATCGGGGAGGTGGGCCACCCTGTGCGCGCCTACCTAGACGTGGACGAGCTCGTCTCCACCGCGAAGCGAGTTGGCGCCGAAGCAATCTACCCCGGCTACGGTTTCCTTTCGGAGAGTTCGGCCCTCTCCGAGGCTTGCGAGGAGGCCGGGCTGACGTTCGTCGGACCACCGGCCGGCGTTCTCGCGTTGACCGGCGACAAGTTGCGCGCCCGCCGGGCCGCCGAAGAGACTGGCATCCCGGTGCTGCGTGCCTCTGAGCCCCTCGATGATCCCGACGACACCATCGCTGCCGCCGAAGAGCTCGGCTACCCGGTGTTCGTAAAGGCCGCAGGAGGGGGCGGAGGCCGGGGATTGCGGCTGGTCGAACGTCCCGAGGATCTCTCCGGCGCCGTTGCGGCCGCAAGACGCGAGGCCGAGGGCGCGTTCGGCGACCCTACGGTGTTCCTGGAGCAGGCCCTTGTAAGGCCTCGCCACATCGAGGTGCAGGTACTGGCCGATGGTGCTGGGGAGGTCATCCACCTGTTTGAGCGGGACTGCTCGGTCCAGCGGCGACACCAGAAGGTGCTCGAGGTCGCCCCTGCCCCCAATCTAGATCCCGTGCTGCGCGAGCGTCTTTGCGAGGATGCTGTTCTCTTCTCTCGCGCCGTAGACTATCTTGGCGCCGGCACGGTCGAATTCCTCGTCGGCGAGGACGGGCGTCACGTATTCATCGAGATGAACCCGCGCATCCAGGTGGAGCACACCGTCACCGAGGAGACGACCGACGTGGATCTGGTCCACGCCCAGCTTCGTATCGCCGGGGGTGAGAAGCTGCGCGATCTCGACCTAACCCAGGAAAGCATCAGGCAGCGGGGTGTGGCGTTGCAGTGCCGCGTGACCACAGAAGACCCGGGCCAGGGCTTCAGCCCGGACACGGGCCGTATCTCGGTGTACCGCTCTCCCGGTGGGGCCGGCATCAGGCTGGACGGCGGCAACACGTATGCGGGCACGGAGATCACACCCTACTTCGACTCGCTCCTGGTGAAGGTCACCGCCCACGGCGCGGATCTGCCTTCCGCAGCCCTTCGTGCTCGCCGCGCTCTGGCCGAGTTCAGGGTGCGCGGCGTGGCGACGAACGTGGCTTTTTTGCGGGCTGTCCTCTCCGAACCTGACTTCCTCGCCGGGCTGGCGACCACCTCGTTTATCGACGAGAGGCCGCACCTCACCGCCGTTTCGACCGGCGCCGACCGGGCGAGCCGGCTCCTCTCACTGCTCGCCGACACCACCGTCAACCGGCCGCACGGGAGACCACCCGCGGTCCCCGATCCGCGCACCAAGCTCCCGCCACTGCCGGACGGAGATCCTTCGCCGGGCTCCAGGCAGCGGCTGCTGGACCTCGGCCCCGAAGGCTTCGTCCGCTGGCTGCGCGAGACCGATACGCTCCAGGTGACCGACACGACGATGCGGGACGCGCACCAGTCTTTGCTTGCGACCCGAATGCGAACTTTCGACATGCTCTCGGTCGCCCCGCACGTCGCCCGCACGTTGCCCCAACTGCTGAGCGCCGAGGTGTGGGGCGGGGCCACCTTCGACGTCGCCCTGCGGTTCTTGCACGAGGATCCCTGGGAGCGGCTTGCCAGGCTGCGAGAAACCCTCCCTAACGTCTGCTTGCAGATGCTCCTGCGCGGTCAGAACACCGTTGGCTACACCCGCTACCCGCCCGACGTGGTGCGCTCATTCGTAGACGAGGCTCGTGAGACGGGTATAGACATCTTCCGCATCTTCGACGCGAACAACGACGTAGATCAGATGCGTCCGGCGATCGAGGCGACGCTCGAAGCGGGCGCGGTGGCCGAGGGGGCCGTCTGCTACACAGGCGACCTCTCTGACCCGAACGAGAAGCTCTATACCCTCGACTACTATCTGCGTTTGGCCGAGGAGCTGGTTGAAGCTGGGTCTCACATCCTCTGCATCAAGGACATGGCTGGCCTCGTCAGGGCCCCCGCCGCGCGCACCCTGGTGGGTGCTTTGAAGCGGGAGTTTCATCTCCCGGTGCACCTGCACACCCACGACACCAGTGGAGGGCAGCTCGCAACGTACCTGGCGGCGATCGAGACGGGAGTGGATGCGATCGACGGCGCCGCGGCCCCGCTCTCCGGCATGACGAGCCAGCCGTCTTTGGCCGCCATCGTCGCTGCTACCGACCGCACGGATCGGGCGACCGGACTATCGCTGGACGCCCTTGGCAACCTGGAGCCTTACTGGGAGGCGGTGCGGACACTGTATGCGCCCTTCGAGTCGGGGCTGAGATCCCCGACTGGCACCATCTACCGGCACGAGATCCCCGGTGGGCAGCTCTCCAATCTGCGCCAGCAGGCGCTCTCTATGGGACTCGCCGAGCGCTTCGAGGAGGTAGAAAACCTGTACGCCCGCTGCGACAAGATTCTCGGACGGCTGGTGAAGGTGACGCCAACGAGCAAGGTAGTGGGCGACCTCGCACTCTACCTCCTCTCGGCGGCGATAGACCCAGACGAATTCGCCGAAGATCCCGGCCCCTACGACCTTCCTGACAGCGTCATCGGGTTCCTGCGCGGCGAACTGGGCGAGCCGCCGGGCGGCTGGCCCGAGCCGTTCAGGTCAAGGGCGCTCGAAGGACGCGAAGAGTCGACGGAGGACGGGCGACTCTCCGAAGAGGACCGTTCCCTGCTTGCCGGCAACGATCGCCGGCCTGCGTTGAACCGGCTGCTGTTGCCAGGTCCGACCGAAGATCAGCGAGCCGCCGGGGAGCGATACGGCGACGTCTCTGTCATTCCGACCAGGGCATTCCTCTACGGGCTCGAGACCGGCGAGGAGCTAGCTGTAGACCTGGAACCAGGCGTCCGGTTGTACATGCGGCTCGATGCCGTAACGGAGCCAGACGAGCGCGGCATCAGGACCTTACAGGTCACGCTCAACGGACAGCCACGTCCCATCGACGCGCAGGACCACTCACTGGAGCCCGAGGTCCCGGTACGCGAGAGGGCAGATCCCGGTAACGACGCCCACGTCGCAGCACCGATGACCGGCCTCGTGACCCTTACGGTCGAAGCAGGCGAGAAGGTCGGCGCGGGTCAGCAGATAGGGGCGATCGAGGCTATGAAGATGGAGTCGGCTATCCGGGCTCCGTCAGACGGCCTCGTCGAGCGGATCGCCGTCCCTTCGGGGACGAACGTCGAACCGGGAGATCTCCTCATCGTGCTCGGGACTGAATCGTAAGAGCGATACCCGGTGTCTTCATAACCCATCCGGGAGTGGGGAGACGCTCGCTTCTCGAGCAATAAGCCACGCACGAGCGTAGATCCGGACGCCGTCTCGAAGTGGTGCACGAGGGGAAGGAGTTCGTAAAGGTTCTATCCCACCCTGGCATGCTGCATTGCAACGTCACCCCTGGGCGCGTACCGTGGCGCATGCGTCGTGTGGTAGCTAACATGTCCTCAGGAAGACGAACCACGACAACGGAGAAGGATGAGTAGGCTAGGGACCCTCGTGGATACGAAGAGCGAAGCCTTCGCGGAGAACGCCGAACGTTTCGGAGATCTCATAGGCGAGTTGCGCGAGCACTCGGCCGGGGCAAGGCGCGGTGGGGGGGAGAAGGCACAGAAGAGGCACAAGGAGCGCGGCAAGCTGGCTGTGCGCGAGAGGATCGAACGCCTCCTCGACCCTGGCACGGCCTTCCTGGAGCTCTCGCCCCTGGCAGCCTTCGGTATGTACGACGGGCGTGTTCCCGCTGCAGGAATAGTCACGGGGGTTGGACGCGTCTCGGGGCGCGAAGTGATGGTCGTCGCCAACGATGCGACCGTCAAGGGTGGCACGTACTATCCGATGACGGTCAAGAAACACCTGAGGGCGCAGGAGATAGCCGAGCAGAACCACTTGCCGTGCATCTATCTCGTCGACTCAGGGGGCGCGTTCCTGCCCTTGCAGGACGAGGTCTTCCCCGACCGCGAGCACTTCGGGCGCATCTTCTACAACCAGGCGAAGATGAGCGCGAAGGCCATACCCCAGGTCGCCGCCGTGATGGGAAGTTGCACGGCAGGAGGGGCGTACGTCCCAGCGATGAGCGACGAGGTCATCATAGTCAAGGGTACGGGTACGATCTTCCTCGGCGGTCCGCCCCTCGTCAAGGCGGCAACCGGCGAAGAAGTAACGGCGGAAGAGCTTGGCGGCGCCGACGTACACACCCGCCGCTCGGGCGTCGCCGACCACTTCGCCGAAAACGACGAGCACGCCCTCGCCATAGTCCGCTCCATCATAGAGAACCTGAATGTGGAGAAGCATGTACCCTGGACCGTCGAGGAGCCCGAGGAGCCGCTCTACGATCCCGGAGAACTCTACGGCATCATCCCTAGCGACTACAGGCAGGGCTACGACGTGAGGGAGGTCATCGCCAGGACTGTGGACGGCAGCCGCCTGCACGAGTTCAAGCCGCTCTACGGCGAGACCCTGGTCTGTGGCTTCGCCAGGATCATGGGCCACCCCGTCGGCATCCTGGCCAACAACGGCATCCTTTTCTCCGAGAGCGCTCTCAAGGGCGCACACTTTATAGAGTTGTGCTGCTCGCGCGGCATCCCACTCATCTTCCTGCAGAACATCACAGGCTTCATGGTCGGCAAGGAGTACGAGGCCGGCGGCATCGCCAAAGACGGGGCCAAGATGGTCATGGCCGTCGCCAACGCTGGCGTACCGAAGTTCACGGTGATCGTCGGCGGTTCGTTCGGGGCGGGCAACTACGGGATGTGCGGCAGGGCCTACTCGCCTCGCTTCTTGTGGATGTGGCCCAACGCCCGCATCAGCGTGATGGGTGGACAACAGGCCGCGAACGTCCTTCTAACCGTGCAGGAGGAGGGCTTGCGCCGTGAAGAAAAGGAGATGACCGATCAAGAGCGTGAGGATTTCAGGGCCCCTATCCTCGAAAAATACGAGGACGAAGGCAACCCTTACCACTCGACCGCGAGGCTCTGGGACGACGGCGTCATCGACCCGGTAGATACAAGGATGGTCCTCGCCCTCGGCCTCTCCGCCGCGGCGAACGCGCCCGTGGAAGATACGAGCTTCGGGATCTTTAGAATGTAGGTCTTGTAGGGTTCAGGCATCAGGAAGGAGTTAGCATGATGTACGTCCGAGCAAGCATCGATCCTGGTCGCATCAGAATCTCTGTAACGCCGTCCGGGAATAACCTGACGGCTGGGGCTTGATACCTGATGCCTTACAAACACCTCGAGAGGGCAGACGACGGGGCGGTGACTAACGTGACCCTGTCGCGCCCAGACTCGCACAACGCCATGAACGCTGAACTCGTCGAGGAGTTGACGCGCTGCTTCGAGGAGATCTCCGAGGACGATCGGGTACGTGTCGTGGTGCTGGCAGGCGATGGCCGCTCGTTCTGCGCCGGCGCGGATATAGGCTACATGCGGGAGACTGCCTCATTCTCCTACGAGGCGAACCTGGAGGACGCCAGACGGCTGGCCATGATGTACTGGACCATGGACGAGTGCCCGAAGCCGCTCGTCGCCAGGGTACAGGGCGCTGCGATAGGTGGCGGGGCCGGGCTCGTCGCGGTGGCCGACGTGGCTGTGGCGGATTCGGAGACGCGGTTCGCCTTCTCCGAAGTGCGGCTCGGCATCGCACCGGCCACGATCTCATCGTTCGTCGTGCGTAAGGTCGGTGCCTCGCACGCCAGGTCGTTGTTCGTCACTGGAGAAAGGTTCGACGCCAAACGGGCGCGGGAGATCGGTCTCGTCCACAGCGTTGTTTCGGGGGATGAACTCGACGCGGCGGTCGAGGAGAAGGTCGGCGAGGTGTTGCAAGGAGGTACGGTCGCGCAGGCGACCATAAAAGCGTTGCTACGCCGGCTCGAGACGACGGAGCCGATGGAGGCGCCAGGCCTAACGGCGCGAGTGATTTCGGAGCTGCGCACCGGCGAAGAGGGCCAGGAGGGACTTGCGGCCTTCATCGAGAAGCGCGAGCCGCGCTGGAGAACGGAGCGGTGACTTTCGGTAGCGTCCTCGTAGCCAACCGCGGTGAGATAGCGGTCCGAATCATCCGCACTTGCCGCGAGCTCGGCATAAAGAGCATCGCGGTCTACTCGGAGGCGGACGAGAGCGCGATGCACCGCCGCCTCGCCGACGAAGCCTGCCTTTTGGGCCCGCCTCAGGCATCGGAGAGCTACCTGAACGTCGGGCGGCTCGTGGAGGCGATCGAGCGTTCAGGGGCCGAAGCCGTGCACCCAGGCTACGGCTTCCTCTCGGAGAGTGCACAGTTCGCCAGGGCGGTCCAGGCGGCGGGCGCGGTCTGGGTCGGACCCCCGCCCGAGGCTATGGAGTCTGTCGGCCACAAGGTGCGGGCAAAGGAGCTAGCGAACTCGGCCGGCGTGCCCACGGTCCCGGGCTACGATGGAGGAGGGGACGGCGAGGACCGGCTAAAGAATGAGGCTGACTGTATCGGCTACCCTGTCCTGGTAAAGGCGAGCGCGGGGGGTGGGGGGCGCGGGATGCGGGCCGTGACGCGCCAGAGAGACTTCGTCGAGGCGGTGAGGGGAGCGCGCAGGGAGGCCGAGGCGGCGTTCGGAGATGGGTCGGTGTTCCTCGAGAAGCTAGTGGAAGACCCGCGCCACGTGGAGGTGCAGGTGCTCGGGGACCAGAGAGGCAACGTCATCCACCTCTTCGAGCGGGAGTGTTCGATCCAACGCCGCCACCAGAAGGTCGTCGAGGAGGCTCCATCTCCAGCGCTCGACCCGGAGCTGCGTGAGTCGATCTGCAACGCCGCCGTCCGCTTCGCCACCGAGGCCGGCTACACCAACGCAGGCACGGTTGAGTTCCTGCTCGACGGGGACGAGTTCTACTTCCTGGAGATGAACGCGCGCCTGCAGGTCGAACATCCCGTGACAGAGCTCGTTACTGGCCTCGACCTCGTCCAGCTCCAGCTCGCCGTCGCCGCGGGCGAAACTCTCCCGCTCGCCCAGAACGACGTGAGCCTGCGGGGCAGCGCCATCGAGGCCCGCATCTACGCGGAGGACGAGCAGGGGATGCCATCGGGCGGCCTACTCGAAACCTTCTCGCCGCCGGAGGGCGCGGGAATCCGCAACGACGCTGGGTTCGAGGCCGGGGATGAGATCCCACTCGACTACGATGCGATGCTCGCGAAGCTGATCGTCTCTGCCCCGGACCGACAGGCCGCCGTCCGCCGCCTCCGAAGAGCCCTCGCTGACTACGAGATCCTGGGTCCCTCATCCAACCTCCCGCTGCTCAAGCGCATCGCGGCCAACAGCGCGTTCGAGGCAGGCAAAACCACGACCAGCTTCCTCCAAGAACACGACCTCAAGGAGCCCCAGCCCGCCCGTCCAGTGCCGCGAGAGGCCCTACTCCTCGCCGCAGCAGCGGAACTCCACAGCATTCCGTCCTCACCAGACCCCTTCGCGGCAGGCCCCTGGCGCCTTCTCGGCGCTGCCACCCTCGACTACGACGGTCACGATGTCGAGGCGGAGCGCGTCGGCTCGGGAAGGTTCAGACTCAGCGCCGAAGGCGAAGAGTCCGTCGTCGAAGTCCTGTACTACGGAGACAGCCGCATCCGCGCCCTCATCGACGAGGAACCCGTCGAGGCTGGGATTCTACTGCATGAAAGAGCAGTTCTCCTCTCCCTGCGCAATGAGCAACACACTTTCCGTAAGCCTGCATCTCCGGCCGTGGACGAGGCGGGACCTGGCGTCGATTCCGCCGCCAGCCTCACGGCCCCGATGCCTGGCACGGTCGTGAAGGTGCTCGTCGAAGAGGGGCAGGAAGTCGAGGAGGGTCAACTCCTCCTCGTCCTCGAGGCCATGAAGATGGAGCAGCCTGTCTCAGCTCCCCACGCTGGCGTGGTCCGCTCACTCCCTTTCAAAGAGGGATCCCTCGTCCCAGGGGGCGCTGTACTCGTAGAAGTGCAGGAGTCCTAGAAACCCTGTACTTCACAAACAGGTCGTGGTGCCTCGTCTCATGCTCTGGGTCCTGACAAGGACTGTGCGCTGTGCTGAGGCAAGATACAGTATACTGATGAAACCATCGTTGCGAGCGAAGGAAGGAGCCACCGAAGAGGTCTCGATGAACGGGCCGGATGACCAGGCCGCCGCCCGTCTCGGGTGGCGCTTGATCGAACGCCTCAATACGAAGGTCAGGGACCGCCTCGATCCTTACAAGCTTGCCAAAGTCGGTGTTGCACGGTCTACGGTGCTCCTGCTACCTTGCTGGGCATGTTGGTGACGCGTTCGCTGCTCGCTCGTGATCTGGAGGAGCTCGGGATAAGTCCGGGCGGGGCTGCGATGGTCCATTGCCGGATGAGTGCGCTCGGCCACGTGGTCGGCGGCGCTGAGACGGTCGTGCACGCCCTGCTGGACACCCTGGGACCCGAAGGTACGCTCATGGCCTACACCGGGTGGCAGGACGAGCCGCCCGACGCCCTCGACGCCCTGGACGAGGTGATGAGGCAGGCCTACTTCGAAGAGCACCCGGCCTACGACCCGCGCGTCGCCCTCTCCCGCCGCGACCACGGCAGGATAGCCGAGGCGCTGAGGACCTGGCCAGGCTCTCGCCACAGCGGGCACCCGGAGGCTGGCACAGCGGCCATCGGCCCTCTAGCCACCACGCTCACCGCCGGGCACTCCTACGACGACGCCTACGGCGCAGGCACGCCCTACGCCCGCCTTGTCGAGCTCGGCGGTCAGGTGGCACTACTGGGCGCTCCGCTAGACTCCGTGACGCTCGTGCATCACGCGGAGGCCGTCGCGAGGGTCCCCGGCAAGCGCCGCGTGAGCTACCGCTACCCGGTCCTAGAAGGCGGCGAGCGCGTCTGGCGGACCTTCTCGGACATCGACACCTCGGAGGGAGCCCTACCTTACGAACGCCTGCTTGGCGAGGAGGACTACATCGAGCACATCGCGCGTTCCGCGCTCGCGTCCGGCTTCGGCAGGAGCGGACCGGTCGGGGAGGGCATCGCCCACCTCTTCGAGGCGCGGGGGCTGGTCGAGCACGCGGTCAGCTGGATCGAGCAGAACTACGCCTCCGCGGACGCGACGGATCCTGGATAAGTCTGACGGTAGAAGGCGTCGACGCCGGTGAACTACTCAACTCACGGGCCTCGAAGAGCTCGAGCCAGCCCTTTACACACCCCTCCTCGTCTCTTACGAACCGACCGTTTGGTTGTACGGCAGTCGGTCTAACGAGCGAGAGTATCTCGCAAGTGCTTCCGCAGGATCATACGGATGAGGGTCGTGTATCCTATGCCCATCTTCGCCGCCCGTCCCCTGAGTTCCTTTACGTCCCTGGCGGGCAACTTGAGCGAAACTTGCTCGAGCTCCCACCCTTCTATCTCCACGTCCGTAGCTTCCTCCGAAGGAACATCGCCGAGATCGGTGTTGTCATAGTAGTCGGCGAGCTCCTCGATCCTTGCCTCCGAAATCCCTTCACGCCTGGTCGCCTCACTCATACTTGTTTCTCCTCTCGGTCCTGGTCATCTCCCTGGCCGTCAGCGGCATCGCCACTCCCTGCCCGAGGTATAGTAGTGCCACCATCAGGTAGCGGCCCTCCAGGGTGCGTCCGTAGTGTTCGTACACCGTTTCCTCCGGGCTCCGCCGCGCGGAACCAATCCGCCTGAGCCGTCCCCGCGGATCACCGAAAACCGCTTCCTCGACCTCCTGCGTGGTGACGCCGTGCCTCTCCCAAATGTGCGTCGCCCGATCCTCTCTCCAATAGAGATCTCCTATCCTGTTCACTCCTCCTCCCGTAGCGCATTGTATTACAACGAAACACACCGCGCAGTTTATCCCGTCGGGCAGTCTCCCGATCGGGTCAGGACCGCTTGCCGGTTCTACGACCGGCACTGACGGGATGTGCTACGGTAGCTGGCACGTATGGTCGTGCTGCGGAGCAAGAACGAGATCGAGGGCTTGAGGCGGGCGGGCGATCTCGTCGCCCGCGCACTAGTCTTACTAAGCCCGCACGTCCGCGCCGGAGTCAGGCTCAGTGAACTCGACCGCATCGTCGAGGAGTTTATCCGCTCCGAGGGTGGAGAGCCTACCTACAAGGGCTACCGGCCTTCGCCCACCGTTCCTCCCTTCCCCGGCACCATCCGTACCGCGGTCAATGAGGAGGTCGTTCACGGCCTTCCGGGGTCGAGGAGGCTGCGAGATAGGGACATCGTGGGCATAGACGTCGGCGCCACGTTGGCGGTTGGGTCGGCGATACCTGCTACACGTACCCGGTCGGCGAGGTCTCGCCACGGGCCGGCAAACTCTTGGACGTCGCCAAGGAGTGCCTGGAGGCCGGGATCACCGAGGTAGGACCCGGAAAGCGCTTCGGTGACGTAGGAGCGGCCATCCAGGAGCTCGCGAAGGACCATGGTTACGGGGTGGTGCGAGAGCTTGGCGGCCACGGCGTCGGCCACGCTCTGCACGAGGAGCCCCACATAAACCATGTCGGACGTCAGGGTCACGGCATGCGCTTTCGCGAAGGCATGACGTTCACCATCGAGCCGATGATCAACGAGGGGACTCCCGAGATACGCCTTCTAGAAGACGGCTGGACTGTTGTGACCGCAGACAAGAAGCTCTCCGCCCAGTACGAGCACACCATAGCGGTGACTTCCAGCGGCTGCGAGATCCTAACGCCCTGGCACCTGCTCTTGCGCAAGACCGCAAAGCTCGCCTGAGTAGGCACACACGGATCCGCACGGGAACCTTGAGTCCCATTTCTGCTTGAAATTCTTGACACAAGATCGGTGGGCGCCTAAGATTGTATACAAAGGATGCTCCGTGGGTCGAAAACGGAGGTTTGGGTGGGTAATGCTGTGCGGGGTCTTGGGAAGAGGTCGCGGCCTGTTGGGGTTTTGGAGCGGTTGCGCGCTTTGATCCTCACGGGCCAGTACGGTCCGGATGAGCGTTTGATCGAGGAGCAGCTCGCGGAGCGGCTAGGGGTGAGCAGGACCCCTGTGAGGCAGGCTCTCACCATGCTCGAGGCAGAGGGACTCGTCGAGATCGCACCGAACCGCGGTGCCACCGTGTGCTCTTTCTCCATCGAAGACGTGTGGGACATCTACGACCTGCGTGCCGTACTCGAAGGACATGCCGCCAGGCGCGCGGCAGGACGCATAGAGAGGCTCGAGCTGGAACGACTGCGAGAGCTGACCGGTGGGATGGAGGGACTCGCCGGCCGGTTCGATGACCATGAGGAGGAGATCCGTACCCTCGTCGCGCTCAACCAGGAGTTCCATGGGACCATCGTCGAGGCTAGCCGCAACAGGCGCTTACAGCGGCTCATCAACCGCACCGTCGAGATACCGCTCATATTCAAGGCGTTCTTCTGGTACACACCGCACGAGCGCGTCATCTCCAACCACTACCACCGCCAGATCCTGGAAGCGTTAGAAAAAGGCGACGCTGACAGGGCTGAGATCATCATGCGCGAGCACGTCTACGAGGGCCGCGACTTCGTCATAGGCGCCCTGAAGGACGACATGAATGGCTGAGGGCAGCGAAGGGATCCGTCCCCTCGAAGGCGTGCGCGTCATCGAGATGGGCAGCTTGCTCGCCGGTCCTTTCTGCGGCCAGCTCCTCGCCGACTTCGGCGCCGAGGTCATAAAACTCGAGCCGCCAGGTAAAGGCGATCCCATGCGCCTCTGGGGCCGCCACCGCAAAGAGGGACGCACCCTGTGGTGGCCCATCATCGCCAGAAACAAGAAGTCCGTCACCCTCAATCTGCGGGAGGAGGAAGGCCAGAACCTCGCCCGCCGGCTCATCGCTGAAGCCGATGTGGTCGTCGAGAACTTCAGGCCTGGTACGCTGGAGAGGTGGGGCCTGGGGTACGAGGACCTGAGCGGGATCAACACTGGTCTGGTTATGGTGCGAGTCTCCGGTTACGGACAGACGGGCCCATACAAGGACCAGGCCGGGTTCGGGTCCATCGGCGAGGCCATGGGCGGGATCAGGCATGTGACAGGGTACCCTGATCGTCCGCCGCCGCGGGTTGGGATCAGCCTCGGCGACTCTCTCGCTGCCACATTCGGCGCCCTCGGCGCGGTGACGGCCCTCTACAACCGCGAGACGCGCGGCGGCAAGGGCCAGATCGTGGACGTGGCGATCTACGAGGCCGTTCTCGCGCTAATGGAGAGCACCATCCCTGAATACGCGCTCACAGACCACATCAGGAGCCGCACGGGGGCCATCCTGCCCTTCGTGGCACCGTCGAACACCTACCCCACAGGCGACGGGGACTACGTCGTGATCGGCGCCAACGCCGATACCGTCTTCGGACGTTTCGCGAAGGCGCTCGGACACCCCGAGTGGGCCGAGGGCGAACGGTACGCAACACACCACGCCCGCGGCGAGAACCAGGAAGAGCTGGACGGCTTGATCTCCGACTGGACCAGACAACACACAGCTGAAGAGGTGATCGCTGCCATGAGGGAAGCGAGCGTCCCCGCCGGAAAACTGTTCACCGCTGAGGACATGCTCTCCGACGAACAATACGCCGCCCGCCAGAACATCGTCACCGTCGAAGACCCGGACATCGGACCGTTCCCGATGCAGAACGTCGTTCCCCGCCTCTCCGAGACACCAGGAGAAGTCCGATGGACAGGCCCCAAACTAGGCCAGCACAACGACGAGGTGTTTGGAGGATTGCTCGGGATGAGCGAAGAGGACCTCGACGGCCTGAGGGAACGAGGCATCGTCTGATGCACATCGAGATAGTCGACGTCGGCCCCCGCGACGGCCTCCAGAACGAGGACGAGACCCTCTCCCCCGAGATCCGCGCCAGGCTGTGCGAGAAGCTTGCGGCAGCAGGCATCCCACGCGTCGAGGCGGCGAGCTTCGTCAACCCTAAACGCGTCCCCCAGATGGCCGGCGCGGAAGAGGTAATGGCGGCTATACAGCGTTCCCCTGGCACGAGCTACGCCGGCCTCGTTCTCAACGAGAAGGGCTACGAGCGGGCCATCGAGGCCGGGGTCGACGAAGTACGATACGCCTTCCCCGTAACCGAGACTTTCGCGCAGCGCAACCAGAACACCACAGTAGCTGACGCGACACAGCTCGCCGCGCGACTAGTGGAGCGGGCCAGGCTAGATGGCGTGCGCGTCTCCATCACGCTCTCCGCCGCGTTCGGAGACCCTTTCGAGGGTAGAGTAGAGCCGGGGCACGTACTACGGATCGCCGGCAGTGTAGCGGCATCGGGCCCAGACGAGCTCGTATTGGCCGACACCATAGGCGTAGGAGTCCCAAACCAGGTGCGGACGCTCGTTGAGAGCATCGCTGCCGACGGCATCACGGTCGGCTGCCACTTCCACGACACGCGCAACACCGGAATAGCCAACGCCGTAGCCGCAGTCGAGAGTGGCGTGACCGTCCTGGACGCCTCCGTAGGCGGCACGGGCGGCTGCCCCTTCGCCCCACGAGCCACGGGAAACATCGCCACAGAAGACCTCGTCTACCTCCTCCATAACATGGGCTACGCAACAGGAATAGACCTCGACGCCCTCATCGAAGTAGCAACCTGGCTCGCGCAGCAACTAAACAAAGAACTCCCTGGACAACTCTACAAAGCAGGCAACTTCGTATGAGAAATCAGCATGTCAGCACGCTCCGGCTTCGCCTCCGCTGTCAGCACTTCAGCAAGTCGTCTGAGAGTCTCGCCATGAGCGTCGAACCTGACTGCTACCTAAAGTGATTCTTCGTGCGCTGCCGGGCGGGGCCGGAACGGGAGAAGCTGACATGCTGACAAGCGAAGGCCTTATAGGCCTCTGCGTGCTGACTTGCTGAAATGCTCATACGCGACCGAAGGGAGCGACCTTGTACAACTTGGCTGTCGACGTCGGTGGGACTTTCACGGACGTGCTGGTCTTTGACGAAGAGTCGGGAGAGTTGACCGAGGGCAAGGTGCTCTCGACGCCGGAGGACCCTTCGAAGGGGGTGGTCGATGGCATAGAGGCGGTCTGCGAGAAGGTTGGGATCTCCTTTCCCGACCTGCATCTTTTCTTCCACGGCACGACCGTCGTGACGAATATGATCCTGACCAACACGGGCTCGCGGGTCGGCCTACTGACGACAAAAGGGCACGAGCAGATCCTGCACCTCGCCCGCGCCTGGACCCCGGGCCCGCTCTACGGCTGGATGGCCCTCCAGAAACCCGACCCTCCCGCCGACCCGACCGACACGGTCGGCATCTCGGAACGCATGAGCTCTGGCGGCGAAGTGCTCGAAGTGCTGGACGAAGACGGAGTAAGGGAGGCGATAAAGCGGCTGGTTGACAGGGGCGTGGAATCGCTGGCTATCGGGTTCTTGAACTCGTACGTTAACCCTGCGCACGAGCGGCGCGCCAGGGACATCGTGCGTGAGGCTTACCCTGACCTCTCCGTCTCCATTTCTGCCGATATCGGCCAGGAGTACGGTGAGTATGAGCGGACGCTCACTACGGTAGTCAACACGGCCGTGCAGCCTAGCACGATGCTGTACATGAGGAACTTCGAGAAGTCCATCGGCGAGAAGCGCTTCGGGGGCGCGCTCTCCATCGTCCGCTCCGACGGCGGGGCGATGAGCACCGAGGCCGTGGCGGAGCGTCCGATCCAGATAGCTCTCTCAGGACCTTCGGGCGGCGTTACTGGTTCCGCATACCTGGCGCGTGAGATCGGGGTCCCCGACATCCTGACGTTCGACATGGGGGGTACCTCGACCGATGTCTCGCTTTGCCTGGACGGCGAGACGCCCGTGCGACGCGACATTCAGCTCGGGTACTTCCAGTTCAAGTCTCCTGCCGTGGACGTCCACAGCGTTGGGGCGGGCGGAGGTTCCATCGCGTTCGTCTCGGCTAGCGGCGCCCTGCAGGTCGGTCCGGACAGCGCCGGTGCCGATCCTGGGCCGGCGGCCTACAGGCGAGGCGGCGAGGCCCCGACCGTAACCGACGCGAACGTGGTGCTGCACCGCATACCGCCCGGTGTGGCCCTTGGCGGCACGCTGGAGATGGATGAGGAGGCTGCGAGAGAGGCCGTAGGGACCATCACAGAGCAGCTCGGGATGGGTGTCGAGGAGGCGGCCGAGGCGATCATCGAGATCGTCAACGAGAACATGCACGCCGCCCTGCGCGTCGTCAGCGTCGAGCGCGGTCACGACCCGAGGAACTTCGGGCTCGTCGCCTTCGGCGGGGCAGGGCCGATGCACGCGAACGCGCTCGGGCGCCTGATCCACTCCCGCTCCGTGATAGTCCCCCCGACGCCAGGCGTGATGAGCGCCTTCGGGTTCCTCTCATCAGACATCCAGAACGAGTTCCCTGAAACATACCTCCGCGTCGCGGAGGAGACCCGGATGCAGGAGCTCAGGGCGACGATCGAGGGGCTCATCGCGCAGGCCGACGAGTGGCTCGAAGGCGAGGGGGTCTCGGAGGACGACAAGCGCTTCGACCTCTACGCGGACTGCCGCTACTACCTGCAGAACATCCAGATCCCGTGCCGCTTCGAGCTGGAAGAGTTGGAGGACGAAGACAGTGCCTTCTTGCGCGGACGGTTCGAGGAGGCGCATCGCCAGCGTTACAACTTTGACCTGCCCGACTCTCCGCTGGAGATAGCCACCGTCCGCGTCGTCGGTCGCGGCACGATAAAGGGCGTAAGCCTCCTGGAGAGCGAGGACGGGGCCGGGGAGGATGCCTCGGGCTCGGTCACGCGGACCGAGCAGGTGTACTTCGACGGCGGGTGGACCGAGACCCCGATCTACGACCGTAGCAGACTGAGGCCTGGGAACGCCGTTGCGGGTCCCGCCATTGTCATACAGGACGATACAACAACGGTCATAGAGCCAGGCTACGCCGGCGCCGTCGACCGCTTCGGGAACATCCTGATCGAGGAGGCATAAAGAGATGGTGTTGCACGAACAGGACCAGCCGGATTTCGTCCGCGAACACGACATAGATCACGTCACCCTCGACATAATCGAGAATGCCCTGAAGAACATCCGCCACGAGATGGACCGCGTGCTCGTCACGACTGCCGTAAGCCCCGTTATCCGCGAGCAGGCCGACGAGTTTCCCCTCATTGCAGACCGCAAAGGCCGCATGATCGTAGGCCAGTTCGGGAGTCCTATAGACACGGTCCTGGAGAACTCCCCCTATGCAGTAGAGGATCTCGCGGACGGCGACGTCATAGCCCTCAACGACCCATACATGATGGAGGGGAGCACCTCTCATCTGCCAGACATCCTGCTTGTGCGTCCGATCTTCTACGAGGATGAGCGCATCGGCTACGCCCTGCAGTGGGGAAACCTCATGGACGTAGGCGGATCGACCGCAGGGTCCATCCCCATCGACGCCCGCTCCATCTACGAGGAGGGCGTAAGGATGCCGCCCGTCAAGCTCTACGACGGCGGCAGGTTAAATGAAGAGGTGCTCCGCTTCTTCTGTCACAACTCCCGTACCCCGCGCGAGACCCGCGCCGACGTCATGGCGATAGCCGCAGGGACTGCCACGGGCGCCCAGCGGGTAAAGGACATCTGCGACCGCTTCGGCAAGGACACGTACCTGGAGGCCTGCGACGCGCTTCTGGCGCGCACCCGCACGAGCATCATAGGTCTGATCCGCCAGCTCATCCCTGAGGGTGAGCGTTTCGAGTTCGAGGACTACACAGACGACGACGGGCTCGGCAACGGTCCCATAAAGCTCAAGCTCGCGATGTGGCGCGAGGGCGACTCTTTGCACCTCGACTGGAGCGGCACCGACGCCCAGGTCCCTGGCCCCGTCAATTTCCTCCTCAACAAAGAGATGTTCCAGATGTTCGCCGGGGTATTCTTGATCTCCGCCGTAGACCCGACGATTCTCTTCAACGACGGCTACGCTGACATCATCAAGGTCAACATCCCAGAAGGCAGTGTCCTGCGCCCGAAGGAGCCAGCGCCCCTGAGCAACCGCCTCGTCGTCATGGCCAGGCAGTTCGACGTCCTCGGCGCCGTCTACGCCAAGGCTATAGGCTTCAACGTCTCAGGTTCCTACGGGACGAGCCCCAACTTCGTCTACTCGGGCGTCAAGGAGGGCGGCGAGTCGTTCCAGACCATGGAGATCCTGTACGGTGGGATACCGGCCATCCCAGGCAAGGACGGCCTCGACGGACACTCCTGGTGGCCCGAGTTTCTCGCCGTCCCCGCCGAGTACATGGAGACGTACTACCCCATGATCGTGGAGGAGTACTCTGCCCGCAAAGACTCCTGTGGAGCCGGCCAGTTCAGGGGCGGCTGCGGAATCAAGAAGGTCTACCGTTTCCTGGCAGATGGATCCATCACATTCCAGGACGACCGCCACCACACCTACCCCTACGGCGTGGACGGCGGCAAGCCGGGCGCGGCGTCGATGAAGACGCTCGTAAGGGCGAACCGCGATGAGGTCGAGATGCCGTCCAAGGTGCGCGACGTGCCTGTCTTCGAGGGCGACCGCCTCATCTTCGAGACGGCCGGCGCCGGCGGCGTCGGAGACCCGCTGGAGCGCGACCCCGAGGCCGTCGCCAAAGACGTCCGCTGGAACCTCATCAGCCCCGAGGCCGCCGAGAACGCCTACGGCGTGGTGGTCGGTGAGGACGGCTCCGTCGACGCCGAAGCGACAGGTTCGAAGCGTGGGGAGATAAAGAGCAGCCGTAGTGAGTCGCCGGGATTCGACCACGGAGATCTTCCGCCCCTCGATGAGCAGCGGCGCATCATCGCCGAGACCCGACGCAAGTTCGACGAGTGGCTCTCTGGCGAGCTAGGCAAGGCGAGGGGCGAAGGGAGGTAACACGTTGGCGCACATAGAAGGGTTCGGCGAACGTGGCGGCTTCGGCCGCCGTCCCGCCCTCGCCGTAATAGACATGACCCTCGGATTCACAGATCCGCAGTCGCCACTGGCCTGCGACCTAGAAGGCCCGATCTCGGAGATCCGGAAGCTTCTCACAGCCGCCCGGCGAGCAGAGTTCCCCATCGTCTTCACGACCGTCGCCTACCGCGAATCGGACAGACTCACAGCCGCAGCCTTCATTGACAAGGTGCCCGCCCTCTTCACCCTGCGGGCCGGAACCCGCTGGGCCGAGATCGACCCCCGCATAGCTCCCGAAGAGCCGGAGCCCGTCCTGAACAAGCTCTTCGCCTCGGGCTTCTTCGGCACAGGCCTCTCCAGCCTCCTCACCGCCGCACGCGTTGACACCCTCATAATTACCGGCGCATCCACGTCAGGATGCGTCCGCGCGACGGCCGTCGACGCCCTCCAGTACGGCTTCCGCCCCGTAGTCCCGCGCGGGGCCGTCGGCGACCGCAACGAGCAAGCCCACGAGGCGAACCTCTACGACATAGACGCCAAGTACGGTGATGTTGTCCCGGTCGAAAAGACGCTGGAGTACCTGGAGGAGGTTGGCGCAGCCCACACTCGATGAACAGGTTCGAGAATCGGACTACGCGTTCGGGTGTCCTCATCCCGCCGTTGCAATCTTGACGCTGGCGAACGTAGGCCCGAACATACGGAGCCGGAGTAAGGCTAACCAGAAGGGTGGGCGGTGCGGTGGACGTAAAGGCTGCGGTTGCATTCGAGGCGGGCGAACCGTTGAGGATAGAGACGGTCGAATTAGATGGCCCGAAAGACGGCGAGGTATTGGTAGAGATCAGGGCCACGGGCGTCTGCCACACGGATGAGTTCACGCTCTCGGGCTCCGACCCCGAGGGGCTCTTCCCTTCTGTGCTGGGACACGAGGGGGCCGGGGTCGTGGTCGAGGCCGGTCCTGGTGTGACGAGCCTCGCTGCAGGGGACCATGTGATCCCGCTCTACACCCCGGAGTGCCGCCAGTGCAAGTCCTGCCTGAGCCGCAAGACGAATCTGTGCACGGCGATCCGCTCCACCCAGGGGGAGGGACTCATGCCTGACGGTACGAGCCGCCTCTCTTTGAATGGCGAGACGCTCTACCATTACATGGGCACGTCGACCTTCGCCACCCACGCCGTCCTGCCCGAGATTGCGGTGGCCAAGATCCGTGAGGACGCCCCCTTCGACAAGGTGTGCTACATCGGCTGCGGTGTCACGACCGGCATCGGCGCGGTGATCTACACCGCGGGCGTCGAGCCCGGCGCGAACGTGGTCGTCTTCGGCCTCGGAGGCATAGGATTGAACGTGGTCCAGGGTGCGAAGATGGTGGGGGCCGACAAGATCGTCGGCGTGGACATCAACCCGGCCAAGAGGGAACTCGCCGAGAAGTTCGGCATGACCCACTTCGTCAATCCTAACGAGGTGGAGGGTGACCTCGTGCCTTATCTCGTCGACCTGACCGGCGGCGGGGCTGACTACTCCTTCGAGTGCATCGGCAACGTGAACGTTATGCGCCAGGCCCTGGAGTGCGCCCACAGGGGCTGGGGCGTCTCGGTGATCATCGGGGTGGCCGGGTCGGGGCAGGAGATCTCCACGCGCCCGTTCCAGCTTGTGACAGGCAGGGTGTGGAAAGGCAGCGCCTTCGGCGGTGCGAGGGGGCGCACCGACGTGCCCAGGATCGTGGACTGGTACATGGAGGGCAAGATCAACATAGACGACCTGATCACGCACACCATGCCTTTGGAGGAGATCAATACGGCTTTCGACCTGATGCACCGCGGCGAGTCCATCCGCAGCGTCGTGAAGTTCTAAGTAGGTTTCAGGTCTTACCGACTGGCCGCTGCGATGCTGTCTACCGAGTCTTTGGGATAGGGGCTATGACCAACCTCACCACCCTCAGCGAGCATGCCTGCTTCGGCGGGATGGTCTCGTTCCACGAGCACTACTCCTCCGCCTGCGACGCCGGGATGCGTTTCGCCGCTTACGTCCCGCCACAGGCGGCCGAGGCATCGGTTCCTGTCCTCTATTACCTCGCGGGGCTCACCACGACGGAGGAGACGTTCATGACCAAGGGCGGGGCCCAGCGCCTCGCCTCCGAGCATGGCCTGATGCTCCTAACCCCCGACACCAGCCCACGCGGCCTGGGGCTGCCGGGGGAAGACGATGACTATGACTTCGGCACCGGCGCCGGCTTCTACCTCGACGCCACCGCAGAACCCTACTCGCGCCACTACAACATGGCCACCTACGTTACACGCGAACTACCGCAACTCGTCGCCGAACACTTTCCCACCTCCGGCACCGCGGGCATATTCGGACACTCCATGGGCGGCCACGGCGCCCTGACCCTGGCCCTCAAGAACCCCGACCTCTACGCTTCGGTATCGGCCTTCGCCCCTGTCTGCGCCCCGACCCGCGCCCCCTGGGGGAAGAAGGCGTTCTCCGGATACCTCGGGCCCGACGAAAGGCCGTGGCGCAAACACGACGCGAGCGAGCTGGTGCGCCGGCTACCCTTCGCCGACGGGCGCAACATACTGGTAGACCAGGGGACCGCGGACGAGTTTCTCGAAGAGCAACTCTACCCCGATGTCTTCGAAAAAGCATGCCGCGAGGCGGGACAGCCCCTCACCCTGCGGCGGCACGAGGGCTACGACCACGGCTACTATTTCATCTCCACCTTCATGGAGGACCACATCAGGCACCACGCGCAGGCCCTGGCAGGGTAAAAGCGATCAGTCTTCAGCTATCAGCCTCTTGTTTTTGCTGACTGCTGATAGCTTGCAAAGGGGCTCTTCAGCCCCTTTGCAAACCGCTCTACTGGCGGGAGAGTCCGGGTAATTGCCCGGGCGGTAGCTCCTTGAAGTCCGGTAGTTCGCGCAAGGAGAGCTCGGCGCCGCCGGGATTGTAGAGGGCGAGTAGCCTTAGGGGCTCCCAGCCCGTGTTGTGGGTCGAGTGAAAGAGGGCGGTGGGCACGTAGACCGTCTCGCCGGGACCGATTTGAAACGGCTCGCCGTCATCGAGCATCTGCTCGCCCTCGCCGGAGAGGACGTAGAGAATTTCTTCGGCCTCAGGATGGTTGTGGCGGTCGTGGCCATTGCCGGGGAGCAGGATGACCTCCCCGAAGGTGACCCCCGCCTCTTGCGTCGAATCGGGGCTGACGAACCATTTTATGGCGCCCCAATCGAAGGTCTGGGTCGGGACCGAGCCGGGATCTATTTGACGCATGGGATCATCCTCCCGCCTCTATGCGCTTGAACTTCTTCATGTTCTCCGTCATCGCTACCTCTGTCGGCAGCCGCTCCATGCTCGACGCGCCGAAGAACCCTACGATGCCGCTGGTCCGCTGCAGGACGTATGCCGCATCCTCGGGAGAGGCGATCGGCCCTCCGTGGCAGAGGACGAGGATGTCCGGGTTCTCCTCCTTGGCCGCGTCGTGCATGGTTTGTACGCGCTCGACGGCCTCATCGAGGCTGAGCGCGGTCCTAGCACCGATGGTGCCCGAGGTCGTGAGGCCCATGTGCGGGACTAGTACGTCGGCCCCGGCCGCGGCCATCTTGCGGGCTTCTCCCACGTCGAACACGTAGGGAGCGGTGAGGAGATCCAGGTCCCTGGCCTGCCTGACCATCTCTACCTCCAGGTCGAAGCCCATCCCGGTCTCCTCGAGGTTCTGCCGGAAAGTGCCGTCGAAAAGCCCCACGGTGGGGAAGTTCTGGACGCCGGAGAAGCCCATGTCCCCGAGCTGGCGCAAGAATTGCGGCATCAGCCTGAAGGGGTCTGTACCGCAAACACCGGCAAGTACGGGTGTCTCCTCGACGATGGGCAGGACCTCCGAGGCCATCTCGACGACGATGGCGTTGGCGTCTCCATAGGGTAGGAGGCCGGCGAGGGAGCCGCGGCCGGCCATCCTGTAGCGCCCCGAGTTGTAGATAATGATCAGGTCAACTCCCCCGGCCTCGGCGCACTTGGCCGAGAGCCCGGTCCCGGCTCCCGCCCCGACGACCGGACGGCCGGCTTCGACCTCCCCGCGCAGCCTGCCCAGGGCCTCCCCGCGGTTCATCAGCTTTCCCCCTCGCGGTCGCCTACCCACGCCGTGTAGAGTTCGTGCAGCCTCTCGGCCATCGCGCGGGCGAAGGCGGGGTCGTTGATGTGGATATCAAGCTCCCTTACCTCCACATCGTCGTGGAGGTTCTCACGCAGGGTCTCGAAGAGCGCGGCGTCGGCCACGGGGTCGTGAAAGACCTGGCCGTCCGTGTCTATGAGGGAGACGCCCTCGAGGGGGACGAACACGGTGAGGGGACCACTGGCATCGTTCAGCTTCTCTGCGATGCGGCGGCCGAGTTCGGCGCACTCTTCGGGGGTGGTTCTCATGAGGGTGACCGTGGGGTTGTGCTCGTAGAAGAGACGTCCCTCGAACTGTTTGGGAACAGTGTCCGGCGGGCCGAAGTTGACCATGTCCAGGGCGCCCAAGGAGACGACTTGCGGGATGCCCAGCTCCCCGGCTGCCTCCAGACGGTCGGGACCGGCCGAGAGCACGCCGCCGACGACCTCGTCCGCGAGTTCCGTGGTCGTCGTGTCCAGGACAGCCGTGATAAACCCGGCGCGCATCAGGGCCTCCATGGAGCGTCCTCCTGCACCCGTGGCGTGGAAGACCAGGACCTCGTAGCCCAGGGCTTCGAGCCGCTCCCGCGCTGCGTCCACACAGGGGGTCGTCACCCCGAACATCGTGGCCCCTACCAGGGGTTTGTCCTCGTCCACTTCCGCGACCTCCGCCTTCGCCATGCCGGCTATGGCTCCCGCGGCGTTGGAGAGGATGCGGCCCGAGATCTGGTTGATCCCCGCTATGTCCACGACCGAGTACATCATCGTGACGTCGGATTCGCCGACGTAGGGACGCGTGTCCCCGGAAGCCACCGTCGAGACCATGAGCTTCGGCACACCGACCGGCAACTCGCGCATCGCCTGCGTGACCAGCGAAGAGCCTCCCGACCCGCCCAGACCAAGGACCCCGTCCAGTCGTCCCTCCCCGTGGAGCCGCTTCACGACCTCGCCGGCGCCCCGGGCCATCGCCGCCACAGCCGCGCCGCGGTCCCCGGCCCGCGCCAGCTCCCCGATGTCCGCGCCGGCCGCCTGCGCGACCTCGTCCCGCGTGACGTCCGCCTCTATCTTCGGCTCTCCGAGGATGCCGACATCGACCAGGATCGTATCGACCCTAAGTTCGCCCAGCCTGTCGCGCAAGAACCCGTACTCGGCTCCCTTGGTGTCCAGCGTACCTACCAGTACGACCGTTGCCATTCCTCTCCTTTCCCTGATCTCTGCCGCAGTCTACAAAATTCCGGGACGCCAGGAAGGGAGGCGACACTCGCCCCGCTGTAGAACTCCTGCCAGGACACGGGTAGAATCTCGGCGGTCTTAGGGAGGTCGATTTGAACGACACGGGTTCTACGCTGACACATCTGCAGGGCGCGCTTTCGGGAAAGACCTACCCCGCAGAAGGGTTGATCGGGCTCGATCCCGCCGACGGGCGACCCCTGCTCGCCCGCTACGACCTCGAAAAGGCCACCCGGACGCTAACTGCCAGATCGCTGGCCGCACGTCGCACCGGCGGCCTGTGGCGTTGGGCCGAACTCCTGCCGGTGAGGGACCGGAGCAACGTCGTGTACTTGGGCGAGGGGGATACGCCGCTCCTGGCGCAGCCTCGGCTCGGTGAGGCGCTCGGCGTCCCGCGTCTCGCCACCAAGGCCGAGGGCCTGAACCCTACGGGCTCGTTCAAGGCGCGCGGGATGGCCGTCGCGGTCTCGCGGGCCGTCGAGTTGGGCGTGACCTCGTTTGTGGCGCCTTCGGCGGGGAACGCGGCAGGCGCACTCGCCGCTTACGGGGCCGCCGCCGGCTCACGGGTCACCGTGCTGACGCCCGTGGATGCCACGCCAGCAAACCAGCAGGAGGTGCTCGCGATGGGGGCGCGTCTGGTGCTGGTGCGGGGTCTGATCTCCGACTGCGGCAAGATCTCGACGGCCCTCGCCGATCGGTTCGGCGCCTTCGACGTGAGCACGCTCAAAGAGCCGTACCGCGTCGAGGGCAAAAAGACCATGGGCTTCGAACTCGCCGAACAGCGCGGCTGGCGCCTGCCTGATGTGATCGTCTATCCGACGGGCGGGGGTACGGGCCTTGTGGGGATGTGGAAAGCGTTCGATGAACTGGAAGCACTCGGACTTATCGGGACCGACCGGCCCAGAATGGTGAGCGTGCAAGCGGAGGGCTGCGCCCCCATCGTAAGGGCCTTCGAGAGGGGAGAGCATTTCGCGGAGCCCTGGCAGGACGCTAAGACCAGGGCCTCCGGCATCAGGGTCCCTTCCGCCGTCGGCGACTTCCTGATCCTGGAGTCCCTGAGAGAATCGGGAGGAACGGCAGTCGCGGTCGGCGAAGACTCCATCTCCGAGATGCAGACCTTCGCGGGACGAATGGGGGCAGGATACATGAGCCCCGAATCCGCAGCGGCCCTCGCCGCCGTGCCCGCGTTGCTCGAGAGGGGAGAGGTCGGGCGCGACGAAGAAGTCGTCGTCTTCGACTGCGGCATCGGACAGAAGTACCCTCCGCCGCAGGACCTCCCCGAACCTCCCATCGTAGACCCGGACGACCTCGACATCGACGCCCTGGCCCACAGCCTGCGCTAGGTCATACGCCCTCGCTCTGGTTCGTTATGGGGGAACGATCCAGAGCATCACCCGTTCGCTCTTCATGCTCTCAGGGTGCGCAAGAACAGCCTTAGCGCCTCCTGGCGCCCCTCGCGCTTGCCGACGTCCTCACTCATGTAGCCCTGCCTTTCTGCTCGCTCCCTGGGTTCCCATTTACTGGGCCTTCTTCATGACCGCCATGTATGCCTGGGTCAGGTAGTCGGAGACCGTGACTACCGCGAAGATGGCCGCCACAAAGCGGGTGAGAGTCGGGGTAAGCACGAGCCCATAGGCGAAGAACGCGGCGATCCAATGCCCGATGCAGAACACGCAGGTCAAGAGTTCCCCGACAGCCTTTCGCAGGCCTGTGCCGCGGGGCTGCTCTTCGACGTTGGAAGGGCTCTCCATCTCCTGGAACTCGGTGAAAGGGGCGCGGATGGCGCTGGTGACCGCGTCGTTGCTCACGAGGTAGCCCAACTTGTGGGTCGCCACGCCGAGGAGGACTATGTCGCCGAGCCGGACGCGCTGGGGTATGGAACGGTCCGAGTTCTTCGTCGCCAGCAAGAAGAGCGCGAACATCAGGTGGAACAGCCCGATCAGGCCCAGGTAAGCGCCCAGGGGACGGTCCTCACCCCCGTAGCCTTTGAAAGGTCCCTTGTGGGTCGATTCTTCGTTCATGTGCGTACCTTTCTGGTCCAAAACTTCTCGATTCATCGGCCCCTCTCTCCCGCGGCGCGGTTCGCTCTCCGTTCCCGTCTCTCTGCATTCTATCCTTGCCTTCGCGCCTGCGGGCTCGTCCTCGGACCCACATTCTAGCCCCGTCGGCGCAGCGAGGGTGAGAACGGACACAATGGGGCGGCGACGGGCCCGAGAATGGCCCGAAAGGTGTACCGGCACTGCACCTTTCGGGACATTTCCCTCGTGCCCACGTTTCCGTGTGTCAGGGGACACGGACTGTGGAAGGCCGGAACGGTACTCATTCATTTGTCGGATGGCGCGAACGCAACGACAGGCCCAGCGAACGAGGAGGAACGAGTGGCCAGGCAGGACTACGAGCAGAAGTACACCGACCCAGAGCTCAGGGAGGAGATCAAAGAGGAGATCAAAGCCTCCGACAAGGGCGGCAAGAAGGGACAGTGGAGTGCCCGCAAATCCCAGCTCCTCACCCAGGAGTACGAGAAGCGGGGAGGCGGCTACAAGGGCGAGAAGGGCCAGTCCCAGAAGAACCTGGAGCAATGGACGGAGGAGGAGTGGCAGACCAAGGAAGGCGACGCCGACGCCCGCCAGGACGACGGTGAGACGAAGCGCTACCTCCCGAAGAAGGCCTGGGAGAACATGAGCGAGGAGGAGAAGGAAGAGACGGAGCAGAAGAAGCGCGAGGGCTCGAAACAGGGCAAGCAGTACGTCTCCAACACCGAGGAGGCCAAAAAGGCCCGCAAGGATGCCCAGGAGCTCCCCCTAAACGACTACGAGGAGCTGAGCGTCGGGGAGGTAGAGAAGAAGCTCCATGGCCTCTCCAAAGACGAAATCGAGGCAGTCAGGTCCCACGAGAAGAGCAACAAGAACCGCAAGACCCTCCTGGAGAAGATCGACGGCAAGCTTTAGACGGTCGTTATCGGTCCGATAAAACCACAAATGCGACCCGAGAAAAGAGCATCGTGCCGACGACGTCGAGCACATGAAGAAAGTCAACTCCTACGTCAAGCGCCACCTGGGTCAGGGTCCCAAGAACGACCCCGAAACCTCAAAGTGGAGGTACAGCCTCGTGTGATAGTCAAATAAGAGAATACTCCTGCAAGCTCCGTTTCTCCGCCACATCGGTAGAGGGCTGGATAACGGAGCGGGGTTGGCGTAGGTAGCAAGGCGTAGGGAGGCAAGATGGCGAAGAGCAACAAGCAGGTGATCCAGGAGTTCGACGACGCCGTGAACATGACCAGCAAGGAGCTTCGGGATTGGCTCCAGACCGACGAGTCGAAGTCGGTCGGACAGAGCGACGGAGGCGGCGAGTCCATGGGCCACGAATCGGGCCGGAAGATCGTCGAGATCCTGAGCAAGAACAAGCCGGACTACACCGACGAGGACCTCGACCACATGAGGCGGGTCGTTAGCTACGTCCACCGCCACCAGTCACAGAAGCCCTCTGGCGACGTGAAGAACAGCAACTGGCGCTACTCTTTACTCAACTGGGGTCATGACCCCTTGAAGTAACCGCGAGCGAGGCACCTTCCCGATGGTCCGCTTCTCAGCCACGCCGGCGGAGAGGGTGGTGCCGACCTGTGGGGCTGGCATTCTAACGTGGCCGGGCAGCGTGACGCCAAGCTTGCCATGGAGGTGACAGCGACTGGGGCACACAACATGGTCACGTAATATAGAAATGCAACGGATCTGCGAGGTGCGGCTCTCCGCTCCGGGGAGCCAGGAAGTGGACGCAGAATCGGCCTGAGCGCCATGGTGGCTGCCTTGTTGTCTCCGTGTTTGCATCGCACGGAGGAGAACTCTTGGAGCCTGCCGGGCACCTTCGCCCAGTCAAGCGGGCTAAACGTGCACGTGCATCGATGCAACCAGTTCCTGTTCACCGGAGCACGCGGAAGACCAATGCCGCGAAGTTCCAATACACAGCGTTCTCAGAAGTTGGCCCAGCGGACGTTCTCAGAAGCTAAAAGCGCCGGGCTTGCACCACGAGGCCGTTCGCCCCCCCTCCAATAGTTGCCCCACGAAGCGTCTGCGCCCCACCTCGACCAGTCCGATCGTCCCGTCCTCGAGCATCTCGGGAAGGGGGTCTAGGGCCACGCCCTCGACGTCTAGGCAGGGACCCAAGAGCACCGAGACCAACTCGCCGGTGCAACTCTCCCTCGCCCGCCATCCGCTGTCGGCGTAGCCCCCAAGGTGGAGGAACATCTGGGCCTCCTCCTCGAAGCTGAAGACCGGCAGCACACTCGCCGCCCCCGCCTGCACGCACAGGGGCTCGAGCCGGCCTTCCCCGGCCCGCGCTACCATCCACCGCGTAGTAGGAATCGGCCCGCTCGGAGGCTTCGTCTCCCACCACGGTGCTCTTTCGGTACGCAAGCCTTGCTCCTTCCTTTCCCCGTTCGTTTGGCCCCTCGAAGGGCCCGCTCAGAGGGCCGGTGGAGGGGTGACCCGGCTGAGGGCTAGCCCGGACTCAGACAGCCACATCGTTCCCGCGTGCATCACCTGCGCCCGCCTCTGGGTGGACCCGGGCCACTCGTCCAGCGTGGCCTCCAAGACAGCCGTCTTGATCACTATCTGGGTGTCCTCGATGACTCCGCTAAGCGCCCGCTGCTGCTCCAGGGCTGCCTCCAACTCGACCCCCGACTCCCAGTTGAAGTCAACCCACACCGAGCGTCCCTCGTCTGCACCCTCCGCTACCAACCGCTCGACCTCCCGGACGCGCTCGCCAGGCTCG
>CADCVF010000066.1 GCA_902806095.1 uncultured Rubrobacteraceae bacterium
AAGCCTCGGCCATGTCCGTCAAGAAACGTATAGACAAACTCATTCTCGAAAATCCCTAAGGAAAGCGGCTGGCGAAGTTTGTCTCCCTAATCTCTTGTGAGTGCGCGGTCCTTAGGGCTGGAATCCTGACCGTAGAGCTTGGCGATCTGTTCTGCTTTCCGGCGCACCAGGCCCACAAGCTCGGGCGGCGACGTCGGGCAGCCTCTCGCAGAAGATACGCCTCTCGCACGATGGCTCGTCGCAGAAGAACTTGCTGGCACGCATCTCCAGCTTCACGGCCAGCCCCTGCCACGGCAGGTCGGCCACGGTTCGCCCGTAGCTGCTGTGGACGCGCGCGGATCGGCCCAAGCACACCGGACAGCAGCCGTAGTGGGCTTCGGTCGCGGCCCGGATCTTCAGAGCCTCGGGTTCGGCCAGGAGGCAGGGGACCGTCAGGCCGTCCGGGAGGAGCCGCCGGGATGCGGTAAAGCCCTCGTCTTGCTACCTTTCTTGGTTCGGGAAGACCGGGAAAGGAAGGGTACATGGGCGACAGTCCAGAGGTCCACAAGAGCAACTGGAGGGACCCCGAGAAGTGGCGGGCGCTCGTGAGTGGCGAGGTGTGCCCGATCTGCGCCGACGACGGCAAGCCGTACGGCATCGTCGTCGAGTTGGCGGCCACCTACCTCACCGTAGAAAGGAACGTGCCCTTCCGCGGCAACTGCTGCCTGGTCCTGAAGCGCCACGCGATAGAGCTCTACGACCTCGGCGAGGCCGAAGCGGCCTTGCTCATGGACGACATGCGCCGCGTCTCGCGGGCGCTCAAGGCGGTGACCGGGGCCGTGAAGATAAACGTGGACATCCACGGCAACACACTCCCGCACATGCACGCCCACTTCTTCCCGCGGTACGTGGGCGACCCTTACGAGGGCGGGCCTATAGACTTCCGCCTGGCGGAAGACAACAGGGAGTTCACCTACGGACCGGATGAGTTCCGGAAGTTCGCGGAGAACCTGCGGGCTGCCGTGAGGGCCGACTGACGGCCGACCCGCCTTTCACCAAGAAACCGACAGAGTCCTGACATTGCGGCGGGGTTTCCTCCCGTACTCGCACCTCCCCCCAGCGAGTGCTGCCGCGGCTTCAAGTACCGGATGCACGAGCAACCCGTCGATCATGCCGGGGAAGTCCGTCTCGCCCAGCACTAGAAGACCTCCAGCACGTTACGTCTCTCCGTGGCGACGACCCTGAAACCCGCGCGCTCGAGCGTCGGGCCTGAGGTCGCGATGTTCGCCTTGGCAAGGGCGAGGGTCGCGCCGAGCTCCCTCCCGACCCGGCACCGCTCGAGGACGAGCGTACGGTAGGCGCCCCTGCCCCTAAACGGCTCGCGCGTCGCCGCGCCCCACAACCTGAGCGTCTCGCCCACGATCTGCGCGCCCGCCGCGCCAAGGGCTTTTCGTGCATCGTCTCCTGTGTACTCGGAACCCACGTCCGCGTAGGCTAAGAACCTCAGGGCGAGCGATGCGCCCTCGTCGAGCGATCCACCGCGTTCCCGGAGGCCAAGCTTCTCTAGTTCTCTGGCGTACTCAGCGAACTCCTCCCCAGAAGGTGGAGGCGAAGAGAAAACCTCCGAATCCACAAGGAGCGCCTCCCTTAGCCCGTCGGCGTCGCGCACGAGCTCGGCGCTTACGCCCTCTGGAACGCCGAGCCGGGGTAGTCTCGGCTCCAGACCGTCAACGAGAGAGAAGGCGAGGACAGCGAGCTCCTCGGTGGTTTGAAAGCCACGTTTTACCAGGCACTCGTCCATAAACGGTGGGCTTATGCCCTCGCCTGTATGCCACACAAGCCTGCCACCGCCGGCGGCGCGGACCGCGCCGATGGTATCTTCGATCAGCTCCCCCGCCCGCTCCTCGTCGGGAGCCGAAGAGCGCCACACTCTGCTCTGGCCCCAGGGTATCGGAAGGTGCACCAGCAGACGCTGCTCGTCCTCCAGGCGCGTGGCGTCGGGCGGGACGTAAACCCAGCGTTCCGACTCCAGGCGTACGGCTTCGTCGGTCCATTGTTCACCCGCTCTCACGTGATGAGCGTAGTGGAAAGCCTTCTGCCGGATACGCGAACCACCGGGGGTTACTCGCCGGTCGAACCGGCGGCGAGATCCGTGAGGCGGGACATGGCAGAGCTCGTCGTCGGATAGAGAGAGCGGTAGACCTCGTAGTATTCCTCGTAGATCTTTGTTCGCTCCGGGTCGGGCTCTGTGACCTCCTCTCGCAATGTCACTACGGAGGTAGCCTCATCAACGGTGGCGTAAGTGCCTGAGGCCACACCTGCAAGGAGTGCGGCGCCGTAGGCTGGTCCCTCGTCTGCTACGGTCCTGCGTATGGGGATGGCGTAGATGTCGGCCTGGAGCTGGCGCCAGAGATCGCTCCTCGCCCCGCCGCCGGTGGCCCTCACGTCCTCGACGGGTACATCGAGCTCGCGCATGATCTCCAGCGAGTCGCGCAGGGAGAAGATCACACCTTCCATCACGGCGCGGGTCATGTGCTGGACGCCGTGACGGGCCGTGAGCCCGAAGAAAGCCCCCCTGGCTCTGGGGTCGAGGTGCGGTGTCCGCTCGCCCGAGAGGTAAGGCAGAAAGACGAGCCCTTCTGAACCCGGCCTGATGCCCGAGGCCGCCTCGATCAGCTCGTCGTAGTCGCCACCGAGCGTCTCGCGCCACCAGGAGAGGGACCCTCCCGCAGAGAGCGTTACACCCATCAGGTGGTAGGCGCCGGGCACGGCGTGGCAGAACGCGTGCAGGCATCCCGACGGGTCTGGGTTGAACTCGCTTGCGTGGGCGAAGAGGACGCCGCTCGTACCGACGGAGGAGTTGACGAGCCCTGGGCCAACGATCCCTGTCCCGACGGCCGCAGCCGCGTTATCTCCGCCGCCCGCCGCCACGGGGATGCCCTGCGGCAGGCCGAGCTCTTCCGCAACGCTCTCGCGAAGGATGCCCGTGCTCTCGGGGCCTTCGTAGACTTCGGGCATCCACTCCTGCGGGATCTCCAGGGCGTCAAGGATCTCACCCGCCCAGTCGCGGGCTTGCCCGTCCAGTAGCAGGGTGCCCGCCGCGTCAGAGGCGTCGGTGGCGTACTCGCCCGTGAGTTGGAGCCTCACGTAGTCCTTGGGCAAGAGCACATGGGAGATCCGCCCGAAGTTCTCCGGTTCTTCTTCCTTGAGCCAGACGATCTTCGGCGCCTGGAATCCTGTGAGGGCAGGGTTGCCGGCGATGGAGATCAGACGCTCCTCCCCCACCGCGCTGGTTATCTGCTCGCACTGTTTGTAGGTGCGCTGGTCGTTCCACAGGAGCGCCGGTCTTATCACCCGGTCCGAGGCGTCGAGGAATACGGAGCCGTGCATCTGCCCCGTGAGCCCGATGCCTGCTATCTGCTCTCCTGTAGCTGTGGCGACCTTCTTCAGAACTCCTTTCGCCCCCTCCCACCAGTCTGCGGGGTCCTGTTCGGTCCAACCAGGGTGAGGAGTGTGGAGCGGGTACTCCGAGGAGGCTTCGGCGACTATCTCTCCCGACTCGTCGATGGCGACGGCCCTCGCGCCGCCGGTCCCGACGTCGAGTCCGACCAGGACGCTCACGCCTCACTCCCCCTGCTGGCGCGCGCCTCCTTGCGGCGCCTAACTACCTCGTCCTCATAACCTTCGGCCATACCGAGCGCAGCGTAGACAGCCTCTTGTCCGGCCAGGGCGTCGGCCCTGTTTTTCGCCTCGCGCATGGCGTCGCGGTCTATCGTCCTTGCCAGGTCCCAGAGGAACTCCCATTGCAGGATAGCGCGCCTGACGGCGGCTACCTGGTCTTCCGTGTACGGGTAGAGGTCGAAACCGATGATCTCACCCTCCTCGCCGTAGCCCGTGTCCTGCAACGTCTGGGCGAGCTCGAGGGTCTGCATGAAGAAGTTGGTGCCGACCACGTTATCGTCGTCGAAGGTGCCCCAGCCGTCGTTTCCGTGCTGGTGTCCGAGCTTGTGTTCCGAGGCAAGGAGATCTGCGTACTCGGCCAGGTTCTCGCCGTTCATGATGAGGTGCTGCCAGTCCATGTTGACCATGAGGTTGGTCGTGTCCACCCCGAGGGCGTTGACCTTCTGGATCGTAAACAGCGTCATACCGATGTTCTGCATCAGTATCTTCATCGCTGGCTCTGAGTTCTTGTGCTCGAGAAAGACCTTCACACCCTTCTCGTTGGCGTGGTCGGTCAGCTCGGCGACGCCCTCGACAAAGCGACGCCAGATCTCCGCATAGGGACGCTGGAACGTGTAGTTGTAGCCCTCCGCGCCGGGCCAGATGATGAAGTTAGCCCCGATCTCGGAGCATAGGTCTATTCCGCGCGTCAGGGTGTCTATGCCCTGTCGGCGAAGTGCATCGTCGGGGTTTACGAACGCGCCCAGCGCGTAGGTCGGGTCCGGGTGGAGGCCTGCGGCGATCACCGGCAGGTCCATTTCGTGGGCTGCGAGGACCCGCAGCACTTCATCGGCGTTGTCCTCGTTGATCTCACCCGGGAAGTGATACTCGAGCCCTTCGAGGATGTCGTTGAGGCCACCCGCGACGCGCTCCGTCTTCTCGACCATCGGCTCGTCTGCGACCTCGTTGTGGTAGCCAGGCGGTACAAATCGGGTGACAGCAGGGCCGAAAGCCCATATCCCAACAGAGTTCTTGATCATCCGTCTCCTCCTTGCCTCACTTACCCTTCGTCCATCATAGACCGATACCGAGCCTGCTGCGCTCCGGTCGCCTGCGGAAGGAAGACGGCGACCCGCTGAGATCGTCCGGCTTCCCCGACGGACGCTCGTGGTCAGAGGTCGGGTGTTCGCTTGTCCTGTGGTCTCGAAGGTCCTTCTGGTGTAACATACGGCCCAACGTTCCTGAGCCGCTTCGCTCAAGTGTGGGACCTTCGGTCCGGGCGTGGCTCGCAGCGTTTCTGCGGCGACGCTCTGTCGCACCCAGATAGTACAAAGTCAGCAAGGTTAAGATTTTCCCATCAGGCATGGTCGCTTCTACGCAGGCACCGGCCCAGAGAAGTAAAGAGCAGGCTATCGGTGGCGCGAACACCGGAGGAATCTACGAAAGGGAGGTCAGCGTGCAGGACACGCAGGTAGACAGGCACGAGGTAGGAGTCGTATTCTGGGTCTCATCCGTCATCGCACTGGCGTTTATCTTGTGGGGTGTGATCGCGCCGACGAACTTCGGTACGGTGACCCAGGCAGTCTTCGAGTGGGTAGTCTCGAACCTTGGCTGGTTCTACCTGCTAGCTGGGAACTTTTTCCTGGTTTTCGTCATCATCCTCGCCCTCAGCCGCTACGGGAAGTTTCGGCTCGGCAAGGAGGGCGAGACGGCCGAGTTCGGAACGTTCGCGTGGTTCGCGATGCTTTTCCAGGCCGGGATGGGGCCTGCCCTCATCTTCTGGGGTGTCGCCGAGCCCCTCTCCCACTACAGCGCCCCGCCCTTCGGCATGGCCCAGGCGGAGACGGCCGAGGCCGCCCAGGTGGGGATACAGTACACGTATTTCCACTGGGCCCTCCATCCGTGGGCCATGTACGCCGTCGTAGGGCTCACGGTAGGGTACTTCAGCTTTCGACGGAACGAGCCCGGTCTCATAAGCCCTGTCTTCAGGCCCTTGCTGGGTGACCGGGTGGACGGTCCCTGGGGTAAGACCATAGACGTTATGGCGGTCCTCGCGGTCCTGTTCGGCGTCGCCGTCTCCCTCGGGCAGGCGGGTCTCCTGCTCACCGCGGGCCTCGGCGAGACCTTCGGCACCTCGACAGGGCTAGCCATGCAGCTCATCGTTATCATCGTCACTACGGTGGCGTTCATGATCTCCGCCTCCACGGCCATAAACAAGGGGATTAACTACCTCAGCCAGATCAGCATGTACTTGGCCGGCGTGCTGCTCGTCTTTTTCCTCGTCATGGGCCCTACGGCCACCCAACTCGGCGCCCTGACGCAGGGGCTTGGCGACTACGTAGGCGGCCTCGTCCCCATGAGCATGAGGATGGACTCCTTCGCCCCCAACAACAGCTGGCTCGGGAGCTGGACCGTCTTCTACTGGTCCTGGTGGATCGCCTGGTGCCCGTACGTCGGGCTGTTTATTGCCCGTATCTCGCGCGGGCGCACCATCCGCCAGTTCGTCGTGGGAACCGTGCTCGGCCCGAGCGTGGTCACCTTTATCTGGGTAGCCGTCTTCGGCGGATCGGCACTCAACCTGGCCGAGACGCAGGGCGCAGGGATAGCCGAGACGGTCACGGCCGACCCCGCCTCCGGGATGTTCGTCTTCCTCAATCAGTTCCCGCTCGCGCTGCCCATGTCGATCCTGACGCTCGCCGTACTCTGGATCTTCTTCGTGGCCGGTGCAGATGCGGGGGCTGTCGTGCTCGGCGGCCTCTCCACCGGCGGTCCCCAGGAACCGAGGCGCTGGATCAAGCTGGCGTGGGGCGCGGCGATGGCGGCTATCGCCGGGATCCTGCTCGTGGCCGGGGGCCTTGGCGCGCTGCAGTCAGCCTCCGTTCTGTTCGGTGCACCGTTCGCCCTTATCATGGTCCTGATGTGCCTGGCCTTCTACATGCACTTGCGCAGCGAGGCCCGCGACAGAGACCGGCGCGGGATCGAGGACGCCCCACCCGCTCCTCGCCCGAGTAGCAGACCGTCGGCGGGAGATCCTGCGCCGGGCCAGGCGTTCGCGGCCGAAGAGCCAGCGCCGGGCCACAACAGGCAGCCTGGGATCGAGCAGCCAGGAACGGAGGGCCGGTGATCCCACGTTTGACGGGTCGGACCTTGCCTCGCCTGCTGATCCTCGCGATCATCATCGTCTCGTCGGGCTTCGTCGCCGGTTGTGCGGCCGGCGGGGGAGGCTCGGGCGGGGACGAGGTAAAGATCTCCGGGGACCAGTTCAGGCTGAGCGGCACACAGAGGGACGCACAGTTCGCGGTGGGCTCGGAGGGCTTTACCGAGCAGGAGGTTCTGGGAAACATCGCCATCCAGGTCCTCGAGACCGCCGACGCCACGGTCATAGACCGGACAGGCCTCGGCGGCAACGAAGCCGTGCGCCAGGCGCTCGAGTCCGGCGAGATAGACCTCTACTGGGAGTACACGGCCACGGGCTGGCTGGTCCACCTTTCCGAGACAGATTCCATCTCCGACCCCCGAGAGCAATACAAAGCCGTTGCCAGGCAAGACCTCCAAGAGAACGGCATCAAGTGGCTAGATCCCGCGCCGGGTAACGACACGTATGCCATCGCTGCGAGCGAGAAGACCAGCAGTGACCTCGGGGTCGAGACCATCTCGGACCTGAAGCGCCTGGTCGAGGATCGTCCCAAGGAGGCGACGCTCTGCCTCAACAACGACGACGACTTCAGGACCCGCTTCGATGGGCTGCCTGGCCTCGAGCGTGCCTACGGGTTCCAGTTTCCGGAGGAGAACCTGATCGAGATGTCCGTCGACGCGGTCTACAACGCTACCGACGAGGCCGAGATCTGCAACTTCGGCGTGGTCTTCACGACGAGCGGCTTCATCAGGGAGCTCGATCTGCATCTTCTAGAAGACGACAAGGACTTCTTCGCCGTCTACAACCCGGCGCTCACCGTAAGGCAGGACGTCTTCAAGCAGTACCCCCAGCTACGCAAGATCTTCGTCCCCATCTCGAAAGAGCTCGACACCGAGACGCTGCGGAAGCTGAACTACGCTGTTGACGTGCAGGGCGAGTCTCCCGAAAGAGTCGCCAGGACATGGCTCAGGGACAACGATTTTATCGAGTAGCGGACCTGCGTCAGCGCGAGAGGGTGTAGGATTGTCCGGGCTGGCGTTCTTAGGAGGCGAACGACCATGGAGCTGGGCCTTGACAACAAGTCCTTTGTGGTGGGCGGCGCGAGCAGCGGGCTCGGCAGGGCCGTAGCGGAACACCTGGTTGCAGAGGGTGCCAGGGTTCTCCTGGTCGCACGCAGTGAGGACGCCATCCAGGGGGTGGCACGAGAGCTAGGCGAGCAGGCTCTACAGTGTACGGCTGACGTCTCCCAACAGTCGGGCGTGGACAAGGTCGCCACGGTCGCGGTCGACCGCTTCGGCACACTCGACGGCGTGCTCGTCAACGCCGGCGGTCCTCCTTTCGGGCCTGCGCTGGAGTTGACCGACGAGCAGTGGCTCGACGCCTTCAGGCTACTCCTGGGCGGGCCCGTGCGGTTACTACGCACCCTCGTACCGCAGATGAACGATGGTGCCTCCGTGCTCTTCATAACCTCTTCATCAGTGCGCGAGCCTATACAGGGCCTCGACGCCTCGAACGTGCTGCGTCCTGGGGTGGCTGCGCTCGTCAAGTGCCTGGCGCAAGAGCTCGGGCCCAGGGTCCGCGTCAACAGCATGGCCCCAGGGCGCATCGACACCGCCCGTTCCCGCTCGCTCGACGAGGCGCGGGCCGAGGACTCCGGCATCTCGAGCGAGGAGCAGCGCCGTAACGTGAGCGAGGGAATACCCCTTGGCCGCTACGGCGAGCCGGCGGAGCTCGGGCGGGCGGCGGCCTTCTTGCTCTCCCCCGCCGCCTCTTACATTACAGGCGTCTCCCTGCAAGTCGACGGTGGGCTCGTAGCTGCAGTGCCTTGATACGTCAGGCATCAGGATTTGCACCGCTAGTACTTGCGCTGCTGCTCGCGTTCGCCAGCTTCGCCTGCACGGGAGAGCAAACCGGGCATGCCCAGGGTGAAAAGGAAGATGTGGCGAGGTCGGAAACGACCGCAGGAGCGGGGAGCGGGGCCAACCACGACACGTCAGTTCAAGCCAGTACCTCCGCTAGCACGACAGGCAACGCAGATTACTACAGGATCGACTGTCGGATGCAAACCCACATCTTCAAAGAGAACATGAGCAGGGCGGAAGCCAAAGACTTCGCCGCCAGGATAACCTATCGAGTTCAGGCCAACCTGAACGGCGGCGGTGATAAGAACCTGGGTGACATCCTGGATGAGCTAAACGTTCCTGCCTACGACACGCTTTGCGGCTAACTCGCCCTTGCTGTTAGCAGTGCTGAAATGCTGACCAGCGCAGTATTCGGAAGGACCAACCCTTCAGAATATCGCTTCGAGAGGAGAAGTTGTGGTCTTCGAGCATTCCGAGAGAACGAGGGACTTTCTGGCGCGGATCGAGGCGTTTATGGACGAGCTCGTCTACCCGAACGAGGCGAAGTTCCACGAGCAGCTAGAGGCTGCGGAGAGCCGGTGGTCCGTACCCCAGATTACAGAGGAACTCAAGGAGGAGGCGAAGGCGAGGGGGCTATGGAACCTCTTTTTGCCTGACTCGGATCTCGGCGCCGGCCTTACGAACCTCGAGTACGCGCCATTGTGCGAAGTCATGGGCCGTAGCCCCATAGCCCCCGAGTCCTTCAACTGCAACGCCCCCGACACTGGCAACATGGAGGTGCTCGTACGCTACGGTTCCGAGGAGCAGAAAGAGTGGTGGCTGAGGCCTCTGCTCGACGGTGAGATACGGTCCTGCTTCGCGATGACCGAGCCGGATGTAGCCTCCTCGGACGCGACCAATATCACGGCGCGTATAGAGAGGGACGGGGACGAGTACGTCGTGAACGGGAGGAAGTGGTGGATCTCGGGCGCCGGAGACCCGCGGTGCAAAATCTCCATCTTCATGGGCAAGACTGACCCGAATGCGCCGCGCCACGAACAGCAGTCTATGATCCTGGTCCCGCTCGATACGCCGGGCGTAGAGGTAGAGAGAACCCTCCCCGTCTTCGGCTACGACGACGCCCCGCACGGGCACGCGGAGATCTCCTTCAACGACGTGCGCGTGCCGCTAGAGAACATCATCTGGGACGAAGGCAAGGGCTTCGCAATCGCCCAGGGACGCCTCGGGCCAGGGCGCATCCACCACTGCATGAGGCTCATAGGCGTGGCCGAGAGAGCACTGGAATTGATGTGCGAGCGGGTCAAGGGGCGGGAAACGTTCGGGAAGCCGATTGCAGAGCAGGGTATCGTACAGGCCTGGATCTCGGACTCCAGGATGGAGATAGAGCAGGCGCGTCTCCTGACCTTGAAAGCGGCCCACATGATGGATACGGTAGGAAACAAAGAGGCCAGGGCTGAGATCGCCATGATCAAAGTCGTCGCACCCAACGTGGCCTTGAGCGTCCTCGACCGGGCCATACAGGCCCACGGGGGCGCAGGGGTCTCTGGTGACTTCCCGCTCGCCTACTTGTGGGCCAGCGCACGCACCCTGCGCCTCGCCGACGGCCCCGACGAAGTCCACCGCGCCGCGGTGGCCAGGCTCGAACTCAAGAAAGAGCGTCGGCACAAGATAGAGTCGCAACGATGAGAGGAGGAGAACATCGAGAGCAAGAACTCAGTGCTCCTCGGCATCAAATACGAGGCCGCGAGAATTGGCGACGTGGGTGAAGACGCGCTCGCCGGTATCGAGGAGCAGATAAGAAGAGAGGTCGGCGACGGCTGGGAGTCGGATGACCGCGTACTCAGAGGACGCAACGCCGTAAGGCGAGAACATGGTCTGCCCGGCCTCGGGGAGCCTGGCGACAGGCCCTCCCCCGTTGCCCGTATCAAGCGACCACTCTGGCGCAGGCTCTTTGGGAGGTAGGCTGCAGGCATCTGATTTCAGATGTCAGGTATTCTCGGGGAACAGAGTTGGACCAGCGGGCAGGTACTGTGGGCATACAATAAGGGCTCAGGCGCAACCCTTCCGGAGGTTGGATGGCGATAGAGATGACAGGTGGCAAGATTGTGGGCGAGCGTGGCACGGTCGTTACCTTCAGGCAGAAGTGCGAGGCGTGCGGTTACGTCTTCGACTGGAACAAGACTACCATCGTGCCTGCATACGGCTCTCGAAATGTGCGTCCCTTTACGTGTCCCGAGTGCGGGAACTACCAGGAGGTTGAGGTCCGTTATCTTCACAAGGGTCCGCGTAAGGACCCCGCTTGACTTCTAAACTCACCACAGCCATGTAGTCCCCGGTCAGTCGAACTCGAGCACCTTACGTCTGGTCACACCGAAAAGGACCACAATCAGCAGCATAAACGCTCCCGCGGACGCGAACGTCACCGTAAGGCCGAGTTCCATCGTCGCGCCTGCGAGCGCGTAGGAGATGGGATCAAGGGCCACCACCGCGAACACGACCAGGCTCATCACCCGTCCCCGTACGCCAGCCTCCACCCGCTCTTGCAGCCAGGCCACGAGCACCACTCCCAGGTAACCTGAGCCTACACCCATCGTCGCGGCGACCGCCAGGGCAAGGGATAGGCCAGGCACGAACCCGAGGGCCACGAGCCCGAGTCCGAACACTGTCGCTACCCCGAGCACCGTCAGTCCACGATGCCCGGCTCGCCGGACGGAGCCGGCCAGGATGACCCCGATCAAGGAGCCCCCGCCGAATGCCGAGAGGAAAATGCCGAACGCCGCCGTGCCCCCGAGCCGCTGCTCGGCCAGCGCGGCCCCGCCGACGACCAGCGGACCGATCGCGGCCAGATTGATCGCCGCGAGCACTAGCAGCATTCCCCGGATGACCGGATCCCGCCACGCGTACCTCACCCCCTCCATCAAGCCTGGCAGGCTCGCAGGTCTTACGGGCTCCTCACCCGCATCCTAGTCGGCCACCTGATGCCCGAACGAGGTTTTCTTTGTTGCCTGCAAGACCCTCGCGAACGCGACGGCTGCAACAGAGAACACGAAGGCTTCGGCGGCGAACGTAGTCCCGATCCCGAAGGCCGATACCGAAGCGGCGGCCAGCGCGGGGCCCGCGATCCCGCTCGCGTGCTCCGCACCCTGCACCAGGCGCTCCACCCCCGTGCCCGTGATCCTGGACACCAGCAGGGTCAGGACCACGATAAATACCTGGTCCGCGAGCAACGACAACCCCTCTCCCGCCCACAACAGGCGGAAGGGGCGCACCTCCAACGGCCGCAACAGGGATAGCCGTCTCAGATGTTTGAACACGCATCACCCCGGACGTCACGTCCGACCCGCGCAGACTCCGACTCTCACTATCCGGAGTCACCGCTCCCGAGCCCGCTGAGGAGGGTGGATGCTCCGAGGGCATAGACGAGGCCGAGCGAGAGTCGAGACGGGTGGTCCGTCTTCCGGGATGGGTGCCGGTGGCGGGTCGCGGACGGCTCAGGCGCGCGGTGGAGGCGTTGGATCGGGTCGTGTTGGGGATCATCGCCGAGCGTCGGATCGAGGGCATGGACCGCGGAGATCTCCTATCCATGCTCCTCTCAGCGCAGGACGAGGATGGGACCGGCATGACCGACCGGCAGCTCTGGGACGAGGCGATGACACTCTTCATCGCCGGACACGAGACCACGGCTCTCGCCCTCACCTGGACGTGGGCGCTGCTATCTCGTCACGCGGCGGTGGAAGAGGCTCTGCTCGCTGAGTTACGCGAGGTGCTCGACGGCCGTTCACCGACGGTGACGGACGTTTCCGGGCTGCGGTACACAGAGGCGGTGATCAAGGAGTCCATGCGCCTGTACCCTCCCGTCCCGGTGGTCGCCCGGCGGGCCAAGCGGGACGTCGAGATCGGCGGTTATCTCGTGCCCTCTGGCACCCAACTCGTGATGAGCCCCTGGATCGTGCAGCGAGACGCGAGCTACTTCCCGGCTCCTGAGACCTTCGATCCCGCCCGCTGGCTCGGAGATGCTACGAAGGGGTTACCCAAGTTCACCTATTTTCCCTTTGGTGGCGGACCGCACAAGTGCATCGGTACCACGTTCGCCATGGTGGAGGCGGCCCTGCTGCTCGCGACCATCGCGCAGAAGTTCCGGCTGCGAGCAGACGGTCCGGTCGTCCCTGAGGCTTCCATCGTGACCGTACGACCGAGGCATGGCGTTCCTGTCCGCCTAGTCTCCCGCTGAACCCGTATGCGCGAACTAGAGATGCGGCATTCTTCCATCCTCCATCGCACGATGCTCTGAGGCGAGCCACAGTTAGCGTGGCGGGCTGTTCCCCCACGGGGGGCGGTCCAGACCCTCGTAGCGGTCAAAGACTACGGGGGGCTGCGCCTGCTGCCTGGCCATTCTGTTCAACTCCTTGGCTCCGAGATTCTGGTCGGCGCAGAGGGTGAAGTCGAAGGTGTGCTGGCCCTGGTCGGTGTGCCAGTCTCGCCCGGCGTACACTCCTGGATCTTCTCCACCCCAGGCCATCCTGGGGCTCCTTAGGAGGGTCCACTGCCACACTCCCCCGTTCATGCTCACGCTGTAGGCATCGTGCGTGACGAGGGCCAGGCGGTACCCTTCGGATTCGACGATCGACCAGCCCTGCACGGGCCACTCCGTGGCCCCCGCAACACGTTCGACCCATCCCGTGCCCGAGCCGCCGAGCCACTTCTCGTAAGGTAGGGATAGCTCTACCGGCATCTGCATCATCGCGAACTGCTGCCGATCATGTGCACGATCACGTCTTTGTCGTCTCCTTTACGTCGCTGTTTGACAGGCGTCGTCGCAGCCTACCGTGGCAGGTCCTGTGTAGCAATATCAAGTGGTAACCTGTACGAAGGTACATGCCGAAAACCGTACTCCCGCACGATGCGCGAGACCTTTCCTCGACGCAATATAGAGGCACGACCCGGCGAATCGGGGGAGAACATTGTAGGGAAAGGGGGGGCCCTGCCCTATACTTATGGGGCGTGAAAGTGTCGAAGAGCAAGCGCTATCGTGGGGCGTCCAGCCGGCGCCGGGAGGTGCGATGGAGGATAACAAAGAGATGCGCATTGGCCGTGGTTCGGCGGAGGGTGGACTGGCGATCCGCGCCGAGGGTCTGGTTCGCCAGTTCGGGGACAACACCGCGGTCGACGGTGTAGACCTGAAGGTGGCTCCTGGTGAGATATACGGTCTGCTCGGCCCGAACGGCGCAGGCAAGACCACGACGATCCGCATCTTCGCCACCCTGCTCCGCCCGGACTCAGGATCGGCTCGAGTATTCGGCCACGATGTCGTGCGCGAAGCAGATACGGTGCGCGGCCTGGTGAGCCTGACCGGACAGTTCGCCTCGGTCGACGAGGACCTCACCGGCCTCGAGAACCTCGTCCTGATCGCCCGGCTTTTGGGCCACTCGCGCAAGGCGGCCAGGGCGCGAGCGAGCGAGTTGTTGGATGCCTTCGGCCTTACCGAGGCCGCCGACCGTCAGGTCAAGAAGTACTCAGGGGGAATGCGGCGCCGGCTCGACATCGCGGCGTCGATAGTGGTCACGCCTGACCTGATCTTCCTGGATGAGCCAACTGCCGGGCTGGATCCCCGCAGCCGCAACCAGGTCTGGGACATCGTCCGAACCCTCGCCGCTGGAGGCACGACGGTGCTCTTGACCACGCAGTACCTCGACGAGGCCGACCAGCTCGCCGACCGGATCGCCGTCATAGACCATGGCAAGGTTATCGCCGAAGGCACCCCTGGCGAGCTCAAGGCATCGGTCGGCTCGGGCTCGCTGCACGTGCGGCTGCGCGTCCCAGAACAACGACCCGAGGCGGAGCTCGTGCTTTCGCAGGCACTCGGCATATCCGTGCAACTCGAATCCGACCCGGCGGCGCTCTCGGCCAGAGTCTCAGACCCAGAACGAGTCGCGCACGCCCTCGCGGAGCTCTCCCGCTCCGGTGTCGCGGTCACCGACTTCGCGCTCGGCCAGCCGAGCCTCGATGAGGTGTTCCTCGCCCTGACCGGCCACCCGGCCGAGGACGACGATACAATCACCACCGGGGAGGATGCCGCATGACGACGCCGACTACATCAGCACAGCAAATCCGCGACGATGCGTTGCGCTCGGCACTGTCATCCCGCAAACGGCCTTCACGCCCAAATGCGCTCTCCGCGTCGCTCACGTTCGGGTGGCGGGCGCTGCTCAAGATCAAACACGTCCCCGAACAGTTGTTCGACGTCACCGCGTTCCCGATCATGTTCACGCTGATGTTCACCTACCTGTTCGGAGGAGCCATCGCCGGCTCGACCGGCGAGTACCTGCAATTTCTCCTGCCCGGTATCCTGGTCCAGACCGTGGTGTTCATCACCATGTACACCGGGATGGGGCTGAACACCGACGTTACCAAAGGAGTCTTCGACCGCTTCCGGTCGCTGCCCGTCTGGCGGCCCGCCGCCCTCGTCGGGGCCCTGCTCGGCGACGTGGCGCGCTATACGATGGCATCGACGATGGTCGTCGCGCTTGGTCTTGTGCTTGGCTTCCGTCCGGCCGGAGGTGTGATCGGCGTGCTGCTCTCCGTAGCGCTCCTCCTGGTGTTCTCGTTCGCCTTGTCGTGGATCTGGACCGCGCTAGGGCTGGTCCTGCGGACGCCGAACTCGGTCATGATGGTGAGCTTCATGGTCCTGTTCCCCCTCACGTTCGCCAGCAACATCTTCGTGGACCCACGGACCATGCCGTCGTGGCTCGAGGCGATCGTTGGCGCCAACCCCATCACCCACCTGACGACGGCGGTGCGGGGTCTGATGGCGGGGACAGTGACAGCAGGGCAGATCGGCTGGGTACTCCTAGCATCCGCAGTCCTCGTCGCCGTGTTCGCCCCGCTTACCATGTACCTGTACGGCAACAAGAAATGATGTCAGGACGCGACAAACCAGGAAACGAACCCTGGGAGCTGACGGATCATGGTGACGAACAGCTCGCCCATCGAACGGCAGACCGATCCGATCGAGGTGGCGGGTTGACCTTGCAGCCCATCGTTTCTGTATCCAGGCTCTCCAAGACCTACGCTTCCGGCTTCCAGGCGCTCGAGAACATCGATCTGGAGATTCGCAACGGTGAGATCTTCGCCCTGTTGGGACCGAACGGCGCAGGGAAGACGACCTTGATTAACATCATCTGCGGGATCGTCAACCCGACCCAGGGCGTCATTGTGGCCGGCGGTCACGACATCATCTCCGAATACCGTGCGGCCCGGTCCATGATCGGGCTCGTCCCGCAAGAGCTAACGACCGACGCGTTCGAGACCGTGTGGGCAACCTGTACCTTCAGCAGGGGGCTGTTCGGCAAACCAAGGGACCCCGGCTACATCGAGAAGGTTCTCAGGGACCTGTCCCTGTGGGACAAGAAGGACAGCAAGATCATGACGCTCTCAGGTGGCATGAAGCGCAGGGTCATGATCGCCAAAGCCCTGTCGCACGAGCCGCAGATCCTCTTCCTCGACGAGCCGACAGCTGGTGTTGACGTCGAGTTGAGAAGGGCCATGTGGGAGACGGTGCGCCAGCTTCGCGAAAAAGGCGTGACCATCATCCTGACAACCCATTACATCGTCGAGGCCGAGGAGATGGCAGACCGAATCGGGGTGATCAGCAACGGCGAGATCGTCCTGGTCGAAGACAAAGCCGAGCTCATGCGCAAGCTCGGCAAGAAGCAACTGACACTACAACTGCACGACAAGCTGGATGAGGTCCCGGCCGAACTCGCCGGTTATGGATTGGAGCAGGCGTCGAATGGCACCGAGTTGATCTACACTTACGATTCACAGGCGGGGCGGATGGACATAGCCGACCTTCTCGCCGACCTCAACGGGGCTGGCATCAAGTTCGAGGACCTCCAGACGAAACAGAGCTCGCTCGAAGAGATATTCGTCAGCCTGGTGAAGGAGAGAGCTTGAACTTTCACGCGATCCGCGCGATCTACACGTTCGAGATGGCGAGGACCGGGCGTACGCTGCTGCAGAGCATCGTCACGCCCGTTATCTCGACATCTTTGTATTTCGTCGTCTTCGGCGCGGCGATAGGGTCGCGCATCACAGACATCGACGGGGTCAGCTACGGCGCCTTCATCGTGCCAGGCTTGATCATGCTGTCGCTCTTGACCCAGAGCATCTCCAACGCGTCGTTCGGCATATTTTTCCCCAAGTTCACGGGCACGATCTACGAGCTATTGTCGGCCCCCGTCTCCTACGTCGAGATCGTCATCAGCTACGTCGGGGCGGCGGCGACCAAATCGATCATCCTGGGCCTGATCATCCTGGCCACGTCGGGCCTGTTCGTGCCGGTCGAGATCGCGCACCCGCTGTGGATGATCACGTTCCTCGTCCTCACGTGCGTGACCTTCAGCCTCTTCGGCTTCCTTCTCGGCATCTGGGCCGAAGGCTTCGAGAAGCTGCAGCTCGTGCCTTTCCTCATCGTCACGCCCCTGATCTTCCTCGGCGGCAGCTTCTACTCCGTCAACATGCTGCCGCCTTTCTGGCAGACGGTCACCTTCTTCAACCCCATCGTCTACCTGATCAGCGGCTTCCGTTGGAGTTTCTACGGGATCGCCGACGTGAACGTCAGCGTGAGCCTGGCCATGACCCTCCTCTTCCTGACCCTTTGCCTGGCGGCGGTGTGGTGGATCTTCAAGACAGGCTACAGGCTAAAGACGTAGCCTCTGAAGGAATCAGGCACGACGGGCGAAACAGGGGTAGAGTGAGTAACGCTCGGGCACACGGATTAGAGGAGGCTGGTGATGGGCGAGCACCGCGGGTCCCCCATAGAGCGGATACTGCACAGGATCGAGGAACGCGTGGAAGATTGGCGTAAGCGGGATGCCGCCCTCCAGGCTGAGGCCGACGCGAGCCGAAGCCGTCTGTGGGCCGAAGCGGCCGAGCGCGAGCGGCTACTGGCCGAGGCCGTAGGGGCAGAAGAGTCGCGGCGCGAGTCCATAGAGGAGCTCACTATGCAGCACCGGGTCATCTTCGTTCTGCACCGCGCGGAGGTGGCGGAGACGCTGGAGGACTTCGTCCGTGAGGGCGACCGGCTCGTGAGCGTGGTACCCCGCAGGGGGGGCGAAACCATAAGCGACGGTCTCAAGGGCTCGTGGCTGGTCTTCGAGTCCTCCGAATGAAAGCTGGTCAGCACTTCAGCAATCATAAGGCTGACTAGCGCGGAGGAGCGAGACTATGTCCGAACGAGGAGTCGCGCCCTACGGTTCCTGGAGGTCCCCGATCTCCTCTGACGTGATCGTCAGGGGCGTGGTGGGGCTGGCGGAAGTAGTGATCGATGGTAGGGATGTGTACTGGCTGGAGGGCCGTCCCGGCGAGGGCGGGCGCAACGTCGTCGTGCTACTTACGCCGGACGGACGCACCGAGGAGATGACGCCGCAGCCTTTCAATGCGCGCACGCGGGTACACGAGTACGGTGGAGGAGGCTTCACGGTCGACCGTGTCACGGTCTATTTCTCGAACTTCGCAGACCAGAGGATCTACCGCCTGGCGCCTGACGGTGAACCGGCGCCACTTACACCGGAAACCGGAAGGCGATACGCTGACATGGTGGTAGATCGGGGCCGCAGCCGCCTCATCGCTGTAAGGGAGGACCACGCCGGGCACGAACCCGTAAACGAGATAGTCGGCGTGGACCTCGAAACCGGAGAGGAGATCGTGCTCCTCTCGGGCAACGACTTCTACTCTTCGCCGCGCCTGAGCCCCGATGGCCGGCGCCTCGCGTGGCTGACGTGGCACCATCCGAACATGCCCTGGGACGCTACTGAGCTGCTGGTCTGTGATCTCGGGGCTGACGGTCTCCCCGAGAACGTCGAGCGCGTCGCCGGAGGCCAGGATGAGTCCATCTTCCAGCCAGAGTGGTCCCCTGAAGGCACGCTCTACTTCGTCTCGGACCGAACGGGCTGGTGGAACCTCTACCGCTTGCGCGAGGGACGTGTCGAGCCGCTCTGCGAAATGGAGGCGGAGTTCGGCTTGCCACAATGGGTTTTCGGGATGTCCACTTACGCCTTCGTCTCGCCGGGGCGCATAGTCTGCTCGTACACGGAGCGCGGAAGCTCGCACCTCGCCATCCTCGACACGGAGAGCGGAGACCTCGAGCCGCTGGAGACGCCTTACTCGAGCATCGCATACGTGCGTGCGGATGAACCCAGCGCCAGTGTATTCTTCCGCGGCAGCTCGCCCACGGAGGCCGCTTGCATAGTGAGGCTGGACCCGTCTACCGGCCTGCACGAGGTCTTGCGTCGCTCGGACGACCTAGAGATAGACCCTGGCTACCTCTCCGTTCCCGAGCCCGTCGAGTTCCCCACAGAGAACAGGCAGACGGCGCACGCCTACTTCTACCCACCGAAGAATCGGGACTACACGGCGCCCGATGGCGAACTTTCGCCGCTCCTCGTGATGAGCCATGGGGGTCCGACCTCGGTGTCGACTACGGCCCTCGATCCGGGGATACAGTACTGGACCAGCCGAGGCATCGCCGTGCTCGACGTGAACTACGGCGGGAGCACCGGCCACGGGCGGGAATACCGTCGTCGCCTCGAAGGTGCGTGGGGTGTGGTCGACGTCGACGACTGCGCCAAGGGAGCAGTTTACCTGGCAGAACGCGGGCTCGTTGACGGCGGGCGGCTGATGATCACCGGCGGCAGCGCTGGCGGCTACACGACGCTATGCGCGCTCGCGTTCAGGGATACGTTCGCCGCAGGCGCTAGCCACTTCGGGATCAGCGACGTCGAGGCTCTCGCAAGGGAGACTCACAAGTTCGAGTCGCGCTACCTCGACCGCCTGATCGGACCCTACCCGGAGCACGCTGACCTCTACCAGGAGCGCTCGCCGATCCACTCCGCAGGGCGACTCTCTTGCCCCGTAATCTTCTTCCAGGGCCTCGAAGATGAGGTTGTGCCCAAAGAACAGGCCGAGAAGATGTTCGCTACGTTGCGTGACAAGGGCCTGCCTGTCTCCTACGTGCCCTTCGAGGGCGAACAACACGGCTTCAGGCGCGCCGAGAACATCAAGCGGGCCCTGGACGGCGAGCTATATTTCTACTCGCGTGTCTTCGGCTTCGGGCTCGCTGACCCGGTCGAGCCAGTACCGATAGAGAACCTTTGAGAGCGGTTTGCTTGGCAAACCGCGGTTTCAGGCAACAGGTTTCAGGAGTTATGTGCGATGTGTACTATTTTGATGGTTCGTAGGTCCGAGAAGTGTTCGAGAGGAGAGGGTGATGGGTGAGTGGCGCGAGGAGTGGCGGGAGGCGAACAGGGCCAACTGGGACGAGCGTGTCTCTATCCACGTCTCGGGGGAGTTCTACGACGTCGCCTCTTTCAAAGAAGGTCAGGAGCGCCTGCAACCGTTCGAGATCGACGAGGTCGGCGACGTAACGGGCAAGGATTTGCTGCACCTCCAGTGCCATTTCGGGATCGACACCCTGAGCTGGGCCCGCCGCGGCGCCCGCGTTACGGGCCTGGACTTCTCGGCCCCGGCCGTGGAGGCGGCCCGCGGGCTGGCCTCGGATATGGGGCTCGAAGCGACGTTCGTGCACTCGGACGTCTACGAGGCTGTAGGCGCCACAGGCGGCCTTTCTTTCGACATCGTGTACACGGGCCGAGGCGCGATCATCTGGCTCCCCGACATCGGACGGTGGGCAGAGGTGGTCGCGGATCTCCTCAAGCCCGGCGGCTTTCTGTACCTCACTGAGTTCCACCCTTTCACCGAGGTCTTCGGAGACGAAGACCTGAGCGTGGAGTACGATTACTTCCAGGACGAGAATCCCAGGGTGTGGGACGAGCCAGGCACCTACGCCGACTTCGACGCCGAGACGTCACACAACCTGACCTACGAATGGAACCACACCCTCGGCGGGGTGGTGAGCGCGGTGACCTCCGCCGGCCTGGATGTCGAGCTGCTGCACGAGTATGACTACACGATGTCTCCCAGGTGGCCCATGCTGGAGAAGTCAGGTTTTGACACCTATCGCCTGCCAGAGGGAACGCCAAGGATCCCGCTCATGTATTCACTGAGGGCGCGCAAGCCGACGCAGTAGGGCGATGCGTTGTGGTGGCGGTTCGTGAGCTGCCCTTACGAGGTTCTATCTGGCATTGGTGGGGGCGCAGGGCCCTGCACGATTCTTACGAGCTCGGCGCGTACGATCAGGCGGTCCGTGTAGTTCGGCAGCGTGCAGGTCTGGAGGCTTACTACGTTCCTCCCCGCTACAGGCTTCGTGGCTGAGGTATCGTCAGGGCCCAGCACGAAACGGTCGTAGACCCTGTAGATGTATCTCTCGCCCTCTGAGTCCGTGAGCAACACCTTGCGTCCCATCCTCAACCTGTTCAAATCCCAGAACACCAGAAAGCTCTCTGTGCGCGGATAGCCCAGCCTGTGGCCCGCGATGTAGACGTTCGCCTCCCGCTGCCACGGGAAGCCCGTTCCTTCGAGGTGCAACGTCCCGTTGCGCAGAGCCGGCTTGTTGTGTGCGGCGGCGGTGTATACGGGCACGTTTTCCACATGTCTCATGCTCGGGATGGACAGTTTCATGATCCCGTCCCTCTTCGGCGGCGAGGCAGCAGTCTCTTCCCCGGCCCTCCTCACGTCGAGGAACACGAACCCTACGGAGAGTAGGATCAGGACCAGACCGGCCAGCACGAGTACTTTGCGGCCCGGCCGCCACCAGGTTCTGAAGTAACGCGTGCTCTTGCCTTCGCGGGTCCACGACCCGTAGCGCTCGGTACTCACGGAGAAATATGATACAGCCCCCGCGCAACAAAACAACGCAGGACGTTAACCAGAGTTCGCGAGGCCGATTCTCACCAGCTATCCCCTGCGGCGCGGGTCAAGGGCGTCGCGCAGGCCGTCACCGATAAAGTTCACGGAGAGGACGGCGAGAGCGATAGCGACGCCGGGGAAGATAATCGCGTGCTGGCCTTGTAGGAAGACGCCGAATCCACTGCGGAAGGCGTCGGTCAACATTGCGCCCCACTCGGGAGTAGGGGCGCGGGCGCCGAGGCCGAGGAAAGAGAGCGCTGCCACGTCCAGGATCGCCGTCGCGAGCGTCAGGGTTGCCTGCACGATGAGGGGTGCCATGCTGTTCGGCAGGATGCCGGAGAGAACGATCTGGGCGTCGCCTGCCCCGAGAGCCCGTTCGGCTTCGATGTAATCACGTTCCCGGACACTGATCACGGCGGACCTGACGACGCGGGCGATCTGGGGTATGAACACGATGCCAACGGCCAGCATTGCGTTCGCCAGGCTCGGGCCGAGGATGGAAACGATGACGATCGCGAGTAGGATGCTCGGGAAGGCAAGGAGCACGTCCATCAGGCGCATGAGCATAGAGTCAGGCCAGCGCCCCAGATAGCCGGCCGCGAGGCCGACGATCGTCCCAACCGTCGTGGCCAGGGCCACGGCCGCGAGACCGGCTGTCAGCGAGATCCTCGCGCCGTAGATGACGCGAGAGAGTATGTCGCGGCCAAGTTCGTCCTGCCCGAACGGGTGTGCGAAGCTCGGTCCTGCGAACTTCTGGGGAAGGTGCTGCTGCAGCGGGCTGTAGGGGGCCACGTAAGGCGCGAACACGGCCATCAGGATAAAGACGCCCATGATGGCCGTCCCGAAGATCGCAAGCCTGTTGGAGAAGAAGGCTCTCAGGAAGTCCTGCCTGCGGCTACGGGTCTCGACGCCCAGGGAGACTGCCTCGTCCTGCTGGATCTGTGCTTCGGCCATTTCAGAGCCTCACTCTGGGGTCGAGGACGGCGTAGAGTATGTCCACGAGCAGGTTGACGAGCACGAAGAGCAAGGCCCCGTAGAGGACGACACCCTGGATCGAAGCGTAGTCCCTTCCGCTTACCGACTGGTAGGCGTACAGGCCGATCCCCGGCCACGAGAAGATCGTCTCCGTGATGATCGCACCCCCCATGAGCAGTCCCACCTGTAACCCTATAACCGTCACGGTCGGCAGCATAGCGTTCCTCAGGGCGTGCTTGAAGACCACACGCCAAGGGACGACACCCTTGGCCCTCGCCGTCCTCACGTAGTCCTCGTTCATGACCTCGAGCATGCTGGAGCGCGTCATGCGCATGACAACCGCCATGGGGATTGTCCCGAGAGCGATGGCCGGCATGATCAGGTGCAAGAGCCCGTCCCAGAACCCCGCGAAGTTGAGCGTCAGCAGTGAGTCGACCAGTACGATCCCCGTTATGGAGGTGATGGCCGTATTCGCGCCCAATCGCCCTGGGAAGGGCAAGAGCTCCAGGTTCACGCCGAAGATCACAACGAGGATCATGGCCAGCCAGAAGATAGGCATGCTTATCCCCGTGAGGGCGAGGACGGAGGTGACCTTGTCGAGTAGCGAGTACTGCCTGACCGCTGAGATCACCCCTACGGGTACTCCCACCAGTACGGCGACGAGCATGGCGAAGGCAGTGAGCTCGAAGGTGGCGGGCAGCCGAATGAGAAGCTCCATCGTAACCGGGCGTCCGGTTACGATGGAGTCGCCAAGGTCGCCTCTGACCGCGTCTTTGAGAAAGAGCAGGTACTGTATCGGCACCGGCTTGTCCAGTCCCATCTTGGCCGTAAGGGCCTGGACCCGCGCCTCGGTCGCGTTCTGCCCCAGGAGTATCTGGGCCGGATCTCCAGGGATGGCCCGAACCATAAAGAACACCACGATAGACACCCCGAGCAGTACGGGGATGATCTGTAAGAACCTGCGCCCTACGTACTCGGCCAGATCTCAGTCCTCCATTTGGAGAGCGAACACGGCTCTCTCGCCTTCTCCAGCCCTACTTGCCGCCCGAAAGAGTCACAGGGTTGAACGATTCGCTGCTCGTCGGGTTCGGATCGAAGTTCTTTACCGCATCCTGGAGACCTATGGGCGGCTTGACGTAGGCGATGGGCACCCACGGGGCGTCCTCGTGCATGATCTCCTGCGCCCTGTAGTAAGCATCCTGGCGCGCGCTCTCGTTCACGGTCGTCTGGGCCTTCTCGAGCAGTTTGTCTACCTCGGGGTTCTTGTAGTAAGCGACGTTGCTGGCGGCAGACGGAGTCGCGCTCGCGCTGTTGAGCAGTACGTTCAGGAAGTTGTCAGCATCGCCATTATCGCCGGTCCACCCGAGGAGACACATCGTGTGGTCTCCCTTACCCGTCTTATCCAGGTAGGTGCCCCACTCGTAGGTAACGAGCTTGGCGTTGACGCCGACGTCCTTGAGGTCCTGCTGCATGATCTGCGCGACGCTCTTGGCGTCGGGCATGTAGGGGCGTGGGATCGGCATGTACCACAGCTCGGTCTCGAGGTTCTCGACACCGGCTTCCGCGAGCAGTTGCTTCGCTTTGTCAGGGTCGTAGGGGTAGGGCTCTATGCTGTTGTTGAAGAACGGGATGAGGGGAGGCATATAGTTGGAGGCGACCTCTCCGGTCTCTCCGAGCACGGCCTCCACCAGCTTGGGCATGTCTATGGCGTAGTTGAAAGCCTGGCGTACCTTCGGGTCGTCGAAAGGTTCCTTCTCGTTGTTCATCGCCAGGTAGCCTACGGTGTTAGGCGGCCTGAACTCCAACGCGAATCCCTCTTGCTGCTTGACGGTCGGCACGTCGTCGGGCACGAGACCATCGGCCCCGTTGAGCTGGTTGCCGGTGAGCGCCGCGACCCGCTGGGTGTTGTCAGGGATAGAGCGGATGATGACTTCTTTGAGGTGCGGCCCGCCGTAGCCCTGGCTCGCGGGGAGGTCCGTCCCCCACCAATCTTTGTTTGCTTCCACTCGTATCTGGGAGTTCCTCTCCCATTTGCTGAACGTGTAAGGACCTGTTCCGACAGGCTCCTGCCAGAAGTCGTCCACGTTCTTCTTTATGGCCGCAGGAGAGGCTATACCGAACGGCGACATAGTGAGGTTCCTCGTGAACGGTCCCTGCGGCTCCTTGAGGGAGAACTTCACCGTGTAGTCGTCGATGACGTCGACGCTCTCGATGACGGAGTCGTCGTCGAAGCCTCCGAACTGTGCGAGGTAGTAGGCGAAGTCCGAGCTCTGCCCACCACCGCCCTTGTGATACTCGTTCTTGGTGTCGCGCCAGCGGTCGAAGTTGAACCTGACGGCCTCAGCGTTGAAGTCAGTCCCGTCGTGGAACTTGACACCCTTCCTGAGCTTGAGGGTATACGAGAGCCCGCCGTCCTGGGCTTTGGGCACCTCGGTCGCCAGGGCGGGTATCATGTCGAAGCTCTCTGGCGCGAAGTCCAGCAACGTGTCGAAGATCTGGCGTGTGGCCCTGAAGGACTCGCCATCTGTGGCGTGGATGGGATCGAGCGAAATGGAGTCAGCCCCCCTGCCGAAGACGAACGTGCTCCCGCCTGAGCCACCCCCACCACCGCTGATGGTTCCGCCACCGCCGCAACCGGCCACGCCGAACAGCGCCGCGCCAGTAAGGCCGGCACCACTCAACTTGAGAAAGTCGCTGCGGCTTAGCTTCCGTGTCTTCTGTGTCCGTGCCATAGATGGCCCCTTCCCGGTTGCTACTCTCTAATCGTACGGAACGATATCTCGTATTGATGAGCCAGCATCTAAGTTAACATCCATTCGAGGCCGACGCTACTGCAACTGCATGGAGCCGCCTGGCTCCTCCCCACGTCGCAGCCTGTTTGCGGCGTTGTGCGCCTGCCGTGTACTCTCGGGCAGCCGGTACTTCGTGCAGCACGCGAGCACGAGCTCGACGGAACTCTTCAGGTCGATCCCATTCCCCACCGAGACGTAGACGGAGGAGACTCCCTCTCTCGTCCTGACCACCCTGCCGACGGTCTCCCCACGGTGCACGAGGTCAGCGACGCTCCCTTTCTCGACCCCTGGCTCCTCGAAGTCTCCAACGAGCCGGCTCTTGGCGCATCCAATCGTCGGAACGTCGAGCAAGAGCCCGAGGTGCGTGGCCAGGCCCATCCGGCGGGGATGGGCGAGACCATGGGCGTCCAGAATGAGGGCGTCCACCTCCGTCTCGACCTTCTCGAGCGCACCCAGGACGTGGGGTACCTCCCTGAACGAAAGGAGCCCTGGTACGTAAGGGAACCGGAGCGGCGCCTCGAAGCCCCGCACCTCGACGAGAGTGAGCCCCGGGAACTCGAGCACCACGACCGTCGCATAGGCCATGTCCGCCTGCGTGGAGACGTCAGCCCCGGCCACATGCCGCACACCTGAGAGGTCGAGGGCAGGTCCAGCAATGACCCTGGACGCCAACTCTTGCTGCAACCGCCTGGCTTCCGGCGCTGAGAGATCAAACCCGTGTAGCTCGTCGACCTTCATCTCGCCTACGTTAACAAATGTGTGGTCGACACGGAAGTTTCGATAAACTGTGCGGAGAAATCCTCGGAAAAGACCGTCCCGACCGATGGAATCTGGAGGGGGGAATGGTTCCATCGGCCGGGGCTCGGTTTAATCTGAATCTTACCCTTAACCTGTTACGGTACGCTTGCCGCCAAGTTACGGTTTCGTAACGTAACGGAAACACTTTGGTTACAGGCGTGTTTCTCCGCGT
>CADCVF010000067.1:0-23901 GCA_902806095.1 uncultured Rubrobacteraceae bacterium
TGGGTCCTGTACGGCGCGGCTCTGGGGCTGCTGGCTCAGGCGTTGGGGGATCTGGCCCTCTGGTGGCTGGGTCCGGAGCATACACCCACCCCACCCGAGCGCGACATCAAGTCGCGTATCGTGATCCTTGGCGGCGGCTTCGCCGGCGTTGCGACCGCCGAGCGGCTGGAGCGCAAGTTTGGCCCCGACCCCTCGGTAGAGTTCACCCTGATAAGCGACACCAACGCGCTGCTGTTCACGCCGATGCTGGCCGAGGTGGCTACCAGCAGCCTGGAGCCCACGCACATAAGCAGCCCACTGCGTACGAGCCTGCGCCGCACCGAAGTCGTGCGCGGGCGCGTGAACGCGATCGACGTAGACCGGCGTAGGGTGCTGTTGAAGCCGGATGGCGGCTCGGCCGGGGGCGCTGTGGAGGAGGTGCCGTACGACCATCTCGTGCTGGCGTTGGGGTCCGTCTCCAACTACCTTGGCATGGACAACCTTCGAGAGCGGGCGTTCGATTTCAAGACGCTCTCGGACGCGATCCGCATCCGCAACCACGCAATCGACATGTTCGAGCGTGCCGACCGCGAACCTGACCCGGAGATCCGCCGGCCGCTCCTGACCTTTGTGGTGGCTGGCGGCGGCTTCGCGGGCGCGGAGCTTGCCGGCGGCCTCAACGACTTCGTGCGCGGTATGCTGGCTTACTACCCGAACATCCCGGCCGAGGAGTTGCGGATCATCGTGATCCACTCGCGGGAACGTATCCTACCGGAGTTGAGCGAGCCGCTGGCCGACTACGCGCTGGAGCACATGAAAGAGCGAGGCGTGACCTTTGAGCTAGGCCGCCGCGTGGCGGATGCTCGCCGCGGGTTGGTCGTGCTGGATTCAGACGAGGAGATCCGCACTGAGACCCTGGTCTGGACAGCGGGGACGACACCCAACCCGTTGCTCCAGGATCTGCCGGTAGAACACGACAAACGCGGCGCCGTGCCGGTAGACGAGAACCTGTCCGTACCGCAGCACGCCGGGCTGTGGGCGGTTGGCGACTGCGCGGCCGTGACGGACGCCAGAACTGGAGAGCCTAGCCCGCCCACGGCCCAGTTCGCACTACATGAAGCCTACACGCTGGCCCACAACATTCACGCCAGCGTGCGCGGGCGACCTCTCAAGCCTTTCCATTACAATGGGCTGGGGACGCTGTGCGTCGTAGGCCACCACACGGCGTGCGCCGAGATCAAGGGCGTGCGCTTCTCCGGGCTGCTGGCCTGGATGTTGTGGCGGGCTATCTATCTGTCAAAGCTGCCGGGATTGGAGCGCAAGGTGCGCGTATTCGTCGATTGGAACATCGAGCTGTTCTTCCCCCGCGACATCGTGCAGACGATCGAGGTCGACTAGAGAGGTGAGCGTCGCACGCACAGCGGGGATGATCGCCGGCCTCGCCGTCGGATGCCTGGGTGGGGCGGTGATCTGGGCTATAGGGCTTGCCTCGCTCGTGGGCGGCGTTGCGCTCGGCGGACTGTGCGGTTTGATCTTTGCGCTGCTGGCCGCGCGGCGGGCGGTTAGTCCGGGCGCCGGGCTGCTCTGGGGACTCGGTTACGCGCTCCTGTTGTGGCTGGCCGGCCCTGCGGGCCTATTCCCGCTCGTGGACGGCGGAGCCTCGGCGATGGGCATGCTCGACACCACCCGCGTCCACTTCCCCGAGCTCGTCGCTTATCTGCTGTGCTTCGGCCTGCCGCTGGGTGTGACGCTGGGGATCTTGGGTGGCCTGCGTCCGCCATCGGGGCAGGCTCGCTTCAGCCTGCCCCGGGCGCTAGTAGTCGGCGGGCTGGCAGGCATCGTGGGCGGATGGGCCTTCGGCAAGTGGATGGCGCAGGTCGATTTCTTCCCGCTCATCGCCAGCCTGGTCGACTCCAACTCGGCCATGGTAGGCATGACGCTCCATTTTGGGATCGCGGTCGTCATCGGCGCGAGCTTCGGCATGTTGTTCCAGCGCGACGTGCGCGGCTTGGGATCATGCCTGGGCTGGGGGCTGGCCTACGGCATCCTCTGGTGGTTCCTGGGGCCCCTCACGCTCCTGCCCATCTTGCGCGGCAGCCAGCCCGACTGGTCGTACCAACAGGGCGCCGCGTTATTCGGCTCGCTGGTGGGGCACGTGATCTACGGCCTGCTGTTGGGTCTGGTCTACGCCGCGCTGTACAGGCTCTGGGTTGGCTTCTTTTACGATTCGGACCCGATCAACCGCGAGGTCGAGGGACCCGGGACGCGCACACTGCACTCGGTGGGCTGGGGTGCGGCGGCGAGCCTCGCTGGCGGCCTGCTGTTCAGCGTGGTGATGGTCTCAACCGGCGTACTACCACAGATAGCCAACCTGGTGGGGGGCTCATCGCCGGTGCTAGGCTTCGTGGTCCACATGGGTATAAGTACCCTGATAGGCATGAGCTACGGTGTGCTGTTCGGCTACGAAGCCTCCGATCTCGGATCGGGCATCGCCTGGGGCATGCTGTACGGACTGGTCTGGTGGTTCGTAGGCAACCTGACCCTGTTGCCGATCCTGCTCGGTCGTCCGTTTGTCTGGACCACCGAGGCCGCAGCAGCCGGGCTGCCGTCGCTGGTCGGACACCTGATCTACGGTGCCGCGACGGCCTGCGCGTTCCTGCTGCTGCAACGCCGCCACGCTGATTGGCTAAGGCTGGATCCGCGCATCGCCGCCAGGGAGGCGCGCCGACAGCGCCCGATAGGGACCCCCGCGCCCGCCCTGTGGCTCTTCGTGCTGGGGTTGGGGGTGATGCTGCCGGTAATGTTAGGGTAAGGGCGCCACGACCCGGACCGCAGGTGGTGCGGCAACATGGACCCATACATCTGGAAAATAGCAAGGCCCGTACAAGACTACGATGGGAGACTTCACAAAACGATGACGCAGCGTACAAACGGCAGGCGCGCCCTGGTGACCGGCGGTGCCGGCCTTATCGGTTCGCACCTCTCGGACCTCCTCCTAAAGGAGGGCTACGGGGTGCGCATCCTCGACAACCTCGAACCCCAAACCCACCGCAACGGCAGGCCGCCCTGGATACCACCCCAGGCCGAGTTCCATAACGCCGACATCCGAGACAGGGACGCGGTGAGAGCGGCGCTCGAAGGAGTGGACGTAGTCTTCCACCAGGCTGCCTACGGCGGCTACATGCCCGAGCTGGCCAAGTACGTACACGTCAACAGCTTCGGCACAGCCCAGATGCTTGAGATCATCCGCGACGAGAACCTTCCGGTCGAGAAGTTCGTCGTCGCCTCCTCCCAGGCCGTCTACCGCGAGGGGGCGGCGATCTGTGAAGAGCACGGGCTCGTCTTCCCGCATACCCGCCCCGCCGGGCAGCTCGCCGCCGGAGACTATGCCGTCCGCTGCCCCGTGTGCGGAGAGGCCTCGACCTCGACCCTGACACCGGAGGAGGCACCGACCGGCGGCGAGAGCGTCTACGCCATCACCAAGTCTGACCAGGAGCGGCTGGTGCTGAGCTGGGGGCGTCAGACCGGGGTGCCCACCGTGGCGCTGCGCTACTCGTGTACCTACGGACCTCGGCAGTCGATCTTCAACCCCTACACAGGGGTGATCGCGATCTTCTGCACCCGCCTTCTGAACGGCCAACCGCCTGTGCTCTACGAGGACGGCGAGCAGACCCGCGACTTGTGCTTTGTCGGGGATGTCGCCCGCGCCAACCTGCTCGCCGCACAGAGTGATGCCCTGGACGGCCTGCCGGTCAACGTGGGAAGCGGGCTGGCGACGACCATCCGCGAAGTAGCGCGGATGGTGTCGGAGGCCGTCGACGTGCCCATAGAGCCCATAGCGAGGGGAGAGTACAGGCCAGGGGAGATGCGCCACCTGACCTCGGACATCTCCCGCGCCGCCTCGGCCGGCTACGAGCCTGAGGTCGGGCTGCAAAGCGGCATCGGACGCTACATCGATTGGATAAGGGGCCAGGGCCACGTCAGAGACTACTTTGCGGAAGCCGAGAAGGTGCTCCGGGCTAAGAGCATCATCCACGAAACACGCTACGCTAGCGGCTCCGCCGATCCCGAACGGCGTTAGCGCTACGCCTCATCGTCCCCAGGAGGCCGCAACAAGGCTCTTATCTTCCCTGGTGACGCCCACGCCCAGGCCATCTTCGAGACGGATCAGGGGGAGAGGCTCATGCGGGCTATACTCAAGCTGCTGAAAGAGAGCGGATAGCGCCCGCGCGTGATCCTTCTAGGGTGTTCAAGGTAGATCCCTTGGCGAACGGCCGGGAGATCGGGGAGTTTCGTTCGCCCGGCACGGAGTGGCAAGATTTAATTCGTCGTTAATGGCTTCTCGGTGTACAGCGGGATAACATCCGTACGGCAGGATATATGCGTACCGGCGAAGTAGTCACCGGTACGCACTCATAGGAGGCTAACAATGAACAACACCGAAATCCGACCGAGCATCGGCCCCATTCAAGTTGGGATCGCCCTACTGGCCCTTGGAACGGCCGGCATACACCTCTACCTGTTCCTCATCGAGGGCTTTCTGGGAAACGGAGAGATGCTGCCGATCTACCAGCTCCTGTTCGTCGGCAACTTTCTCGCCTACGTGACCCTGGCTGCCGCCCTGGTATTGCCCAGCTCCCTACTGGTGCGAGTTCGCTCCTTCATACGCCCGTTGCTGATCGCGATAGCCGTCGCCTCCATCGCCTCCTACTTCTATGTGGGGGTACTCGACGCCGTGGGCAACATCGACAAAGCCATCGAGGTTCTGCTCATCGTGCTGGTGACGGCGAACGCGGCTACGGCCGCACCTGGGGACGAGATTGCCGGACGGTTCGCCGGTGGTGCGCTCGGCGCGGCCGTACAGCTCGTGATCGGCATCGTCGTCGGGATGGTGATGTTCTTGATCCTGACACCGTTTATGGTTTGAGAGTCCACGACCGGTACCAGTCCGACCTGACAAGAGGCTTCGGCGCGCCTCCGAATCGGCCGCTTCGGAAAGGCCATCCGTGACGCACCTCTCATTTCGACGCGCGTTCACTTTGCTCACGCTCGCAACCATTCTGTTCGTGCCCGTGGGCTGCAGGACTGAACAGGACGTCACGAAACAGGACGCCGCGCAGAGGAAACCACCCCCCGCACCGGAGCCCGCCGAGGCGCCGCCGCTAGAGAAGAAACCCGCCGGCAGGGTGGTCGAGGTCGGCTCCGCTCCGGAAGGGATAGTGGCCGACCCCGAGACGGGGCTCGTCGCGGTGGCCCTCCGTAACCCCAACGAACTCGCGCTGGTCGACGGCGAGAGCGGGGAGACGATACGAAAGATCAAGCTTCCGGAATCGGCCAGGCACCTTGACCTCGCTGCCCCAGGCGGCCCCGTGCTCGTGCCGGCCGAAGGCTCCGATTCCCTGGTGCAGGTCGGTTTGCCGGACGGGGAGGTCACGAGCGAAACGCCGGTCGGAGACTTTCCGCACGCCGTCGCCGCGGCCCCGAGTGGCCGGATCTTCGTGGTCAACGAGATGGCGAGCACCGCCTCGATCGTCGAAGATGGACGCGAGATAGAGAAGATAGAGACCGCGCTCAAGCCCGGCGGCGTCGCGGTAACGGATAGCGGCCTGGTCGGCGTCGTCGGTGTCAGGGGCCTGACCCTGGAGGTCTTCGAGGCGGACACCCTGGAGTCGCTCGGCCGCACGGATGCGGGTGAGGGCCCGACCCACGTGAAGGCGGGTCCCAAGAACCGCTTCTACGTGACGGACACGCGCGGCGACGCCGTGCTGATCTACGAGGCTGGCCCGAAACCGGAGCAGATCGGCCGTGTATCACTTCCCGGCTCACCGTATGGGATAGACATAAACCCCCGGCGCAACCAGCTGTGGGTAACGCTCACAGCTGAGCAACGCGTGGTCCAACTTGCGCTTCAAGGGCGCACGCTGCGCGAGATCGCCCGCTACCCCACCGTCCGCCAGCCGAACACCGTGGCCGTGGACCCGGCCACCGGACGCGTGTTCGTCACGGGCAAGACAGACGGGCAGCTACAGATCCTCGAACCGCGGTAAGTTTCACCCGGATCTACTCTTTCCCTAGATCAAGAGCTTCCGGCAGCTGCGCCACGCTCTCCAGGACGAGATCTGGCCGGAAAGGCGATTCCGCTCCCGGCCGGTACCGGCCGGTCTCAACCAGGATGCCGCGGAGGCCCGCATCCTGTGCTCCACCCACATCTAGCTCGGGGTCGTCCCCGACCATGGCGACCTCCTTGGAAGGTAGGCCCAGGTTCTCTAGCGCTAGCTCGAAGAAGGCGCGTTCGGGCTTGCCGACACAGGTGGCGCTCTTGCCGCTCGCGTACTCCAGGGCGGCCACAAAGGGACCGGCGTCCAGAGAGAGTTCTCCGCCGGCCTTCTGCCAGTAGCGGTTCTTCGAGAGGGCGATGAGATCAGCGCCCGCCATCAGGTGTCGGAAGGCGGCATCGAGGCATTCGTAGGTGAAACCCTCCCCCAGGTTCCCCACGAGTACGCACCCCGGAGAATCGTCGGTTATAGGAACTCCCTCCAGGTCTTCCAGAAGGGATCCGTCGAGCAGGGGGTAGCAACCTGCGCCCTCGCGCCGGAGCCTCTCTGCCACGGCGGTAGCCGGGGTGAAGATAGCGCCTTCTCTTGCAGGGAACCCCAGTGCCTTCAGGTGGGCGGCGATCCTTCGGCGAGGCTCGTGGGTGGCGTTGGTTACGAATCGGTAGGAGACCCCGGCCCGCTCAAGACGCTTCAATGCCTCGCGTGCGCCCTCAATAGGGCCGTTGTTGGTGTAGAGCGTACCGTCCAAATCCACGAGTAGTCCCTTGATCCGCACGGGACAATGATAACCTGGAGGATCTCCGCGGTGCTTCGCCGATCACCCGCGCGTAGACCCGTCACACGCTTAGCAACTCGCCGAGCGCCCGGCCTTGGGCGTCGGCCGGCGGGCGCGCGCCCAGCAGGGCGGCGATAGTCGGCGCCACGTCGACGAGCCTGGCTTCCCGCGGAGCGGAGCCAGCCTTGACGCCTGCTCCGGCGATCAGAAGCGGCACGCGCAGCTCCATGGTGCTCCCGTGACCGCCTCGCACTGCCTCTTCCTGTGGGGGTCCGAAGCCCCACGGCGTCCTGGCCTCGACGACGAAGTCACCGAGCTTGTCGCTTGCGTGCAGGGCTTCGAGGTCTGCTGCGTCGAGGACCCTTGAGACGTGCGGTAGCCCTTCGAGTGCCGTCCGGACGTCCTCCCTTCCCTGAGACGTCGCCGCCCGCCCTCGTAGGGTTACGTCTGCTATCCGACCGGCACTGACGACGATGATCTCGGCCTCCGGGGAAGGCTGGCGTCCTGGCGGCACGATCTCCGGGTGGCGGCCGAATATAGTCATCGTGGTAAGCCTCTCCGTCAAGGAGCGATGCCAGGTGGTCATGCCGTGATCTGAGGTGAGGAGGAAGGCCGTCTGCTCGTAGACGCCGACATCCTTTGTCGCCTGAACGAGCCGGCCGAGCTGCCGGTCAAGCTCGGCGAGCAGCGGCCCGAGGTTGGGGCCCTCGGCCCCCTCCGTATGGCCGAAAGCGTCGAGGTCAGCGCTGTAGATGGCGAGGAAGTCGGGGATCTTCGGCACCGTCACCATCTGGCCGCCAGAGTCTACGGGGCGGAGGTTGAGGATCTCGATGGCCGCGTTCACCCGTTGCTCGAATAGCCCGCCGGGCTCGACGTAGAGGTGCTCAGGGTCTCCGAAGGAGGGGCCATAGTCCTGTACCATGTACCATTGTATCGCCGCGGTCGTCTTGTCTTCGGCGGCCAGCGCCTGGGAGATAGTCTCGGCTGCCAAAAACCGCGTCTGACCGACGGCCTGGTTGGTCTCCTCATCGAAGTAGTAGGCAGCGTTGTTGTGCACCTCCGGGTAGGCACCGGTGGACATCGAGGCCCGCGTGGGGTTGGACTTGGTAGTGAAGGTGCTCTCGGCCATCGAGAGGCTACCCCGGCTCGATAGAGCATCAATGTTGGGAGTTGGCGCCCGGCTGAGGTAGTCGGGATCGAAACCGTCCCAGTCCACCAGGATCACGTGCTCCGGACTTACGCTCTCGGGTCTGCCCTCCGAGCGGCGCAAGAGCAGCCAGGAGGCGGGCACGGCGGTTGCCACGACCGTCGCGGCCGCCCCCGCCAAGACCTCGCCTCTGGAGAACCTCATCTCGTCTTCTCGGTGTTCAAGGCCGCACCTTCGCCGGCCAGAATCCTTTGGGCCCGACGAGGAGCACGAGGGCGGGGACGAGGAAAGTCCGGATCACGAAGGCGTCCAGGAGCACGCCGAGGGCCACCGCCGTCCCGATCTGGAAGAAGTCTCGCAGGGGGATGAGGGCGAGCGCGACGAAGGAGGCCGCGAGCACGAGCCCGGCGGCGTTTATCGTGGGACCGGTTCGAGCCAGGGCCGCGGGTACGGCTTCTCTCAGGGGCTTCCTCTCCACCTCCTCCCTGATAGCGGCCATGATGAAGATGTTGTAGTCGCTCCCCAGGGCGACAAGGAGTAAAAACAGCGTGAAAGGCACGTAGTAGACGACCCCGTCCTGTCCGAGGACGTTTTGGAACAGCACGGTGCAGACGCCCATGGTGGCGGCGAAGCTTAAGGCCGTCGAGCCCAGCAGGTAGATCGGGGCCACGGGTGTGCGCAGGAGCAGAGCGAGCACGACGAACGAAACGGCGAAGACCAACGGCGCCACGTTCTTGAGGTCCGTCTCAGAGGTGTCACGGGCCGCCGCGGCGAGAGCCGTCTGTCCTCCGACCGCACCGGTCGCGTCTCCGAGTCCCGCCCGCCCGAGCAGCATCGGCAGGTCTTCCTGGAGGTGCCGGGCTTGATCGAGCGCTTCGGGTGAGAACGGGGAGTCGTAGAAGACCAGCAGGACACGGGCCGCCGAGCCGTCAGAGGTCACGAAGTCTACCCCGGGGACGCGCCCTTCGTATTGCGGCCCGAAGGTTATTGCAGACCCGCCGGTGTCCAGGAGTTCACCCTGCAACTCGCCCTGCAGCCGCAGCAATTCTTCGTCCCGCTCGTTCAAGTCCTCTCCCTGTACCAACACGTTGACCGGTGCCAATATGCCTCCGGGAAATTCCTCGGTCAGCTCCTCGTAACCGCGTACGGAAGGGGCATCCTCAGGCAGGTTCCCCAGCTGGTCGAAGCCGACCTTGAGTCCAAGGCTGCCCGAGGCCGCGAACACCAGCCCCGCGCCCAGGACGCCGGCTATCAGGGCCGAGCGCTGCATGAGCGTGCGTCGAGACGAAGTCTGCCACCGGACCGACCTTCTCCCTCCGAAAGCGGCGGGGCCGAGGACGGCCAACAGTGCAGGGACGAGCGTCAGGGTGACGACGAAGACGATGCATAGAGCGAGCGCAAGGCCCGGTCCCAGAGCCCTGTAAATGCCCAATTGCGCGAATACAAGCAGAGCGAAGGCGGCGATCAACACCGCCGCAGAGGAGAACAGGACCCCCCCGACCCTCTCGACTCCGAGTCGGGCGGCTTCGACACGTCCGCTTCCCTCTTCCAGCGCCTGTCGGGTCCTGGAAAGCAAGAACAAGGCATAGTCTGTCCCGACACCGAAGAGCAAGACGACGATTATAGGCTCTATCTGCGACGGCACGTTCACCCCCAGTTCGGACGCTATCCAACCCAGGACACGCAGCGTCAGGAAGGTCGCGAGCCCGATGCTGCTCAGCGGAATCAGCGGCGCGACGAGCGAGCGGTAGGTCAGGGCGACGACCAGGAAGATGGCGAGCATCGTGACCACCGTGATCAGCCACAGGTGCCCGTCGATGGCGACTTTCGTATCGTATTGGACCAGACGGATTCCCGTCACTGTGGTCCGCAGCGGGCTGGAGCTTCCCATGGCTTCCCGAGTCTCCCTGACACCGGTCACGATCTCCGTGAGACGCGTCCCTCGCTCGAAGTAAAGCAGGACGGGCAGCGCTTTGTTGCCAAGCAGACTCCGATCCACCCGCGTGGGATCCGACGGGTCCTGGGCGGCGAGTGGTACGGCCCGCTGCAGGCGGTAAGGCCGCCCGAGTTCTTCGTTCAGGTGTTGGACCCCGCCTCGTATCCTGCCCAGATCAGCCTCTGTAAACCCTTCGGGACTTGAGTAAACCAGTATGGCCGGCGCCTCGACCGATCCCGACAGGTCCTCGGCCTGAGACTGGGCCCTGGCCGCCGGGGCCGACTCCGGCACCACATCCGAGAGGCTGCTGGTCGTGCTGCTGCCAAGCGGAGGCAGATAGAAGTATGCGGCGAGCGCCGCCATCGCCCAGAAGAGCACCACCGCGTAGCGGAGCCTGACCAGGAGCCAGCCGAGCATGCCGAAGAAGCCTCTGGGACGCACCACGAAAGTCTATACCACTGCTGCTCCAAGAGAGTGACGTGACATCCTGGGTTTCGCTGGTCGTTTAGTGTTTCTTAAGGAGTTGGTCAGAGCCCCGCAAGACCCGCCGGGATACCCACCGGAGCATAAAGGTACGGGGGCAACGCTCCGACCTGCGCCACGACGCATCCACCCTACGTAATCTTCGCGTTTGGGCGGAACGGTCTCCGCATTTTGGTACCGGTCTACGCGGCAGCTCTTACCCTTGCCAATCTCTTACAAGATCTCTTGAATCGCGTCGTCCGACGGTTGGCCTTAATGCTCTTCCGTCTTACGAAAGCAATATATCCGAATAGGCGGAGACTGAGCTCCGCACCCCCGTCGATCGCAGTAGCGCCGTTATTGAATCCGCTGCCGGGGGCCTAAAGATATGGTTTCCGGTTGCCGTCCTGATCTTAGGTACCCCTCCGGCCGCACGGAGGGTGCGGGTCCGTGACCCTGGCGCCGTAGCTGTCGCGGGTGCTCGGGCGTTCCTCGGCTCAGGTCGGGGGGCGGGGACCGCGGTTATCGTGTTCGTGCCGTCCGCGCGAGGCGGCCGAGGGACAACGTTATGAGCTTGCGCACCGCGATGGTTACGGCCGCCGTCTGGATCGCCACCCATGTGGGAGTAAGGATGAGGTTGAGGATGGTAGCGCCGACGAAGAACTCCAGGGCGAGCTCCGTGTGAGCCGCCACGTGTCGGGCGACAGGACGACCGGACCGCTCGCGCAGGGCTCCGAGGGCGCCTCGCGCGACGCCGACGAGGATCACCACGCTCCCTACCAGAAGCAGGGAAGTACGGAGAACGGCGAGCCCTGTGTGGTAAACGTCCATAGGCTCCCGTGAGTCCCTAGGCGCGCGAGTCGTCACGCCCGAGGCGGGGCTGTGCCTGCTCGCGTTCGAGTTCCTTCGAGAGGAAGTAGTTGAGCACCGTCCGGATCACGACGATGGCTGCCAGCAACCGGACCGCCTCCCAGGTCGGGGCGATGGCCGTTGCCAGGACGTCTGCTGCGAGCTGGAACTCCAGCCCCAGCACCAGGAAGCGCCCGAGGTGCAGCCGGATGTCCGAGGTGGAGTACTCGTCGGGAGCAAGAAGGGATCTCGCGAACAAGAACACGGTAGAGACCGCCCCGATCCCTATGACCGCGGCGCCGATGGCCTCCACCCCCAACCGCATGTACCCGACCGCCGAGATCAAGAGCTCTTCCACGGCCGCAGGTTATACTTCGCCGTTCCCGGCGTCCTTCGCAACCTCGACGAACACCTTGATGGCGTCCTTCTCTTCGGTCAGGAGACGCATCATCTCCTCATAGTTGTCGAGGCCCTGCACCCGATGGGTAAGAAGGCGCCCCAACCAGCCGGGGTATCGCGCCTCCGCCAGCGCCATGTCCCACACGCCGCTCTCGAAGTAGGAACGGTTGGCGTTCACCGTCCCTACGGCCACCTTGTTGCCAAGCACGAAGTTCAACATGATGCGGTCTCCTGGGACCTCGATCTCCCGGTCCCCGCTGCTGATGCCCGTCAGTACCAGGACGCCGTTCTTGCCCAGCGCCTCCATGGCCTCGAAGGCGACGACGCTCGCCCCCGTCGCCTCGAAGACGACGTCGAAAGGACCGTACGTCTCGGCGGCCTCCACCAGCGGCACCTCGCGGGTGCTCAGGTAGCGCGCCCCCAGCGCCTCCACGAGTTCGCTGTTCAGCGTCGGCGGCCCGGTTCGGGCCAGCGTCGTGACGTCTAGCCCTCGCAGCCTCAGCGCCAGCGTAGCCAGGAGCCCTAGAGTTCCGGCGCCGAGGACCGCAGCGCGCGCCGGCCTCCAGAGCTTGAGGCGGCGTTGGATCTCGTAGGCCTGCTCGATGCCTTTCTCCACGATGCTAATCGGCTCCAGCAGCACGCCGACCTCGCTCAAAGCGGCAGGCACCCCGACGATGAACTCAGTGTCGTCCACGTAGCGCTCGGTCAGGTAGCCGTGCAACAGGTTGATGCCGCGCTCGCGGTACGTCTCGTCTGTGGTCATGTCGGAGGTCCCGATCCGGTCGTAGATGCTGTCTCCTGGACGCCGGACCGTCGCAACCACGTAGTCCCCGGGCTCGATGTTCCGGACGTTCGACCCGACCTCGAGCACGCGCCCGAACGACTCGTGGCCCGTCACCAGGAAGTCGTAGTCCTCCGGCGCCGCCCCGTACTCGGCGTCGTTGATCTCCTTGTCCGTCCCATCCACCCCGACCCGCAAGACATCCACGAGCACGCCGCGCCCATCGGGTACGTCGTCCACGCCCGGCTCCGGCAGGTCGGCCAGGTGGATGCTGTCTTGCTTGCCGGGGAAGACGGCGACCGCTTTCATCTAGGAACTCCTCTCATGGTTGGGCCTCTCCCGCCTGACGTTGCGGGCCGTAGGTCCCCTTTCGTTCTCCACCAACTCGAAACTGACCGGCGTGCCAGGCCTGGTGGTACGGTATCCCTCGCCGGGGATGGCCGTGAAGCTGAAGAACACGCCCTCGTCCGAGGCGCCGCTGGAGATCGTGCCAACGCCCGCGTCAACGTCGAAAGCGGCCACGACGCCCCTCGCCACACGGAGGCCGTTCGCGCCTAGCGGCGGCGCGCCGCCGGCCCACTCCTGCTGGGGGATGCGGATGCTCTTTACCTCCGGCGTGTCGTATGCCTCGTAGCGGTAGTCTTTGCGCGTCTCCATGATCTCGCGCAGGTCGCGCCGCAGTTCCTCGAGCGTCGGACGCCCGACGAAGAACCAGCCGTCGTAAGCCCTGTGGACCCTCAGATCAGGCCGCAGCACGAAGGTGAAGGGCCGGGAGACCCCAGCGTACTCGCCCTCCGTCTCGTCGAGGAGGTCCAGAGAACGGATGACCTCCCGCTTCTCGTCCGAGAGAAAAGGCCACTCGGCCCTTAGTCCGGCGCGAAAGGCGGCCCCGACCTTCGGCGGGTCGGCGCTGACCGTGACGAGCTTGCAGTAGTTGACCGCCAGTTCGGACTGGAACCGGACGAGCCCTCGCATCTGCTCCTGATCCCGCGGGCAGAAGAACCCGCGACCGAAGACCACGATTAGCGGGTAGCCATCGTCGAAGCCTAGCCTCTCGTCGAGGGGACTGGGCTTGGTGTAGCGGGAGAGCCGGCGCCGCTGGTTGCGGTGGTCCGGCAGTTCGAAGTCGGGGAAAGCGTCGCCGGCGTGCAGGTTGATAGTCATACCGACCCTCCCCTACTCGTCGACCATGGCGAACAGCTTATTTAGCGACTCGGCGAGGGTGGGGTGGGCAAAGACGCCGTCGCGGAGCGCGGTGTAGGGCATCTTGCCCATCATGGCTATCTGGATCATAGCCATGATTTCGCCCCCTTCGACCCCGAGGATGGCGCAGCCCAGGATCTCACTGGTCTCGCCGTCGATCACGGCCTTCATCATTCCCCGACTCTCGTCCATCTCCAGCGCCCTCGGCACGTAGCTCATCGGCATGCTGGCGACCCGGACGTCGCGACCCTGTTCGCGGGCCTCCGCCTCGCTCAAGCCAACCCGCCCGAGCTGCGGGTCTATAAAGACCGTGTAGGGAACCAGGCGGTCGGTTATCGTCGCGTTTTCGCTGTTGAGCAGGTTGCCTTCGATCACCCGGTAGTCGTCGTAGGAGACGTGGGTGAAGGCCGGTCCTCCCTTCGCGTCGCCCAGAGCGTAGACGCCCGGGACGTTCGTCTCAAGCCTCTCGTTTACCTCGACGAAGCCGCGTTTGTCCGTCTCGACGCCTGCCGCTTCGAGGTTTAGAAGGTCCGTGTTGGGAGGCCGGCCGGCCGCGACTAGCAGGTGCGACCCGGAGAGGGTGCGCTCCCCGTCAGCTTCGTTTACGGTCAGCCGGATCCCACCGCTCTCGTCTTGGCGGATGCCCTGCGCCTCCGTATTGAGTAGCACCTCGACGCCGTCCTGATGCAGGATCTCCGCCACCGCCTCGGCCACGTCCGTGTCTTCACGGGAGAGTAGCTGCGGCCCGCGCTGGACGACCGTAACCTCCGAGCCGAAGCGCCGGAACATCTGGGCGAATTCGATGCCGACGTAGCCGCCGCCGAGTACCAGAAGGTGCTCGGGGACCTCGTCCAGCTCCATGACCGTCGTCGAGTCCAGGGTTGGAACGTCGTCGAGGCCGTCAACCGGAACGCCTCCGGGCCTGGCGCCGACGTTGATAAACACGTTCTCCGCGGACATCCGGACAGTCTCGCCGCCGTCGAGCCGGACCTCCAGCTCCTTCGGACCGATGAAGCGGGCCTCGCCCCGGATGAGGTCGAGGTTCTCGGCGTCTTCGAGGCGTTGCTCGCTGCCGCCGCGGAAGGTATCCACGATCTCTCGCTTGCGCCGGCGCACCTCGACCATGTCGACGTTAACCGGGTCGTTCTGGACGCCGTAGTCCGCCGAGCGGCGGTCCAGGTAAGCCACCTTCGCGCTGGCGACCATCGTCTTGGTAGGGGTGCAGCCCTCGTTGATGCAGGTGCCGCCGACGTGCTCGCGCTCTATCACCGCCGTTTTACGACCGGCTCCGGCCAGGGCTCCGGCGAGCGGGTTGCCGCCCTGGCCGGAGCCGATCACGACGGCGTCGTAGTGCTGCGTTGGTGTCATGTGGGTAAGCTCCCTTCCACTTAGATTTCCGTCCTACTCGCTCGGGAAACCCCCTATGCGGCCTTCCCTGCGCTCGCGGACCTCGGCCTCGCCCTTACCGTAGGGGTGGCCGCCGAAGCCGTGGCGCATCATGGCGATGGCGCGGGCCCAGCTCTTCCGGTCGTCGCGCGAGGCGAAGAGCTGCATCACGGACTGCGAGATGACCGGGATCGGCGTCTCCATGTGCAGGGCGTCGTCCACCAGCCAGTTCACCTCGCCGGTGTCCTCGACATAGGCTGGTATCTTGCCCATGCCGCCGTCCTCGCGGTAGGCGGCCTCCATCAGGTCCATGAGCCAGGACCGGATCACCGACCCGTGGCGGTAGCAGCGCAGCACCTCGGCCACTTCGAGGTCGTCCCGGTAACGCTCCAGCAGGTCAACGCCCTCGCCGATGGCCTGGAGCATTCCGAACTCGATGCCGTTGTGGACGAGCTTGGTGAAGTGGCCCGCGCCAGGAGGCCCGGCGTGGACGTAGCCGCCCTCGACCGCGAGCTCCAGGAGGATCGGCTCGATGCGCTCCACGGCCTTGCGCTCGCCGCCGGCCATAAAACAGGCGCCGTTGCGCGCCCCGTCGAAGCCGCCACTGGTGCCTAGGTCAACGAACTCGATGCCCTGCTCCTTCAGGCGGCCGTGGCGCCGGATCGAGTCTCCCCAGTAGGAGTTGCCGCCGTCCACGAGCACGTCGCCCGGGTCGAGCGCGGCGGCCAGGTCGTCGAGGACCTCGTCTACCGGCGGACCCGCCGGGATGTACAGGAAGACCGCCCGCGGTGGGGAGAGTTGTGCCTTGAGGTTCCAACGCCTGCCGGGCCAGGTTCCCGCCCATCCGGCCCAGGCCAACGACGCCGTACTCGTTCCTTGCTTCCGCCATGAATTCTCCTTCTCTAGCTGCTTTTTCCGAGCGCCCGGTCGAGGTTGAAGGCGGCGCTGATGAGGGTCAGGTGGGTAAAGGCCTGCGGGAAGTTTCCGAGCGCCTCGCCGGAGTGCCCGATCTCCTCCGCGTACAGTCCCAGGTGGTTGGCGTAGCCGAGCATCTGCTCGAACATCAGGCGTCCTTCGTCCACGCGCCCCGCGCGCGTCAGCGCCTCGACGAGCCAGAACGTGCACAGGCTGAACGTGCCTTCTTCGCCCGCGAGGCCGTCGGCGGATTTCTCGACGTCGTAGCGGTACACGAGGCTGTTCGCGACGAGCCCGCCGTCGCGCGGCGGCCTGTTGGTGGCGTCGAGGGTGCCTAGCATCCTGGGGTCGTTGGGGGAGAGGAAGAAGACGAGCGGCATGATGAGGTTCGAGGCGTCCAGGGTGTCGTCGTCGTAGGACTGCACGAAGGCGTTGCGCTCGGGGCTCCATCCCCTGTCCATGATCTCCTCGTAGATCTCGTCGCGGACCTCTAGCCACCGCTCGCGGTCGGCGGGGAAGGAGCGCTTGGAGGCGAGCCGTAAGCCCCGGTCCACGGCGACCCAGCACATGAGCTTGGAGTACACGAAATGGCGCCTCCCGCCGCGGACCTCCCAGATCCCCTCGTCTTCGCGTTGCCAGTTGTCGCACACCCAGTTTACGAGCACCCGCAGGCGGGTCCACAGGTCGTAGGAGATCGGGCCCCCGTGCTTGTTGTAGAGGTAGACGGCGTCCATTAGCTCGCCGTAGATGTCCAGTTGGAGCTGGTCGTAGGCGCCGTTTCCGAGCCTGACCGGACGCGAGCCACGGTAGCCGTCGAGGTGGTCCAGGGTCTCCTCGGTCAAGTCGTGGCGCCCGTCCAGCCCGTACATGAGTTGCAGGGAGCCGTCGGAGGCGGAGTCCTTGCAACGGGCCTCGATCCAGCCCATAAACGCCGCGGCTTCCTCGGTGAATCCTATTCGCAGGAGTCCGTAGAGGGTGAATGCGGCGTCCCTGATCCAGGTGTATCGGTAGTCCCAGTTGCGCTCGCCACCAACGCCTTCAGGCAACCCCATGGTGGGTGCCGCCACCATCGCCCCTGTGGACTCGAACGTCAGGAGCTTGAGCGCAAGTGCCGAGCGCTGGACGACCTCGCGCCAGCGCCCCGCGTAGGTGCACTTCGAGAGCCAGCGGCGCCAGTACTCCACGGTCTGCTTGAACAGTTTCTCCTCTTCCTTCTCGGAGAGTGAGAGCCCGCAGCCGGCGCCGGCCTCGATCTCCCGCAGCACGAACACCGCCGCCTCGCCCTCGTCCAGGGTGAACTCGGCGACCGCCGAGCCCGCGCTCTCCTCCAGTGGGACGCGCGTCGCAAGCCCCAGGCTGAGGCCCGGCGAGCGGAAGCACGCGCCTTCGTCCGTGACCTCGGTCCCGTGCTCCTCCCGGGCGTAGTCGAAGGCCGGGGAACACTCCACCCGGAAACTCATCTCCCCGCGCACCACCCTGACCCGGCGGACGAGCTGATGGTATCCGTGCTCGTTATCGGGGACGCCGACGGGCATGTAGTCGATGACCTCCCCGACCCCGTCAGGCGTGAAGAAGCGCGTTATGAGGACGTTCGTGTCAGGCCAGTAGAGCTGTTTGCGGGCGGCCCCCTCACTTGCGGGGGCTATCTTGAAGCGTCCTCCCTTCTCGTCGTCCAGGATGGCGGCGAAGACGCTCGGGGAGTCGAAGTGCGGAAAGCACAGCCAGTCTATCGAGCCGTCCGTCCCGACCAGCGCCGCGCTGTGCATGTCGCCGATGATCCCGTAGTCCTGTATAGGCTGATAGGTCATGGCTTCTCCGACATCTCCTCGGCCGCCAGCCAGTCGAGGGCCACGGCTGCTGTCCACGACTGATCGTCCGAACCCAAAGCCTCGCCCGTGAAGGGCTCGTAGTACTCCCCAAAGCGTCCGTCGGAGAGTTGCGCGAGTGCGTTGCCCTTGAGCCGGGCCGCCCTCTTCCGCTGCCCCGAGCTCTCCAGAGACCACCACAACAGCCAGTTCATCACGGGCCAGACGGGACCGCGCCAATAGCTGCGGGGGAGGAAGCCAGGGTCGTCCGGGCTGGTGCTGGGAGGGAGCGGCCTGCAGAGGTCGGGGTTGCCCGTGAAGTCGTGCGAGTCGAGGACCCTGAGGAGCGTCTCGAGGCGGTCATTGCTTCCGGCACCGGCTATGAGCGGGGCGAACCCTGCGATGGTGCGGGCCGCGAGAGGCTCGCCAGCCCTCAGGTCGTAGTCGAGGCAAAGGCCGAGCTCGGAATCCCAGCGTTCGTCCAGCCCTCCTCGTCCGCGTTCGATCCAGGCCCAGATCAGCGCCCGGTCTTTCCCAGGTGCGCCGACGACTTCGGCCACGTCGAGCAGTGCCTCGTTCGCCCGCACCAGGATCGCGCTCGCAAGCACGTCCTTAGCCAGAAACGGGCTCGTCCGGTGCAGAACGGCATCGTCGCAGCCGGCATGCTTGATGACCTCGACCAGCCAGATAAAGCGGTCGTACTCGTAGCCCGTCGGGCGCTCGGCAGGGTCGGGGATGTGATCGAGGTCGAGGCGCTCGTAGTCGGGCACCTCCCCGACCTCGACCCGCTCCAGCGCGGAGGTCCAGCGCGGGGAGTTGTCGGTGCCGCTCTCCCAGGGATGGTAGATGGTCACGAGCCCCGAGCCTTCAGGGTCGCGGGCGGTCGCCAGGTAGCGGTGCCACGCAAGAAGCTTCGGGTAGACTTCTTCAAGGAACTCTCTGGCCTCGGCAGAATCTCTGTCCCGCGCCTCGGCGACCCTGAGTATGTGCCTGGCCGCGATCGCGTGCACCGGCGGCTGGCAGAGGCCGCTGGTAAGGGCCGGACCGGGTGGGGCGTCGGGCGTATCGGCGGCGCTTGCCCAGTGCTCGGGGCCTGGGAAGTAGCTCTCCGGAGGCGCCTCGGGGTTGAAGACGATGTGCGGGATCTTGCCGTTCTTCCACTGGTACTCGAGCAGGGTCCGGAGCTCGCCGGCGGCCCGCCCTGTGTCGAGATGGACCAGACCGATGGCTATAAAGGCCGAGTCCCAACTCCACTGGTGCGGGTAGAGCGTGGGAGAGGCGCGGGTCCATTCGCCCATGTCGTTCTCCCGCAGCACCCCCGCAGCCCGCGCGATGATATCTTCAGGTCGCAAAAAGCCTCCTTCCGGCTATGGTCTTCTACCCGTCTCCGCGCACGGCCGGGCCGTCGGCGACGTCCTCTCGGCGCTCCACCCGCGAATATTAATCTACGGGGCAAATCTTACGCCGCGATTGCCGCTCCCTTACGAAATCCTTAACGGTCCCCGCCGCTTCCCTCGATCCTCTCCGGAATCCTGGCTCTCACCACCAGCGATAAGGAGTACACTTCGGGTCATGACGCTGGTCAAAATATGCGGCATAACCGACACCGGCGACGCCCGCGTGGCCGCTGATGCAGGGGCCGACGCCGTCGGGCTCGTTTTCGCCGAGAGTCCGCGTCGTGTGCGCGTCGAGGAGGCGCGCCGCATCTCCATGGCGCTGCCGGAGAGCATCCTCAGGGTGGGCGTGTTCGTGGACGAGGAGCCGGCCGAGGTACTGAGGATCTCCCGCGAGGTCGGCCTCGACCTCGCCCAACTTCACGGCGACGAGACACCCGAGGATGTAACCGTCGTGCGGGAGGGTGGCGTCAAAGTCATGAAAGCGCTGCGGGTAAAGAACGCCGCCTCCCTTGCGGAATTGGACGGATACGAGGCCGACCTGATCCTGCTCGACGCGCACAGCGACAAGGCGTCGGGAGGCACGGGCGAGCGGTTCGACTGGGGGGTGGCGAAGTCCGTAAGAGGACGTGATAACATCGTCGTCTCCGGGGGGCTAGGCCCGGAGAACGTGCGGGAGGCGGTCGAGTTCTTCGAGCCCTACGGGGTGGACGCGTCGAGTTCCCTGGAGGATGAGCCAGGCAGGAAGAACGGTGAGCGGGTGCGGAGGTTCGTCCTTGCGGCAAGAGACTGAGAAGGGTTACTTCGGCCCGTTCGGGGGCCGCTACGTGCCCGAGACACTGATCCACGCCCTCGAAGAGCTCGAAGAGGCCTACGAACGTTACAGGGACGACCCCGAGTTCGGCGAAGAGCGGGACCGCCTGGCGAGGGACTTCGTCGGCCGTCCGACCCCCCTGATGTTCGCCGAGCGCCTTACCCGCAAGTGGGGCGGGGCCAACGTCTGGTTCAAGCGCGAGGACCTCGCGCACACGGGTGCACACAAGATCAACAACACCCTGGGCCAGATACTGCTCGCCGACAGGATGGGTAAGGAACGCATCATCGCCGAGACCGGCGCGGGCCAGCACGGCGTCGCCACGGCCACCGTCGCCGCCCTCTACGGCAAGGAGTGCGTTATCTACATGGGCGAAGAAGACACCCGCCGCCAGAGGCTGAACGTCGTGCGGATGAAGCTCCTCGGGGCCGAGGTCGTGCCCGTCCTCAGCGGTTCGCGCACCCTCAAAGACGCCGTCAACGAGGCGATAAGGGACTGGGTGGCGAACGTCGATGACACCCACTACATCATAGGCAGCGTCGTCGGCCCGGCGCCTTACCCGAGGATCGTGCGCGACTTCCAGGCCGTTATAGGGACGGAGATAGAGGCCCAGAGCCGCGAAAGCCTCGGCGGCGACCCGGACGCCATCGTCGCCTGCGTCGGCGCTGGCTCGAATGCCATAGGGGCATTTCACCCGTTTGTCGGTCGCGAAAACGTCAGGCTCGTCGGCGTCGAGGCGGCGGGGCGCGGGCTGGCCACAGGAGAGCATGGGGCGTCCCTGGCGGAAGGGAGACTGGGCGTCCTGCACGGGGCGATGAGCTACGTCCTGCAGACGGAGGGGGGCCAGATCAGGGAGGCCCACTCCATCTCGGCCGGCCTCGACTACCCCGCCACAGGCCCGGAGCACGCGTTCCTCAAGGACGAGGGTCTCGCCGAGTACGCGAGCGTCACCGACGAGGAGGCGCTCCGTGCACTCCAAACGTGCTCGCGTCTCGAAGGCATAATCCCGGCACTCGAGACGGCACACGCCATCTTCTACGCCGAGAAGGTGGCCACAGAGCTCGGCCAGGGCAAGAATATGGTCATCAACCTCTCGGGGCGTGGCGATAAGGATGTCGAAGTCGCCGCGAACGCGCTCGGCATCGGCTCGGAGGAAGTGGATGCTGTATCCGGCCCTGATCCCTCACCCTCGACCTCCTCTTGAACGGCGACCGTGTAAGGGGGGCCTTCAGGGAGGGACGGACCGCGCTCGTGCCCTATCTTACCGGCGGCTATCCGACGCTCGAAGGCGCGAGGGAGGTAGGGGAAGCCTACCTGGAGGCGGGTGCTGACGTGGTGGAGATCGGGGTTCCCTTCTCCGACCCGCTCGCCGACGGCCCGACGATCCAGGAGACAACGACGCGCGCCCTCGCGAACGGGGCCGACCTCGACTACTGCATGGATCTCGCCTCGGCGTTCTCAGGAAGGGTGCCAGTAGTCTTCTTGCTCTACTACAACGTCATCTTCGCGCGGGGGGACGAGCGGTTCTTGCAGGAGGTAGCAGAGGCAGAGGTCTCTGGGCTCGTGATCCCCGACCTCCCCGTAGATGAGGCAGGCCGGTTCGCGGAGCTGGCTGCCGCGGCAGGAGTCGCCTTCTGCCCGCTCGTCGCGCCGACCTCGACCGACCAACGCATCTCGCGCGTCGGCGAGCTGGCAACCGGGTTCGTGTACTGCGTCTCTGTGGCCGGGATAACCGGGGTGCGCGACACCCTGCCGCGAGGTGCGATCGAACTTCTGAGGCGTGTGCGGGCGAGGACCGGTGCGCCTGTGGCCCTTGGCTTCGGGATAGGGTCGGCCGGGGCCGCCGTCGAGGCCGCAAAGGAGGCCGATGGAATCATCATCGGAAGCAAGCTCATGCGGCTCGTCGAGGAAGGCGGGGCGGAGCGGGCAGGAGGGTGGTTGCGCGAGGTGCGCGAGGCACTCTCCGGGCTCGTCGAGGCGGGGGGCTAGGCATCAGGAACTGGCTCAGCAAGCGCAGGGAGTACTCGAGGAGCGCGCCCGAGACCGAGAGCGGCGTCGGACCGATGGACGCCGTCTTCACCAAGTGTGAGAAGTGCGGGCAGCCGATCTACGAGAAGGACCTCAGGGCGCGCTTCAACGTCTGTCCCAACTGCGAGTTCCACTACCCGCTCTCGGCGCCGGAGAGGATAAGGCTTCTCACCGACACAGGCAGCTTCGAAGAGCGGGACGGGGGCCTTTTCGCCGACGATCCCCTCGGGTTCGAGGATTACCGCCAGAGGCTTGAGAAAGCGCGCGCAAAGACGGGGCTCGATGACGCCATCCTGAGCGGGACCGGCGCCATAGGGGGGAGGCGGGTGGCGCTCGCCGCGCTCGACTTCCGTTTTATCGGGGGATCGATGGGGAGCGTTGTCGGTGAGAAGGTCGCGAGGACCATCGAGGTTGCCGGCGCGGAGGAGCTGCCGCTCGTTATCGTCTCCGCGTCGGGAGGGGCGCGGATGTTCGAGGGCGTCTACTCGCTCATGCAGATGGCGAAGACCAGCGTCGCCCTCTCGCGCTACGTCGAGGGATCCTGGCCCTACGTCTCGGTCCTGACAGACCCAACCTTCGGGGGTGTGACGGCCTCGTTCGCGACGGCGGCCGACGTGGTCCTGGCCGAGCCTGGGGCCAGGATCGGGTTCACCGGCGCCAGGGTCATCGAGCAGACGACCAAAGAACGACTGCCCGAGGGTTTCCAGACGGCGGAGTTCCAGAGGGAGCACGGGATGGTCGACCGCATCGTGCACCGTCTCAGCTTGAAGGGAGACCTCGAACGGCTATTGGGGTTCCTGCCGTGATCCTCGACTTCGAGCGCCCGATCAAGGACTTCGAAGAACGCATCGCGGAGCTCAGGCGGCTCGCCGGCCCGAGCGCTGAGCTGCGGGAAGAGATCTCCCGCCTCGAAGAGGCCCTCGACGCGGCCCGTAGGCGCATCTACTCCAACCTCTCCCCGTACCAGCGCGTTCAGGTCGCACGCCACCCCGAGCGTCCGAACTTCAGGGCCTATCGCGACGCGCTTACCGACGATTTCTACGAGCTCTCCGGCGACCGGTTCTTCGGCGACGACCCTGCCGTGCGAGGCGGGCTCGCCAGGATCGCGGACCACAACGTCCTCCTCATGGGCCACGATAAAGGAACGGACGTCAACAGCCGCGTGAAGGGTAACTTCGGGATGGCCCACCCCGAAGGCTACCGCAAGGTAAAGAGGTTCTACGAGCTTGCCGCCAGGTTCGGGCTGCCCGTTGTCGTGCTCGTGGACACACCTGGTGCTTTTGCCGGGCGAGGCGCGGAGGAGCGGGGACAGGCGTGGGCCATCTCCGCCGACCTCATGACGCTGGCCAGGATACCGGTGCCCGTGGTCTCGGCCATTATCGGCGAGGGTTGTTCAGGGGGAGCTCTGGCCATGTGCGCCACAGACTACGTCGGGATGCTCGAGAACTCCTACCTCTCTGTCATAGCGCCCGAGGCTTGTGCTTCGATCATCTTCCGGGATCCCGGCCGGGCGGCCGAAGCCGCCCAGGCGCTCAAGCTCACTGCGGCGGATATGAAGGGGCGTGGTATCGTTGATGAGGTCATTCCCGAGCCCCTCGGCGGCGCCCACAATGACCCCACCTCCGCCATCGATGCCGTGGGCAAATCCCTTGACCGTGTGCTCACCGGCCTCTCGGACACCGATCCAGAAATCCTCCGCGAAGTCCGCTACGAACGCTACCGACGCATCGGCACCCACGCCTCGGAGAACGGCCAGGGTGGTTTGCAAAGAGGTTGAACCTCTTTGCAAACATGTCAGCTAGTCAGCACTTCAGCATTTCGGCTTTTTGTTTTCGCTTTCATACCGAGTCCATTCGAATAGGACCGTGTTTGGGCTGCGAGCACGTATCGGAGGCCCTCCGATACGTCATTCCCGCGAAAGCGGGAATCCACTGCACTGGGTGCTCAAGTGCTCCAACGGGAAGCGATTTAC
>CADCVF010000067.1:23911-24218 GCA_902806095.1 uncultured Rubrobacteraceae bacterium
TCAGACATCCTACTCTTTGAGGAAGTCCCTCAACTCCTGCGCGGTCTCAGCTGGGCGTTCCTCGGCAAGAAAATGGCCGGCGTCGAGGGGCTTGCCCCTCGCGTCGTTCGCATACTCGCGCCAGACTGCCTCAACGTCGTAGATCCCCTCCATCACGCCCTGTCCGCCCCAGAGGGTCAGGAGCGGACATTCCACCTTGCGGCCCTCATCCCTGTCCGCTTCGTCGTGGACGAGGTCGATGGAGGCCGCGGCCCTGTAGTCCTCGCAGCTGGCGTGGATCGTGGCGGCGTCGAAGCAACGTTCGTAC
>CADCVF010000068.1 GCA_902806095.1 uncultured Rubrobacteraceae bacterium
TCGCCCCAGACGAGGAAGCCCAGGGTGTCGGCCCAGTATAGCCAGCGCGGGTCCTCGATCTTCTGGTGCTTGCGGGCGCCGTCGAAGCCCATCTCTTTGGCTAGCTCTATGTCTCTACGTAGATCTTCGTCCGTCGGGGCGGTCAGGATGCCTTCGGGGAAATAGCCCTGGTCGAGGACGAGGCGTTGGTAGAGCGGACGGTCGTTGAGGAGGACCTTGCCGTCCTTGACCTCGATATTGCGCATACCGAAGTAGCTCTCCACGCGGTCGAGGACCTCGCCGTCAGGATCGAGCAGCTCGAGCCGCAGGTCGTAGAGGTTGGGATGCTCGGGGCTCCACAGGGCAGGGCCAGGCCAGTCGGCCAGGTGCGGCGTATCCGGTGCTTCGCCGCGACGGAGGAGGGGCAGGCTGCGTTCGACGAGGGAGGAACGCACGCTAATGGTATCATCGAGCACCTTTTCTCCGTCGAGTTCCACTGTTGCTCGAAGGCTCATCCCCGGTTCGATGCCTATGATGGTGACCTCCAACTCGACGCTGGCGGCGTCTACGTCCGGGGTCATGCGGAGGGTGTCGATGCGGCGGCGGTTTACGGCTTCGAGCCAGACGGTCTGCCAGATCCCGGTCGTGCGGGTGTAGAAGATACCTTCGGACTTCTCTTTCCAGTACTGCTTGCCCCGCGGGACGGTCACGTCCCGACTGGGGTCTTCGACCCGCACCACGACGATGTTGTCCCCGGCTTCGCCCGCGAGGGCGTGCGTCACATCGGCGGAGAACGGCGTGTGTCCGCCCTCGTGGGAGGCTACCTGCGTGCCGTTCACCCAGACCGTCGCGCGGTAGTCCACGGCGCCGAAATGGAGCAGGAGCCGCACGTCGCCCGCCGGCGCGTACTCGAAGGTGCGGGCGTACCAGACGACGTCGTGGAAGGCCGTCTCTCCGATGCCGGAGAGCTTCGATTGGTAGCAGTAGGGGACGGTGATCTTACGTTCGAACGGCGAATCGTTCGAGCGCAGGGTCGCCACGTTCGTGTTCTGCCAGCCGTTGGCGAGCCCGGCGTCCGAGTCGTCGAAGGTGAAGCTCCACTCGCCGTTTAGATTCGTCCAGTCCTTCCGGCGGAACTGCGGACGCGGGTACTCGGATCGTGAGATCGGGATCAAGGTGCTGTCCCCTTTCTGCTAGAGGTACGGACTGTTCGTTCGGAGGATCGCGGGCGGAGATCCGCGAGGTAGCGGCGTATTCCTCAAAGGGACTCGTAGCGTTGCGGTTCGGGCCAGGCCAACTCGAAGCCGAGAGCGTTCACCAGCAAGCGCTGGAAGTCCTCCAGGATTTCCGCATCTTCACGTACCTGCCTCGGGAGGAGGCCTTTATCCAGGCAGTAGGCGGCGAGCGCTCCTGAGGCCTCACCGACGTTCCACTCGACGGGGTGCAGCCGGTAGCAACCGTTGGTGATGTGGGTAGTCCCCAGGTTCTTGCAGGCCGGAAGCAGGTTCCTGACGCGAACCGGCAGCAGGGCACCGAGCGGGATCTGGAAGGGCCAGCTGCTCACATCCACGTAGTTGCGTCCTGCGGCGCTGGGATGCAGGTCTATACGGTAGGCGCCGATGCCCACGCTGTCGTGGAAGAACTGCGCTCCCCTCGACACATCTCGCGCCTCGACGCCCACGTGCTGCTCCAGCACCGTGAACTCCGCCCTGATGCGGCGGCTCTCGCGCACGTAGACACGCCTGGCGAGGCCGTCGTTGGTACCGACTACGTCGGGACGAAGACGCAGGCCTCTGTACCCCGCGCCACCGTCGAGCCCGGGCGCCTCGGTCTGCATCCAGTACAGCATCGAGAGGCTGAGCTGCCGGGCGCGCTGCATATGTTCTTGTCTCTCCGCTTCTCCGACGCCTACGAGAGGACCGAGCCAGTAGTCTATCTGCGGCCAGTTGACCAGGGTGATGTCGCTATCGAGCAGGCCGTCGGAGAAGTTCTCGCGGGCGAGTATTCGCCGGTAGTGCCACAGGTCGGAGCCGTCGCGCCCGGCGAAGAAGGGTTCTTCGTGGAAGATAGCGCGGTAGCGAGCCTGCAAGGTATCGGGGTAGATGTCGGTCCAGGAGAGTTGCGGACCGGGCCAGAAGCTCGCCCGGTAGCCGCGCCAGAAATCGTAGTCTTCGGGCCTGTCTATCGTGTGGTCCTCACCGGGCATGTAGTCGAGAGGGAAGCACCAGCTCACCGCCTGCTGGTCCAGGGGATTCGGGTCTCCCGGAGGTGCGTGGGGCTCTCCGGTCTCGTCCTGGCTTTCGGCCCCGACCCCGTGCTCTACGCTGGCCAGCTCCAGCAGATCTCCAAGCTCCGTCGCGTCGAGCACGTAGCTGGCGTGTACGGTCAGTAGCTCGCCGGTCATCTCGTCGAGAAGTGTGACGGCCGTGATGAGATCACCTTCACTCTCTACTGCAATGGGCCGATGGCGGAGTAGCACTTCCAACCTGCATCCGGAGCGGTAGGGAGCCAGCATCCCCTCAAGGACGGCGAGGGCCACACGCGGCTCGTGGCAGAGGCGGCTCACCAGCCCGTCTCCAGGGTTGAGGTGTTCCCGGTTGCGGGCTTCGTCGGAGAGGGGATAGTTGCGCCTGTAGAAGTCCCTGATCCCGTTCCTCAGGCGGCGGTAGCTCGCCGTGCAGCCCATCTCCTCGATCCAGGGATGCTCGTCCGGAGGGACCGCTTGGACGGTGAGCTGGCCGCCGATCCAATCTGTCTCCTCGGTGAGCACGACCCTCCGGCCAAGACGCAAAGCCGCCAAGGCACCGGCTACGCCCCCGAGACCCCCACCGACGACCAAAACGTCCGTCGCGGTCTCCAAAGGCGCTAACCCACCCCGCGATAGTGCCATCGGAACAGCGGCCAGGCTACCACCTGTGATGGACCTCGTCGCGCACGTGGCTGTCGTAGATCTCCCGCGCTCGTTGCATGACCTCGTCAGTAAGCGGAGGCATCTCGGCTGCAGCGATGTTGTCCTCGACCTGGGAGGGGTTCTTGCCACCAGGGATGGCGCAGGAGACGGCGGGATGCATGAGGATCCAACGTAGGGCGAACTGCGCGAGAGTGTTTCCCTCGGGTACTAGATCCTTCAGTTCTTCGGCGGCCCTGAGGCCTGTCTCGAAATCCACGCCGGAGAACGTCTCGCCCCTGTCGAAAGCCTGACCCTCGCGGTTGAAGTTGCGGTGGTCGTCTTCGCCAAACACGCGGTCTGCACGCATCTTGCCCGAGAGGAGGCCGCTGGCGAGGGGCACGCGGGCCAGGATGCCGACGTTGCGTTCTTCGGCGAGCGGGAAGAACACCTCTGCCGGCTTCTGGCGGAAGACGTTGAAGATGATCTGGACGGTTGCGACGCCAGGATAATCGAGGACCATCCGCGCCTCTTCGACCTTCTCGACGCTTACGCCGTAGTTGCGCACTTTCCCTGCTTCCTGCAGCCGGTCCAGCGCCTCGAAGGTCGAGTCCTGACGGTAGACTTCCGTCGGCGGGCAATGGAGCTGCAACAGGTCCAGGGCTTCGACCCCGAGGTTCTTCAGGCTGCGCTCTACGAAGGCCGAGAGGTTGTCGTAATCGTACCCTTCCGGAGTGTGGGGATCGAGGCGTCGTCCTGCCTTGCTCGCAACCAGGACCTCATCGTTTGGGCGGTCCTTCAGGAGCCTACCGATGAGCTTCTCGCTGCGTCCGTCACCGTAGACATCCGCGGTGTCGAGGAAGTTCACGCCGAGGTCGACCGCCCGGTTCAGCGCGCCGAGAGCGTCGTCCTCCCCGACCGTCCCCCAGCCGTCCCCGAAGGCCCAGGTGCCGAGGCTGATCTCCGAGACGCGCATCCCCGTCTGTCCGAGGTCTCTATATTCCAAAGTCCCGTCCTTTCCAGAGTATGCTTCTACTCCAGCCCGTTGCGCCGGATGACGTCAGAGTACCAGCGGGCGCTCGACTTGGGGACGCGCCGTTGCGCTCCATATTCTACGAACACGATCCCGAACCGCTTGGAATACCCCTCGGCCCACTCAAAGTTATCCAAAAAGGACCAGACCATGTAGCCCCGCAAGTCGACGCCCTGCGCTATCGCCTGGTGGGCTGCCCTGAAGTGGGCGTCCAGGTAGGAGACGCGCTCCTCGTCATCTACGTCCCCCTCGGGGTCTATGTAGTCGTGGACAGCCCGCCCGTTCTCGGTTACGTACATGGGCAGATCTTCATAATCTTCCTTGATCCGGACCAAGATTTCTGTCAGGCCATCCGGTTCCACAGGCCAGCCCATAGCGGTCTTCTCCGCCTCGTGCGGGATAACGCTACGGGCTCCGAGGTCGGCAAAGGGTATGCTCTGCCCTTGTTCCTCAGGAGCGTCACGGACGGTGTTACGAAAATAGTAGTTGATACCCAGGAAGTCGATGGGAACGGAGATCCTGTCGAGATCCCTATCCTGGACGAAAGTGAGGTCCACGCCGCGTTCCCCGTAATACGAGAACACGTCCTCCGGGTAGTCGCCGTGAAACAGGGGATCCAGATAGAGTCGGTTCGCCTGTCCGTCGACCCTGCGGGCGGCCTCCCTATCGGCTTCGCGGTCTCGCGAGGGGCGGGCCGGATGCAGGTTCAGGGTGACGCCGAGCTGGTTTGCATCCCCCGCGGAGCGCATTCTCTCCATTGCGAGGCCGTGGCTGAGCAGGAGGTGGTGTGTCGCGGCGAGTGCCCTGGCGCTGTCTTGGTGTCCAGGGGCGTGGACACCGAGGCCGTAACCCATCCAGGCCGAGACCCAGGGCTCGTTCAAGGTGATCCAGAACCCGACGCTATCCGAGAGGGCCTCGTGTACGATAGCGGCGTACTCCGCGAAGCGTTCGCTCGTATCCCTGTTGGTCCAGCCGCCCACATCCTCCAGCGCCTGAGGCAGGTCCCAGTGGTAGAGCGTGAGCATGGGTTCGATTGAGCGTTGCCTTAAGCCGTCGACGAGCCTGCGGTAGAAGTCGAGACCGTTCTGGTTGGCCGAACCGCTCCCTTCGGGTTGGATGCGGGGCCAGGCTACGGAGAAGCGGTAGGCTAGTATCCCGAGCTCGGACATAAGGTCGAGGTCTTCTTCCAGGCGGTGATACTGGTCGCAGGCGATGTCGCCGGTATCGCCGTGGCGGACCTTACCGGGGGTATGGCTGAACGTGTCCCAGATTGACGCGCCGCGGCCCCCTTCGTTCACGGCGCCCTCGACCTGGTAAGCGGCCGTAGCCGTGCCCCACAAGAAGTTCTCTGGAAAGTCCAAGCCTGTGCCTCCCTCTAGTGTCGGTTGTCAACTGAGCGCGCCGCTACCTACGGCGTGCTCAGAGAGGATAGAGGTTAGTTCCATTCGCCTCACGCAATTCTCGAAGGAGAACGAGCGCATCATCGCGTCTATCTCGCCCTCGTCCATACCTCTGAAAAGCTCTGCGTACTCCGGGAGCATCGGCTCGGCGAGCAGGATGTTGCGCACGAGCAGCTCGATCTCCCGCTCGGCCCCGAACGGGAATGGTTTGTAGTTCGGGAACTCATCGGCGAACAGCTCCTCTAGCGGGGCCATGGCGTGCCTGACGCCTGCGTCGGTACCACCCCAGGCGTCGACGCCGAGGCGCGTCTTCTTCTCCAGAATGGGTCGGATGCGCTCGACCCACGGAGAGTCTGGGGCGGTGTACTGGACTCCTTGCAGGCCGATATCCTTGTACGTCCAGATGGCCCAGCTCACGCCGTGGCGGTCGTAGATCTCCAGCTGGTCGCGAAGGAGCCGGTAGCGCATCCGGTCTGCCTCCTCATCTCCCAGGTAGACGGGCCCGAACTCTCCGACCCACAAGGGTACCTCGTGCTCGAGCATGTAAGAGCTGCGCTGCAGGAAAGTCTTCTCCAGAACATCCCTGTCAACGTACTCACCGCGCGAGACACCGGGGTAGGGGCCGCCGTCTATAAAACCTGGCAACGCGTAGTCGTGGTTGGTATAGACGACACCGGGCCACGGCTCACCGAACATGTGGAAGTCCACCGAGTAGCGGTTGCCCTCGAGGAAGATCAGGTGGTCGGGGTCGACGGCCAGGATCGCCTCGTAGAGCCGCCTGTAGAAAGGCATGATGAGCTGCTCGCTCGGGTCGGCTGGCTCGTTTATCGGGTTGTAGCCAGCCACCCAAGGGTTGCCTCTGTAGTGGTCAGCTATATGTTCCCAGAGGTTCACCGTCCTGTCCTGGAAGTGCCTGTGTCTCCAGAGCAGCGCCTTGTGGGTCGGGTTGTCCGAATGCCAGTGCTGGTTCTGGTAGCCCGGCAGGGCGTGAAGATCGATGATCGTGTAGATTTCATGCGCCGCGCAGAGCTCTACGACCCTGTCCAGGTGCCTGAAGCCTTCCTCTCTTATCTCGAAGGGACGCATGTCGTCCTCAAAGTGCCTGTAGTTCACGGGGAGCCTGAGCAGGTTCAGCCCGAGCGAGGAGATGAACCGCGCGTCACCCTCCGTGAAGAAGTGCTCGAGGAAAAGGTCGAAGAAGATTTCGTAGTTCTCCTCCCCGAGCGTCGTGCGGACGGCCTCGCGCATGCTCTCCTCGTTCGCGGGGTAGCCTGTTATAAAGTTCTCCATGTTCATCCAGCCGCCGAGGCCGAAGCCGCGCAGCACGACGGGATTCCCCTCGCCATCCACAACGCGGTTGCCCCGGGCCGCAAGCAGAGCCGTGTCATTAGCCATGCCTATCTCCTCCTGTTAATAGAGTACGAGGAACTGCTAACCCTTGACCGCGCCCTGGGTGATCCCCTCGATAAAGCGCCGCTGCATGATCAGGAAAATGATCATGATGGGCACCGTGCTAAGAAAGGAACCTGCCATGACCGCCCCGTACTCCTGGCTGTAAGGGCCGACAAGCGTCGGAAGTCCCAAAGAGACGGTGAACATCCTGTCCTCCGTCAGCACCACGAGCGGCCAGATATAGTCGTTCCACGAAGCGGTAAAGAACAGTATCGCCATCACCGCGATAACGGGCTGGGAGAGCGGCACTATTATGCGCCAGAAGATCCCCCACTCCCCGGCACCGTCGACGCGGGCGGAGTCGAGTATCTCGTCGGGGATGGAGAGCAGGTACTGGCGCGAGAGGAAGACGCCTATCGCCTGAGCCGCGAGCGGCAGGATGAGGGCGATGTAGGAGTCGGTCCAGCCGAAGGTCACCATCATCGAGTAGAGGGGCACGATCAGGACGTAGATAGGAAGCGTCAGGGTCGCAAGAAGGAGTATGAACAGGGGGTTCTTGAAGCGGAAGTCGAACTTCGCGAAGGCGTAGCCCGCCATAAGGGAGATCACGACGGCCAGAACCATGCGCGAGACGCCTATGAAGACACTGTTGAAAAACCAGCGGACGAAGCTGGTCCTTCCGAACAGGAGGTCGTAATTGCCCCAATACAGGCTGTCCGGAAATATCTGTACGGGGATGGAGAAGAGCTCCTCGCCAGGCTTGAAAGAGGCGCTGACCATGTACACGTATGGCATGACGGTCAGGAAGATGACCAGCAGCAAAACGGCGTTGCCGAGCACCTGCCACATACGGGTCGCCGCCCTGTTGCCGGATATCATCTGGTGTACCTCCGATACAGCAGCAGCTGTGCAATGGTCAGAACGATGCTGATGAGCGCCATCGAGTAGCCTATTGCAGCGGCGTAGCCGCGATCGAACTGCGAGAAGCCGACCTCGTAGAGGTACTGCGAGAGAAACAGCGTTGCGTCTGAGGGACCGCCGTTGGTGAGCAAGAACGGTATCTCGAAGAGTTGGTAGCTGAAGATTGTCGCCTGGACGACCACGAAGAGAATCGTGGGTCGCAGCAGCGGAAGCGTAACATAGAGGAACGTCTTCCTGCGGTTCGCGCCGTCTATCGCCGCGGCCTCGTTGAGCTCGTGCGGTATGTTCTGCAGCCCGGCCAGGAAGTACAGGGAGTTCACGCCGAGGTACGTCCAGATCCCGACAAGGACGATTGAGAGCATCGCCAGCCGCTCGGAGCGTAGCCAGTTCAACTCAGGCAGCCCAATCGAGCGGAAGAAGGAGTTGAGCAGGCCGAAGTCCTTGTTGAAGATCAGGCCGAACATGAGCGCGATCACCACGAACGAAGTGATGAAGGGCAAGAACAGCGAGATCCTGTAGAAGCTCTTGAGGTTCGCGGATGGAACCAAGAAGGAGCGTACGGCGAGCGCGACGGCAAGCGCCAGCGGACTGAGTATGAACACGCTCGCCAGCGCGTAGACGGTAGTATTGCGCAGGGCGTGGAGGTAGCGCTCGTCCTGCACGAGCCTCACGTAATTGTCCAGTCCGATGAACGCGGGTGTATCCAGGGCTACCGCCTCTTGAAAGCTAAGCCACAGCGCGCTGAACGTTGGGTAGAGCAAGAAGGCACTGTAGATCGCGAAGAACGGAAGCAAGAAGAGGTAGGGCGCCGCCGTCGAGCGCCGACCACCCCATCGGCGTTTGCCTGTGGCCCCATCGGGAGCCGTCTTGCGGTCTCCTCCCTGCCCTGCTTCATCAACTCGCGGCTGCATCTACTCCCGACCTCCCCGAGACCAGCTCCCGCCCCGGCTACTGCTCCTTTTGCAGGTCCTCGACGGTCCCTTTCATCTCGGTCAACGCGGTCTCTGCGTCAGCCTTGTCGTTCATGACGGGTGTGATCACGTCGCGCTGGATCGCCTCGGTCGTGTCGGGCCACACGGGCGACTGGCGGAAGGCCGGTAGATCATCTGCAATGTCCGAGTAGAGCTGACCGATCTTGACGCCGCCGAAGTAGTCGTTGGGCTGCGCGAGGGCCTGCTCCTCATAAGCCGGCTTGTATGCCGGGTAAGCGGTACGCTCCTCGAAGTCGAAGAGCACCCCTTCCTTCGTCAGGTTGCCCGCCTCTATCAGAGCCCACGACGCCTCGGGGTTGCCTGATTGTTCCGTGATCGCCATGCCCGTTCCGCCGAAGTTGGCCGTCGGCCGGCTCTCTCCGAGGCCTTCTGGCAACTCCTGTACGTCCCACTTTCCGGACTGGTCAGGGACCTGGTCGATAAAGTAGGAAAGGTGCCACGGCGGTCCGAACGTGGCGATAAACTTCTCGGCCCTGAAAGACGCCATATACTGCGGCGGCGCCCAGTTGTTGTCCGCTTCGGCCGGCGCTATGGCGGCTATCTCGTGCTTGTAGACGAGGTCGTGGAGAAACTGCATGGCCTCGATGCTCCTGGGGTCGTCCCCGTTGTAATTACCGTTTTCGTCGAAGTACGCCGTTCCTGCGTGTTGCATCATCATGTAGTGGTCGCCGAAAGAGAGGTCGTGGATGGCGAACATCTTGCGGTCCCCGGTCGAGATCTCCTGGCCAGCCGCGATCACGTCGTCCCAGGTCGCGAACGGCAGCTGGACGCCGGCGTCCTCCAGTATGTCCCTGCGGTAAGCCATGACGACGGTGTTCAGCTCGTTCCCTACGCCGTAGATCTCACCCTTCCAGCTCCACGGATCGACCGCTGCCGGCTCGTAGATGTCGTTTATCGCGTCGCCGATGCGCCCCTTGAGACCGAGCAACGGCACCCTGTCCCCCTTGATGAACTGCCCGAAGCGGGAGATCTCGATGTCGGCAATGTCGGGAGCGCCCTGGCCCGACACCAGTGCAGTCAGGAGCTTGTCGTGCATCTGCTCGTAGGGCAGTATCCTGAAGGTGATCTTTACGTCTCCATGCTTGGATTCGAACGCTTTGGACTTGTACGCTGCCTTGGCGAAGTTCACCCGCCCCTCGTCGAAGCCCCAGAACTCCAGGCTCTTAGAGGATCCTTCTTGTTCGCTCCCCCCGCCGCATCCGGCGAGCCCGAGAGCGTACGCGCCGGCCAACGCTCCCCCACCCGTCTTCAGAAAGCCCCGCCTGGTCATCGTCCGCTTCATTTCGTCCTCCTGACCCGAACCCTGCTACCAGGTTCTTAGCACCGTGTTGAGGAAACCGGACGCGAGTGGTAGCGGTGCATGAGTGCACCACAGACCAACTCGTGAGGCATGCGCTCGCCTCGTTCGTTTTCGTGCCCGTCTTTCCCCTGACAAAGCCTCTCAATCCCGAAACCTAACGCAAGCCAATATAGTCAAGGAATAGTCTTGTGTCAACATTAGCGCAGACGGCCACTACGACTCTGCCCTACACGTCGACCTTATGACGTTCTTCTTGCAGTATTGCGGCACCCAGAGGATCGAGTGTAAGCTGTGAATCGTGCCCCTTTCCCGTGAGAAGATCCCGGCCAGGACTCGGGAGCCGGATCTCTACGGTCTCCTGATTATGGTTTAGCAAGAAGAGGAAAGATGCGGCCCCGGTCTTGCGGCGCACGGTATCGACACCGGGTGGGACTTCGGCCGTTGGACGCACACCGGCCTCATCGCACACCCTCTCCACTAACAACTTCGTGAAGCGTTCTTCCGGCCTGGTGCCGAGGTAGTAGGCTGCGCCTTCACCATAGACGTTGCGCGTTACTGCCGGAGTGCCTGCATAGAAGTCGTCTGTATAGGAGGCCAGGATTGCTGCGCCTTCAGGGTGGATGAGGTCAGCCCACAGATCGCAAGTTTCGCCTCCGGTAGTGTCCAGACGATTCGTCTCTCCGGTTGCCATCGGTACGAAGTCTTCGATCTGGAGGCCCAGCAGCTCCCTGAACGGGGCCGGATAGCCACCGAGGCGGATGTGATCTTGCGCGTCCACTATCCCCGAGAAGAACGACATCAAGAGCGTCCCGCCATCGGCCACGAACCGCCGGATATTCTCCACCGAGTCGTCTGTAACGAGGTAAAGGTTGGGGGCGACGACCAGCCTGTAGGACGAGAGGTCGGAGCCTGGATGGGCGAAGTCTACGGAGACGTTCGTGTTGTAGAGCGGCTCGTAGAAGGAGTAGAGGCCCTCGAGCATTCTGACGGCGGTGGAGGGTTTGGAGTCGAGCTCGAGGGCCCACCAGCTCTCCCAATCGAGCAGGATCGCGGTCTCAGCCTCCCCGCGCGCACCGAGGAGTTCGTCTAGCCTTCCGAGCTCCGCTCCGAGCCTGCTGACCTCACTCCAGCTCCTGGAGGTTTCCGTAGGAACGTGCGGAACCATCGCGCTGTGGTACTTCTCGGCTCCTGCCCTGGACTGGCGCCACTGGAAGAACATGATGCCCTCCGCACCGCGGGCGACAGCCCCGTAGCTCCAGAGGCGCATCACATCAGGCCGCTTGGGGATGTTGCGTTCGCGCCAGTTCACGCGCACCGTCGTCTGCTCCATGAGGACCCAAGGGGCTCCATCTCCCAGAGAGCGCATCAGGTCGCGGCTCATGGCGGCCTTTATGTGGGCTTCGGGGTCGGATGGGTCGGGATAGGAGTCGTCCGAGACGAGGTCTTCACGAAGTGCCCATTTCCAGTAGTCCACAGGCTTGAAGAAGCCCATGAAGTTGGTGGTTATGGGAATCTCCGGTGTCGCCCCTCGCAGTATCTCCTTCTCCATCTCGTAGAGCTTGAGCAGGGCGTCCGAGGAGAAGCGGCGAAAGTCCAGTTGCTGAGTCGGGTTGGCGAAGGTGGGGGCGCTGCGGGGAGGTAGGATCTCACCCCACTCCGCGTAGCGCTGGCTCCAGAACGCCGTCCCCCACGCCTCGTTGAGTGTATCCAGGTCGCCGTAGCGCGCCCTCAGCCACTCCCTGAAGTGCTCCGCCGAGGTATCGCAGTAGCACTCCGCGACGTGGCATCCGTACTCGTTGTTCACGTGCCACATCGCTAGTGCGGGATGGTCTTTGTAGCGGTCCGCGATGCGCCGGACGAGTTCGGAGGCCCTCTCCTTGTAGGCGGAGCTGCTCGGGCAGTAGTGCTGGCGGGCGCCGGGATGGAGGACGACGCCGTTCTGCGTGACGGGCAGGCTCTCGGGGTAGCGGGCGGCAAGCCAGGGTGGTGGGGAGGCTGTCGCCGTGGCGAGGTTGACCATCACCCCGTTCTCGTGCAGGAGGGAGATGATGCGGTCCAGCCAGTCGAAGTCGTACTCGCCGGGGCTTGGTTCGAGTCTCGCCCAGGAGAAGATCCCGAGCGAGACCAGGTTCACGCCGGCCTCGCGCATTAGGCGGACGTCATCTTCCCAGACCTCCTCGGGCCACTGCTCGGGATTGTAGTCGGCACCGTAAATCATGTGCGGGACCTTGCGTGCGATCATGGCCTTACCTCCAGTGGTTAGGGCGTAGCAGAGTGACCGTTGCCGGGTGTGATCTTCACTTCCCGAAGATGAATAATCGTCTCTAAACCCTCAGTCCTTCAGGCTGCCGAAGGTAAGGCCGCCCTGCCAGTAGCGTTGCAGGAACAGGAAAGACACGATTATGGGTATGACGGAGACAAGGGCCCCCGTTATCACCAGGGGGAAGAGCGGCTGCGCCCCGCCACCCGCAGTCGCCAGCGAGTTCCATGAGACCAGGCCGACGCTCAGCGGGTAGAGTTCGGGGGTGCTCAGGACCACGAGAGGAAGGAAGTAATTGTTCCAGGTCGCAACGAACGACAGGAGGAGGACGGTGACGAAGCCAGGCATCAGAACGCGCAGGGCGACGCTCCAGAAGATCCTGAGCTCGCCGGCTCCGTCCACGCGGGCTGCATTCAGCAGGTCGTCGGGGACCGACTGTTCGGCGTAGACGCGCATCAGATACACGCCGAAAGGCGAGACGAGAGAGGGCAGAATCACGGCCAGCGGCGTGTCGATGAGCCCGATCTTGCTCAAGAGCAAATACGTCGGGATCACGAGTGCGGTCTGCGGAACCATAATGGAACCGAGAATCACCGCGAAGACCGGTATGCGCCCGGGAAAGCGGTACTTGGCGAAGGCGTAACCCGCTATGGTCGAGATGAACGCGGCACCGACGGCGCTGCATACGGAATAGTACGCTGTGTTCCAGAGCCAATTCCAGAACACGCCGCCGTCATGGGCGAAGGTGTCCCGCAGGTTCTCTGGCAGGCTGAAGGAGGCAAACCACAGCCCGAACGAGGAGAAAAGATCTGTGTTGTCCTTTGTTGACGAGACGATGAGGTAGAAGACCGGGAGCAGCGAGTAGACCAGGAAGACGGTAAGTAGGACCATGGTGAGCACACGCGTGAACTGGCTCTCTCCTGGACTACCCCGCCTTCCCGTGATCGGCGCCATCAGTCGCCCTCCTCCCTGCGGTTGGTCACAAGCATGAAGATGTAGGAGCATACGACCACTACCGCACCGAGGGCGAAGGAGATCGCAGCCGAATACTCGTACTGCTGGTTGGTGAACGCCAGGGAGTAGGCGTAGAGGTTGGGAGTGAACGATTCACTTATAGAGCCCGGTGCCTGCGGCTGCAGGATCTGGGCTTCATTGAAGAGCTGGAACGTGCCGATGATCGAGAAGACCGCCGTCAGGAACAGAGCCGGCAGTATCAAGGGTATCTTGATGTACCATGCCACCTGCCAACCCCTGGCCCCATCCACGGCCCCAGCGTCCCTGAGCTCTCCAGGCACGGCTTGCAAGGCGGCGTAGAGGATGATCATGTTGTATCCGGTGAACTGCCACGTCACGATGTTGGCGAGGGAGCCGAGCACGAGCGAGTCGGAGAGGAAGTTGGGGGCCGGGAGACCGAACCGCTCCGCCAGCTGCGCGAAAGGCCCGAAGTCCTGGCCGTAGAGATAGCCCCAGACAAGAGTAGCCACCACGCTCGGCACAGCGTAGGGCAAGAAGAACCCGAGCCGGAAAACGGTGCGGAACCACACCACGCCGCTGTCGAGCACCAGAGCGAGGAGAAGGGCGAGACCGAGCATGATCGGCACCTGGAACACCCCGAACTTCAGCATCCTGACGACCCCGCCTAGGAAGGCCGGATCCCCGATCGCCTTGAGGTAGTTCTGGGCGCCAACGAAGACCGTGCCCCCGACGAGACGGTTCTCGAAGAGACTGATCCCTAGCGCGTATGCCAAGGGAAGCACGAGGAACACCAGGAAGAGCACCAGGAACGGCAGGAGAAACAGGTAGGGGATGACCATCCGTCGCCATCGCCTGTTGCGGGCAGCCCGCCTTTGCTGCTTCCCACCAGGAGAGGCCAGTCCAGCCTGGTCTCCCTGCTCTACTGCCACCACTTACCTCCTCTACTTCCCGAACGGAATCCAGCCACCCGACCTCGCGCTAACTGACTTTGAAGCCCTGCTGTTTAGCGTAGTTGGTGACCTTCTCCTGTAGGTTCTCAGGGACCTGGGCGAACTCAGTGTCTCCACTGGCCGCGGCCCCGAACTGCTCGCTCATCTGAGCGTAGACGTAGTCCTGGAACGGGCTAAACTCGAAGCCGGTGTCCACGTTTTTCGATGCCTCGACGAAGACGGAGTTGACGGCCTGGCCGCCGAAGAACTGAGACTTGCGGTTCTTGAACTCAGGGCTGTCCAAGAGGTCGTTGAGAACAGGAAACAGGAACTGCTTGGTGGTGTACAGTTTGGTCGGCGCGGGATCGTTGGTGAGCCAAATGGCAAGCTGGGCAGCCTCCTCAGCGTACTCGCTCTGGGTTGTTACGGCCAGCGTCGAGCCGCCCCAGTTGGCAGACTCCCGGGCACCTTCCTCCCACTGCGGCAACGGCGCGGCGCGCCATTTGCCCTTGGACTCGCCAGCCACCCCTTCTAGGAACACGGGACCCCACGCGGCGGTCGGCCAGGTTGCATAGGTACCCTTGGCTAACGACCTGTACCAGTCATTGGTGAAGCCCGGATCGGTCGCGACGACGCCACGCTCGACCAGGTCTCCCCAGTATTCCGCTAACTTCTTGACCGCGGGGTCGTCCATGTTGATCGCGACCTTCGTTCCCTCGACCTCGAAGGGACGCGCCCCAGCTTGCCACATTAGGCCCGTGAGCCATCCTCCGTCCTCAGGCGTGAAGTCGGCCAGATAGAACTTGGGGTTGGCCTTGTGGAGCTTCTCTGCCTCCTGCGCGAACTGCTCCCAGGTGGTAGGGACCTCGATACCGTACTCGTCGAAGACGTCCTTACGATACAGCAGAGCCATAGGACCACTGTCCCACGGCATCGCATAGACAGCATCCCCCTCGGATACCTGGGCCCACGTCCAGGGAGCATAGTCGCTCTTGTAGTCATTTGCGCCGTACTCGGAGATGTCGGCGAGACCATCGATCTGCTTGAAGGTCGGGATATACTGGAACTCCATGTGGACCACGTCGGGGGCTCCTGAACCAGCCTTGAGCGCTGTGCGCAGCTTCTGGTACTCGTCCTCACCCTGCCCAGCGTTGACCAGCTTTACCTTGATGTTCTTGTGGGCCTTCTCGAACATGTCTACCTGCGCTTGCATGTCAGGCAACCACGCCCACAGGGTGAGTTCAGTCGGGCCACCGGCCGAACCCCCGCCACAACCAGCGAGCCCTCCCATAGCGTAAGCGCCCGCGAGCGCGCCCCCACCCATCTTGAGGAAATCCTTCCGCGTCAGACGCCCCACGCTGGATTCACTTTGCACGTCTCCTCCTTCCGAGACCGTTAAGCACCCCTGAAAATATCGAGTAAGCTGCGCCTGTGGAACCTCCCCAAGGCCGTCCCGATGCATGTCCTCTGCGCGCATCCGGCCACAGACACGTCACTTCCCTTACGCATTGTTAGACCAATCTCACCCCCTGTCAAGTGTATGAAAGGTTCACTACCGACAGGTACTGGTCAGAAACCGTTAGCAGATACGTCCGCGTTTGCCCTCTGGACCGTGGCCTACGGGAGCCTCCCCGATCCAACGCTCGTCCACGGGCTCTGAGGCGAGTTGGTAGCGCGAGTCGGAGGAGAGCCTGATCCTCTCAGCGCGGTTGTCGAGGCTCGCGTGGATGGTGTGAGTGTCGAACGTGAGGAGATCCCCTGCCCTGTACTCGGCCGTGAGCCATCTCCCCCCAAGTTGCTCGCGCAATTCCACAGGGTCTTCTGAGACGCTGCCATCCCACCGCCAGCCGTGCGTATCCTGGTTTGTCCTGGCGTACTCCTCCTCGCCTTCCAGGTTCTCGCAGTACTCGTCAACGTCCCTCGCCAGGTACTCCTCGCGCACACTCCGGAGGCGATGCGAGCCTTCGAGGATGATCAGGCCCCCGAGCTGGAAGTCGATGTCTCCCAGCGGAGTCCACGCGGTATAAAGGTCGTGCGTCCCACGCCCCATGAACACTATGTCCCCGTGTGGTTGGGTGCCATAGCCTGGTGCCACAGCCCTCATCCAGGTGAAGTCGTAGTGGCGTACGGGGCCGCCGAGGAACCGCTCGTAGAACTCCATCATGGGCCCGCTGTACAGCAAGCGGTGCAGCGGCTCGTTGTCGTGGGCGAGATCAGGCTTGAACTTGAGCCCCGAGTCAGGATGCGCCACAGCCTCATCGGCGGAATATCCCGGGGCCGTGAGCCCTTCTGCGGCGAGCCTCTCGGTAACGCTCTTTCTGGCTCTGAGGACCAGATCCCGGTCCAAATAGCCAGGCAGGTAGAGGTACCCATCCTCGGCCATCCTTTCCCTGAGATCTCCGGTGTCTTCGATGACGTCCGTCGAGCTCCTGAGCAGGCCGAAGCTTTCGGCGGACGTGTCGAGCTTCAGGCCCTGCGAGGTCAATTTCGGGAGTGTCGGGTTTCTCACTGCTATCACCTCTGGTTGGTTGTATCGCTACGGTACATGGCTATACGCGACCCGCTCCTGCGCCTGAGATCCTTACGCCCTCGGGCATGGCTTCGCCGTGGGCTTCTATGAGCTCGTCCACCATGCCGGCTATCTCGTCGAGAGATAGGACGCTCGAGGCGTGGCGGTCGAGCATTGCGGCATGATAGACGTGGTCCCGTCTGCCCTCCAGCGCCGCCCTGATCGTAAGGTTCTGGACCGCCGTGTGCGGGGCGCAGGTCGCCGCGCACTGCGGCGGAAGGTCACCGACGTAGCAAGGACGCAGACCGGTATCGTCTACCAGGATCGGCACTTCGACACAGCAACCTTCTGGTAGGTTCGTAACGAGGCCCGTGTTCCTGACGTTGCCGTATATTGCTCGCGCCTCGCCGGTGACGAGCGAGTGCATTATGAGGGAGCCGTACTCGACGCTGCGACCCAGCGAGAAGTCCTCTCCCGCGAGCAGCATGCGACGGGTCTCAGCGTACTGGACGAGGTTCTCCTCGCTACGCCTTACATACTCGTCTACAGGCACGTCGTAACGCTCGATGAGCCCATCGTCCTTGAGGAAGTAAGGTACGTACTCGGCGTTGTGCTCGCTCGACTCAGTGACGAAGTACCCGAAGCGGCGCATCAACTCGAAGCGCACCTTGTCTTTGGCGTACACGTCAGGGTCCTCCATCGCCGCGAACAGCCGCGGGTAAGCGTCCACGCCTTCGAGCTCGAGGCGCGTCATCCAGGCGATGTGGTTGATGCCGGCGCACTCGTAGATAAGTTCCTCATGCTCCACCCCGATATACGAGGCTATCTCGCGGGCGGTGTATGGGACGCTGTGGCAGAGCCCGACGCTCTTCGTTTCTGGGCTCGCGATGTACAGCGCCTCTATGAGGATGCTCATGGGGTTCGTGTAGTTCAGTAGCAGCGCATTCGGGCACAAGTCGCCCATCTCGCCGGCAAGGTCGAGCACGAACGGGATGGTGCGCAGCCCGCGGAAGATGCCGCCGATGCCCATCGAGTCGGCGATCGTCTGCTTGAGGCCGTACTTCTTGGGGATCTCGAAGTCGAGGAGGGTGGCCTCGTGCATGCCGATCTGGACCATGTTCACGACGAAGTCGGCCCCATCTAGCGCCCTTCGCCGGTCGAGATGTTCCTCGACCTTCGCGCCTGCGCCGAGCTGGTCCGAAGTCCAGCGGGCCATCATGCCGGCGGTCTCGAGGCGCTCGGGGTCTATGTCATGGAGGGCGATGGTGGTCCCTCGCAGCTCCGGGAAGCTCAGTATGTCGGTTAGCAGACTCTTGGTGAAGACGACGCTACCCGCGCCGATAAAGGCTACCTTCAAGGTAAGATCCTTTCTCTGAAAGCGCAACTTGCAATCTCTAGGACACAGGTTACTTCAACACGGCCACCCCGGCAGGGGGGATGCCGATCCGGTGCAACCCGCTCTCGAGCGTGATGCTGTCCGTACGCGTAACGCGCCCCTTGCAATCCAGCACCTCCATTCCGCGTATGTCCGCGTCGTCCGCGAGATCGAGCACCACGCCCTCCTCGAGCGCGCCGTTTACGACAAGGAGCGTTGACGGAATCTCTCCTACGAGCGGAACGACTGTGTTCCCGTACGCTGCTGCGGCCAGCTTCGACTCCGTGCGCGCGAGCACGACAGGGTAGATCGCCTCGGGGTGGAGAGGTTCCAGGGCTCCATCCAGAAGTACGTCGCGATGTTCGCGCCAGAAGCCTAGCCAGAAGCGCAACATCTCCACGTGTTCGGGCGGTATCCGGTCGAGGAGAACCGAGATCTGGGGCACGCTGAAGAGGACATTCACGAGCTGAAGCGCCGCGCTGTGTACGGGATCCTCAGCGTGCCACATGAGCATGTCGGAGTGGGTGGCGGTATCCCCGCCAAGCAGCCTGATGTCCAGAGTGTGCATCCTGTTCTCGACGGCATCGTTCGGGCAATCCATCGCCCGGAACATATTGCCGTACTTGCGCATCAAAGGCCCGACGTAACTCTGGCGGAACTCCACCATCACTTCAGGCTTTATCCGGCGGAGGCGCACTATCGTATCCTCCAGAAGCCTGTCCACCGCCTCGGGCACGCCGTCATGATCGCGCCCGCAACCAGTCTCTTGCGAGGTGCCGAAGCTATCCACGAAATCGAGCTTGAAGCCGTCGAGGTCCCACTCCCTCAGGGCCGACTCGTAGGTCTCGATCAGGAACTCGCGCACCTCGGGGAAACGCGGGTCGAGGACACCAGCCCCGAGACGTTCGATCTCCTCCAGTAACATCCCCGAAAACCGATCCCACGCCCTGCTATGGTGGCCGACGAAAGGTACGGAGTACCAGAGGAGGAACTTCATCCCGAGGGCGTGCACCCTGTCTACGTGCGCGCGCATGTCCGGGACCTTCTCGGGCGCCGGCTCCCAGTCGCCCGTGTACGCATATCCCCGCTCGTTGCTCGTGGTCTGCCAGCCGTCGTCTACGATCACCGCCTCGCATCCCAGTTCCTTCGCGAGGCGACACTGCTCCTCGACGAGCCCTGGGTCGAGGTCCTGGTGGAAGCTGTACCACGTCGAGTACATCGGCAACCGCGCCGTCTCCGGCACCCCGGCCGGCTCGTAACCCGGCAGACCTGCCCACCAGCGGCTCACGTCTGACAGGGTCTCGTAGAACGGGAGGTCCCTGGCGTCCAACCTGAGCGTTGCCTCGTAGACAACAAGCGGCGCCGATGGTTCATCGAAGAGCCTGACCCAGCAACTCGCCTCGCCACTCTCTTCGTGGACTCCAGCGTGGAATGTGACAGGCTCGAGCGCGTCGGAGAGCGCGAAGGTCAGACGGTTACGATCCGTCAGATCGTACAGACAGCCGACGGGCGCGCCAGAGGTCGCCTTGGAATAGACACCCTTCCCCCAGTCCACCCTCAAGCCTTTGTCGTATCCTGCGCCGGAGTGCCAGAAGCCGTGCACGCTCACCATCGGGTGGGACCATGAGAGGCGGAACACCGGCGGGCGTCCTGCTTCGTCTGATTCTATGCGCAGATGCACCAGCTCAACACCATTCTGGAGCGACGAGGTCGAGAGGGAGCTTCGGAAGCCCTCCCCTCCCCCGTCCAGCCTCACTTCAATGCCGCCGGCCTTTACTCGTGTGCGGTCCATGCGAAACTAGACCATGGTCTCCTGGAACTGCGGCAGCCACCGGGCTTGCGCACCAAGCATCTCGTCTACCATCGAGCGGATCTGGGGCAGAGTGCAAACAGCCGCTGTTAGAGGGTCGAGCATGACCGCGTGGTGCACGGCCTCCACATCGCCGGTGAGGGCGGCCTCGACGATCAGCTCCTGCACGTTGATGTTCGTGCGGTTGAGGGCTGCGAGCTGCGGCGGGTAGTGCTCGACCACCGTTGGCTGGACGCCGTTCGCGTCGACCAGGCAAGGAACCTCCACGCAGCAGTTCTCGGGGAGGGAGCGGATCAGACCACGGTTCGGCACGTTGCCGTTTACCCTGATGGGCTCGTCGTTCTCCATGGCCTCGATGATGTACGAACCGTACTCGTGGGTGCGTTGTGTGGGAGGAGGTCCGTGGCCGTCAGGCGGCTCCTCAAGACGGCTCAGGCAGTGGCGAAGGTATCCTCCGGTTCGACCGAAGTCGAACCAGTGGTCGCCTTCGTCCAAGAAGCGCGGTACGAGCTCTTCTTCGACCATCCGCGCGCTCTTGCGGAAGTACGGCGCGTATTCGCTGGCGTGGCCGCTCGACTCGGTAACGAAGTACCCGAAGTGCTCCATTAGCTCCACGCGCACGGGCTCCTGGCCACGTACCTCATCCCGCCGTATGGCGGCCTGGACCTCCGGGTAAAGGTCATCCCCGCGGTGGCGAAACTGGAGGAAGAACGCCTGGTGGTTGATGCCGGCGCACAGGAATTCGACCTCCTCGTAGGGCGCCCCGATCCAGGAAGCGAGCATCTGGCTCGTCCCCTGGACGCTGTGACAGAGGCCCACGTGCGGGCGTCTCGTTCCCAGATCCACGGCCCAACAGTTTGCCGCCATCGGGTTGACGTAGTTCAGCAGCAGGGCGTCGGGGGCCAGCTCGTCCATCTCGTCGCACAGGTCAAGCAGGACAGGGATGGTCCTCAGGGCACGGAAGACACCGCCTGGACCAAGGGTGTCGCCCACGCACTGCTCGACGCCGTACTTCTTCGGGATCTCGATGTCCAACGCGTAGGCGTCGAGACCACCCTGTTGGAAGGTGGTCACAACGTAGTCAGCGCCTCGCACGGCCTCCCTGCGGTCTGTGGTGGTCTCCACCCGGGCGCCCAGGCCCCGCCGGTCCACGATGTCCTGGACCAGGTCGCGGGCGGCGCGCAGCCTCTCTGCGTCTATGTCCATCAGGCAGATGGTACTGTCCTGTAGCGCCGGGGCGAGGAGGATGTCGCTGCACAGGTTGCGCGTGAACACGGCGCTCCCCGCGCCAATCAGGGTTATCCTCGACACGTGCTTCCCTTTCGCTCGATAGCCTCTCCTCTTCGACGTTACATGGAAGGACCGTCCCGATCAAGTCCGGGCGGTCCGAAACTAAAGAACCTGATTATCAGGCCGCAGCGCCGAACTGGCGATCGTAGAGCCTACGGTAAAGGCCGTTTAGCGCCATGAGCTCGCCATGGTCGCCGAGCTCGGCGACGGCGCCGTCCTCGAGGACGGCGATCTTGTCCGCGTTGCGGATGGTCGAGAGGCGGTGGGCGATCACGATGGCCGTCCGGCCTTCCATGAGCTTGCCGAGTGCGTCCTGGATCCTGGCCTCCGTCTCTGTGTCCACCGCCGAGGTCGCCTCGTCCAGAATGAGTATCGGCGCGTCCTTGAGCACGGCGCGTGCTATGGCGAGCCGCTGCTTCTGTCCGCCGGATAACCTAACGCCCCGCTCCCCTATCTCGGTGTCGTAACCCTCCGGGAGCCGCCGGATGAACTCGTCTGCGCCAGCGGTTTTCGCTGCGCTCTCCAGCTCCTCGTCGGTGGCATCCCGGTTACCGAGACGCAGGTTCTCGCGCAGCGTGCCGTGGAAGAGAAAGGTGTCCTGCAGGACCATGCTCACGTTGCGGCGCAGCGCACCCAGGCGCATATCCCTCACGTCGGTGCCGTCGATGAGAACCCGCCCGCCCAGGGGGTCGTGGAAACGTGGGATGAGGCCGGCGATGGTGCTCTTCCCCGCGCCCGTCGGACCGACGAGCGCCACCGTCTGTCCCGGTTCCACTTTAAGGGAGAGGTCGCGCAAGACGGGCTGGTCAGGATCGTACCCGAACTCCACGTTCTCCAGCGTCGCCTCGCCCCGCGTCCTGCCAGGGTCCGTGCCGCGCGGGGGATCTTTCACCTCCGGCTCCTCGCCGAGGACCTCGCAGACGTGGCGTGCTCCGGTCAGGGCCTCGTGGAAGCTCTCGCTCATGTGCGCCAACTGCCTGAGCGGTTCGTAGAAAAGTCCGAGGTAGAGGATGAAAGCGACGAGGTCCCCGACGGCCAGGGAACCGGTCAGCGCGGCCCGGCCGCCGAAGAACGCCACGATCACCAACCCCGCGCCGGCGATAAGCTCGACGCCGGGACTGTAGGCGGCCTCGATCCTGTTGGCCTCGAGCCGGTCGCGCACGTGCCGCCGCGCCCTCCCCTCTACGCGCCTGTGCTCGACGGGCTCTCCATTAAAAACCTGTATCTCCTTTATCCCGGAGAGGTTGTCCTGGAGCAGGGCGCTGAGGGAGCCGAAGCGCTCCCGTGCCGACTTGAACGCCGAATGCATTCGGCTCCCTGAGGAAATCACGAAGATGACGAGGAACGGCATCGGCAGCAGGGTGAGCGCCGCCAATACGGGATCCAGGGAGAAAAAGATGGCCGTGATCCCCACGAGCGTCAACGCGTTCATGACGAGGTCAGGCATGTCGTGGGCGACGAAGGGCTCCATATCCGTGGTGTCCTTGATGAGGCGCGGCAACATCTCGCCCGTCTGACGGTCACTGAAAAATCGCAGCGACTGCCTCTGCAAGTGGTCGTAGAGCGCCACCGTAACGTCGCTCACGAAGTTCCACGCCACGATGTGCGCCAGATAGCCGACCAGGAACACGAACCCAGCCCGAAACACGAAGGCGCCAACGAGCGCCAGCACTAGCCATGAGATCTCCTGTCCCACCGCCGACCAGCCCTCCCCGCCTTCAAGCAGCCCGATGAGGCTCCTGATGAACCACGGACCAGCCAAATTCGTCGCCGTAGCCCCCACCGCGCACAAAAAAACTACAGCCACGTGCAGGCGGTGGGGCTTGAGAAACGGCAGCAAATTACGAAGAGCGCGCACGCGAACTTTCTATCAGTCCACAGTGAACTTACAACCCGCAGATAGATGCAAAATGAAGGTGGTCTCCCCACCTGGAGACCGGCGCGCCACTCGCGGCTGGCCTCAAAGAGGCCCGACGGCCTCAGTCACCTTTGCCACAAGCTGATACCTGATACTCTGGTTCTGTGGAGGATTTCTTCCGCTTAACCGCCTTTCAGTGGACGCCTACATCCTCGGTGCCGCAAGGACCGCCATCGGTGCTCTCCTCGATCGTGACCTCCTCGCCATCCATGGTCAGGATAGGGCTATACCACTTCGAGATTCGCTCCGAAGAACGGCCTATATAGTGGCAGATGAACGAGCGCCTGAAGCGGTCTTCGCTACTGTTCGGCTGCGAACCGTGCACGAGCTGGCCGTTGAAGAAGAGCACGTCTCCCGGCCGCATAATGACCGGCACGGCCTCAAGGCCTTCTGGCACGGGCACGTAGTCGCGGGTAAAGGAGACTTCGGAATCTGCTTCCTCGGGGCAGAACAGGTCCATGTCGTGCGTACCAGGGACGACCTCGAGACCACCGTTCTCCTGGTCTGCCGCGTCGAGGGCCACCCAGGCGGCGATACAGGTGCCTGGTTCGACCTTGAGGTAGAAGTTATCCTGGTGGAGCGCCTGGCCCTTCGACCCTGCAGGCTTGAAGTAGAGCATGCTCTGCGCGACCAGCGGCTCCTCGCCGAAGAGGTCCGCGAGCATGCCCTCGAGCCTGTCGTCTAGCAGGTACCGCAGGGCCAGCTCGTTGACCCTGTGCGGATGCATCATTCGCGGGTAGAGCTTGAGTATGTCGCCGTCCGCCTCTTCAGGGCTCGCCGGCTCGAAACAACCTGGTATCGGACCTTCCGCATGCATGTGCATGAAGTTGTCTACCAGCGCCCTTACCTCCTCGGGCGCGAATAGGCCATTCACTACGAGGTAGCCGTCATCCGCGAAGCCCCGGATCTGCTCCTGCGTCAAGTGCTTTGTGGTCTGCACGTTCCGCTCCTCCTGTCTTACAGCGGGCCAGCTAATATCAGGTTCTCTCGAAGAGGGTTTTGCCGAGCGCAAGGTTCCGTTCGGCCAACGAGAAATACAGTAGCGCTAGAAGTCCTGCGTTCTTACCTTGCGGAGACGGGGTGCTGGCTATGGCGTCTGGCATGGTTTCGATCAAGTTACGGTCACACCGGCGATCGAAGTCTCCACGGAGACGGTAGCATAGATCATGCTCCCTGCAGACGGCATCGACCGCGTCTATCGGCAGCGTCTTCCCGGTGGGATCGCCATGTCCGAATCCGCAGTAATTACCGTAGACCGGAAAACTCAACTCTTCAGGTGAGATCTGACCTTCGGACCCCAGGATCCCGCCCAGCTCTGAAGCTACTGGGGCGGAGATGCCTCCTACGTCGCGCAGAATGTCTGTTACAGGGACTCCATCTTTGCGCTTTGCGTTCCTGCCGACGCCTTTGTCCGAACCTGCAGGGCTCTCGCTCTTCTTACCGCTGGCTCCCTTCTGCTTCGAAATCTTCCCTACGGTTCGTTTGGCTCTTTTGTTCGGCCTTGCCACGTGAACTCCTATCCTTCCAGAGAAGGTCTTGCTGTAACTATTATCATTTCTCGGCGAAGCGCGTTCTAAACCCTCGCGAGGAAGAGCCATGGCTGAAACGAAATCGAGACCTGCGGTCGCAGTCGAGTGTCTGTGTGTGCCGGCAGGGATTCAGTCCTCCGGTACGGCGAGGGTTCTTTCTCCGCCTTCCCACCGGATCACGAGTTCCAGGGAGACCGTGGAGCGCACCTGTATCTCTGGTTCTTCTTTTGCGGAGCTGCGGGGGGCGCAGGAGAGATCCAGGACTCCGTCTCTGCCGAACGGATAACCGCGAACGCCGTGGCTTTCGAGGAGCCGTACGTCCCAGAGGAGCCGGCCATTCGGGGCATCGGCGCGAAGTCCCATCACGTACTCGAATAGGCCCGCTATGGGTGCCAGGCCGCTCCAGCCTACAAAGTCGTCTTTGGCGCGGTTGCCCTGGGCCACCTGCTCAGGGGCGTAGTTCTCCCAGAGCGTTCCGGTCTCCTGGAAGACCTTCACCACGTTGTCGAGGTCTTCACAGGAGATCTCGTGCGCCAGATCGTTGTAGCCGGCCCGGTCGAGTCCCCGCAAGACCATGTAGTTCGTGGGCGGCCATACGCTTCCGAGCCAGTAGCCGCCGCCCGGATCGTACTCAAGGTGGTCGGCGGATAGCGAAGGCACGCGGTGGGGACGCCCGAACCTCTTCGGGTCTTCGAGGTTTCCTACGAACCGCGAGATCCTCTCCTGCGGCACTATGTCCGCCAACAGCGCCCAGAACGCCCCTACGGTCTGGACGTCCGAGAGCGTTCCGCCGGCGAGCTCGTCGTGGTAGAAGGCGGTCTCTTCGTTCCACAGGCGTTCGTTTATCGTTAGGGTGAGCCTGTCACGCTCTTCACGCAGGTCTGCGACCTCATCTAGGCGGCCGAGGGCGTCTGCCATCTGTAAGAGTAGATCCGCGGAGAGCACCTGTTGGAGGCACGTGTCGATCCAGACCGCGTGCCCGTGGTAGGTGAGGCGCTCGGGCCACCCGTCATCCCCCGCCGGTCTTCCCTGGAACCGCGGCTGGTTGTCCATTCCGGAACCGAGGCCCGAGGTCCAGTAGGTGCCGTCGCGCCAGGTGCGGTGACGCCGCAGCCACCTGTGGTAGGAGACGAGGACGGGGAAGACCAGGCTGAGGCGCTCGCTGTCGGCCGTGTCACCGTAGTGTTCCCACTCCGTCCAGGGCATAATGTTGGGTCCCGTGCTCGCCGCGTCGAAGCGTTCGAAGCGGTCTCTGCCGTCGAAAGTGCCGATCTCACGGCAGATAAACCCGTCGGGGTGCTGGCTGGCGTAGAGGTTGTCCAGGGTGCGCTGGAAATCGAAGGCGCGGCGGCCGTAGCGGGCGAACAGCAGGATGAACGCCGAGTCCCACATGAACAGGCAATCGTTGAAGGCCGTGTCGATAAAGCTGGCGATGAAGCCGCTCCCCGGCTCGGGAAGGCGCAGGTTGGAAAACGCCAGCTCCCACGCCCCACGGTAGCATTCTATGGCACCTTCGTGGCCCTCCCAGAAGGGTTTGGGCAAGACATCCCACGCGTCCTCGAACGATGGCGGCGGGACGCCTTCCTCGGGAAGACGAATGAAGGCGTTCTCCTCGACCAGCGGTTCCCTGACATGAGTATCGATGTAGCCGTCGTCAGTTCGCAACTAGTCCCCAGATCTACAGGTCTGGCAGCAGTGTCTCTACTGCTTCAAGCCGGTCGTGGCGATGCCCTCGATGATCTGGCGCTGTCCGATAGCGTAGACGATAAGGACGGGGACGATGGAGATTGCCGAGCCGGCCATAAGCAGGGCGAAGTCCGTGGCGTACTGGCCGCGGAAGAAGTTTATCGCCAGGGGCACCGTGTAGTTGTCGATGGTGTTCAGGAAGACCAGTGGCCTGAAGAAGTTGTTCCACTGGAACAGGAACGTGAAGATGCCAAAGGCCGCCAGGGCCGGTCTTATGAGAGGAATTATGATCCGCCAGTAGATCGTCCAGCGGTTCGCCCCGTCGACGATCGCCGCCTCCTCCAGGTCCACGGGGAGGCTCCTGACGAACTGCCTGAGCAGGAAGACGCCGAAGGCATTGAACAAGGCATAGGGGATGATCAGGGAGAGGAGCGTGTCGATCAGGCCAACGCTCTCGATGATTATGTACAGAGGGATGATCGTCACCTGCTCGGGGACCATAAGCGTCGCCAGAAACAGCATAAAGAGCGTCTTCCTGAACGGGAACTCTATCCTGGCGAAGGCGTAGGCGGCCATAGAGCACGTGAGCAGGTTCACCAGGACGACCGTCACGGTAATGATGGCGCTGTTCATGTAGCCCGTGGCGAAGGGCACCGAGGTCCACGCGTTCGTATAGTTCTGGAATACGAAGGGGTCAGGGACCCAGTTGGGCGGCACCTTATAGATCTGCCCGAGGTCCTTGAAGGACGCGAGCAACATCCACGCGAAAGGCATGATCATGATGACCGCCCCTATCGTCACGGCCACGTAGAGCAGGACCGACGCCACGAGACGTCCTGCCCGACTGGTCGACTCTACCGAGGCTGATGTATCTTTCGTTGTCGCCACGCTTGCCAAGATGCTGCCTCCTTTCCCGGTAGAGATCTACTCGTAGTGGACCCATCGCCTTTGCACCCTGAACTGCAGCAGGGTGAGGGCAAGGATGATCGCGAAAAGTATCACGGCGACAGCGGCGCTCCTGCCGTATACGAAGTCGACGAAGGCAAGGTCCCTGAGATAGTAGACCATGGTGACCGCCGAATCGGCCGGACCGCCCTCGGCCGTCAATATGAAGGCCTGGTCGAAGACCTGGAACGAGTTGATGATGGCGATGATAAAGACGAAGAACGTGGTTGGCGAGAGCAGGGGGAGCGTCACGTACCAGAACCTCTGGAACCTGTTGGCCCCGTCGATCTTGGCCGCCTCGATATACGTCGCCGGGATGCCCTGCAGCCCGGCCAGGAAGATGACAATGTAGAACCCCATACTCAGCCAGATGCTCATGATCGCGATAGAAGGCATGACCCACTTGGGATCGAGCAGCCACTGCGGTCCCTTGATGCCGAACCAGTTCTGCAGGTAGGCGTTGATGAGCCCGAAGTCGGGATTGTAGATCCAGAGCCAAACGACGCCGGCCGCGACCGCGCTCGTGACCACGGGGGCGAAGTAGATCACCCTGAAGAAGTTCTTGAGGCGCAGCTTGTTGAGGGCCAGGGCGGCTATCAGGGAGAGCACGACACTGGTCGGCACCACCATCACCGTGTAGTAGACGGTGTTGCTCAAGGCGTTCCTGAACTCGGAGCCGGCCAGCTCGGTCGTGTAGTTCGACAGGCCGACGAACGTGGCCCGGCTCAGCCCGTCCCACTCGAGCAGGCTGAGGACGAGCACGTAGACAAGGGGGAAGAGCACGAAGGCCAGGACCCCGAAGAGCTGCGGGAGGATAAAGAAGTACCCCCATTTGATGTCGCTCTTACGTCTCTGGCTGAGCTTCGACCCTGCCTTGACCACGCTACTCACTCGCGCTCCCCTTTTCGAGATGGGCCTCGACTACCATTATTCGGTCGAGTTCTTCCTTATGCCCTCGTTCGCCATCTTGGCGATCTCATCGAGCGTTCCCTGCACGTCCCCGTCGCCGCTGGGCAACCAGAGTCGCTCCTCTAACACAGCCTGCATATCCTCGACAAGGCCAGGCACAGAGAGCTCAGCGTATCCCACGGTCCCAGTGTCGCGGATGTCTAGGAAGTATTCGGCCCCCTCCAGGGTGGTGTCGCTCGTAACGACGTCGTCGGCACCTTCGAGCACCGAAGGCACGGCGTTGCCGGCCTCCTCCAGCCTGAATTTCTGCCCCGCGGCGGAGGTGAAGTTAGTGATAAAGGTGAAGGTATCCTTCACACTCGCGGTCTTTTTGTTCATTACCATGTACGCAGTGGCCACCCATCCTGGCTCCATGTTGTTGTCCGTGTTGGTTGGGAAAGGCACCACATCGTACTTGAGGCTCGAGTTCTCCTTGAAGACGGGCAGCAGCCACCGGCCCGCTTCTATAAAGGCCGCGCGACTGGAGTTGAACTGGGCGTCGGAGGTCTGCCCCGTCGGCAAGGTTCCTGCGTAGGTGAAAGCGCCCGACCTGAGGTTGTCATACGTCCACTGGAAGGCCTCGACCGATTTGGCGTCCTCGTTGACGATGCAGCGGTCGCCTTCGTAAGGAGTCCCGCCATTCTGCCTACACCACGAGTAGGACCAGTTGTTGCCTAACTCGTACATGAACCCGTTGATGTCACCCTGCGAGGCGACCTGTTCGCACATCTGCAAAAAGACGTCCCACTTCCACTCGCCGTTCTCGTAGAGGTCCATGGGATCGTCGGTGATGTTCGCGTCCTGGAGGACCCCTTTGTTGTACCAGATGAGGGTGGGGTTACAGTCGACGGTAATACCGTAGATGTCGCCTTCGCTCGTCCTCGCAGGCCCCCACAACCCGGCGGCGAATGCGTCGGGCTTCTCCTCGCTGTTCGAGCCAGTCATGAGGTTGTTGAGCTTGCTTATGGTCCCGTTCTTTATGAACTGGGCAGCGAATATGTCGCCGGCGTAGAACGCGTCGGGGGCGTCTCCACCGTTGAGCTGGGTCAGGATCTTGGGATGATAATCGTCAAAGTTAGGAGTCGGCGTGTAGGTGACCTGGATGTTGGGATACTGCTCCATAAAATGGTCGGTGTACTCGTTGAAGCGCGCGGCCTCGCCGCTGTTGGCCCACGAGGCCCAGTCGACCTGCCCGGTAGAGGAGGAGCCACCACCCCTCCCGCACCCGTAGATGCTGAGCAGCCCGGCGCCCGCCATTCCGGCGCCACTCAACTTCAGGAAATCCCGCCGCGTAAGCTGCTGAATACCTTTCATCCGGTATTTACCCTTTCCCCTGGGTTGTGTTGGATCGTATTTATCCTAACCCGTCACAGATATTGGGTCAATGAATCAGCAATTCAGCACGCTCAGGCTTCGCCTTCGCTTGTCAGCACTTCAGCTTGTCAGCTTTTTGGTTTCGCTTATAGCCGTATGATCCAGCATGCGTTACGAGATCGCATACGCTCTCTATCTTGGAACGATTGTTTCCGGGGGATGCTGCTGATATGGTTGCAGGGGTATGCCGACTCGAGTTCGGTCTTGACCAACGAGAATTTGTGTGAAGGAGTGAGGCGTGGTTACTAGCGCACGGAGATCAAGCACCGGCACCGGAAGTTCGGAGCAGTACAGGGTTTCTGTCGATGAGTACAAGGCCTTCAGGCAGCAGGGTTTCCTGGTGGTGCGGGGACTCTTGGGGCCAGATGAGATAGAGGAGTTGCGCGGGCACACGGAGCTCCTGATGCAGGGACGGTTGCCGGAGCAGGTGGGGACGATGTCGGAGAGGGACCCCGGCTCTGATTCGGGTACCACGGGGCAGGCACTGGAGGCGCCCCCCAACCACCTCTCGCCCGAAGAGAAGGCGCAATACTTCCTGCGGGTACACATGCTGCACCGCAAGCTGGAATTGCACGAACGATATCTGCTCCATCCAGGGGTGATCGACGTGCTGGAAGCCCTGATCGGACCCGACGTGCTGGCGCTTCAGACCATGCTCTTCCTCAAGCCGCCGGGCAAGCCTGGGCAGGGCTGGCACCAGGACTCCTACTACATCCCGACCCACCCCGACACGCTGTGCGGGGCCTGGTTCGCCATAGACGACGCGGACGAGTTGAACGGCGCGATGTGGATGGCCGCGGGGAGCCAGAACGAGCCCGTCTACCCGCCAAGAGAAGGCTACGGCCACGGCGACGGGCGACTCGAGGGGATAGAGCATATCAGCGGGGCGAGCGATCCCGACGACGACGCTAACGATCTCAGCAGGATCGCCGACCGCTACCCGCAGCTCCTCGCTCCGGTCGAGGCCGGCGACGTGGTCTTCTTCGGCGGCCACGTACTTCACCGCAGCAAGGATAACTTCACCACCGACCGCTTCCGGCGTGCCTTCGTCGGCCATTACTGCAACGCCCGCTCGTTCACCCAGTGGGGCGCGAACCACGACGATGACGACCCGCACACAGCGCCGAGCGTTGACCCTGAAACGAAGATGACGAACGGATCCCACATCCTCGCCCGCGGGGACACGCATCTCCCCTTCGCGAAACCGACTTTCGGCACCCCGTGCGCGGCCCTTCTGCCCGCCGAGGAGCGGCGCAAGGAGAGCGAGTACGCCGCCGCCATGATGGCCGATATGGACAGCGACGATATGGGAGCAAAGCCCGCAGATCCCGAGGTCGAACACTAGCTATTGACCTCGAGCGTGGGACGTTGAACATACTCGACACCAGGGTCTACAGGTGGCTGGAGGTGGCCACGGATTTCTTCCTGCTCAACTTGATGTGGCTTGTGGCGTGCTTGCCTGTAGTTACGATCTTCCCCTCTACCGCCGCTATGTTTGGCGTTGTGCGGGACTGGGTGAGGGGGAAGGAAGGCAGCCTGACGCGCACGTTCATCACGCGCTTTCGGGAGAATTTCGGGCAGAGCCTCCTGGTGGGAGCGATCTGGACGGTGTTCGGGGTGGCACTGTTCCTCGACTTCCTGGTGGCCAACCAACTCCCCTTCGGGGCCGAGATCGTTCTGAAGTCAGTACTCGTGCTCGTGTCCTTCCTGTACGCTTTCGGTTCTGTGTACTTGTTCCCTGTGATGGTCCACTATGACGCCGACTGGAAGACGGTGATAAAGAACTCCCTGCTCATTTCTGTCGGGAGGCTGCCAACCACCGTTGTGTGCGTGGTGTTGTCAGCAGTGATGATTGGGCTCACGGTAGTACTGCCGTTCCTAGTGATCATCACGGGCAGCATCACCGCCTACTTCGTCTACAAACTCTGCGACCGCCAGTTCAGGAAGATAGACGCGGCCTTCGGAGACGCGTAGACCCTACCCTCTGGTCAAGTTGCGCATACTTCGCAGGCTAGTCCGCACGTCTTCGAGCGCGTCCCTCGGATTGTCCTGCTCGGCGACGTACCACTCCACGCTGGCTGCATCGGCTTCCTCCAAGAGGCTAGTCCAGGGCATGATCCCTTCCCCTACCGGCAGGTCGGCGCGTGTATCGTCGGAGGCCATGTCTTTGAGGTGGACGAGCGAGATGCGGTCTCCGAGGTTTCGTAGCAGCGGCTCAGGGTCAGCGCCACCGTAGCGGACCCAGTAGAGATCCAACTCGAAATGGACAAGACTCGGGTCCGTCTCGCTGACGAGTACATCCCACATCGTGGTCTGGCCCAGTGGTGCGAACTCGAAGTCGTGGTTGTGGTAGGAGAAGGTCACACTCCCCTGGCTGCACAATTCTCCCCACCGGTTGAGGCTCTCGGCCAGACTGGCTACCATGGCCTCGTCCTCGCGATACTCTGGCGGGGCCATCGGGAGGATGGCGTGGGCGCAGTCCAGGGTGTGCATATCTGTGATGACTGATTCCGGGTCCGCTTCCCAGGAGTCGAAGGGGACGTGGGCGCCGGAGGCGCTGAGGCCGAGGTCGTCGATGATGGGTTTGAGGTTCTGCGGGGAGAGATCTCCGTATCCGGCGAACTCGACGGCGGAGTATCCGATCTCCGAGATCCTACGCAGCGTGCCAGGCATGTCGTTGGCTGTCTCTTCGCGGACGGTGTAGAGCTGGAGCGAGATCTGGTCTTGCCTCATACGCCACCTCCGAAGATCCCCTCGGGGGATCTGGCCGGCAGCGGTTCCGGACGCTCGAAGGTGCTACTCACAGAGACGTGCTCGCCCCGCTCGGATGAGTCGAGGAACGCGTGGATGACCTCGAGGACGTGCATGCCGAGCTCGCCACTGGCCCTTGGCTGTCTGCCCGAGCGCAGGGCCTGGGCCATGTCGGCGAGGCCTATTCCCCTGGTGTTACCCGTGTAAGTGTGCGTCAAGGGGACATCCTTCCAGGCGCCGGTATCCGAGCGCCAGAGTCGTACGGGACCGTCCGCGAAGTTGGGGTCGGGGAGGCTAAGGGTGCCTTCTGTGCCGTAGAGATCGATCCTGGCCTGAGACTCAGCCCACACGTCGAAGGTGGTGACCAGGGTCCCAACGGCGCCGCTTTCGAAGTCCATCACGCCGGCGATGTGGGTCGGTGTTTTCACCGTGATGGTGGTCCCTGCGAGGGGTTCGCTCGTAATCATCCGCTCCGGGAACGTGATGCGCGCCGACCCGGCGACCCGCCGCACGGGCCCCATCAGGGTAGTGAGCGCGGTGAGGTAGTAGGGCCCCATGTCGAACATCGGGCCCGCGCCGGGCTGGAAAAAGAAGTCGGGGTTAGGGTGCCAGTCCTCGGGGCCGTGGCTGAGCATGAACGCCGATACGGCGACGGGCTCGCCTATGATACCCTCGTCCATGATCTTGCGGCAGGTCTGCAGTCCGCCGCCGAGGAAGGTGTCCGGGGCCGAGCCGATCCTCAAGTCTCTCTCGGCGGCCACTTCCATCATCTTCCGCCCGTCCTCCAGGTCGACGGCGAGCGGCTTCTCGGTGTACACGTGTTTGCCAGCCTCCAGGGCCGCCAGCGAGACCTCGGCGTGGACGATAGGGACGGTCAGGTTGAGTACGATCTCGACCTCTTCGTCGGCCAGCAACTCCTCAGGGGTGCAAGCCTTCGGCACGCCATACGCCTTCGCCTGTTCCTCTGCCCGCTCGAGCACGAGGTCCGAACAGGCGACTATCTCGATGTCGTCGAACGTGGCCCCATTCTCAAGGTAGATGCCGCTGATCTTGCCGCATCCGATGACTCCGACCTTGACTGCCGCCATGGTCGCTCCTTTCAGTCGCTCCGCATTTCAGCTAACCAGCTTTCGTATGGGAAGGTCCTGGCTGACAAGCGGAGGCGAAGCCTGAGCGTGCTGACTTGCTTTATCATCTGCTCGCCCATAGCATGCCGCGTTTGACTATTTCCTTTGCTTCGGGCACCTCAAAGTCTTTTGCTACGTGGCCGAGGGAGCAGTAGAATACGCGGCCCTCGCCCCACTGGCGCTTCCAGACGACGGGTATTGTGTTGCCTTCGATCCAGGGTACGTGATCTCCGGCGAAGGTTGTGGTCGCTAGGACTTCGTTTGCCGGGTCGACGTGCATGTAGTACTGCTCGGAGTGCATTTGGAAGTCTTCGAGGCCCGAGGTTATTGGGTCTTCGTGGTCTATGATATTGACCTGGTAGTCGATAATGTTGCCTGGATGGGCGACCCACTGGCCTCCGACCATGAACTGGTAGTCGATGCTGTGGCGGAACGAGTCGGCCATGCCGCCGTGCCAGCCGGCGAGGCCGACCCCACTCTCGATGGCCTCGCGCAGGCCCTTCTCTTGCTGGTCCGTGATGGTCCCCATGGTCCAGATCGGGATTACGAGGTCCAGGGATCTCATCTTCTCCGTATCGAGGTAGGTGTCGAGGGTGGTCGAGATCTCTACCTCGTAGCCGTTCTCCTCCAGGATAGGGGCGAAGACGGCGGCGCACTTCTCGGGCTCGTGGCCCTCCCAACCGCCGCAGACGAAGAGCGCGGACTTCATACGGCTTCCTCTCTGATGACTTCTCCCATCGAGACCTCGCGGTTTTCGAGGGCTGAGGCGTAGCAGGCGTCTATGATGCGGGCGCGGTTCAAACCGTCTTCCCCGTACTGGCCCTCCCAGTCGCCGTCCCAGATGGTCTGGATAAAGCGCCTGACGACGGCGTAGTGTCCCTCGCGGGGTTCGATCTCCGGGGTGACGACGGCTGGCACGCCGGCTACATCGGTGTAGATCCTGACGGTATCGCTGGTGCCGTAGTTCCTAACCTTCATCTCGGCGCCTCCGTCGGTGCCGTACAGGGTGACGCCGAAGTCGTCGCTCGACTCGCGGTAGGCGGCCCAACCGGCCTCGAGGCTCAGTGTCGCGCCGCCGGAGAGGCGGATGAAGGCTGTGGCCAGGTCCTCGACCTCGTATGGTTTGTCGCCCTGCATGAGCCCGAAGTCACCCCTGCCGCCTCTGCCGCGCGGGCCGAGCTCGGCGTACGTGGCGCAGCTCACACTCTCGACCTCGGGGTCGTCCATCAGGAAGAGGGCCATGTCTACCATGTGAACGCCGAGGTCTATGAGGGGACCGCCACCTGCCATCTCCTTGCTGGTGAACCAGCCGCCCATGCCGGGGATGCCGTTGCGGCGCATCCAGGTAGCCTTGGCGTGATAGATCCTGCCGAGGTTCCCCTCCTCGACGTGCCGCTTGAGCGCCTGTACGTCGCCCCGCTCGCGCTGGGTGAAGGCGATGTGCACCGCGCGCCCCGCTTCCTTTGCGGCCTTTACTATCCTTTCCGCCTCGGCGCCATTGCGCGCGAGCGGCTTCTCGCAGAGCACGTGCCTGCCTCCTTCGAGGGCCGCTATGGCGATGGGGGCGTGCAGGTGGTTCGGCGCCCCGATGCTCACGATGTCGAGGTCGTCGCGCGCAACGACCTCTTCCCAGCTCGCGTACAGGTCAGGCACGCCGTAACGCCCACCGAGCTCACCGAGGCGGGACTCTTCGAGCCCGGCGAGCGCGACGGGCTCGACGCCTGGCACCCGTACGAAGTTCTTCAGGTGCTGTTCGCCTGCGTAGCCGAGACCGATGACCCCGGCGCGCAAGGGTTCTGCGGATGATCTCTCCTGTACCAAACGACTCTCCTCTTGCTGGTCTGGGCTTACTCTATACTATCGGATCCGCGTGCCCGTAGACAGGCGTCGCCCCTGGTGTTGGCGCGGCCCAGCGTACGGCGTTCTGGATGACGCGCTGGACGTCCTGGTTGTGGTATGAGGGGTTCTCCTCGTGGCCGGGGCGGAAGTAGAAGATCCTACCCCGCCCCCTCCTGTAACACAGGCCGCTCCTGAAGACCTCTCCCCCTCCGAACCAGCTCACGAAGACGAGCTCGTCGGGCTGCGGGACGTCGAAGGGCTCGCCGTACATCTCCTCTTCGAGCTCTATGTACTCTCCGATTCCCTCCGCTATGGGATGCCCAGGCGCGACTACCCAGAGCCTCTCGGTGTCGTCGTGGCGCCACTTGAGGTCGCAGGTCGCGCCCATGAGCTTCTTGAAGATCTTCGAGAAGTGTCCCGAGTGGAGGACTATGAGTCCCATGCCGCCGAGCACCCGTTCGTAGACTTTCTCGACTGTTTCGTCAGAGACCTCTTCATGGGCCATGTGCCCCCACCAGAGGAGCACGTCCGTCGTGTTCAGGACCTCATCGGGGAGTCCGTGCTCGGGTTCGTCGAGGGTCGCCGTGCTGACCTCGAAGCCGGCCTCGGTCAGCATGGCGGCGAGTACGGCGTGGATGCCTTCGGGGTAGATCCTCGCGACCTCCTCGTCACTCTGTTCGTGCCTGTACTCGTTCCAGATGGTTACGCGCGACTCGTCCGCCAACTCTATATCCCTTCCGTCTCTGGTGTTGTCCACTCGCCGCTCGCGGCGCTCTGTTCGACGGCGGCGAGCACGGCCTGGCAACGGTAGCCGTCCTCGAAGGTCGGGGCCGGGCTCTTCCCCACCTTTATACCGTCCATCAGGTCTTTCATGGTGTGGACGAAGGTGTGTTCGTAGCCGAGGATATGACCCGGCGGCCACCAGGCCCCCGTGTACGGGTGGTCAGGCTCCGTGACGCTGACGGTCCTGAAGCCCTGGACGTCGGGCTCGTCTTCCGTGAAGAAGACCTCGAGTTCGTTCATGCGCTCGAGGTCGAAGGCGACGCTCCCCTTGGAGCCGTTAACCTCGAAGGAGTTCTGGTTCCTGCGGCCCGCAGCGAAGCGCGTGGCCTCGAACGTGCCTATGGCGCCGTTCTCGAAGCGGGCAAGGAAGGCTGCTGCGTCGTCTACCGTAACCTCCCCCGTCTCCTCGCCACCGCTCGCCGAGAGCCCCCCGCCGGCACTGGCTTCTTCGAGGGGACGTTCCTTTACGAACGTCTCCGTCATGCCCGTTACCTCGGAGATAGGTCCGACGACGAAGTGGGCGAGGTCGATGATGTGCGCCCCGATGTCGCCGAGGGCGCCCGAGCCCGAGACCTCTTTCTGGAGGCGCCAGATCAGGGGAAAAGAAGGGTCCATGATGAAGTCCTGCAAGTAACTGGCCCGCCAGTGCCTTATCTCCCCGAGCCGGCCTTCCTCGACCAGCTTTCTCGCGAGTTGCACCGCGGGGGCACGCCTGTAGTTGAAGCAGACCATGTTGACCGTCCCCGCATCGCGGGCCGCGGCGAGCATCTCGCGGGCTTCGGGAAGGGTGTTGGCGAGCGGCTTCTCGCAAAGGACGTGTTTGCCCGCTTCGAGGGCGGCAAGCACGATCTCGCGGTGCGTGTTACCAGGTGTGACGATATCGACGAGGCCGATATCATCGCGCGCAATGAGATCGTGGTAATCCGTCTCGTAGGAGTCCCAGCCTAGAGTGTCCGCAGCCTCCTTTACGCCTGCCTCGTCACGGCCGCAGATCGCGGCCATCCTTGGGGCAGGGTCTACGTCGAAGAAGCTTGCGACCTGGCGGTAGGCGTTGGAGTGGGCGCGGCCCATAAACTTGTAGCCGACGAGGCCGACCCCGATCTCTCCCCGCTCCATGCCTACTCCTCCCTCGCGAAGGCCGCATCGAAGGCCTGCGTCGATGGCTCGAAATCCGTGCGTCTCGCGAAAGCCAGCGCATCTTGTGCCCCGTACTCGCGGTCCATCCCAGAGTCCTCCCACTCGATGCTGAGTGGGCCTTCGTAACCGATACGGTTCAGCGCCCTGATGCAGTCCTCCAGGTTCACGTCGCCGTGGCCCGGCGAGACGAAGTCCCAGCCGCGCTCGGGACTGCCGAAGTCCAGGTGGCCCCCCAGTATGCTCCTGCGGCCGTTCAACCGCTTGCGGCTGTCCTTGATGTGGAAGTGATAGATCCTATCTGCGAACTCTTCGATGAAAGCGGCGGAGTCGAGGAACTGGTGGGCGAAGTGGCTAGGGTCGAAGTTGATACCGAACCCTTCCCTGTTGTCGATGGCGTCCAGAGCCTTGCGGGTGGTCACGAAGTCGTAGGCGATCTCCGTCGGGTGCACTTCGAGGCCCCACCTGACGCCCTCCTCGTCGAAGACGTCGATGATCGGATTCCACCGTTCGGCGAAGTCCTCGTAGCCGCGCTCTATCTCAGCGAAGTCGTTGGGCGGAAACGAGTAGAGCAGGTGCCAGATGCTCGACCCCGTAAAGCCGTTGACCTGCGTTACCCCGAAGCGGGCCGCGGCCCTGGCCGTGTCCCTGATCTTCTGTGCGGCACGCTGGCGCACACCTTCCGGGTCGCCGTCGCCCCAAACGTCGGGAGGGAGCGTCGCCCCGTGGCGGGCGTCTATGGGGTCGCAGACCGCCTGGCCGACCAGGTGGTTGCTTATGGACCAGCAGTTCAGGCCGTTGCTGCGTAGTATCTCCCAGCGCCCCTCGATATATCCGCTCTCCGAGAGAGCTTTGTCTACATCGAAGTGATCCCCCCAGCACGCGAGCTCGAGCCCGTCGAAACCCCACTCCCCGCACTTTCTGGCGAGCTCTTCGAGCCTCAGGTCGGCCCACTGTCCCGTAAAAAGCGTTACCGGTCTGGCCACGTTCCAACCTCCTCCTACTCTCACTACGTCGCAAACTCGCCCCTACAGCTTAGCGCCCCTCGCGGCCAGAAGCGCGGCCACGTCTACACCCTCGCCGCTCTCGATGGACTCTACGCAACCGAGCATGGCGGCCAGGCTCCTCACGTTGTCTGCGACGGCGGTCTCCGGCGGCTCGCCGCTCTCGATCGAGGCGCGTAGCGCCTGCAGCGTCGCCTCCCTCTCCACGAACTCGAGGTCTTGCTGCTCGACGGGAAGCGGCTCCCGGCCCCACCGGTTCGAGACCACCTCACCGGTCCCGCGGTCCTCCAGGCTGCCGCTCCAGAGTAGTCGTCCGGCCTCACCGACGATCTCCCAGTCGCCGTTCCACGAGGTCTCGGGCTCGTGGGTCGCCCAGTCTCCTTCGTAGATGACGGTCACGCCGCCATCCAGGTCCAGCAGCGCGGCGACGGCGGGATGGTGGACGAACGGGCTGTCTGGGACGCGCCAGCTACGGGCGTACACGCCGCGCACGTCGCGTCCGGACGCAGCCCTTATGAGATCGAAGTGGTGAATAGACATGTCGAGGACGTAGGGGTGGCGCATCGAGTACCTGAAGTCCTCGGGCGCGAAGAGCTTCCTGGTGTCGCGCCGGCAGGAGATCCTGATCGACGCTAGCTCCCCGAGCTCGCCTCCCAAAACTAGCCGCTGCACGGCACGGAATGGCGCGTTGTAACGGTAGTTCTGGCTGACCATAAGGACACGCTGGGCCCTCTCTGCAACCTCTAGGAGGTCGAAGGCGTCTTGGAGGCTCGTGGCGAGTGGCTTCTCACAGAGGACGTGTTTGCCGGCCTCGAGCGCCGCCTTCGCCACCGCGTGGTGTGTGGGCGGCGGCGTGGCTACCAGCACGGCGTCACACTCGACGGCCTCGAGCGCCTCCTCCAGGACTCCGTAGCCCGGTACGGCTTCTACATAGCGACGGGCTTCTGGGTCTGGGTCTACCACCGCGGCCAGGACGACACCGGGGGCCCCTGCCACCACCCCGGCCCAGCTCCGGCCCCAGATACCGAGTCCGGCCTGGACTACGCGGACGATGTCCGCTCCTCTTTTTGGGAAGCGCCAGCGTCGCCGTTCTCGAGCCAGGCCAGCTCCTCGGGGGTCAGCCCGACGGCGCCGGCCTCGACGTTGGCCCTGAACTCATCGCCCGTGTTGCACCCGACGAGGGCGAAGACCTCAAGCGGCTGGTCAAGGGCGTATGCGAGGGCGACCTGCGGGACGGACAGCCCTTTCTCCCTGGCTAGAACTTCGGCGCGGTCGAAGCGCCCGAAGTTCTCCTCGTGGCAGTAGGTCACAACGCAGATCCGGTCGAGATAGGCCTCGAACGTGTCGAGGTTGTCGCGGGTAAAGCGGCCCGAGAAGAAACCACCGGCAAGACTCGACCAGGTAAACAGCGGCATCCTGGTCTCCTCGTACCACCCGCGGTCCTCCTGTCCCTCGGCCCCGCTGATGCTCACGCAGTCGGGCCAGGGCTCCACGAACTGCACGGCGAGGCTGAGGTTCGGGCTGCTCGCGACCATGGGCGTAAGGCCGTTCCGTGCTGCGTAGTCGTTCGCTTCTCGGAGGCGCTCGGGCCTCCAGTTCGAGCCGCCGAAGGCATGGATTCTACCCTCCGCTTTGTGCTCGTTGAGGACCTCGACGATGGGGCCGACGGGGACGGAAGGGTCGTCGCGGTGGAGCAGGTAGAGGTCTATGTAGTCGGACCCGAGGCGGGCCAGGGAGTCGTACAGGTCGCCCGTGATGTCGAAGGGGGTTACCCGCTTGCGGTCCTCGTTGTGGTGGGCTCCCTTGCCGATTATTACGACCTCCTCGCGCAGGCCGCGCTCCCTTACCCACCGGCCGAAGGTCCGCTCGCAGTCACCCCCGCCGTACTGGTGGGCCGTGTCGAACGTTGTGCCGCCGTGCGCGAAGACCTCATCGAGCAGTGCGAAGCTCCGCTCCTCGTCCCCCTCTTCTTCGGAGCGGATCATCACGGTGCCCTGCACGATCCGCGCTACGGGTTTCTCGATCCCAGCCACGCTGCCGTACTTCAAGAGGTAACCTCCTCGCCAGGATATCTAAGCCCCCACGCGGCCCTGATACTGTCCATCGTCCTCATAACGGAGACCGTCTCGTCCAGCGGCATGATCTCGCTCTCCGTCTTGCCTGCCTCGAGGCACCGCATGACCTCGGCGGCCTCGTAGCCGAAGCCGTTGCCAGAGACGGGGGCCTCGACGGTCTCATCCTCTGTGCCTGGTCTCGAGATCGTCATCGACTCGGGCCGCCACCAGGGGGCGTGGATCCTGACGTATGCTTCGGTTCCCATTATCGTCGCCTCCTGAGGCGTCGTGGTCCTGATGCCGATGGAGAGGTTGGCGAGCCTTCCGCCTTCGTGCTCGAGGACTACGGAAGCCTGCTCATCGACGCCCGTCTCCCCGAGATGCGAGATCCCGACCGACCCCGATGCCCGGCCGAGGACCATCGAGGCGAACGAGACGCAGTAGACCCCGACGTCGAGCAGTGCTCCCCCGCCGAGCCCCGGGTCGAAGAGCCTGGAAGCGGGGTCGGGGTCAGCCCTGAAGCCGAAGTCCACGTTCAGCATGCGCACCTCGCCCAGAGATCCTTCCGAGACCAGCCGCCGCACCTCTTCCATCAGCGGGAAGAACCTGGTCCACATGCCCTCCATGAGGAAGAGTCCGTTCTCCTTGGCTAGTCCGACAACCCGTTCGGCTTCTGCGGCGTTCACGCAGAAAGGCTTCTCGCAGAGCACGGCCTTGCCGGCTTCGAGGCACAGCGTGGCGTTCTCCGCGTGGAAAGGATGCGGCGTCGCGATGTAGACGACGTCGACGTCAGGGTCAGAGGCGAGGGCCTTGTAACTCGCGTAGCGGCGCGGGATGTTCCTCTTATCGGCGAACTTCTCCGCCGAGGCTTCCGAGCGTGACCCGACGGCGAGCACCTCGGCCTCGGGCACGGAGTTCAGGCCCCGCACGAATTGCCTGGCAATGGAGCCCGTCCCGAGTATCCCCCACCGGAACTTCCTCACGACCTCCGCGACCTTCCCTTCCCCGCCTCACAAGGCCAGATCCACAAGCCGCGATGCTACACACTCTTCGAAGCGGAATCAAACCGCGGAAGTTACGCCGGCGTTGTCGTGGTATGTTGAATAAGAGGGCCACTACCTCGAAGGAGCGAAACGTGGAGTACAGGAACCTCGGAAGAACCGGCGCAAAGGTCAGCGAGCTCTGCCTCGGATGCATGATGTTCGGGGACAGGACGAGTGATGAGGACTCGGCGGATATCATCGACCGCGCCATCGACGGGGGCGTCAACTTCCTCGACACGGCGAACGTGTACACCAGAGGAGCGAGCGAGGAGGCCGTCGGGAAGGCGCTGAAGCGCAACGGCAAGCGCGACGCCATCGTGCTCGCGACCAAGGTGCACGGGGCGATGGACGATGACGACCCAAACGCCGCAGGTAACCACAGGCGCCACATCATCGAGCAGTGCGACGCTTCGCTGAGGCGTCTTCAGGTAGACCACATAGACCTATACCAGATCCACCGCCCGAGCTCCGACGTCCCCATCGACGAGACGTTGCGAGCCCTCGACGACCTGATCCATACCGGCAAGGTGCGCTACGTAGGCACGTCTACCTACGCAGCCTGGCAACTCGTCGAGGCGCTCTGGGCCGCGAAGGAGCTCGGGCTGAACCGCTTCGTGAGCGAGCAGCCCCCCTACCACCTCCTCGACCGGCGCATCGAGCGCGAGTTGATCCCCTTCGCCCAGACCTACGGGGTTGCCCTGATCCCGTGGTCTCCACTCGCCGGCGGCTTCCTCACCGGCAAGTACAACCGCGACGAGAACCAGTCACCCGAGGACAGCCGATACGGCATGCAACCAAGGCGCATGGGCCGCAACCACTTTACAGATGAGTCCTTCGACGTCCTCGAAGCGGTACAGGCCATAGCAGACGAGAAGGGCTGCACCCCTGGGCAGGTCGCCCTCGCCTGGTGCAAAGATCAGCCAGGGGTCACGAGCCCCATTATAGGGCCGCGCACGATGGAACAACTCGAAGACAACCTTGGGGCCACCAAAGTCTCACTCGAAGAGGACGCCTACGAGCGTCTCGACGCCGTGGCGCCTCCTGGACGGGCCACCGTCCCCTACTACGAGGCGGACTTTGGCCCGCACCCTTTCCGCTGGGGATAGCGAAAAGGGTGCGGGCCTCGACCCCTCCCCGTTCCGCGCTGGGCAGCGAGAGCGGTTCGCGAACCGCCCCCCTACTCTATTGCTGCTGGTTCCTGGCTGCGCGGCGGCGGGGGGAGGCGAGGGTCATCCCCAGGACGACGCATCCCGAAACGACCATGACCAGGCCCCACCAAAAGTTCACGTTAAAGCCGAGGTCGCCTTCGCTCGGAGCGGCAGGGGAGAGTAGCCCGACCAGGACCATCGTGACGCCGTAGACAAGGATGAGGGCTGCGATATAGAAGCCTATCGCCATGGAGTGGTTCGTGCCTGAGTGCTCCGGCACCCTCTCCTCTTCCCCATATTCATGGTGTTGTTCTTCTCTCTGGTGTTCCTCTGTCATGCTCTCCTCCTACCAGAAGTAGATGTTCAGGGCAATGGTAATGGCGAGCACGGTGACCGCGAGGATCCACGGTTTCTTGTACCAAGCCTCCTCGACGGCCTCCTTCTGCTCGGTCAGGCCCCACACGAGGCCGCGCAGCTCATCGTCGGGCTTGGGTTGGGTGACCAGAGAGACCGCGATCGTCACGGCGAGGCACACGATCCACGCGAAAAACGCTCGCGCCATGGACGCCCCCAGGCCGCTGTCCAGCGTAATCAGGTACGTGATAATACCGTAACCCGTTCCGGCGACGAGTCCGCTGAACCCACCCCAGCCCGTCGTGCGCCTCCAGAACATGCCAAGGAGGAACGTCCCGAACAGCGGTGCCAGGAATATGCCGTGCAGCACCTGGACGTAGTTTATGATGGTCTCGAAGCCGAGAGCCAGGTAGGCTGTTACTATGCTCAGGAGCACCCCGGCAACAGTGGCGATGCGGCCCACATTGAGATAATGACGGTCGGTGGCGTCACGATTGATGTACGCCTTGTAGATGTCGTAGGTCCAGACGGTATTGAAGGCCGTCACGTTGCCAGCCATCCCGCTCATGAAGGCCGCGAGCAGCGCCGTCAGACCAAACCCGAGCATCCCGGTGGGGAAGTAGTAGGCCATCGCGTAGGGGACGGCATTGTTGGCCTCGGCCGCGGTGGCGATCTTCGGGCCCAGGACGGACAGGGCGATCAGCCCGGGGAAGATCGCGAGTACCCCGTACAAGAGCTTCGGGAACGCCGCGATGAGCGGGGTCCTCTGGGAGGCCGCCAGATCCTCGGCTGCCAGGGCCCTCTGCACCACGAGGAAGTCCGTGCACCAGTAGCCGAAGCTCTGCACCAGACCGAGCCCGAACACGATGTAGAACCACTGCACGGCAAAAGGGTTGTCCTTCGTGCCTGTGTTGGCCCAGGTGTGGAAGAACTGGGGATTGCTTATGGACTCCTTCAAACCGGAGAGGCCACCAACGTCTATAAGGCCGAAGATCACGAGCGGCACCAAACCTAGCGTGATCAGGAAAAACTGCAAGACCTCGTTGTAGATCGAGGAGGAGAGGCCGCCCAAGACCACGTAGGCGAGTACGATTCCCGCCGAGAGGAAGATGCTCGCCGTAAGCGACCAGCCGAGGAGCAGCTGGAAGACGAGCGCCATCGCGAACATGTTTATGCCTGAGAGCAGGAGCATGAAGATGGCGAACAGGATGGCGTTGAACCCACGCGTCGCCTCGTTGTAGCGGAGCTTCAGGAAGCCAGGGACGGAGTGGACACGACTGGCGTAGTAGAAGGGGATCATGAACAGGGCCACGAAGACCATCGCTGGGATCGCGCCGATCCAGTAGTAGTGGGCCTGCATGATCCCGTACGTCGCCGCCCCTGCGCCCATCCCCATGATCTCCAGCGCCCCCAGGTTCGCACCAAGGAAGGCGAGGCCCGTGATCCAGCTCGGCAGAGATCTCCCGGAGAGGAAGTAGTCCTCTGAAGTCTGCATTTTCGTCCTGAGCACGGCCCCGATGCCGAGCACGAAGACGAAGTACACTCCGATAATGAAGTAGTCGATCCACGTTTCGTTGACTTCGACCAGAGACTGCAACAATGCCAAATTTCCCACCGTAACCTTCTCCCTTCTGTCAAATCCCTCTACTTGATAGCGGCAGTTAATACCCTGGCTACGCCAGCGTCAAATCGAAGCGCCTCGCGGATGGCCCCCGAGGCCATCCGCGAGGCGCTGTCAGCCTTCAGCTCTGTGCTTGCTGATTAACGCGCCGTGGTCAAGGCTCGAGGCCAGGGCGCCTCTAGATTGGCATGGAGATAAACGGCGAGGAGTAGTCGGGGGCGCGGGAGAGGACCTGTTCGGCCTCCTCGCGCGACATCATTTGTCCGCCGGTCTCCAGGATCATCGGTACGATAGTTACGTCGCCAGCCATCGCCAGGCCGGTGACTTCCTCGTGGGAGAGCACCCAGGAGACGGCGGCGTCTATGTACTCCTGCTGGTCGAAGGGCTCGTACCAGGTGGTGTACCTCTGCCCGTCCGCGCCACCCTCGGGCCAGTTACGGCGCGAGATGGTCTTGATGATCATGAGCCCGGCATCCTGGCGCCGCACCTCTTCCACGAGCGCCTCGTAATCTGCGCGGTAACCCTCGTCTGTGGAGAGGATGTAGTTCCAGGGCGTAAGCACCGTCTCGAACGGGTAACGTCGCAGGGCTTCCAGGTGGGTCGATGGGGCCCCGTCGCCGTGGCCCGTTATGCCGATGGCCCCGACGAGCCCCTCTTCCTTCGCCTCGATTGCGGCCTCGAGGGAGCCGCCGGGGCCCGTGGCGCGATCGAGGTCTTCGATGTCGCCCACAGAGTGGAGTTGGAGCAGGTCGACGTTGTCTACGCGCAGGCGTTCGAGGGAGTCCTGGATCTGGCGTTTTGCCGCATCCTTCTCGCGTAACCCCGTCTTGGTGGAGAGGAAGATGCGGTCCCTGATCTCCGGCATCCACCGCCCGTATTGCAACTCTGAATCTCCGTAGTCGGCGGCCGTGTCGAAGTGGTCTACGCCGGCGTCGAGGGCCTGCTGGATGGCCCTGTCCGAGTCCTCCTCGGTGGCTTCCGCAAGCGCGGCCCCGCCCAAGATGAGCACGGAGTTCTCCCGCCCAAGACGTCCCAGACGACGATGTTCCATTCTTCGCCCCTTTCCTCGGTTTCCCGGTTATCCTACTCCTTTTCCCAGTCTACGCGCAGCGTAACCACCTCGAAGGGCCGCACCTCGAGGTGCACGGCACCCTGATGGACCGCGAGCGGCGCTTCAGCCTCCTCGAGTAGGTTGACGCGCTCCGCCCTCTCGACGGGACGACCGAAGCGCAATATACACTCCCCGCGGGCGCCGTGGGGTTCGTAGAGGCGCAGGATCACACCTCCCCCCTCCTCCGCCAGCTTGAGGCTCCCGAGCGCGAGCTCCCGTCCCTCCGCCTCCACGAGTGAGAATTCCTGCGGTAGCGCTTCCCTCTCCGCCATGACCGGGAAAAGTGGCGCGTTGAGATCGAAAGCCTCCCGCGCGACCCCAGCCGAAGTCCAGTCGCCCGGATGGGGAAAGAGCGAGTAGGTAAAGCGGTGCTCGCCCTCGTCGGCGAGCGGGTCGGGGTAGAGTGGGCTGCGGAGCAGGCTGATGCCTAACACGTTCCCTCTCGCACTGTGGCCGTACTTGCCGTCGTTGAGTAGCGCGACGCCGTAGCCTGGCTCCGAAAGGTCACAGAAACGGTGGGCCGAGACCTCGAAACGGGTGGCGTCCCAGGGTGTATTGTGATGCGTCGGCCGCCGCAGGGCCCCGAACATCGTCTCGCAGGTCGTCTCATGGGAGCGGACGGCGAGCGGGAAGAGCGTCCTGAGGAGAACCCTCCTCTCGCGCCAGTCGACGTACGACTCTACGTCCAGCCGCCGCGAGCCGGAGAGGAGCCTGTAAGTCTGCACGATGGTCGAGCCTCGCCACTTCCTGGTCACACGCACGGAGGCCCGAAGCGGCCCGTCCTCCACGACCTCGACGCTGTCGACGCCGGAGATCTCCTCCCCCTCCTGCTCGTAGCCCTCGTCCACATCCCACGCCTCCCAGTTGCGGGGCTTGTCCGTATAGGCCCAGAGCTGGTTGGCGCGTCCGGCCAGGACCTCACGGCCTGCCTCCCCGTCGTAGACACCGTGGAGCGTGCCGTCCTCTCCTATCTCTACTCGCAAGAGCCCGTTGTCCAGGACAGCGCGCCCGCCTGCGACTTCCACAGCTACATCCGGAGTCTCTCGCCGGCCCGGTGCGGACTCTTGGTGCTCCGTGAGCGTCTTCCAGCCGAGTCCTGGCACGCTGAGATCCGGGGCGTGTACGAGAAGCTCTCCGTTCTCGGTCTCCTGGGTAGGCAGATCCGCTTCGGCTATGCCTGCTGACCGGCTCTCGGCGTCGAGCACGACGGAGAGGGGACGCGGGTTCAGTGAGACGTTGGTGACGAACAAGGCCTGCCCTTCTGAGGCTTCCGGCGTTGGACTCAGGGCCCTGTCGCGCAGTTTTCGTGCTGTCCTGACGACGTCCGCGAGCTCTTTGTGGGTAACGTCGTAGACCTCTCCTATGGAGGTCCCAGGAAGTATGTCGTGGAACTGGTTGAGGAGTAGCGTTTTCCAGGCGGCTCCGAGCTCTTCGCGCTGGTAATCGCCGCCGTGGAGCGCGGCCAGAGTTGAGAGTGCTTCTGCCTCCAGCAGACGGTGCTCGGCCTCCCTGTTGAGCTTCTTGACCCTTGCCTGGGTTGTAAGGGTGCCCCTGTGCAGCTCGAGGTAGAGCTCGCCGGTCCACCTTGGAAGCCCTTCTCTTGGGAGACTCTCGAAGAACTCATCGACGTTGGCCATGCGGAGGCGCGGCATGGCGGGGAAACTCTTCAAGCGGGCGTAGTTCTCGAGCATCTGTTCGCTCGGTCCGCCGCCGCCGTCGCCCCACCCGAAGGAGAAGAGGCTCTCGGGGTGGTGGCGCTTGCCATCGAAGTTGCGCCAGGTGCCGTAGATGTCGCGGGGCGCAATGTTGCCGTTGTAGTCCTGGCCGGGGTTCTCGAAGTCGTGGGCGATGACGGTGCTCCCGTCTATGCCCTCCCACTCGTATAGGTCGTAAGGGAACTCGTTGGTCTCGCTCCAGTTGAGCTTGTAGGTGAAGAAGCCCTCCATCCCCGCGCCCCTAAGCAGTTGCGGCAGCGCCGGAGAGAACCCGAAGGCGTCTGGGAGCCAGGCCACCCGCGAGCGATGTCCGAACTTCTCCTCGAAGTACCTCTGGCCGTAGAGCATCTGGCGCACCATAGACTCGCCGGAGGGGATCTGGCAGTCAGCCTCCACCCACGAGCCTCCTACGGGCTCCCAGCGTCCCTCCTCGACCCGCCGCTTGACCCGCTCGAAGATCTCGGGCGATTCGGCTTCGATCCACGCGTAGAGCTGGGCCGAGGACTGATTGAAGATGAAATCGTCATAGCGCTCCATGAGCGAGAGGACGCTTGCGAAGGTCCTGCGCCCTTTGCGCATGGTCTCGGAGACGGGCCACAGCCACGCGAGGTCGAGGTGCGCATGGCCCGTCAGGGCGAGGCGTCCGAGCGGCGGATACTCCGCCTTGAGCTCCTCGAGCCTCGCCGCGACCATCTCGCGCGCCGCGCGCACCGATCTGCGCGTCGCTTCGGAGATGGGCTCGACTGGTCTCGGGGCTGGCGGCAGGCTCCACGGGCCACCGTCGGCCGACTCGGCGTACGCTTCGAGGTAACGCGTGAGGGCGACCTCGTTCGCCGTAGGCCAAGAGGAGAACAGATTCGCGAAGGCGGCGTCGACGGCGTCGAGGAGGTGCGGAACGACTTCGTGATCCCCAAGCTGCTCGCAGACCTCGACGATAAGCCCGAGGTCACGCTCCAGCGCTCGCACCTCCTTCTCCGGGACAACGAGCGAGGACCTCCTCAGCTGTGGCTCGGCGACGTTCGTGCCGAACATCCCCCTTGGCACTACCTCGGCCTCGACCCCGACCGACTCCCCTCCTTCAGCCTCCTGCGTAACGGGGAAGCTGCGGTGAAAAGGGTTGAGGCCACCGCTGAACCCTGTCGAGAGCTTGACGAAACCCTCACCGCCGAGCCACAGCTCCAGCTCGACGGGAGAACCGGCCCAGTCTTCAGGTATCTTCGTCTCAGCCGAGAAGCTCGCCGGCAGCGCGTCCTCGGGCCAGAAGTCTCCGAGTCTGATCTCCTTTCCCTCCCCGCCATCGGCCGCGAAGCGCCACTCCTCGATGCGGCTCTCTCTCGCGTTGCGCCACAGCCTCAACTCCTCGACGCGGACCTTGTGACGGTCCAGACGGTGCCTCTCGCGGGTGTTCATTCGTCTCCCTCTACTCGGACGCGACGACAGGCGTAGATATTAGCCGGTTTGCCCCACGCGCACCGGGCCCGAACATTGGGTAAGGTCGCGGAGCCGCCCTATTGCCGGGCCCGACGTGGCAAAGACGGAGCCTCGCCCTTTATACTCTGTCGAGGAGAGAGTAAAGGAGTACCTCATGAGCGAGAAGGTCTACCGCAGCGAGCTTACGCCGGTCAGCTTCCTCAGGCGCAGCGCCTACATGTTCCCCGAGAAGACCGCCGTCGTCTACGGCGAGAGGCGTTACTCATACAGCGAGCTGGAGGAGCGGGTCGACCGCCTGGCCTCGCAGCTGCGGGACGCCGGGCTGCAGAAGGGCGACCGTGTCGCCTTCCTCTGCCCGAACACACCGCCCATGCTCGAGGCCCACTACGCCGTGCCGGCCGCCGGGCTCGTGCTCGTCGCTATCAACACCCGTCTCGGCAAGGACGAGGTCACTTACATAGTCGAGCACTCGGGCGCGAGGATGATCTTCGTTGATGCCGAGCTGGAGGAGCTGCTCGCTGACGTCGAAGGCCTCGAGACCGTGCGCATCGAAGACACCGGGGATCAGGGGGACCCGTACGAGGATTACCTGGCAGAAGGATCGCCTGAGCCGGTGCCCGACGTGCTGGAAGACGAAGAAGAGACTATCTCTATCAACTACACCTCAGGTACAACGGGCAAACCCAAGGGCGTGATGTACACGCACCGGGGGGCGTATTTGAGCGCTCTCGGAAACGCGATCGAGATCGGCATGGGCTACGAGACCAGATACCTTTGGACCCTCCCCATGTTCCACTGCAACGGGTGGACTTTTCCGTGGGCCGTGACGGCCGTCTCGGGCACGCACGTGTGCCTCAGGAAGGTCGAGCCGCCGCGCATCTGGGAGCTCTTCGAGGACGAGGGGATCACGCACTATTGCGCGGCCCCGACCGTCCAGATCGGTATAGTCAACGAAGAGGCGGCGCACCCGCTCGAGACCTCAGTAACCGCAGCCATCGCTGGCGCCCCGCCTCCCCCCACCCTGCTCAGCGGCCTCATCGACCTGAACATCCGTCCGATGCACATCTACGGTCTCACCGAGACCTACGGCCCGATGACCACGAGCGGGGTCCATCCCGAGTGGGAAGAGCTGGACATGGAGGAGCGGGCGCGCCTTATGGCCAGGCAGGGCCAGGGCTACACGACCGCCGACCTCGTGCGAGTCGTGGACGAGAACATGAACGACGTGGAGCGCGACGGGGAGGCGATGGGCGAGATCGTGATGCACGGCAACATGGTCGCCAAGGGCTACTTCGAGAACGAGGAGGCGACAGAGGAGGCGTTCGAGGGTGGCTGGTACCACTCCGGTGACGTGGCGGTGTGGCACCCTGACGGGTACGTGGAGATCAGGGACAGAGACAAGGACATCATCATCTCCGGCGGCGAGAACATCTCGACCATCGAGGTGGAGCAGGCCGTCGCGCGCCATCCTGCCGTCATGGAGGCCGCGGTCGTCGCCATCCCGGACGAGAAGTGGGGCGAGCGCCCCAAGGCTTTCGTCGTGCTCAAGAGGGGGCAGGAGGCGACCGAAGAGGAGATCATAGACTTCTGCAAGGAGCACATCGCCCGCTTCAAGGCCCCCGAGGCCGTCGAGTTCACCGAGCTGCCCAAGACCTCGACCGGCAAGGTCCAGAAGTTCGTCCTGCGCGACAAGGAGTGGGAGGGCAGCGAAAAGAAGGTCAATTAGAGGAGGCGCCATGATCGAGGCCGAGAAGACCTACGAGCATATACTTTTCGAGCAGGACGGGGCTGTCGCTTACGTGACCATGAACCGTCCGAACAAGCGCAACGCGCTCTCGCTCGCCCACATGCAGGAGTTGATCTCCTGCTTCGAGGAGATAGGAGAGGGCGGGGACGCTTCTGTGGTCATCCTGCGCGGCGAGGGTCCAGCGTTCTGCGCCGGCCACGACCTCTCGGAGATGATCGGGCGGGACCCAGGATTTTACCGGCACCTCTTCGACGTCTGCTGCGAGTTGATGGAGACCATCCAGGAGATGTCGCAGCCCGTGATCGCGCAGGTCCACGCAACGGCGACCGCAGCAGGATGCCAGCTCGCCGCCACTTGCGACCTGGTGGTGGCCTCCGAAGAGGCACGCTTCGCCACGCCCGGTGTACGCATCGGGCTGTTCTGCTCCACCCCGATGGTCGCCCTCTCTCGTGCGGTCGGCCAGAAGAAGAGCATGGAGATGCTACTCACGGGCGAGTTCATCTCAGCGGAAGAAGCCCGCGCAGAAGGTCTCGTCAACAGGGTGGTCTCGGCCGAGGAACTCGAGACGGAGACACGATCTGTGGCCGAGAAGATAGCGGAGGCCAGCCCGCTGGTGGTCGGAATCGGCAAGCAAGCGTTCTACCGCCAGCTCGGGATGCCCACCGAACAGGCGTACGCCTACACGAGGGAAGTAATGTCGTTCAACGCCTCCTTCGCAGACGCCCAGGAGGGTATGAGCGCATTCCTGGAGAAGCGTAAGCCGGAGTGGAAGGGCCGTTGATAATAGCGTGCTGAGGACCTCGGGGCTTCCGTACGTCGCGGCTTCAGGCATCAGGAGTTGACGATGAGTGATACGATCGCCCGGCCGGTAGAGAAGGAAGAGCAGAAGACGGAGGGGCTGCCCCCTTACAATGTGGTGTTGCTCGATGATAACGATCACAGTTATGAGTATGTGATCCTGATGCTAAGGCGGATCTTCGGGCACCCCGTAGCGAAGGGCTACGAGATGGCGCGGGAGGTCGACGCCACGGGCCGGGTCATCGTGGCGACCACCAACCTGGAGCAGGCCGAGTTGAAGCGGGATCAGATCCAGGCCTTCGGTCCCGACCCTCTCATCCCACGTTGCAAAGGCTCGATGTCAGCGATCATAGAGCACGCTCCAGCCTGAAAGGCTTCCGCTTGTCAGCACGCCGCTTTGCTCCGCTCGGCGGCTTGTCAGCATTTCGGCAAGAGTCATCCCGTTACCTCGCCACGAGCGTAGAACGCTCCTTCCCTGAGCGATGTTTCGTCGTGCGCGGCCAGGCGGGGCCGAAACGGGAGAAGCTGAAATGCTGACATGCTAACTTACGCCTGGTCCCAGTAAGTTACGGCTTCGTCCTTGCACTTGACGAAACGGACGTTGCCGTCCTGAGAGATGACGACGGCGATTACGTCGGGAAGCGCGTTGCAGAGCCGGTATGCTGAGCGGTGACGGGTCCCAACGCCTCCGGCTGACTCTTTGACGGCGGCGTCCGCCTCTACATCGAGGGCTCTGGCGACCGTCTTCACGGCCGGTAGCCCGCCGGAGATCTCACCACCGAAGCCGAGCATTTCGAAGCGCTGGGTCATCACGACGGCGCCGTCCACGGCGGTCAGGCCGGCGATCAGGTGCGCCACCTCGAAGATGGATTCGTCGAGCCCGGTCAACTCGCTGTCGCTGCTCGCTTCGTAGTCGTCCCAGCCGACGGGGTCCCTGGCTGGTGCGCCGGCGTGAGAGCGGGCCAGGGCGTTCATCACATCGACTATGAGCGTGCGGAATCGCCGGCGCGGTTCTGCGTCGACGAACTTGTACTTGAGGGAGACGTAGCGATCTTCGAGGATGTCGTCGGCCAGGTATGGCGGGACGATGACAAGGGTTCCTCCGTGGTGGGAGTCCCTTACGGCGGAGATGATGCGTTTTATGGTGTGTTGCCCGATCACGCGCGTGATGTCGTTGTCGAGGCGGGCCCAGACCTCACCTTTCTTGCGCGCTTGATCGCGGAGTCCGGCGTGGATCTGTGCGAGCTCACCCCTTACCGGCGCGAAAGTGTCGGGGAGCCAGCGGGAGTCGAACACGTCCATCGAGGTGTCAGAGAGCCTGCCTTCTTCGAGCTTGCAGAGGCCTTTCAAACCGACGTCGACGGCGATGCGCCCGGCGCCGAATGCCCGCAGGACCAGGGCTTGCGGCAGGGGAGGCGGAGCATCCCTACCGCCCTGGCCACCCCTCAACCACCTCGGTCCCGTGTGGACCAGGCCCCAGATCCTCAGTCCCACTTCCTCATCGAAACAGACCCCGATGAGCGAGCGGTAGTAGTCGGCGGCGGGTGAGAGCCGCCTTATCTCCTGAGCGTCGAACTCTCTGGGTTCCGGGAACTCCAGCCTGTGTATCCCGCCTGGCGGGCCTTCGCGCGGCGGCAGCACATCGGGGTCGCAGAGGATCACCCTGAACTTGACGGCGCGCTCCTCCTCTTGCAACAGACCGGCCTGGTAACAGGCCGAGATCAAGGTCTCAAGCGTACCCTGGTCGGGCAGCGCACCGGCCACATCCTCGTCCCACCGCTCGCGGACGAAGCGGGCGAGGTCGGCCGGGTAGGCATGCTGCGTGGTTCTCCGGGTGTCTTCTACGGAGCTCATTCTATTGCCCGGCCGGCGCCAGGCGCAGTATGCGGTCGTCCTGCTCACTGACCGGGTTGCCGTAGGAGTCGTAGTTGGAGGTCGAGACCCAAAGGGACCCATCGGGCGCCTGCGTTACATCCCGCACGCGGCCGATCTCTCCGTCGAGGAGCTTCTCTCTGTCCACTACCTCGCCCCTTTCGTTCAACTCGAGATGCCAGAGCCGCTCCCCCCTGAGGGCGGCCACGAAGAGGTCGCCTTCCCACTGCGGGATCGCCCCGTCGAGCAGGATCTCCGCCCCGCTCGGGGAGGCTTCCGAGGTCGGCCAGACGGTAATAGGATCGACGTAGCCACTGTCCTCACCACCCATCCCCTCGACCGCGGGCCAGCCATAGTTCTCCCCGGCTTCGATCCTGTTGACCTCATCCCACGTATTCTCGCCGAACTCGCTGGCGTAGAGTCGTCCCCGCGCGTCCCATGCGAGCCCCTCCACGTTGCGGTGGCCGTAGGAGTAGACGGGGCTGTCGGGGAACGGGTTGTCAGGTGGGATGGAACCATCGGGCTCTATCCTCAGGATCTTACCCCCGAGAGAGTTCCTGTTCTGGGAGTTTTCGGCATCTCCGGCGTCGCCGGTGCTCACATAGAGCATGCCGTCTGGACCGAACTTGATCCTACCTCCGTCGTGGTACGTGTTGACCGGGATGCCCGTCAGTATGGGCTCGGGCGTCTCGCCCATGCGGAACCTGACGACGCGGTTGTCTGCTTCGGTCGTGTAGTAGGCGTAGATATAGCGGTCATCCTCGTAGTCGGGGGAGACGGCGACGCCGAGGAGCCCACCCTCACCCGAGCCACCCTCAGGCAATGTCTGGATCTCCCGAACGTCACCGGAGGGACTTACCCGCAGAAGCTTCCCCGAGTCACGCTCGGTAACGAGGGCGTCACCGCCGGGTAGAAACGCGAACGACCATGGCACCTCCAACTCCGTGGCGAGTGTGCTGATCTCGACCCGCTCCACGGGATCCCCACCGGAACCTGCGGTGTCCTCCTTTTTCTCACCTTGGCCTGTGGAGATCGGCTCTATGTCGTTACCGCTCTTTCCACTCTCTTCTGCGGGCTGGTCGCAGCCCGCGCACAGGAGAGCGAGCAGGACGGCCAACAACACGGTCCTGCCAAACGAGTCGGTCATCCTGGCTGATGCTGGCATGGCCACATCCTCTCTACTGCGACATCGAGGAAGATTATATTGTGCACTGCCCGGTTACCATCCTCTGGCCAGAGAGCGCATACTCGATCCCCTCTGGGGGCTCGCGGCCTAGAGGTTACCTCACCGCTCCCTACTGCCGTCCCCCCATGCTCTAGAATCGTGCGTGAAGGCTGCATTACGGCGATCCGGAAGCGAGTTAGAGGCAATTGAGAACACCGACAAGCCACAGAGTACGAAGAGCGTGAGGCCATATCTGGATGGGTTGCGTCCTGTGCTCGGCATCGTCTTTCTGGCGTGCTACGTGTGGCAGACGTTCGCGCCGGACTCTATAGGGACTGACCTTTTTCTAGGAGTGGGAGCGGTGTTGTTCGTGATCTCGGTGCCGTGGTCGAGCGCCTTTCACAGGGCCTTCGTCCTGGTCGCCTTCGCGGCGCTTGGCGCGGTCACTTTCACTGGACGGTTCGACTTCGCGGACTTCCTCGGGGGGATGCCCACTTACTTCGGGATCGTGGCTGTGTTGCTCGTCCTCAGCATGGCGGGGTATCCGATCCAGGCTGCCCGCTACGAGGTGCAGATACGGGCCCTGATGGCGGCGCTGACCCGCAGGGGCGTAAGTGTAAAGGCGACGGCCGGGGTCCTCGGGCAAGTCCTCGGGGCCGTCCTCGATGTGGGAGCGTTCGTCCTAATAGATGTGATCTCGGGCCGCGCAGCGCCCAAAGAGCGCCTGGAGGCCTTGAAGTGGGCCGGGCGCGCCTTCTCATTCGCACCCCTCTGGACCAACCTGAACGTCCTGACCGCGACGACCATCGTTCTGACCGGCGTCTCCTACCCGAAGCTCCTCGCGGTTACGCTACCCTTCGTGCTCCTCGGCCTCGCGGGGACGTTGCTCTTCGCCCAGAAGGCGGGGGGCGAGGTGCAAGAGATGCCGCAGGCGCCGCTGGACCGGGGGGCTGCCGCCGTCCTCCTCTACCCTGTAGTGCTCGTCGCCGCCGTCGCGCTGGTCAACGTGGCGTTTCCCGGGCTTCCGCTTACGGCGGCCATCGCTGTGACGGTCGCGACGATTGTTCTCTTTATCGCGGCGCTCGCGGCCGTGCTCACCCGCCGGGCGTCGCCCCTGGTACGGCTCGGACACGAGACGCGCGGGTCGCTCACGGCCTCGCACTCCGAGTTCGCCCTTTTCGGGGCCGCCGGAATCCTCGTCCTCTCGCTGCAAGCCCTCGGCGCCCTCACGCCGCTCGGCGCATTGCTCTCGGCCCTGCCCACCGTCCTGGTCGCCCCTGCGCTCGCGGTCATCATGGGCGTGGGTTTCATCGCCGGCATCCACGTCATCCCGATGGTGCTCCTGCTCAACGCCGCCTTCCCACTGGACGGAGGACCGGCTCCGGCGCTGTGGGCGGCGGCACTACTGCTCGGTGCCCAGTGCACGCTGCTTCTCACCCCGTTTTCGAGCGCCGTCACCATGCTCTCGCGGCTGACCGGACTGCATCCACTGGAGATCGGACCAAGGAGCAACCTGGGGTTCGGCCTCCTCATGGCCGTCGCCGCTATGGTGTACCTGGGGCTCTTGACCTTGCTGCTCCTGTGATAGCGGGACGGGGAATGGTTGCCCCTTCCCCATCCCGCGCTGGTCAGCACTTCAGCTTGTCAGCTTTTTGTTTGCCGACTCGCTGACATGTGCGGGAGCTATGCGGTCCGGTAGGCTACGTACTCCTCCTTCTGTACCCCCTGCGCCCGGCCTTCGAGGACGAGGTGATCCAGGTGTGCAAGCGTCTCGGCGAGCGCGAAACACCGCTGATGCTCTGTCAGGGTGCCGCGAAACACGAGGCGGGAGACTTCATACGGTGTCTTCGGACGGTCCGAGATCGCTCGCCGCATCACGTCTAGCCGCTCTTCGTGATGGGAAATCAACTCCTCTATGCGGCCGTCGAGGTCGTGAAAGACGGGACCGTGTCCGGGGAGTACGAGGTCTGCGCCGAGTCCGCGCATGTTCTCCAGCGACTCCAGGTAGCGGGCGAGCGGGTGCGGTTGGGACTCGGGCCAAAGCCCGATGTTTGGCGTGATCCCGAGCAGCAGATGGTCCGCGGCGAAGAGGATATCCCGAGCCTCATCGTGCAGCACGAGCTGGTTGTCCGCGTGCCCCGGAACGTGGATGATGCGAACTGCTCCCTCCCCCATCGCCAGCTTCTCAGTGGGACGGAGCGGAACCATCTCTTCGGGCAGCGGCAGAACATACCTCATCACGGCGGCTGCCTCTTCGGCCAGGTCGCGTTGCATACCCTGCCGCCCCAGGTACTCCGCGAATGAGCCAGCATCGGAGGAGCCCCAGAGTTTACGGGCGAAGGGGATCTCGCGCTCCATCATGCAGACCGGCGCACCAGTCTTCTCCCCCAGCCAACGCGCCGCCCCGATGTGGTCGGGGTGGAAGTGCGTCACCACGATCCGTTCCACGTTCAGCGCGAGGTCGCAGCCGGCCTCGGCGGCCCCTGTCTCCCACGCCGCGCGGGCCGGCGGGTAGTCGTAGCCCGTGTCAACGAGGGTCCAGCCGTCGTCGCCTCGGACGAGGTACACAGAGACGAAGCGCAGCGGGAACGGTACCGGCAGCTTGAGTTGCCAGACGCCCTCCGCCACCGGGGCAACCTCACCGATGGGTTGTGTGGCGAGCTCGGAGGGGGCGACGGTCACGCTATTGCTCTGAAGAAATCGGAGATCTCACGGTTGGCGAGATCAGGCCGCTCGAAATGGACGAAGTGTCCGGCTTTCTCTACCGGAGAGAAGTCCAGATCCGCGAAGTAGTCTCCGAGCCTGTCGGCCCACTCCACTTTGAGGACGGGGTCGCTTTCGCCCCACCGGACGCGGGTTGGCGTCTCTATCTTCGGCAACTCGGGCGGGCCGTTGCGGATGAGATCCAACCTCGACTCGTTCGTGCCGACGTACCAGTCGAACCCGCCCTGAAGGTTGCCCTGCTTTATGAAGTTGTCCACCCAGAGGTTGAGGTCCTCGTCGAAGAGGCCTGGCGCGTGCGCCCAGTGGTCGAGGAAGTGGCGGACGTAGGCCTGGCAAGTCTTCCTGTTCTCCCCCACCAGAGAGGCGGCCCACGGCTGCTGGTTGAAGGTCTGGTACCAGATCTCGTTTATGCTATCCGGCGCCGCCCAGCGTCTTCCGATCCCCGGATACGGACAGTTGAAGAACAACAGCCCGCTCAAACGCTCCGGGCACTTCCGGGCGAACCCCTGCGCCACGTAAGCGCCCACGTCGTGGCTGACAACCCCGAACCTCTCGAAGTCAAGAGCGTCCGCGAGGGCGCGTAGATCCTCCACGAGGTTGCCCAGAAGCTTCTTCGGGGGGTTGGGCAGGCCAGGCTTGTCGGTGTCGCCGAAGCCCCTGAGGTCGGGTGCGACCACGTCGAACTCTCCGGCGAGGACCGAGATGTTCTTGCGCCACGTATACCAGAACTCGGGCCACCCGTGCAGCAGCACCAGGGGAAGTCCTTCACCGTGGCGGACGTAGTGGACCCGGATACCGTCAGCATCGAGGTATTGATGGTTCCATGCGGGTCCGTTCATCATACCTTCTCCATGCTAAATGCTGAGAGCTGACGGCTAGTTCTGCAGGTTCTCGAAGATGCCCGCAGCGCCCATGCCGCCGCCGATGCACATGGTGACGAGACCGTACCTCGAGCCGCGGTGCTTCATCTCGTGGATCAGCTGTACCGTGAGCTTCGTGCCTGTCGCGCCCATCGGGTGGCCGAGCGCGATTGCGCCGCCGTTGACGTTGGTCTTCTCAAGATCCAGCCCGACCTCGCGTACAACGGCCAGAAACTGCGCCGCGAAGGCCTCATTGAACTCGACGAGGTCGATGTCCTCGATGGTGAGGCCGGCGAGCTTCAGCACCTTCGGGATGGCGACGGTCGGTCCTACGCCCATGATCTCGGGCCTCACCCCCCCGACGGCGAACCCGACGAAGCGCGCGAGCGGCTTAAACCCACGCCTCTCTGCCTCCTCCCGCTCCATAACCACGACCGCCGCCGCCCCGTCGCTCCTCTGCGATGAGTTGCCCGCCGTGACGGTGCCGTCCTGCTGGAAGACGGTCGGGAGCTTCGCGAGCTTCTCCAGCGACGTGTCGCGCGGCCCCTCGTCGCGCCTGAAGGTCGTCTCCATGTGCTGTACTTCGCCGTGCTCATCCACCCAGTCGAACTCGACGTCGAGGGGCACGATCTCCTCGTCGAAGCGCCCGCTCTCCACGGCCTTCTGGGCGAGGGTGTGGCTGCGGAGCGCGATCTCGTCCTGGTCTTCCCGACTCACGCCGAACTCCCTGGCGACCTGCTCACCCGTGAGTCCCATCCCCATGTAGACGGCGGGGTTAGTCTCGACGAGCGAAGGGCTCGGGGAGAAGTTCGGCATCTCGACCGTCGTGGACATGTGCTCGCAGCCACCCGCGAGGATCGTCTGGGCCTGGCCCGTCATGATCCTCTCGGCCGCGTTGGCGATGGTCTGCAAACCCGAAGAGCAGAAACGGTTGACGGTCTGCGCGGGGACCTGCTCGGACATGCCAGCCCGAAGCGAAGCGAGCCGGGCCATGTTGTTCCCCTGCGTCCCCTCGGGCATCGCGCACCCGATGATGACGTCCTCGACGTCCGCGGGCTCCAACCCCTCCGCCCGCTCGACCGCCTCGCGGATGGCGGCGGCGGTCATGTCCACCGGGTGCATCGCCCGCAGCGTACCCTTCGGCGCCCGTCCGACGGCGGTCCTCGCCCCCGAAACGATCACGGCTTCTCGCATTGTCGCTCCCTTCGGTCGCTTAGCATTTCAGCTGGTCAGCACTTCAGCATTTCAGCATGCGCGCCGTTCGAGGCTCTTTGGCCGGCCCGGCACATCACAAGGCCCGGCTGCGCGCTTCGCGGCATTACCTGACCGGGTGACTTGCTGACCGGCTGACAAGCGGCCAAAGGCGGCGTGCTGAAGTGCTGACAAGCTAGTTTCTCTTCGGCTTTCCTGTTTTCAGTAGCGCTTCGATGCGCTCGTGGGTCTTCTCATTCTCCAGAAGCGAGAGGAACGCTTCTTTCTCCAGGCCCAGTACGTACTCCTCGCTCACCCACTGGGGTTGGTTTATGCCACCGCCGGTGAGGGCGTAGGCGAGGTGGCCGGCGATCACGCCGTCGTACTCGCTGGCGTAGCGCCCCCACTGCAGCGTCTTGACCCCGACCTCGAGGGCCGCGCGCGTCGTCGCGCCGACAGCGTAGACGTTCTCGCCGTGCTCAGGCGGCGTGTAGCCGTCGGCCAGGTCCTCGACCTCGCGCTTGGCTGCGGAGATTAGGTGGTCGGCGTTCATTACTATGCGATCGTCGTCGGTGAGGAAGCCCACCTCTTTGGCCTCGAGGGCGCTGCTCGCCATCTTCGCCAGGGCTATCTGCTCGAAGGCCTTCTGGAGGAAGGGCAGCGGCGGGGTGCTTGGGGCGGTGTGGAGCGCCGGGGAGACGAGGCGGCGGGCCATCTCCTTGGTGCCCCCACCGGCAGGAATCAAGCCTACCCCCACCTCGACGAGGCCCATGTACGTCTCGCCGGCGGCGACGATGCGGTCCGAGTGGAGGCACACCTCCAGTCCCCCGCCGAGGGTCTGGCCGTGCGGGGCCGCGACGACGGGTTTCGGGGCGAAGCGGAAGGCCATCAGGAGGTTTTGTAGGGCGTCGACGCTCTCAGCGATCTGATCTAAATCCCCGTTCTGGACGGCGTGGGCCATCTCACCGAGGTTCGCGCCAACGGAGAAGTTCCTGCCCTCGTTGCCGATGACGAGCCCGACCACGGCGTCGCGCTCTAGCGCCGCGAGTGCCCTGTTGCCCATCTCGAGCGTCCCCGCGTCTATGGCGTTGCCTTTGGAGTGGAACTCGAGGCAAAGAACACCGTCGCCGAGGTCGAGCAGGCTCGCCGAGTCGTTTCGTTCGAGCTCTTTGCCCTCGTCCCGCAGCCGATCCAATGAGATGTACATCGGGTCCTCGCGTACGGGCACGTATTGCTTTTCGACCGGGCTGAACTGGAGCTCGGTACCGTCCTCGGTCTTGTAGAAGCTCTCGTTTCCGGCGTCGAGCATCTCCTGTACCCAGCCACCGACCTCGATGTCCATGGACTGCATCTTCTCTGCGGTCTCGCGCACGCCGAGCAGGTCCCAGGTGCGGAAGGGTCCTGTCTGGTGGGCGAAACCCCACTCCATCGCATGGTCCGCGTCTTCCAGGGTGTCGGAGATCTCCGGTACCCGCCTTGAGGCGTATGCCATGTACGGCAGCAACGTGTCCCTGATGTAGCGGGCGTGTTTGTCCTCGTCGGCTTTCTCGATCAGGAAACGCAGTCTCGCTGCGAGGTCGCCCTGTTCCTGTGCCTCTGTGGCTATAGGGATCTCGGGATTCTCGGCGGGATGGTGCTGGAAGGTCTCGAGGTCGATGACGTCGAAGACGGTCTTGCCGTCGCGCTTGTCCCGCTTGTAGAAACCGGCGCCGGACTTGTTGCCGAGCAGGTCCTTCTCCCGCATCTCCTGGAGCTTCTCCGGCGGCTTTAGTTCCTCGCGCGACTCATCCTCGGGGACGGCCTCGTAGAGGTTCTCGGCGACGCCGACAGCGATGTCCAGCCCGACCTGGTCGTTGAGCCTGAACGTGGCGGTCTTGGGGTGCCCGATGAGCGGTCCTGTTATGGCATCTACTTCTTCGATGCCGTACCCGTTCTCGAAGGCGTAGCGCGCTGATTGCATGCCGGCGAAGGTGCCCAGGCGGTTCCCGATAAAGTTGGGGGTATCTTTAGCGATGACGCCGCCCTTGCCGAGCACACGCTCCCCGAAGTTCCTGATGGACTCCACGATCTCCGGGTCCGTGTCCTCCGTAGGTATGATCTCCATCAGCTTCAGATAGCGCGGCGGGTTGAAGAAGTGCGTGCCCACAAAACGCTTCTTGAACCCCTCGGAACGTTCCTCTGAGATGCTGTGCAACGGTATCCCCGAGGTATTGGTCGAGATGATGGCATTCTCTTTCGCCGTATCCTCGACGCGCTGCATAAGGTCTCTCTTGGGTTCGAGCTTCTCGATTATGGCCTCGACGATCCAATCCGCCTCGCTGACGCGCCCGAAGTGCTCTTCGAAGTTCCCGGTCCTGATCCTCTCTGCCACGCTCTCGGCCATGAGCGCCGCTGGCCTGGCGTTCTGCATCCTTTCGAAGCCGGCCACTACGACGGCATTCTTATCGTCGTCTTCGGAGGCTATGTCGAGCAGGTCCACCTTCAGTCCCGCGTTGGCGCAGTGGGCCGCGATGGCGGCGCCCATCGTGCCCGCGCCGAGTACGGCTACCTTCCTGATCCTGTGCGACATCGGGCCTCCCGATCCTATCCGTAGAGTTCTCTGTGCAACGACTCGATAGCCTCTCTTACCCTTAAGAGGTGGGCTTCGAATCTGCCCTTGATCTCAGCGTACTTCTCTTCCCCGCGCCCCGTTATCTTGTAGAAGCGCCGGCTCCTCGTATCAGGCCGCTCCCACTCCCCCTCAACGTACCCCTTCTCCTCGAGCCGCCTGAGCAGTGGATATACCGTGTTCGGCGAGACGCTCATGGTCCCAGCACAGATCTCACGTATCTGCGCCATGATGGAGTTCCCGTAAGCAGGCTCCTCCCGCACGATGTGCAAAATCAACAGCGGAAAGACGTCCCGCGTCTTGACCTCGCTCAAGAAGACGTCCTTCGGTGTCGTCCTCTCCACCGACCGCCCAACCGCTCTTTCCATCGCCCTCACTCCCCTCTCATCGAAAACTTGTCAAAATTGATAATAACATGGATAATAAGTTTGCGTAGAGGTCTAGGTCCCTATAGAGTTGGGATTCTGGAGAGGCCATACAAGGAGGAACATCAGTGATCGCCGACGTCACCAGGTCATTGGGGACTGACTACTATCTGCTCGACGAGCTGTTTACTGTTGAGGAGCGTGAGATCCGGGACCGGATCAGGGCTTTCGCCGACGCCGAGGTCATCCCGATAATAAACGAGTACTGGGAGAAGGCCGAGTTCCCGTTCGAACTCGTGCCCAAAGTTGCAGCTTTGCACATAGCCGGCGGCCCCATCGAGGAGTACGGGTGTCCTGGCATGAGCCAGGTCGCTGCGGGTCTCTGTGCGATCGAGATGGCTCGTGGGGACGGAAGTTTGAACACCTTCTTCGGCGTCCATTCAGGGCTCGCGATGGGGACAGTAGCCATCTGCGGTTCCGAGGAGCAAAAACGTAGATGGCTCCCCGGGATGGCGAGGATGGAGAAGATCGGGGCCTGGGGCTTGACGGAGCCTGATCATGGGTCTGACTCAGTCATGCTGGAGACAACGGCCCGACGTGACGGGGACGGTTGGATCTTGAACGGCAAGAAACGTTGGATCGGCAACGCCACATTCGCCGACCTCGTCATAATCTGGGCCCGCGACGTCGAGGACGGGCAAGTAAAAGCCTTCGTACTCGAAAAAGACGAGAACGGCGAGCATCACCCCGGCTACTCCACCGAGCTAATACAGGGCAAGATGGGCAAGCGCGCCGTCTGGCAACCGGACATTGATCTAGAGGATGTATACGTCCCCGGCGAGAACCGGCTCGAAAACGCCAACTCCTTCAAGGACACAAACAAGGTCCTGACCGCCACCCGCAGCGGCGTCGCCTGGGAGGCCATAGGACACGCCATAGCGGCCTACGAAGCGGCACTCCAATATGCTCAAGAACGAGTTCAGTTCGGCAAGCCCATAGCCGGCTTCCAGCTCATCCAGAACAAGCTCTCCGGCATGCTAGCGGAGATCACCAACATGCAGCTAATGTGCTTCCGCCTAGCCCAGCTGCAGGAGCAGGGCAAGATGACAGGACCGATGGCCTCCCTCGCCAAGATGAACAACGCCCGCAAGGCCAAGCAGGTCTGCGCCGACGCCCGCGACATCATGGGCGGCAACGGGGTGTTGCTCGAGTACCACGTAGCGAGGCACCTCTCCGACATGGAGATCGTCTATACGTACGAAGGCACAGACACGATACAGTCGTTGATAGTGGGTCGCGACGTAACGGGTATAAGCGCATTCGTGTAGAAGCACGTCAGCACGCTGCGGCCTTCGGCCTCCGCTTGTCAGCATTTCAGTATGTCAGCTAAAGGCATCTCATGATGAACCGTTACCCCAACAACTGGCCGAGCATGATGAGCGAATCCTTCGCACGAATGCACGGCACACGCATCCGTACTAAGCTGAAGTGCTGAGAAGCACCCGTCAGGGTGCGTGCTGAAATGCTGAAGTGCTAACACGACCGAAGGGAGCGACCTTGAAAGCCATTCGACTGCACGAACTCGAAGGGCCTGACGAGCTCGTCTATGAGGATGTGGCTGAGCCGGAGCCGGGACCTGGTGAGACCGTGGTCCGGCTGCGGGCGGCGGCTCTGAATCGCCGGGATCTTTTCGCCACCCAGGGGCAGTATCCCGGCGTCACGCCGGACATTCTCCCGATGATTCCGGGATCTGACGGGTCAGGAGAGGTCGTTGCGCGCGGAGAGGGGGCCGAGGGGCCTGATGAGGGGACCGAGGTCGTCATAAACCCTGCGCTCTACTGGGGAGATGACCCGCGGGTACCTGGCAATGAGTATCGTATTCTTGGTATTCCCGACGATGGGACGTTCGCCCAGTTTATCAAGGTGCCCTTCGACCACGTCTTCCCAAAGCCCTCGCATCTTTCGCACGAGGAGGCCGCGGCGTTGCCGCTCGCCGCCCTGACGGCCTATCGGGCGCTCTTGACGCGTGGCAGTGTCGCGGAGGGCGAGACCGTGCTCGTGCCCGGTGTTGGCGGTGGGGTGGCTACTTTTCTGGTCCAGATCGCCACCGCTTTGGGCGCCCGTGTGTTCGTGACCTCGGGGAGCGACGAGAAGATCGAAGAGTCCAAGGAGCTCGGCGCGGAGGGGGGCGTCAACTACAACTCGGAGGACTGGAACAAAGAGCTCAAGAGCATGGCCGGGAGCGTCGACCTCTCGGTCGACCACGTCGGCGGTGATAACTTCAACGCCCTCGTTTCGCTGGCCAAGCCGGGCGGCCGTATCGTCGTGTTCGGGGCGACCGCCGGCCCGACACCGAAGATGATGACGATTCGTCTCGCGCTCAAGAACCTCGACGTTCTCGGTACGGCGATGGGCACACCCGAGGAGTTTGGCGCGATGCTCGACCTCTACGCCGAGCACGGCCTGCGTCCGCAAGTGAACGAGACCTTTCCACTCAAAGAGACTGCCTCGGCCCTCCACCTTATGGAAGAAGGTAGCGGGATGGGCAAGATCGTTCTCGAAATACCCGCGTAGCCAGATCATGACGGACCCAAGGATCGTCTCGGAACCCAGGGGCGACGCGGAGGACGCCGCCTTCGTGCGCGATAGCCTCGGGCTCTTCAACGTCGGGGTTACCGGGGACTCCTACTACAGCCCGCTCGCCATCTACCTCAAAGACGAGCGGGGCGCGGTGCTCGGCGGCGCTTTAGGTCACGTCTGGGGAGGGTGGCTCGACCTCGACGCGCTGTAGGTAGCCGAGCCGTTTCGCGGCCAGGGTTACGGGGCGAGGCTCCTCAGGGCCGCCGAAGACAAAGCCAGGATGCAGGGGTGCCAGGGTGTCTTTCTGACGACGTTCAGCTTCCAGGCACCCGGGTTCTACGAAAAGTTCGGCTACGAGATCGTTGCGGACATCCCGGATTATCCTACTGGCTACAGCCACCACGTCTTGAAGAAGACGTTGAGATAGGCGGTTCGTGGTTCGGGCGGTTCGCGAACCGCCCCTACGGTGTCTGGGGAAATCGCGGCTATGAGCGGTGAGGCCCCGGCGTCGATGTCAAACCCCGGTGCCTACGCCGGGAACCTCGAACTCGTAGGTGTCGCCGTGGCTCATGTAGTGGACCCGGTCTTCCAGGCTGGCCTCGTTCACGGCTTGTTTGAAGTCGTCCAGCGGCGACTTGAAGGCCTCGTAATCGTTGTAGTGGATGGGGATGGCAGTGCGGGGGTCTACGATCCTCATGGCCTCCACCCCCTGCTCCGCGTCCATGGTTACCATGATACCGAGGACCCTCGTGCCTCCGAGGTGCAAGAGCGCGAGGTCCACGTCGGGGAAGCGGCGCGGTATCTCTCTCAGGCGGTCGTGGATCAGGGTGTCCCCGCTGATGTACATCCGCAGGCGGGTCCCTCCTTCCCCGTCCGCAAAATCCAGCATGCTGCCCATAACGGGCGGCAGCACCGCGCCGAGCGGTCCCGGCCCGTGAGTACCTGGCATCGCCGTGAGGTTCAGGGTTGCCTTCCCCTTTCGCACCTCGATCGCCTCCCAGGTCTTTAGCGGGTGGGTCCTGGTGAAGCCGACCTTATCGAGGTAAGACGTGGCATGACGGGTGGAGAGGATCGGGGTCGCCTTGTTGAGTTTGCGCTCGGCGACGCGGTCGAAGTGGTCGCCGTGCAGGTGCGAGAGCAAGACGAAGTCGAGCGAGGGCAGGTCATCTATCTCCACGGCCGGGTCGGTCCGGCGCACTGAAGTCAGTCCGTAGCCCAGATGTACGTGGTCGCCGGCGTGAAGGAAGTTGGGGTCGGTAAGGATGGTGAATCCCGCGTAGCGGATCAGAACCGTAGCGTTCCCGACAAAGAAGACCGAACCGCTCCCAAACTCCGGGTTCTCGTTCCTTCTGGGCAGAAGTAAGGAATTCGTCTCTTTCATGGGATCATCCCGCAGTGGGCGAGGATTCCAGCTCGGCCACGACCTCGTCCGGTCCCGAGAAGTCAGGACGGCCCAGGGTACGCAGCCTCGCCACCAGCTCCTCCGGCGCCCCTTTGCCCTCGGCGGCCGATGCCAGGTCCTCCTTGCTCGCCGGATAATCTACGCCTTCCAGGTACTGCCTCGCGTCGTCGGGGTCGAAGTCCACGATAGCCTCCTCGGGGGTCGCTGATACTCCTGTATATGCCCCCAGCTCCGGACTTCGTAACGCTAAAGATTCCACACTTCTTGGTATGTGTCCAGTACCAGTTGTTTGCAACGTTCGGGGAGATCCTCGAACGAGATCTCACATCCCAACTTACCGTAAGGCGGACGGCCACGGCTCACCGTGTAGCCCCCGGCACCGAGTGGATCCTCACCCATGCGCACGTAGAGATACTCGCCTGGCTTCTTCAGCGAGAGAAGCCCCGTGAACACGGCCGTGTAGCGTTCGGCGGTCACGCCGCCGTCGTCATAGAGTCAGACGTAGCGCGGAACGCCGTCCGGCAAGAGCCTGTCCAGTCTATTCCTCAAGGCCATCTATCCTAACGGGGCTTGGGATCGATCGTGCTGCACAGGGTACCGTAACGTCTGGACGACTAACACCTCAGCTAGCGCCTCCATCTGCCGGGCTACTGCTTTTTTGCGATCAGCAACTCGCGGTGCTCGTTCGTCTCCAAGCCGCGCGGGCTGCTGTAGCGGGCGAAGATTTCATGTACCTGCCGCCAATCGAGCTCGGGATCGAAAGGCATCGGGACGGCCTTGAGCCAGAACACGAGCGACTCCACATCGAGGAAACTGTAACCGACGTCGTACTCTCCGTGCGCCACTACTTCGCAGGCGGCTTCAGAGAAGGCTCGCGCCCTGGTGTGCACGTCGTGGAAATCCTCGGGCCACTCGATGGTCGGATCGAACCCGAAGACCGAGTGGATGTTCTCGGTGTTTCTCCGCCCCACCTGCTGCGTCATGAACACGCCACCGGGACGGAGGACCCTTACGATCTCGGCCACCTCGGTAGGGGCGTGGCGGTTCAGCACCACGTCGAAGAATCCGTCTAGGAAGTGAGGATGCCGTGTGTCCGTTGCCTCGAAAGAGACGTGTGAAGCTGAGTGCTTACCAGCGTTTTCCCGTGCGAGGTGGATCATCCCTGGATCGAAGTCTATGCCACCCTTCGGCGAAGGAGGTGGCGTCCCTCCTGAACGGGTATATACTGCCCACGTTAGCTAACCGGGGCGGGCAAGCAACGGTCTCTTAGAGCTCCCCGCCCCTAGATGTAGAAGAGGGGGACCTCCTCATGAGACGACGGGCACTACTGATTATGGCGAGCATGGGGCTGGGAGTGCTGCTGCTGAGCGGGGTGGCGCTGGCCGATACCATAGATGGCACCCCGGGGCCCGATGACCTCGTGGGCACAGATAAAGCGGATGTGATCCACGCCAGTGGGGGCGCAGACTACGTCTCCGGTTTAGCAGCCGCTGACGTGATCTACGCCGGCTCTGGTAACGACACGGTGGTTGGCAGAGAAGGTAACGACCGCATATACGGCAATACCGGTACTGACATGCTCCTCGGTAACTTCGGTAATGACACGATCAACAGCGCCGGGGACGATGGAAGGGATGTTGTGAAGTGCGGGCTTGGCGACGCCGACACGGCCTACGTCGATAAGATCGACCGCGTCAAGGAGAACTGCGAAAACGTCTTCTTGCTGGTCCGCTCCGAAGAGCCAGCCTCCAAAGAGCCCAAGTCACCGATGAGCAGCTAGCTGCCACGCGGTTTCTGAAAGGAGCCATCGTACCCGACGAATCGAAGCACCCCTAACATCGGACTTCCCAGAATGGGAGACATGCGAACCTAGTGGATCTCCGTCAAGGCGAAGTTAGCAGAATTACCACTCAAGGCACTTCGGTATTCAAGGCGCTAGACTGGCGCTCAGGGGGTGGTCGCCTTCGTACCCACGATCCTCATCACCGGCCCCGTAGGCTCCGGGAAAACCACAGTCGCCCACGAAGTCTCGGTGCCGCTGGAAGCCGCCGGGATAGCCCATGCCCTGGTGGACACCGACGAACTCGACCGTATCTTCCCGCCGCCCCCGGACGACCCGCACAAGACGGCGCTGACGGAGCGCAACCTCGCCGCAGTGTGGGAGAACCTATCCGCCGCCGGTGCTCCGCGGCTGCTCCTCGTTATGGTGGCGGTGTCCTTGGAGCACGAGCTGCCGTGGGTAAGGGCGGCCGTGCCTGGCGCAAAGATCACGGTCTTTCGCCTGTGCGCCTCCGAAGACACGCTCCTGGAGCGGGTGCGTAGGCGGGAGGTTGGTTCGGGGGAGGCCTATCATTCCAGGCGCTCGGTGGAGCAGGCTCGTGCGTTGGCGCGTGAGGCCGACGGAGAAGGCACCATCGTCGTGAAGACCAGCGGCAGGCGGGTGGCCAACATCGCCGAAGAGGTGCTCGCCAAGTGCGGTTGGACCAGAACTCGCGGGCAGCCTTAAGGCCGGAACTAACCATCACAGTCCCTATCAGAACCGCATTGACGACTCTCAAACCCTCGTCGCTAGCCTCTGGAGATCCCCGCACGAGACCTCGCGGCCTAGCTCCCCGTAAGGCGGACGGCCACGGCTCACCGTGCAGCCGCCGGTACCGAGTGGATCATCGCCCATGCGCACGTAGAGATACTCGCCAGGCTTCTTCAACGAGAGAAGCCCTGTGAATACTGCCGTGTAGCGTTCGGCGGTCACGCCGTCGTCATAGAGTCAGACGTAGTGCGGAACGCCGTCTGATAAGAGTCTGTCCAGTCACTTCCTCAGGGCCATCTATCCGAACGGGGCTTGGGACCGATCACGCTGCACAGATTACCTCAACCGAGCAGAGGACAATATCTCGTTCCTGGCTGCGCGGATTGTCCATAAGCAGAAACGGAGATGATGTGTTCTTCTTCGGGGCGGCACGCTAGGTCAAGCGACCACGGGGCGTCCCGGCTTCGTGCCCTGATGTACACTCGTCGCAGCGGGCCCCAGGGTCGCACGGTGCGCAGATTGGCCAAGGCCCTCGGGGTGAGCACGGCGGAGTTGGTCGGTAGAGGCCGAAGGGCGGGGAGGTGATCGAGAAGGTGTTGGAAGCGGGGGTCGCAAAGCACCGCTTCACCGTCGAAGAGTTCCGCAAGATGGGCCAGGTGGGCATCCTCGGCGAGGACGACCGGGTGGAGCTGGTGGAGGGGGAGATAGTCGAGATGACGCCCATCGGGTGGCGGCACGTGGAGTCGGTCAACGCCCTCACCGGCGTGCTGGCTGACCATAGGGAGGCCGGCCGCTTTGTGGTGAGCGTGCAGAACCCGCTCGTCCTCGGCGAGCACGGCGAGCACTACCCTGACCTCGTCCTCTACCAGGCAGGGGTCCGCGGCCGGGTGCCGGAGGCGATGGACACCCTGGTCGTGGTAGAGGTGGCCGACACCAGCGTCTCCTACGACCGGAACACCAAGTTGCCCCTCTACGCTAGCGCCGGGGTGCCGGAGGCCTGGCTGGTGGACCTCCGCGCCGGTGTCGTCGAGGTCCATTCGGGGCCGCGGGCGGGCGGCTACGGCACGGTCGGGATGTACACGCGGGGCGAGGTGGTGCGCTCGGCGACCCTTGCCGAAGTCGTCGCGTTCGGGGCGAACGAGGTGCTGCCGGGGTAGCGGGTGGGATGGCAAACGGGTCCAGGCGCGACGTAGCCGACGACGACGCGCTCATTCCGGTCGTCGTACGGCTCCCGCTGGCGCCGGCTTCGTCCTTTGCGCATGCGCTCTATATCTTCCTCGGTGTAGTAGCGGTGGCCGTTGCGGTCGCGGAGGGCCGGGGGAAGAAGCCTCTGCTCTCCCCCACCCTCAGCCACTCGGCAGAGATGCCGATCTCGCGGGCAGCCTCGGAGATCCTGTAGGTGCTTAGCCTGTTCTCTCTCATACCGCCACGGTAAGGTGTGCCGATCCGTTCGGGTACC
>CADCVF010000069.1 GCA_902806095.1 uncultured Rubrobacteraceae bacterium
GTATCCTCCGGGTTCTAGGAGAGGAAGATGTGCCGGGACCGGAGATGAAGGAGCCTAAGTGATGCTGTAGGGTGAATTCTAGGATGTTGGCATACGGGATCTTGCATAGATCGATGCCCGAGTGACTTGCAGGGCGCGCCATCTGCCTCCGGACCGCTACGGGCCGAAGATCAGTACAGGGAAGCGTGCGAACGAGGTGGCAGGAGTAGGGTTGCGCTGTTGTGGATCAGGAGGATCTCCGATCTGTCAAGGACGGCGGTGGCGCAGAGGATCACACCCCGCGCCGAACATGAGGAGGTAGCAATGTACTATCGCAAGCTGGCCTTCATTGGCTTCGTACTTCTTCTCGCCCCGCTGTACTTCGTGTCGGCGTCCCTCCTGAAGTACGGGCTCGGAGTAGGGTTTCTGTTCGATCCTCTGGAGGCCTTTCTCTCCGTCGCCGGTCGGCGGGTCGTATTCAACGTGGTCTCGCCATTCATGTTTCTCGGTGGACTGAGTCTCGCACTGGTGATGAACACCTACGCTGTCGCGCGGTTGAACGTAAGAAGAGAAGAAGGAACGATCGTGAGTACCGTCAGGCTCAAGCCAAGGCTATCGAACATCGCAGTCGCCGTCATGAGCATCCTGTTATTGGCGACGCTCGTAGGCTACGTGTTCCTCGAGAACTTCACATACCGTTACTGATAGGGCGCTGTCGACCGCTGAAATGGGCTCTGTAAACCCTACGTCTGGGGCGGTGCTTCGATGCCGGGCTGCCCTTACCGGGTCGATACGCGGTGGTCCTTGGCCACCTCGAGGAGCCGGCGCAGGGCGGGGTCTTCGAGGTCTTCGGGTTCGGCTATCTTCGTGTGGCGCAGCACCTTCCCCGGCCCCTCCAGCAGGCCCTCGGGGTCGGGCAGCTCCGCGCCCTGGTTGAAGCCCAGGTTCACGTGATCATCGTGGAGGGCGATGTAGCAGTAGTGCTCGCTCATCTTCTTCGGGCCCACGCCGTAGCCCGCAACGTTCTGCCGCGGCCATGGTACCTCCACCACCTCAGGGTAGATGTCGACGATGAGGGCCCGAGTGCGCGCCGCCAGGTCGCGCACTCGGGGGCCGAAGGCCGCTGTCATCTGTTCGAGGTCGTTGCTCATGCCTCCTCCTATTCGCTAGGGGCATCCCGCCGCGAGCCGTAGCGCCGAGAGCGGTTCGCCCAGGCGGGCCAACGAATTCATCTTACAGGCCCTCCACCCCGGGCTCCACCACACCTTCGCCAGGAACGCGCCAGACGCTTATACTCTCTTGCTGATCCGAGTTTCATCAGGAGAGGAGCGTCCACGATGACAGAAGCGGTCGAGAAGCTGGTCAAGAAGAGCGAGGACCCGAGCAGGTGGTATCTGCAGCTCGTGCGGATGGCCAAGCTCGCTGACTACGGGCCCGTGCGGGGGACGTTTGCGATCCGGCCCTACGGGTTCGAGATCTGGGAGCGCGTCCAGCGCGACCTGGACGACCGCTTCAAGGCGACGGGCCACAGGAATGCATATTTTCCGCTGCTCATCCCCGAGAGTTACCTCAAAAAGGAGGCCGAGCACGTCGAGGGTTTCGATCCAGAGCTCGCGTGGGTGACGATAGGAGGCAGAGAAGAACTGGAGGAGCGGCTCGCGATCCGTCCTACCTCAGAGAGCATCATCTGCGACTTCTACAGAAACTGGATCCAGAGCTACAGGGACCTGCCGATCCTCATAAACCAGTGGTGTAACGTCCTGCGCTGGGAGAAGGTAACCCGTCCGTTCCTCAGGACCGCGGAGTTCCTCTGGCAGGAGGGCCACACCGTCCACGCGACGGCCCAGGAGGCGCGCGAGGAGACCCTGCGTATGCTAGGTGTCTACCGCGACTGCTTCTACGAGGCCATGGCTATTCCCGTCCTCACGGGCGCGAAGAGCGAATCCGAGCGCTTTGCCGGTGCCGTCGAGACCTACACCTGTGAGGGTCTGATGGGTGACGGACGCGCCCTGCAGGCTGCGACCAGCCACGACCTCGGACAGAACTTCGCCCGCGCCTTCGACATCACGTTCCTCGATGAGAACCAGGACAGGGTCCATCCTTACCAGACCTCGTGGGGGTTTTCGACGCGGACGATAGGGGGTTTGATCCTGGTTCACGGCGACGACAGGGGTCTCAGGTTGCCGCCGAGGATCGCGCCGACCCAGGCTGTAATCGTCCCGATCTGGCGGGGCAAGAACAAGGGAGAGGTGCGCCGCGAGGCCGAGGCCCTATATAAGCAACTGGGGGATTCCGGCATACGGATTGAGGTCGACCTCGACGAAGAGCACTCGCCGGGCTGGAAGTTCAACGAGCACGAGCTCAGGGGCGTGCCTGTGCGCGTCGAACTCGGGCCCAGAGACATCGAGAAGGGACAGGCCGTCCTCGTCAGGCGCGATACCGGCGAGAAGGAGTTCGTGGACCGGAAGGAGCTGGCTGAAAAGCTGGAGGGTTTGATGGGGGAGATACAGGAGAACATGCTCCGTCAGGCCGAAACATTCCGCGAAGATAACACCCGAAGGGCCGAAAGCTACGAGGAGTTCGAGGAGATCATTGCCCAAGAGCGCGGATTCGTAGTAGCCCCCTGGGACGGCACGGAGGAGACCGAGCAGAAGATAAAGGAAGACACTAAGGCCACGATCCGTCTCCTGCCCTTCGATCGGGAGGAGGGGAAAGACCTCGTCTCGGGAAGGCTGGGCCAGACCGCCATCTTCGCCAGGGCGTACTGAGAGCGATTCAGCCCGCCGCCTGTTCCAGGCGACTTGTCAGCATCTCAGCATTCGCGCGTGCACGTCCTTGCTGACATGCTGAAAGCGTAGCCCGAAGGGCGTAGCGTGCTGAGAAGCGAAGGCGAAGCCTGAGCGTGCTGAAGTGCTCGTCGTGCGGAAGACGCTTGAGCCTTCTGCACTACGACATGTTGATTCCGGGATCACGAGCGGTTAGCATTCGCGCGTTACAAGTAACATAACGTGGGCGCCTGGCTCTCGAGCGCCTGCCTGGGGGGTCACTGTGCAGTCTACCGTGCTATGCGCTGCGAGATGGTGTTTGTCGTCTCTAAGAGACAGAGGTGGCTGGCGAGCACCCCTTGGGCTTCTCGCGCTGGTACCTGTCCTGATCCTGCTGGCCGGAGAACCTCTCGCCCTCGAGGCCGAGGACTACTCCGCATACTCGGATCCCAAGAAGCCCGTCATTGCCATCATCCTCTCCGAGCAGCGGAACATTGATCAGCTTCGGGAACATTTCGGTCTCAGCGACAGGCAGGTCGAGGAGGTCCTAGCTGCGACCCGCCGCGAGAACCAGCTCTTGGCACAGGAGTTTCGTGAGAGTGAGCGTATGCTCGCTGCGAACAAAGATCTCCCCAAGAAAGAGATAGCGAAGAAGGTCGCCGCATCCGACTTCGACGAGAAGGTCGCCGCGGCCGTAGCACGAACGAAGAAGAAAGTCGAGGCCACCGTGCCGGAGGGTCAGAGATCCGAACTCGAGGGTTGGGTGGACGAGCAATGGGGTCAGGAGGTTCAGGCTGCTTCCACGGAAGACTTCACGGCCACCTCCGAGACCGACACATCCTCCTATCGCAGCGACGGGATACTGTGCAAAGTCTTCGCCACGCAGTACCACGGGAACACCAGGTACGAGGTCGCCCTGCCGCATCGCAACCTCAAGTTCAGCCACCAGCGGAGGGTTCACATCCGGCGCGTCAGCGACGGGCCCAGGGTGGGGCCGAAGGTCAAGGAGGTCGGGCCGTGGAACACCTACGATAATTACTGGATGCGGAAGAAGTACCGCACGAAGTTCAAACGCGTTCCGCGTTGCAAGCCGGAGGCGCAGCTCGCCTACTACCAGAACTTCAACGAGGGCAAGGACGAGTTCGGCAGGGAGGTCCTCAATCCTGCCGGAATCGACGTGACACTGGATGTCGCCCGCGGCATGGGCCTGGAGAAGTACCAGAATGCCTGGGTTTACGTACGTTTTCGCTGGGTCCACAGGTAGTACGGGGTCAGCACTTTTCGCCAGAAGCCGCGTCCGGCTTGACGGGGCGCCCCCTGGTGTTTTAGCATCAACGCCTAGCGCGAACTCGCATCGAGAGCGGTGGAGGGAACTGGCCCCGAGAAACCGCGGCAACCCACGGGTAGCTGTGAGCTACTCCCGCAAGGTGCCAAATCCAGCAGGACGGTCATTACCGTCCTGGAAGATGTGAGGAGAGGTGGGCAGCCTCTTCTACGAGCGGGTTGCGCGAGAGGCGTAGAACCCGATCACAGAAGGAGGCCGTATTACTACTGAGTATGACACTAGACCAAGGGGCCGGCGCTAGCCACGCCCCGGCCCTACGATCCCATCGCATAGGCTCCTTCGAGCCCGAACTCGGCGGAAGCCTGCAAAATGTCACCCTCGCGTACGAGACCTGGGGTGAGTTGAGCGACGCCTCGGATAACGCCATATTGCTCGTCCACGCCCTGACCGGAGACTCACATGCAGCAGGGGGGACCTCCGAAGGGTACAGGCGCGGAGGTTGGTGGGACCCGATGGTCGGGCCAGGGCTCGCCGTGGACACCGACAAGTACTTCGTCATCTGCTCGAACGTCCTCGGAGGCTGCTCTGGCAGCACCGGTCCGGCCTCCACAGAACCGGGGACCCGGCGACCTTATGGGATGCGCTTCCCGATTGTCACGATCAGGGACATGGTCAGGGCGCAGCGGCGCTTGCTCGACGCCCTGGGCGTGCGAAGGTTGGCCCTCGTTGCCGGAGGTTCCATCGGCGGGCAGCAGGCGCTCGAGTGGGCCGTCGAATTCCCCGACTTCGTCGAGAAGGCCGTACCCGTAGCCGCCACAGGGGCTCTCGGACCGCAGGGCGTCGGGATGAGCGAGATCGGACGCCGCGCCATCATGGCCGACCCTGACTGGCAAGACGGCGACTACTACGGCACGGAAAAGAGGCCCGAGAAGGGGCTCGCCATCGCCAGGATGGCTGGGATGATGACCTACCAGAGCGCTGCCGGTCAGTGGGAGAGGTTCGGCCGGAGGCCCGCCGGACGTCCCGCGCTGCACCCCGAGTTCGGTGGGAGGTTCGAGATCGAGAGCTACCTGCACTACCAGGGGAGCGAGCTCTCGGACCGCTTCGACGCCAACTCCTACCTCTACCTCTCGAGGGCGATGGACCTCTACGACGTTGCTAGCGGCTACGAGTCCGAAGAAGAGGCCTACTCGCGCATCGAGGCCGAGGTTCTCTTCGTGGGAATAACAAGCGACTGGCTCTTCCCCGACGTCGAAGTACGGGGTGCCGCCGAGAGTGCGAAAATGGCCGGCGCCCAGGCACACTACGCCGAGATAGATACACTTAGTGGCCACGATGCCTTCCTGAAGGACTGGAAAGAACTCGAAGAAGCGATACAACCGTTCATAATCAAAACACCTGAAACCTGATATCTGTAGCCTGAAACCAGAGCGACCGAAGGGAGCGACAATGACAGACCAGAAGATCCAGGAGCGCGACTACGGGTTCGACACCCTGGCGTTGCACGCCGGGCAGGAGGTCGACTCCGCAACGACGGCGAGGGCCGTACCCATCTACCAGTCGACCTCCTACGTCTTCAACGACACTGAGCATGCGGCAAACCTGTTCTCGCTCGCCGAAGAGGGCAATATCTACACCAGGATCATGAACCCCACGACCGACGTCTTCGAGAAACGGGTCGCCGCGCTGGAGAAGGGCGTAGGCGCGCTCGGGACGGCCTCGGGCCAGGCCGCCCAGGCGCTTGCGATCCTGAATATCATGGGGGCTGGCGATGAGATCGTCTCCGCGGCGGAGCTCTACGGCGGCACCTACAACCAGTTCCATTACACGCTGCCCAAGGTCGGTATCGACGTGAAGTTCGCCGACTCGACGAACCTCGATAGTCTAAGCGCGGCGATCACCGGCAGGACCAAGGCCCTGTACGCCGAGACCATAGGGAACCCTGCGCTCAACGCCCTGGATATCGAGGGGGCTGCGGCTGTGGCGCACGACGCCGGCATCCCGCTCATTATCGACAACACCCTGCCATCGCCCTACCTGGTCAACCCCCTGGAGCACGGGGCTGATATCGTGGTCCACTCTGCGACCAAGTTCATCGGCGGGCACGGCACGTCGATCGGCGGTGTCATAGTGGACGGCGGCACCTTCCCCTGGGACAACGGCAAGTTCCCCGGTTTCACCGAACCGGACCCCTCCTACCACGGGCTGGAGATCTACCCCACACTCGGCGAGCTTTCGTTTATCTTGAAGGCCCGCGTCCAGATGCTCAGAGATTGGGGTCCCGCCCTCAGCCCGTTCAACAGCTTCCTCTTCCTGCAGGGACTCGAGACGCTACCCTTGCGGATGGAGCGCCACTCGACGAACGCGCAGGCCGTCGCCGAGTTCCTGCAGGGCCATCCCAAGGTCAACTGGGTCAACTACCCTGGCCTCGAAGACCATCCTTCGCACGAGTTGGCGGCGAAGTACCACAAGGAAGGTCTATTCGGTGCGATCCTCGGTTTCGGCATCGAAGGCGGCCTCGAGGCCGGCAAGCGCTTTATAGACAGGCTCGAGCTGCACAGTCTCCTCGCGAACGTCGGGGATGCGAAGAGCCTGGTCATACACCCTGCCTCGACGACCCACTCGCAGCTCTCGGTCGACGAGCAGAAGTCCACCGGCGTCACGGACGACTATGTAAGGCTCTCCGTCGGCCTCGAGTCTATCGACGACATACTGTACGATCTCGATACAGCACTGAACGGAGCGTGACCTTTTTGGACAGACCCCTGGTCATAAAGTTTGGGGGCACCTCGGTCGGAGGCGGGTCACAGTTCGTTCGCGCCGCCCGTATCGCCGCCGAGGCTGCCAGGGTTAACCCTGTGGCCGTGGTCGTCTCTGCGATGGGCGGCACGACCGACACCCTGCTCGGCTACGCCAGGAAGAGCTCGGGCTGGGTAAAGCGGACCCACGACGGCGAGACGCACGAGGCCTCCATCGCGGAGCTCCGCCGCATGCTGGTCGAAAGGCACCTGCACGCCGCCCGCGAGGCCGTGGACGCCCAACATCTGCCTGGCATCGAAGGGCGCGTGGTCGACCTGCTCGGCGAGCTCGAAGAGGTCATCGGGGCTCCCTACGACAACGTGAAGGCGCGCCGGGATGAGATCGCGGTCTACGGAGAGCGCCTGTCAGCGGAGATCCTGGCCGGGGCGATCAGCAGCCAGGGCATTCCCTCGAGGGTCGTCGCCGCCGACCCGATAGCCACGGACGCACGCTTCGGGGAGGCCGAGGTGGACCCGGCGGCCACACGCGAACGCGCGGCGCGCTATGTCTCACCGCTACTCGAATCAGGGTTCGTTGCTGTCGTGCCTGGCTACGTAGGACGCTCGCCACGGGGGATGCCTACGACGCTTGGTAGGGGAGGGTCTGACCTCTCTGCCACGGTTCTGGGGAGGGCGCTCGACTCTGATGAGGTCTGGATCATGTCCGACGTCGACGGTGTTCTCGATGCCGACCCGCGTCTGGTCCCCGACGCATCCCTGATGCCGCGTCTCTCCTACAGGGAAGCAGGTATCTTCGCCGGCCTCGGCGCGAAGGTCCTGCATCCGAGGACGATGGAGCCTGCCTCCGAGGCCGGCATCGAGGTCTTCGTCCGCAACACGTTCGCGCCGGAGGGCGCGGGCACGCACGTCACGGGCTTCGATCCAGGGGCCGGCGTCCGCTGCGTGGCGCTCAGGCAGAATGTGGCCATGGAGATCCCTTGTACGGACGGTCGTGAGGGAAGGGCCGCGATGGTCGTTTGCATCGGCTCGCCGGAGGACGAGGATCTCGAGCGCGGCAGGCGTTGCCTGCGTGAGGCCGGAATACCTGTACAGCACTTCGGCATCGCGGCCGCCGGGCTCGTGTTCGTGGTTTCCGCCGACGTTGGCCTCGATGCGCTGCGCGCGCTGCATGCACGGCTGATCCCACCCGCGGGAGACTTCGCCGGCGAAGAGGTGGCGTGAGGCGGCTGGAGATAGTCCAGCTCGGCCTCGGGCACGTGGGAAGGGCCGTCGCCCAGATAGTCCTGGAAGAGCGCAAACGCTGGCTCGAACGCTGCGGCATCGAGGTGAGGTACCGCGCCGTCTCTGATACTTCGGGCGCGCTGGTCGGTGAGGAGTCGCTCCCGCAGGCGATACGTCTCAAGGAGGAAGGCGGCAGGCTCGCCGAGATTGGCGCCGAACCGCTCGAACACGTGCTCGGCTCGGAGCCCCAGCCAGGCTTCACGCGGGTGGTCGTCGACGTGGCAGTGCACGGCGGCACCTTCGACCTCGACTTGCTCGGGATAAGGGGCGGGGCCTATCTCGTGCTCTCCAACAAAGGACCGCTCTCGGGTAGCACGGCCCAGTACCGCCAGCTGATGCGCATGATCCCTGACCGTCTCTGGCACGAGGCCACGGTCGGGGCCGGCATGCCCATCATCTCGACCATGGGCGGCCTGCTGGAGACGGGGGACGAAATCCTCGAGATACAAGCAAGCCCGAGCGGCACCCTCGGCTTCGTCATGAGCGCGGTCGAGGGTGGCCGGTCGTTCTCCGAGGCGGTGGGGGAGGCTGTAGATCTCCACTACGCCGAACCCGACCCCCGCGACGACCTCTCGGGGCTCGACGTGGCCCGCAAAGCCATTATCCTGGCGCGCATGATGGGAAGGGAGATAGAACCCGAGGAGATCCCCTACGAGTCACTGGTCCCAGAAGTCCTCGAAGACGTCCCACTCGAGGAATTTATGGAGCGTCTCCCTGACCATGATGAGGCTTTCGCCGCGCGCTTCCTTGCCGTCGAAGAACACCACATGCTCCGCTACCTTGTACGCATCCCGAAGGAGGGCCCCATTACGGTCGGCCTGCAGGACACGCCGGTGGAGAGCCCCTTCGGGCCCATAAGCGGCCCCGAGAACGTCTTCGACTTCCGCACGCGCCGCTACTCGGATGTTACCCTCACCGTGCGCGGGCCTGGAGCTGGCCCGCAACGCACGGCGAGCGGCGTGGTCTGGGACCTGCTGGACATCGCGCACAAGGGCTTGTAGGTGTCAGGTAGTTTATTGTGGAGGATCTTATGAGTGATGGGTATACGGTAGCGATCGTCGGGGCCGGACTCGTGGGAGACAGGCTTGTAGCGGAGCTGAGGCGCAGGGACTTCCCGTTGGAGGAGCTACGCATCCTGGCCAGGAGCGCCCGTAGCGCGGTCCTCGCTGGGGAGAAGTTCGAGGTCGGAGTGGCGGAGCCGGAGGCCTTCGAGGGCGTGGACATAGCCTTCTTCGCCGGTACGGAAGGCGAGAAAGGGGCCGCCGTCCAGCTCGCTGATGAGGCAATCTCGCGCGGCGCAGTCGTCATCGACAACGGCAGCGACTTCAGGCTCGACCCCAAGGTGCCCCTCGTCGTCCCCGAGGTTAACGTGGCTTCGCTCGAAGGCCACGAAGGCCTCATCGCCAACGCCAATTGCTCCACCACCCAGATGGTCGTCACGCTGGCACCGCTCGCGCGCGAGTTCGGCCTGAAGAAGGTCGTCGTCTCGACCTACCAGGCGGTCTCCGGCGCAGGACGCAGCGGGGTCGAGGCGCTGGAGAACGGCAGGGAGGATGCGTTCCCCAGGCCCATAGTCGGGAACGCGATACCCCAGATCGGCGGCTTCGGCGACGATGGCTACACCACCGAAGAGACCAAGATGCGGGAGGAGACCCGCAAGATCCTCTCTCTACCAGACCTCCCCGTGTTCGCGACCGCCGTCAGGATCCCGGTCCACACGGGCCACGCCGAGAGCGTCTACGTCGAGACGGAGCACGAGGCTGGGCTCACCGAGGTGCTCGAAGCCCTGGGAGCGGCGCCCGGCGTCTGGCTCGCTGATGACGCATCGGAATTTCCGACGCCGCTCGAGGTCGCAGGAGAAGAGGGGACGTACGTCGGGCGGATACGAGTTGACGGGCGTGTGATCCAATACTGGTGCGTGGCCGATAACCTGCTCAAAGGGGCGGCGACGAACGCTGTCCAGATCGCCGAGTCGCTCATAGGCGTTCGCACGCTAGCGTAGCGTCAGCTTGGCCCATTTTGCGGGTGGTGTCTGCCGGTCGTTATACTGTGGGCGCACACTGGCGTCTTCGGACCAGGAACAAGGAGGACTCGAGTGCCGGAAGAGAGGAAGCAGAGATCTTTCTGGGACAGGTTGTTTGGCCGCAATCAGCCTTCCGCGCGGGAGGAAAGGGTCGTCGAGTACATCATCCACCGCCTGGGCGAAGGGGCGCACCTTGGCGACGTGGTACAGGAGGAGTACGTGCGGCGCAACGCCACGCCCCTCGAGATAGAGGAGATCTGCGCTGATCCCAGGCTCGTTGAGGCCGCCCGCGAGCATCTGAGGGAGGACTTTGGCTCGGGTGAACTCGACCCTGGTCAGCGACCCAGATAACCGCCTGCTCGGGCGGGACCTTGAGTCTATCCAGCCTGTATAATTAGGATGCTCGCGAGCACCTACAATGGAGGCTGGATGCCGATCTACGAATACAAGTGTGAGAACGGGCACGTCTTCGACGTGATGCAGAAGCTGTCCGAAGATCCCCTCGCGTCCTGCGTCGAGTGCGGCGCACCGGTCAGGAAAGTCCTCCATCCCGTCGGTATCTCGTTCAAGGGTTCGGGCTTCTATTCCACCGACTACAGCAAGAAGGGCCCGAAAGAGGCCGCACAGAAGGATACCTCCAAGAGCACCAACGGGGACAAGGGATCAGGCTCAGAAGACAAAAAGAGCAAAGAGAAGCCGGCCGAGTCCTCCACCAGCTCGGGAAAAAAGGACTGAAAACGTGGCGCGTGGCGCCGGCCTACCGCAGAGCCGCCAGGACGGGATCGTCAGACGGGCACTTCGTGCGGTGGTGCTCGGGGTCACCTTCCTCTTCGTCGTTTCCGCCCTCGCCGTCTCCTGCGCCCTCGTCGTCTACACCGCCTGGCAACACGACTTCAGCCACGGCCTCTTCGCCCTCCTCTTCGCCGTCCTTAGCGCCCAGATAGCCCTCAACTGGTTCCTCTGGAAAGACGACGAGGAGTAAGGCTTCAGGTATCGGCCGTCAGGTAAATCGCCCGATACCAAGCCCAGACCCGCCAACCAACTCGCCAAGTACATCTCCGCAATACCGCGAAACACGCCCACCGGTGACCCTCGCGCCCCAAACTCCCTAATCTGATACCTGAAGCCCGTAACCTGAAACTTAAATGAAAAGTCCTGCAAAACATGCCTCAACTTGTGGTCGAGGGACTCTGGACAACGTGTGGTTGCGTGCCTTATAGTAGCCCGCGTCGGGTATCGACAGGGAGAACAGGCGACCGGCGGCGCCCTTTTCGGGGCGTCGCCGAAACCCGGGAGTAGAGGGAGGAAGGTTGGCGGTTACGTCGGGCGGCGCTTTCGCGCACTTGCACTGTCATTCTGAGTATTCGATGCTCGACGGGGCGAGCCGCATCAGGGACCTCATCTCTTTTGCCAGGGATCAGGGGATGCCTGGGCTCGCGTTGACCGACCACGGTGTGATGTACGGCGCGGTCAAGTTCTACAAGGAGGCCAAAGACGCCGGCATAAAGCCCCTTGTGGGCTGCGAGGTCTACGTCACGGCCGACCGCAAAGATAGGAGCCGCGCACCTTATTACCACCTCACGCTCATCGCCAGGACCGCCGAGGGCTACAGGAACCTTATGAAACTTTCGACCTGCGGGTTTCTGGAGGGCTTCTACTACAAGCCGCGGGTCGATATGGAGATGCTACGGAAGCACGGGCGGGGGATCATTTGCCTCTCTGGCTGTCTTTCGGCGGAGGTGCCTACCAGGATACTGGAAGGGCGTCCCGATGAGGCGCGAAGCCTCCTGCTGGAGTATGCGGAGATTTTCGACGACGTATACCTGGAGCTGCAGGACCACGGCATCGAGCAGCAGCGGCGTGTCAACGAGGGTCTGGTGAAGTTACACAAAGAGACTGGCGTTCCGCTAGTCGCCGCCAATGATTCGCATTACACGACGAGGAACGATGCCAGGATGCACGACGTACTGCTCTGCATCGGGACAGGCAAGTTCTACAACGATCCGAACAGGATGAAGTTCTCGGGCGAGGAGTTCTACGTCAAGACCGTAGAGGAGATGGCCAGGATCTTCCCCGACCATCCCGATGCGCTGGAGAACACGATCAAGGTCGTCGAGAGCGTCGAGGACGTCGGGATCGAGCTTGGCAAGACGCGCCTGCCGAACTTCCCCAAGCCGGAAGGGTACACCGCAGACCAGTATTTGAGGGAGCAGTGCGAGCGGGGACTGGTGACGCGCTACGGCGGAAGGGCGAAGAGCCGCGAGGTGCTGGGCAGGCTGGAGTTCGAGCTGGAGACTATCGGGAAGATGGGCTTTGCGGACTACTTTCTTATCGTCTGGGACTTCGTCAAGTACGCCAAAGACAGGAAGATCGCGGTTGGTCCCGGCCGAGGATCTGCGGCCGGTTCCATCGTTGCTTATGCGCTGGAGATCACGGACCTCGATCCCCTGGAATATTCTCTGCTCTTCGAGCGCTTTCTGAACCCTGACCGCATCAACATGCCAGATGTGGACATAGACTTCTCGGTCTCGGGGCGATCCGAAGTAATGCGCTACGTCACGGACAAGTACGGCGGCATCGAGCACGTAGCCCAGATCATCACTTTCGGGACCATCGGTGCGAAGGCGGCCATCAGGGACTCGGGGCGAATCTACCAGTATCCCTACTCGGACACGGATAAGCTAGCCAAGTTCATCCCGGAGAAGCCCGTCGGGACAACGCTCAAGGACGTGCTGCGCGCGGAGAACGGCTCCTATGTCGCAGGGGACAAACATCCCGGTCCTGCCCGCGAGATCATGCAGTTCGTACAGCAGGATGAGGCCGCAAAGCGGGTACTCGACACCGCCTTCGAGATAGAGGGATTCGCCCGCCACGCGGGGACCCACGCCGCCGGCGTCGTCATCTCGGAGGAGCCGCTCACAGACATAGTGCCGCTTCAATTCACCAAGACCAGGGGAGCTTCAGTAGATGACGAAGAACTCCCCGTCATGGTCCAGCATCCCATGTCCGACGTGGAAGCGTTGGGGCTGCTCAAGGTAGATTTCCTCGGCCTGAGGAACCTCGATGTGATCGAAGAGACCCTCGAGACGATCCGGCGAGGCGGCGGTGAGGAGCCAGACATACGCTCGATCCCCCTGGACGACGAGAAGACCTTGAAGGTCTTCGCCAGGGGAGACACTTTCGGGGTCTTCCAGTTCGAGTCGAGTGGGATGCAGCGGATGCTCCAGGAGGTCAGGCCCGACCGCTTCGACGATCTCGTCGCCATGAACGCTCTCTACAGGCCCGGCCCGATGGACTACATCCCCACCTTCAAGCGCGGCAAGCACGACCCCGAGAGCGTCAAGTACCTGGACGAGCGACTAAAGCCGATCCTGGAGCCTACCTACGGCGTTGCCGCCTACCAGGAACAGCTGATGGAGATCTCCAAGACTCTGGGAGGATTTACTCCGGGCGAGGCCGACACACTGCGCAAGGCCATAGGTAAGAAGAACGCGGCTATGCTGGCCACGCTCAGGGACAAGTTCATGGCCGGTTGCGCGACGAGCGGCGTCTCTACGGAGGGTGCCGAGGAGCTGTGGAATTGGATGGAGAAGGCCGGAGGTTACTCTTTCAACAAGAGCCACAGCGCATGCTACTCGTTCCTGGCCTTCCAGACCGCCTACCTCAAGGCCCACTACCCCGAGGCGTACATGGCGGCCCTCATGAGCAGCGTGATGAACACCAAGGACAGGGTGCCCCAGTACGTCGCCGAGGCAAGGGCGATGAAGATACAGGTCCTCCCGCCGGATGTGAACGAGAGCGGGCGACGCTTTACTGTGGTTGGCGAGACCATCCGTTTCGGGCTCTCCGCCGTCAAGAACGTCGGGGACTCTTGCGTCGACTCGATCATCGCCGCTAGGGAGGAGGACGGTCCCTTCGAGGACATCTTCGACTTCTGCGAGCGCGTCGACCCGAAGACCTACAACAAGCGTACGATCGAGTCGCTCATAAAGTGTGGCGCCTTCGACAACGTCGGCCCATCGCGGGCCGCCATGGTCGAGGTCCACGCGAAGGCTGTCGAACGTTCTACCAGGGGCCTCAAGGGTGCGCACGAGGACCAGTTCTCGATGTTCGATGCGGCCGAGCTCGCGCCGCCCAAGCCAGAGTTCCCGGAAGTCGAGGAAGACCAGCGCAGGAGCCTGGAGTGGGAGAAGGAGGCCCTTGGCCTCTACGTCTCCGATCACCCGCTGCGTCCCGTCTTGCACAAACTCAAGAAGCACACGGATACGACGGTCTCGGATCTCGAAGGTTGCAGGGATGGGGCCATCGTGTGGGTAGGGGGGCTGGCGACTTCGGTGCGAACCAACACGACGCGCAAGGGTGACATGATGGCCACGCTGCAGCTCGACGACACGCGGGGCTTCGCCGAGGTCATGGTCTTCCCGCGGGTCTACGCCAAATGCTCAGCGTGCGTGCGCGAGGATGCAGTCCTCAAGGTCAAGGGCAAAGTCGAGATGAAAGAAGGCATCCCGCGCATCGTGGCGCTGGAGATGGAGGAGTTGCACCTCGAGCCCGGGGCAGACCCCGTTTACCTCGACGCCGGCGCCTTCGTCGGCATCTCGCGGAAGGTCGCGCAGGAGGCGTTCGAGCTTCTGCGGCGGTATCCTGGCGAGAGCCCAGTCTTTCTCGTCTCCGGCACCGGCATGCTCGAGGAGAAGGTCGGTGCCATCGCTGATACTTCCGACCTGCACGCCGAGCTCAAGCAACTCCTCGGAGCCAGATGTCTCACGTACACATCCCCCGCCGCCGAGCAGGAGATGGAGCAGGTATCTTAGAGCATTTCAGCCGGTCAGCACTTCAGCATTTCAGTTTGTTGTTCTCGCTCTTTGTTTCTCGTTCGTGGCCGAATGCGCGACTCGCGTAAGGTCATAACGCTGTGGGCTGACCTCGATCCGGGGTGAGGGCGACGTACTCCCGCCTCCCTGCGAACCTCGCCCACCCTACCCTATCGAAGGCGGAGGCCATCGGTTCGTTGGCCACATCGGTGTCAGCCAGGAGGGGTTTGTCGTTGCCGTCTCTCTTTTGGGCCCCGAGAAGTGCTGCGGTACCGGCGGCGAGCAGGTCGTCTACGTACCCCTGTCCTCGCATCCGGGGTACGACGCCGACGTAGAAGATGGTCAGGAAGCCTGGTGGCTCGGCCGGCATCACCAGGCCAACGAGCTCGCCGTCGGGTGTGAAAGCGAGCTGCCACCACGCGGGATCGTGCCTCACCCTGCGCGCGTCCTCGAAGAAATCGCGCGCCGCCCTTTGCTCCCCCAGCCTCTCGCGTTCACCCTGGATCTCACGGTCTAGCGTCCCTTCGGAGACCTCCCTCATCGCGTCGACGAACGCATCCTCACCGACCTCCTCCAGCGTGCGAAACGACAGACGCCCGGGAACGGCGGGAGGCTCCCCTCCGCGCCACTCGAAACGCCCGGTGCCTCGACGGAAGGCGAACCCGACATCCTTCAGCAGTTCGACCCGCTTCTCCGGGTGGTGTTGGAACTGTGGCCGCATCGGCGGATCATCGACGACGTGCTCGATCTCCTCTGCGCCCAGAGCACGCGCCTCCTCCAACACGTCTTCGAGCAGGCGCGTGCCCACGCCCATATAGTCGCCCTCCCAGGGGACGTCAAGCAATACCAGGGCGAAGGGCTCCTCCATACCTGGCAGCGTCCAGAAGGCGACACGTCCGAGGGGGCGATCTCCTTCCTCTTCGGCGACGAAGCACCACTCAGGGCGCATCGAGCCAGCGGCGAACATACTCTCCAGGTACTGCTCTACTTCTATACGTTGGTCGGGGGTGGCCCCGACGAAGAGGTCGAGATCGTCGGCACGTAAGGGACGAATGTGCATCTATCTGGTCCTCCTGTTGCAGCGCGGTGGTGTGGCAAACAGCGGCCTGGAATCCGGACTGAGTGACCATGATGTATAGACGCACCGGCCGCCCGAAGGGGCTTGATCGCAGTATACGCGACCCGATCAGGCACAGCCAGGAAGCGCGCCCTTGCTTAGCGAAGGTACGACCTAGATACTAGCTTCCCCGCTATCGCCCATTCGATACGCACGGTCGTGAGATCGGGCGAGAATTGGAACAGGAAGTTTTGCCGCTTACTGTTACGGAGAGCCGCATGGCGTGAATGCGATGAGGCTCAGCGAGCCATCCTCTGTAACCTTGAGGTCCACGAACCCGATTGTGACGCCGTCCTCGCGACTGACTTCGACGTCGAGCATTCGGCCATCGTCGTAGATAGTTGCTATGGTTCCCATTGTGCCGGCTTCGATCCCAAGTTCGGGGACGCTCTCGGGGATGGCGACCATCTCCAGCTCGCGGTATGTCGCGCTCGTCTTGGCCATGGTGAGTCTATTTTAGCGCTTATAGACTCGGACGGTCAGGTTACGGGACGCCGTGTGGGAGCGCGGTGGTGAGGTGGGGGAGGTCCCTGTCCGGATCGAGAGCCCAGGTGGTCAGCACCGGACTCACGTTACCGTTGGGTCCTCGAAAGTGCGGGATCACGAGTTCCCATCTGCGGAATGTCTTCGGTGGATCTCCTCTCCTCGTTACCGGCTCACGCTCTCGGGGACCCGCCTGCGGGAGTTGATCGCGGATCAAATATCGCGCGAACCGCTAGCAGTGGTCAATACTCGGCTACCTTCGCGCAGACTGAAACTTCCTGCAAAACCTGTACTTCTGAGCGATAGCAAGAGCACATCATTGTCTATAAGCAGATAGCGTCGCATGAGATCGCGCAAAATGCGCTGTAGGGGTCTCCGAACTGCTCACAGCTCTCCTAACCCCGCCCACGAAAAAGCCCCCGGCCGCCCGGGGGCCGAACCGGTTATCGATGCCCGCGCTTTCCCTAATCTAGTCCTATCGCGTTGACCCTCTCGGGCGCTATCTTCAAGGTCACCCTCACCTCGTCGGGCTGGCGGTTCGGGTAGGAATCCACGTCCAGGTATTTCTTCGCCAGTTGATCTATCAGATCGTCCGCACCTTCGGTAGTTATGTCCACGACCCTCCCGCGAACCATCGCTATGCGCCAGGCGTCCGCGGTATCCACCACGTTGACCGCCACCCGCGGGTCGCGGCGCACATTGCGCTCCTTCTGCCTTCCCTCGGCCGTGTTGATAAGGATGTGCTCGCCGTCGGTGTCCACCCACACCTGGGTGATCTGGGGGGAGCCATCCGGCATGAGCGTGGATATCTGGCAGTAGGCCGGCTCGCTCAGGAGCTTCTCGAATCCGGGGGATATGGTGTCGGGCATTGTTCCCTCCTCTTGGCTTCAGGTGACAAGCAGATACGCATAAGTATAAGCCGTTCACGTTCGTTGGCGAGTGCCCGATTGGGTCGCCCTCGCGCCTCAGGTTGGCCACGCAAAATAGTCGGCGAGACGACCACCCCTCCACCATGCGCAAGCTTGCCTCCGCCCTCGGCGTCGAGCCTTCCGAACTGGTCAGGGTGTCTTAGTCACAGAAGATCGAGACGCGTCTTTGGCCCTTACGGTTCACCCTCGGCCCCACCACCCCACCTGAGCCTCCGTACTTCGCTCATCGGTGCCACCTTCGTGGTTCGCCCGAAGAGGTAGGGTAGCAGGACAGGGTCCGCCAGGTGCGGCACGGACGGCACGACCATTGTCAGCCGGGTGAGGAAATCGGCCAGGACGTCGTCCTCACTTAACTGTAAGAACCAACCCGGCTCCGGCGGCTCGTCTTGCCTGAAGTAGTTGAAAGCCGGAAGCGGAAAATTGTGCAGTACCCCCACCCCATCGACGACTATGGCGTCGACCTGATCCAAGGGGTCAATCTTGCGCTCGGCGTAGAAATCCATGACCTCTTCTATTGTGTCAAGGGGGTCCGCCTTTGCCTTCATCGCGAAGATGAAGTACGGCACTCGGAGGGAATACTCGACCGCTGCTTTCCCTTCCCGCTCGGGCATAGCCAGGGTCGTTTCGGCCCTGCGCAGCTCCTTCACCGTCAATCCTTGCCACAACCCCCCTGTACAGCGCGTACCTCTGAGATATGTCCGGCTTGACCTCGATCGCCGCATCTACGCCGTCGGCGAAGATCAGCTTGAAGTTCTCTCGGCGATCGATTGTGTACGGGTGCATTGGGTTGACCAAAATGCAATCCACCGAGTCCGACCTGCGACCGTACGAATCCACGATGCCGCCCTTGGCTACTCGGAATGGAAACGGGAAGTAGTTGCTCACGATGCCTTGCAAAGCCGTCTCCCTGAACGTTGCTATGTCCTGAGGAGTACCACGCCCCTGGATACTAGCTCTACCGAACTCCAGACGCAGTTCTTCCGCGTCGGTCCGAACTAGGGCGAACAAATCATCCATAGGTCGCATGATAGCCTACGAGTAACGGGAGGGCGATGTGACGCCCCAACGTCGAGCTGTTCGGTTGTCGCCGGTACCTCACAACACCGTACCCACCTCCTTCCACGAAAAAGCCCCCGATCTCTCGGAGGCCGAATTACCACAGTATTGCTACCGCTATCTAGCTTTCGTCGACTTCCTAGCCCGAAACAGGACTTCGTTACGGTCGAAGTCTACGGTGACGTTGAACCTCTGCAAGAACGCGAGTCCGAGCAGCATGACCGGATTGAAACCGGCTCCCATTTGGTCCACAAGGATTGGCACCCCGTGCACCCTTGCGGTTCCTACCCTGATACGCTCCAAACGGTGGCGGTCCATCGTGCGCCACCCTCCGACGACACTTACCCGCTTCGTCCCCAGGCGGTTGCCCTTGTCGAAGCCCAGCAGCCGAGCCATGCGCCTCGGCACGATGCAGTAGGTGGAGCCAGTATCCACTAACGCATCGACGTACTGCTCTCCGCCTATCACACCCAAAGCAACCTTGCGCACCAACAGGACCGATTCCGCCGCAGCGTTGGGGTCTATACCGACCTTACCGGGTATCGGCGAGGGGCAAACAAGTGCTACAAGGCGAAAGCCGGGAGTTTTTCGCCTTCGGCTAGAGCGTAGGTCAAATACAACGGGCCTTCCTCTACGCTACGAGGGTAAGCCCATTCCTCCAGTTCGGCATCTGCCGTCTCCGGGTCTTGGTGCGCCAGCAGCACGGTGCCTGTTTCGGCATCTGGACGATCGAGCCTGATAAGCAGCCACTTACCGGGGTGGCTCTCCCTTAGTTGTTCGAGTGTGCCGTGCATTTGTGTCCTTGCCTTCCTCTAGCCCATCCTTGGACTAACAAGCACCCACTTCCCCGGCAGGTGCTACAGCAGATTATACGCGCAATTCGCTCCAAGGCGCTACCGTGTGGCTGCTGCGCAAGCGCGACGCCGCCTACACTTCTTCGAGCACGTCGCCGTAGCGGTTCGCTTGCGGTTTCGGGACCGTGCCTCTGACTTGCAAGAGCACCAGTCCGTCCTGGTAGAGGTGAGAATGTAGAGACGGGCCTATGGTCGGCATCTCCTCGATCTCCTTGTAGTAGTCGCGCATCACCTTCAGGTCGTCCTGAGACTCGTAGATAAACACCTGCGCCCCGTGGCCTTTTCCCTGGCCGGGAACATCGAAATGAGTACCCTCTTCGTAGGTCTTGGGTACGAGCGATTTCTCCCAACCATCTACCTGCCTGACCGGATAGGTTTCGCCCACCGGCAAGTCTTGATCCTCAAATGCCTGCACGATGGCTTCTGACGATGGTGTGCTGCCGCAGCCTACGCCCGTGCCCACGACAAGCTCCCCCATTGCTAGCAAGGTCAGAATCCGCCCCACGACAAGCTCCTCCCCAATCTCCTGATAGCAGCATTTACACATGCGGATAGCAGCTTGGCTATCTGGCTTGTGGGGCATCTGCTGTTTCCTATCAATAGAGGGGTTCACTAGCGGGCCTGCACGGAGAAGGCGAAGTGCGGGGAGGTGCCCGCACCGTTGATGCCTACGACGCGCAGGATGACGTCGGCTTTTGCGGAGGCGTTCAGGTTGGCCCAGGAGCCGGCGTAGGTTGTCCCGCTCGTGCCGCCAAGCCCAACGGACGGACCCGCGGAGTGGTCGAGATAGTTCCAGGTAGACTCGTCGGTGGGATACTGGACGCGGAGTTCGGGCGAGAGGGCGGAAGCGGATCTGGTGACGAGGCGAAGGGAGATGCGGGCCTGGGTGACGTCAGTCAAGTCCACCACGCGGCGAAAGCTGATGCCGGTGGTTTGCGGGGGTCCGAACTCGGTTAGGGCGGTTGGCATGCCACTCCATAAGTGGACGCCGCCCCCCTGCCCGTCCATGATCGTAACGGGGATCAGAATGGAGCCCCCCCCGCCGCCACTCACCGCCTCATCAACCCAGTTGCCTGAAGAGGAGTCGTACACAAGCGCCTGGCCGTCGGAGGGCGAACTGATCGCCACGTCCCGCACGTCATCCACCGGCAGGTCGATACTCTCCGCTGTAATGTGCCAGTTGCTCCCATCGGAGACGAAGGTCAGACATTCGTTGGGGTAGCGGATGTTCCAGGGCGGAGCAGCCCCGTCTATGGTCTGTGAGGGGGTGGTCTGCACCGCCACGACGTTCGCCGAGGCATCGGTCTTCTTTGCAACGTACTCCTTGCCCGCCCTTCCGACCGCTGTAGGCAGCGTAAGCGTGCGCACGCCGCTTGAGGCGTTGACGAGGTAGGTCCTCTCGGCGGCATCGGCTGAGGTGTTGGCGCTCACTGACTCGGGGGGACTAAGTGGCCCGGTTCGTATTGATTTACGAAGTTCGTACCGTCGTAGAACAGGCCCTGCCTCGCCTCAGAGCTCGACACGGCGGCATCAGTAAGCTCGTCGAGGCTTTGCGCCCCCCGCCCGTTTCATCCGCACCACAAGAGACACCAAGTGTTACCGCTGCTCCAGAAGCTACTCCGTTCGAATCTACGGAGTGGACCCTGATATCGAGGTCATCACCCCGGGCGAAGGGGATCTCAAGCCCCGATAGAGTCTGCGAGACTGATCCCGTGGGGAACGTAATGGTCTGAACGTTCGCGCCGTTCTTCCGCACCTGCAGGACGCTTGCGGAGCCCGTACCAGCGGTCTCGAGCCTCGCCTCTATATTCCTTACGGTGAACGGCGTCGTAACGGGCTGTCCATTCGAGTTACCTGCCGCAAGTACACCAGGGCGATGGAACGACACCTGTCCTAAGCCGCTATTCCTGTAGGCGACCTCCAGCGTAACCGAGGCGCCTGAGGCCACGCCGTTTGAGTCGGCGGAGTTGACCCGAATGGCGAAATCGCCGCCGCAAATCCGTAACCGACTGCAAGTTTGAGCCTACAGCGAACGTGATGGTCTGGACGTTCACGTCGTTCTTCAGGATGTGGATTACGCTCGAAGAGCCGGTGCCCGGTTGCGCCCGGCCCTCGGGTCGGGCGAGGATTGGAACATCATCCAGAAGAGCACCGCCTCGGGTATAAGCAGTTGCGCCCGGCCTTCGGGTCTGGCGGGGATTGGAACTTCGCGGACGATGGACGGTGCCGCACGTTACCACCGGATTCAGGGGTTGCGTTGTGGCGCGGGCCGGGCGATGATGCAGGTTTCCCGGATCTAGAAGTGGAGGCTCGTAAACGTGGCAGATAAGATCGTCTTTACCCGCGGGGTACCACCGCCCGAGGCGTTCCCGACCGAGGAACTCGGGGCGTGTTTCGATGCGGCGGTCAGGGAGAATCCCGGCGTCGTGCTGCAGTACGGCCAGCAACCTGGCTACGCGCCGCTGCGCGAGGAGCTGGCTAGAGAATACGGGGTCTCGCCACAAGAGATCCTGATCGGCAACGGCTCCTTGCAGTTGCAGGACCTCGTCTCGTCCTACCTCGTCAAAGCAGGGGCGGCGGTGTATACGGAGCAACCTAGCTACGACCGGGCGATCAAGACGTTCAGGCGCCGCGGGGCGCGCGCCGTCGGCATCCCGCTGGAAGAAGACGGGATCATTATCGAGCGGCTCGAGGCGGCGCTGAGACGCGAGGTCCCTGCATTCTTGTACCTCGTGCCTGACTTCCAGAACCCTGCGGGGGCGACCATTTCCCTGGAGAAGCGGCGGAGGGTCGTGGAACTTGCGGACGAATACGGCTTCTGGGTGATCGAAGACATCCCTTACCGCAAGCTGCGCTACGAGGGCGAGGATATTCCGCTGCTGCGGGAGATCGACCCCTCACACGTCATCACGATGAGCTCGTTCAGCAAGCTCCTCAGCCCTGGCATAAGGGTGGGGTTCATGATCTCACCCGAGAACCTCATAAACGAGGTGACTGCGCTTGGCGAGGACACGTACCTCTCGCCCGTACTCCCCACGCAGGCGGCGGTCGCCGAGTACCTGCGCCGCGGGCTTCTCGGGCCGAATATAGAGCGGTTGAAGGACCTCTACACACCGCGCTGGAAAACCATGTCAGGTGCGGTACGACGCGAGCTGCCCGGTGCCCAGGCGTTTATCCCTTCGGGTGGTTTCTTCGTGAGCGTGATGCTGCCCGAGGACGCCAATACGCAGAACCTCGCGGGCCGGGCAAAGGACATCGGGCTCGTACTTACCCCAGGCGCGGCTTTCTTCGCAGATCCCGAGGAGGGGGAAAAGGCCGAAGGCGACAGGTTCGTGCGCCTGCCTTTCTGCGCCGTGACGCCAGAACAGATAGAAGAGGGCGTGAGGCGTCTAGCAAGCCTGGTTTAGCACGCTCCGACCTTTCAGGTCTCCGCTTGTCAGCATTCCAGCGAGGACTACCCAGGCTGACTAGCTGAATTGCTGACAAGTCGTCCGGCGAAGCTGGGCGACGTGCTGACAAGCCGCGAAGCGGCGTGCTTATTGCGCCGCGAAGAGGTCGACCTGGTTGCCGTCAGGGTCCTTGACGGAAGCGTACCGCTGTCCCCAGAACGCGTCCCAGGGATCTTTGTGCCCGAAGCCGAGGGCGGCAAGTTCCTCGTACTTCGCGTCGACAATCGCGGGGTCGGGGCAGAGGAAGGCGAGTGCCACGCGGTGTCCTCCCGAGGGATCGGTCCACTCGGGGTCTATCTGCCGTATGAGCTCGGCGGTGTCCCAGGCGACGCGCAGGCCTGAGGGTGTTGTCGCTTCGGCGTGTGGCTCTTCCTCAGCACCCTCGGGGATGTCCAGGCCGAGCCGGCGGTAGAACTCCAGCGAGGCTGCCATATCGCGCACGACGATGCCAACGAGGTCCAGTCGTAGATCCACTTCTTCCTCCTTGTCGCTCATCCCGAAAATACAGGAAAGCGGGCGCCTTACCAACACAAGATCTGACTCCTGTGCTGCACGAAAGAAATCTACTGCGTCTCTCGTGAAGACGACACGTAGTTCATGTAACATGGGAGCTGGAATGGTAAAGGGAGGCCTTTCGGTTACGGCCGGCGGGCAGGGGAGGTAGGGTCGATGGACGAACATGTATCCCACGCGACCGAACATGCGGATCTAAAACGCGGCATCGGTCCGTGGTTGCTGTTTTTCTTCGTCCTCGGCGACATCGTCGGGGCCGGGATCTACGCGCTGGTCGGCGAGGTCGGGGCCGTTATCGGAGGCGCGATCTGGGTCGCGTTTCTGTGTGCTTTTGTACTCGCGATCTTCACCGCGACCTCCTACGCCGAGCTTGTTACCAAGTATCCTCGGGCTGGCGGGTCAGCCACCTACGTCAACAACGCCTTTCAGAACTCGTTCGTGAGCTTTATGGTGGCCTTCGCCGTGGCGGCGGCCAGCCTCACTTCCGCGAGCGTTCTGAGCCTGGCCTTCTCCGGTGATTACCTCTTGCAGTTCATAAGCGTGCCGAGCGTTCTCGCCGCGCTCGTGTTCGTGGTGGTGATAGGGTTCATCAACTTCTACGGCATCTCCGAGTCGGTCAGGCTCAACCTGATATTCACTTGCGTCGAGATCACAGGCCTGGTGCTTATAGTCGTGATCGGGTTCGTGGCACTCGGCTCAGGGACCGGCGAGCCGGCCAGGGCCTTCGAGTTCAAGGAGGGCGCGAGTATACTTCCGGCCATCCTGGCAGGAACGGTCCTTTCGTTCTACGCCCTGATCGGCTTCGACGACTCGGTCAACGTGGCCGAGGAGGTACGCCATCCCAGCCGGATCTACCCCCGCGCTATCTTCGGCGGGTTGCTCGCCGCCGGCGTCATCTACCTGCTCGTAACTTTCACCGCCTCGATGGTGGTTCCTACGGCCCAGCTCGCCGAGTCCAGTGGACCCCTGCTCGAGGTCGTAGAGAGAGCCCCTCTGGCGATCCCGACCCAACTGTTCGCACTCATAGCGCTCATAGCAGTCTCCAACGGGGCGCTTATCAACCTGATCATGGCCTCCAGGGTCATCTATGGCATGGCAGACCAGGGTGTCTTGCCTGCTGTGTTCTCCAGGGTCCACCCGAACCGCCGTACACCCTGGGTCGCCATCCTCTTCGCCACCCTCGTGGTCTTCACTCTCCTCGCCACTATCGGCCAGAACCCCACCGCGCTCGACACCCTCTCGACCACCACCGTGGTGCTCCTCCTCCTGGCGTTCATCATGGTGAATATCTCCGTCCTCGCGCTGCGGGGCGACGAGGTGGAGCACGAGCATTTCCACGCACCGAGCGTGTTCCCCATCCTTGGTATCGTTGTCTCGGCGGCACTCCTTGTATATACCGCTATAGACGACTGGACCGTCTTCGGACTGGCCGGACTGCTGCTTGGGATTGGCCTCGTCCTGTACGGCGTGAATGTCCTGGTGAAGAGGAGCCTGGACCGGCAACCTCCACAGGCAGGAGAGTAGTGTCAGCAAGAAGCTGAAATGCTGAGGGCTCGTCGTGGATGAAGCTCAAACCTCATCCACGAAACCATAGAGCTCGCCGAACTTAGACTCCAGGTAGCGCAGATATGGGCCGGTCTCTGGGGGACGGCCTGTGGCACGTTCGATCAGGTCGTCTGGTTCGTACTTCTTCCCGTGGCAGTAGACGTTCTCTCGTAGCCACCCGAGGAGCGTGCCGAACTGGCCGCGCTCCATCTCGGGCAGGATCTCGGGCCGCCCTTCGACAGCGGCCTCGAATAGCTGGACGGAGAGTACGTTGCCTACTGAGTAGGAGGGGAAGTATCCGAAGTACCCGATGGCCCAATGGGTGTCTTGCAAGACACCTAGCGCGTCGTTCTCCGGGACGATGCCAAGGTACTCTTCCATCTTCGCGTTCCACGCTTCTGGGAGGTCGGCGACGGAGAGACCGTTCTCGAAGAGATCCACCTCGAGCTCGAAGCGCAGCAGGACGTGGAGGTCGTAGGTGAGCTCGTCAGCTTCCGTCCTTATCTCCGACGGTCTGACGGCGTTTACTGCCCTGTAGAACGTCTCGATGTCGCCCGAGACGCCGGGGAATGCGTCCCGTAGCCTGGGATAGAAGTGGGACCAGAATGGCCTGGAGCGGGCGACCAGGTTCTCCCACAAACGCGACTGGGATTCGTGGACACCCATCGAGACGCCGCCGGCGAGAGGCGTGCGTGAGTAGGAGGGGTCCACACCCTGCTCGTAGAGGGCGTGGCCGGCCTCGTGGCAGGTGCCGAAGAGCCCTACCGGGAGCAGCCTAGGGTCGAAGCGGGTCGTGATCCTTACGTCACCGGGAGCGCCGAAGTTGACGCAGAACGGGTGGACTGCCCTGTCTTGGCGTCCCTTGCCCCAATCGTAGCCGAAGCTGGAGATAACATCGCGTCCGAACGCTTCCTGGGCCGCCTCGTCGAAGCAGCCCCTGAGTGGCGCGGTGCGGTCTTCCCCGAGCTTTGTGGAGATGTCGCGCACGAGCGGGACGATGCCCGCTTTCAGCTCTCTGAACATGCTTCGCAGTCGATGCGTGCTCGAGCCAGGGTCGTAGCGGTCGAGCATAGCATCGTATGGATGCTCGCCGTCCAGGTAGCTTGCCTCTTCCTGTTTGAGTGTCAGGACCCGCTCCATATGTGGTGCGAAAAGGGACCAGTCGGATTCGTCCCGCGCCTGGATCCAGGCCGGCTCGGCGAGCGCCGTTACGCGTGAGGTCTCGGCCACCAGGCGGGCCGGCAGCCTGCTCGCCCGCTCATACTCCCGCCTGGCGAGACGCAGGAGGGCGGCCTCGTCAGAGCCAGGCTCCCGCCCGCCAGCGTGTTCGAGGAGTTCTCCAGTCTTGGGCGAGACGAGCATCTCGTGGGCGAGACGGGCCAGGGTCGCGAGTTGCTCGGCGCGGCCCACGACGCCGCCCTCTGGCATGTACGTCTGCCTGTCCCACGCCAGTACCGAGGCGGCGGAGTAGACGTCGCTGATCGTCGCCAGGCGTTCTTCGAGTAGTCGAAAGGTGTCGTCCAGTCGGGCGGTACTCACACGCGCCATACTAGCATCGCCTGCCGTGTACGTTGCGGCTTACGGCATCGGGAGGATGGGTACATGAGAATGTATGGCCAAAGTACCTAAGAGAATGTGGAGGGCGCGATGAACGGTTTGCTCAAGGGGGCGCTCGCCGCCGGTGGCGGGGCGGTCGGTATAGAGGTCTTGCGACGGGCCATGTTCTCCAGCGCGCGACGGAGGTACGAGCCCTGGGAGAGGTCACCCTACAGAGACTTCCCGAACAAGGTGCTCATCGTTGGCGGCGGGTTCGCCGGCTACAAGGCAGCCCAGACTCTCTGCGAGTTCGCCAGGAACCGCGACGACGTCGGAGTCATGCTCATCTCACGGGAGAACTACTTTACCTACTGGCCGATGCTGGCCAGCGTCATCGGCGGCGACGTGGCGACCCAGAACGTCGCGCAGCCCTTGCGCCGGACCCTGATCCGGCTCGGCGCCAGCTTCAGGCGGGCGCCTCTGGACAGGGTCGACCTCGCAAGGCGGTTGGTGGTAGCTGGTGGAAGGGAGTTCCCCTATGAGCACCTGGTGCTTTCGCTAGGGGCCGAGCCTGCCTACTTCGGCATACCAGGCGTGGAGGAGCACTGCATCAGCATAACGGGGATCGGCGCCGGTGAGGCGATAGTCGATAGGGTTATCGAGCGCTACGAGGAGGTGACGCTGGCCGGGGGCGAGATCCCCGACTCCAAGTTGACCTTCATGGTTATCGGGGGCGGGGCCACAGGGGTCGAGGTGGCCTCCGAACTGCACAGCCTGGTCAGGGATCTCCTCGTGCCTGACTATCCCAATATCAATCCGAACCGCGTCAAGATAATCCTCGTCGACGCCAACAAGGAGATCCTCAAGGAGCTCGACCCCGCCCTGAGGAGGGTCGCGCGCAAGAAGCTGGCCGACCTGCAAATAGAGGTGATCAACAACGTCAAGGCGAAGGAGGTCACGGCGGACAGGGTGATCCTCGGCGACGGGCGCGAGATCATGGTCGAGAACGTGATCTGGACGGCGGGCGCCAGGGCGAGCGTCAAGCTCGACGAGATCGACCTCCCTCACGACGAGCGCAAGGGGCTTACAGTGGACCACTATATGCGGGTCCTGGGCCACGACAACGTGTGGGGGATCGGTGACTGCGCGGCGACCGTGAACGAAGATGGCGATCCGGTGCCACCCAACGCCCAGGCCGCTGTGCAGGAGGGTGAGGCCGTCGCCAGAAACATCCTCGCCGTGATAGACGGCGAGGAGCCGAGGCCCTTTCGGTACAAGTCGCTCGGGCAGCTCGTCGAGCTCGGTAGCGAGTTCGCTGTCAACGAGGTCATGGGCGTCAAGTTCAGCGGCCAGATAGCCGCCCTGTTCTGGCGCCTGACATACCTCTACAAGCTGGAGAGCCCAGAGAGCCGGGCCAGGATCGCCGTCGATTGGCTTCTCGACATCTTCTACGACCCGCCCGTCACCCAGATCCGGCGCTAGCCGGAGGGTCGTAGGCTACGATCTCGGTCTGGGCGCGGCTCGCGTCCTCTCCGACGAACGGCTAACATACTCGCATATGGCGACAACGGTGTACAGGGCGCGTGGCAAACGGCGGCCAGCATCCTACGCTCTCCGGCGTGCCCGCCATCGTCGCTTTATGGTTCGGCGCATCTCGTTCGTCCTCGCGCTCTTCTTCATGGTGGTACTTCTCACCTTCTTGGCGCAGCTCTACAGCTCCTCCAAAAGGGTATATACACGGGCCGTATTGCCGCAGGCAGAGATCTTTCCCGAGCCTTCCGACCCGCGACAGCCCGACATGGGGCGGGTCTGGGACGCTGCGATAGCCCAGGATCGTTGGCCCGATCTGGCGACCCACGGCTGGACCGGGACCTTTGGTCGTAGGATCGCCCTGACCTTCGACGACGGCCCTGATCCGCGCACCACCCCGCGGATCCTCGACTCGCTGCGGGAGCACGACCTGAAGGCAACCTTCTTCGTGCTCGGGCGCCGGGTCAAGGAGAGGCCCGGCTTGTTGCGACAGATCGTGACGGAAGGCCACACCATCGGAAACCACACCTACAACCACACCGACATGTCCGACCTGAGCCAGAAGCGAATGCGGCTCGAGCTGCGGCGCACCCAGAAGGCTGTGGACGATGCCCTTGGATACCATTATCCGATGGTGCTGATGCGGCCGCCTTACGGGAACCCCTATCTGGGCGGCTCGGACGCGCTGGGGGTATTCAGGAAGGTCGTCCGTGACCAGGAGCTTTTCCCCATACTTTGGACGGCCGATCCGAGGGACTACCGGCTCATTGGCCGTCCCGAGAGCGTGGTGCGGAGCATCGTACGCGCGGACGAGACAGGGCGAAAAGGGAAGAGGGACCAGGTGTTGCTCTTGCACGACACCCACAGGCAAACCGCGGAGGCGTTGCCGCAGATCTTCGACCACTACGAGAGATCCGGCCGTCGATTCGCAGACCTTGGCGAGTTGCTGGCTGACAAGTATGCCGAACCCTAGATCATCCGCCCTGGCGCGTGAGTGAATCTCAGGGATGCTTTCTTGCCCACATAGATGCTATGCTGCTCTCGTAGCTGTATCCGGGGCGGGGGTCTGACACCTTTCTCTCTACCGTCTCGCCACGAAAGGGTATTCGACATGATAAGGACCGTCTTGTTGTCGGTTACGTTGGCCCTAGCCGTACTGCTCCTGTCGGGCGTCTGGGGCAGTGGCTTGCGCGAAGCCAGGGGAGCTTCCACAAAGCCCAATATCGTCTTCATTCTGGCCGACGACATGCGCAATGACGACCTGAAATACATGCCGAAAACCCGCTCTGTGCTGAAGGACAGGGGCATGAGCTTCCTGAACGCCTACGTCTCCAATCCCCTGTGCTGCCCCTCCAGGGCTACCACCTTGAGGGGCCAGTACGCCCACAACACCGGGGTGTGGAACATTCGTGCTCCACGCGGCGGCTGGCAAACGTACCGGACCAACGGCCTCGAGCGGGATAACGTGGCCACGCGTCTCGATGCGGCAGGTTACAGAACCGCCCTCATCGGAAAGTACCTCAACGGATACGCAGGCATCAAGAACGTACCGCCGGGCTGGGACAGATGGTTCGCACACACGGACGGCGCCCATTACTACAACTACAAGATCAATGACGATGGCACCTTGCGTCGTTTTGGCTCGCGTACCCCCGACTACGAAACGGATGTGATAGCCAACCGCACCAAGACCTTCATCAGCACATCCGCGAAGAAGGGCAAGCCCTTCTTCGCCTACGTCGCACCCAAGGCACCGCACAAGCCGTATTTATCCGCCCCGCGCGACAGGCATACGTTTGATGGACTCAAGGCCCTACGCCCGCCCTCCTTCAACGAGCGGGACGTCTCCGACAAGCCCCCCTGGATACGGGGGCTGCCGAGGCTCAGCGATGCCAAAAAGGCGAAAGTCGACGACCGCGCCGAACAGCGGGCCGAAACGCTGCAGGCGCTGGATGATCTCGTGGCTGGGGTGGTAGGCGGGCTGAAGGACAGGGGTGTACTCTCCAACACCTACATCTTCTTCACTGCGGACAACGGCTTCCATTTAGGGGAACATCGCATACTTGGAGGGAAGGGTCGTCCCTACGAGGAGAGCGTCCACGTGCCGCTCCTGGTGCGTGGCCCCGGCGTGGGAGCGGGATCGGCCACCCACAAGCTGGCCCTAAATACCGACTACCTGCCAACCTTCACGGACCTGGGAGACGCGCAGACGCCTGGCTACGCGGATGGACGATCCCTACAGCCTATACTCGAGGGTAACGCCACCGCCTGGAGGAGTGCCGTTTTGCTCGAAGCCGATCGAACGACGGGTGGTTCTACCCCTCCTTATTCTGGCATCCACACTAGCAGCGGGCGCAAGTACCTGAGGTACGCGGACGGCAGGAAAGAGCGGTACCACATCGGACGCGACCCCTACGAGCTTCGCGACTCTTACAACCCCAAATCCCCACCCGCCACACTGGCAAAGCGCCTGCAGGCGTTGAAGACCTGTGCTGCGGCCAGTTGCCGGGCAGCCGAGAATGGACGGTAGTCCAGTCAGGCCTGGCAATCTAGTTGCCCTCCGCTGTCTTGACGGGTCGACGCGTCCGCGCGCAGGCCTCGAGCGCGTCCAGCCTGGAGGAGAGGCGGGAGAGTAGATTCCCTCCAAAGCGTAGCCATTTCTTGCTGGGGCCTTCACGGCTTCGTGCATCGGTTAAGATAGCCTCTCCTATGAATCGTGAGACGCCTCGTAAATTCGCCACCACGCCAGGCACGCGCGACGTGCTGCCGCCCGAGTCCACGCGGTTGCTCGGGGTGCAGGGCAGGATCAGGGAGCGGTTCAGACTTTTCGGGTTCAGGGAGGTTCTCACACCCGCTCTCGAGTACTCTGAGGTGATCGAGGAGCATAACCTCAGGGACGTCTCTTACAAGCTCTTCGACCAGGACAACCAGATGCTCCTCCTAAGGCCGGAGATGACCACCCCCATAGCCCGCCTCATCTCTCAGCGCCTGGCGGGCAGTCCGCCGCCGCACAAGATCTCCTACGTCCTCCCCGCATACCGCCGTGCGAGCGTGGGCCGCGGGCAGAGCGCGGAGCTCTACCAGGCAGGCGTCGAGGTCGTCGGCTCCGCAAGTTCCAGGGAGGACGCCTCCACCATCGCGCTCCTCGTCGACGTGCTGCAGAGCCTCGGCCTCGACGCCCCTACGGATTACGCCGTCGTCCTCGGCCAGTCGGGCTTCTACGCGGGTTATCTACGGTACGCCGCCCCCGACGCCGCAACGGCCGTAACCAGTGCCCTGGCCGCGAAGGACCTCGTTGCCGTCGATGCTATAGCCAGGGAGCTGCCGGCCAACGCCGCCGCCGGCGTGCGCGGCATCCCGCGCATCGTCGGTCCTGCGAAGGATGAATCCATTATCGAGGAGGCCGGGCGTTTCGCGGTGGGGGAGGAGGCGAAGGAGGCCCTCGAGAACCTGCGGGAGATACTGCGCCACCTCGAGGCGCATGGGGCGCTCGGGGCTGTCATCCTCGACCTCGGACTCTCCGGTCGTCACGACTACTACACGGGCGTGGTCTACGAGGCGTACGCCGCCGGGCTCGGGTTCACCGTCGCCAACGGCGGGCGCTACGACAACCTCCTCAGACGTTTCGGGAAGGAGCTGCCGGCGACCGGCTTCGCCATCTACCTGGAGAGGCTGCTCTCCGTGCTTCCCGAGGAGAAGCAGCAGCCCCTACTCGTCCTCGTCGGCGGAGACGTGGATGGTATCGAGGCTGCGGCCGGGCTGCGGAGTCTCGGCGTGCCCGTGTTGCATCTTTCAGATGACCTTCCGCAGGAGGCCGCAGTGGAATACGCCAGGAGCGTGGAGGCGGCCTGGATCTCCTACCCGGCCGCGGGGGGCGTCGAGCTCGCTACCACGGATCCTCCCGGAGAGTTCGTTTTCATGAGCCCTGAGTCCGCCGCGAGGACAGTTCTCCCATGAGTGGACTGCGTGTCGCCGTGCCGAAGGGTGCTATCTTCTCTGACTCGCTCGTGGCGCTCGAGAGTGCAGGGCTACCGGCGGCCGTCGTCCGCGAGAACGGACGGAGGCTTATCTACAGGGTGGCAGGCACCGAGTTTATAGTCAGCCGGCCCTCCGACGTACCAGTCTTCGTCGAGTACGGGGCCGCGGATATCGGTATCGTCGGCAAGGACGTGCTCGATGAGCAGAAGCCGAACGTGGTCGAGCTAAAGGACCTCGGGACGGGGAGGTGCCGTATGATCCTGGCCGCCCCGGAAGGTAGGGCCGAAGACGTGCGGCGGGCCATCCGCCATGCCGAGGTCGTCAGGGTTGCGACCAAGTTCCCCGACACCGCCAGGCGCTACTTCGAGCGCATGGGCCGTCAGGCCGAGGTTATAGAGCTGCACGGCTCCATCGAGCTCGCTCCCCTCGTCGGCCTCGCAGAGTGCATCGTAGACCTCACCGCGACGGGCACGACGCTGCGCGAGAACGATCTCGTGGTGCTCGATGAGATCTCCACTTCGACGGCGCGTCTGATCTCCAACCGAGGCGCCTACCGCCTGCGCCACCGCGAGGTCGTGGCCCTGGCCGATGCGATGCACGGGAGCGACGAGCCCGTTGGTTAGAAAGCTAGACGCGAGGAGGAGGGACCCACGCGAGGTTATCGGCGAATTGCGCCGTCCTGGGGGCTTTCTCTCCGAGGAGGTCCGCGACGCCGCGCGCCGGATCGTCGAGGATGTGCGCGAGCGGGGCGATGAAGCCGTCCTGGAGTACACCAAACGCTTCAGCGGCGCACGCCCCGAGCCGATGCGGGTCCCGCCGGAGGAGATCGAGCGGGCGCGAGAGGCGCTCCCGGCGGAGATCGAGGAAAGCTTCAGGGTAGCTATCGAGAACGTGCGTTTCTTCCACAAACGGGAGATGGGCCGTTCGTGGGAGGCGAGCCGGGGCGGGGCGACGGTGGGGCAGAGGGTACGGGCTCTGAGGCGGATCGGTATCTACGTTCCAGGTGGACATGGGGCGTATCCGAGCTCATTGTTCATGTCGGCCGCACCGGCTCAGGTAGCTGGCGTTCGGGAGATCTGCGTCTGCGTCCCTCCCGGCCTCGACGGGAAGGTGAACAAGTGGGTGCTCGCCGTGGCTGGGCTTCTGGGGCTGGAGGAGGTCCATGCCGCCGGAGGGACACAGGCGATGGGCGCGATGGCCTTCGGCACCGAGAGCATCGCTCCGGTCAACAAGATCGTGGGCCCCGGCAACGACTACGTCACAGCGGCCAAACTAGAGGTCTTCGGGGTCGTCGGCATAGATGCTCCGCAGGGGCCGAGCGACGTGGTCGTCATCGCGGACTCGAGCGCTTTCCCCGAGCGGGTCGCCCGCGACCTCATGGCACAGGCCGAGCACCTCTCCGGAGCTTCTTCCGTCCTCATTTCCCCTAGCGCGGAGCTCGTCGAGGCCGTTGAGCCGCTCCTGTCGGGCGAGCCCGCGGAGAACGTATCCCTGGTACGGGTACGAGACCTGGCCCAGGCCGCCGAGATCTCCAACCACTATGCTCCGGAGCACGCGCACGTCATCTCCGAGGACTGGGAAGCGGTGATGAACGACCTTCGGGAGGTCGGTATGGTCGGCGTCGGTGACTTCAGCCCCATCGCGCTCAGCGACTACGCCGCCGGACCTTCCCACGTCCTGCCCACCGACGGAACGGCGGCCTGGGCCTCGCCCCGAAGCGTCAACGACTTCGTCACTCACACCAACTACATGCACTTCACGCAGGAAGCCCTCGAAGGCCTCGCCCCCCATGTAGAACGGCTTGCCCGTCTAGAGGGACTCGAAAACCACGCCGAAAGCGTGGCGGTGCGGCGAAAGAACTGATGGAGGACGGGATGACACGGATCGGCAAGGCGGAGCGGAAGACAGGTGAGACGTCCGTGCGGGTGCGTCTGGAGCTCGACGGCGAGGGCACGGCCGAGGTCTCCACGGGCGTCGGGTTCTTCGACCACGTCCTCCACCTGCTGGCCCACCACTCCGGCATGGACCTCGCCGTCGAAGCCGAAGGCGACACGTGGGTGGATGACCACCATACTGTCGAGGACACGGGGCTCGTGCTCGGGCGCGCCTTCGATGAGGCAATCGGAGACCGTTCAGGCCTCACGCGCTTCGCCGACGCGAGCACGCCGCTCATCGAGGCTCTCAGTACGGTCGTTGTCGACCTCGGCGGGCGTTCGCACCTGACCTGCAACCTTGGACCGATGCCAGAGAAGATCGGGACCTTCGATGTAGAGCTTTTCCCTGAGTTCCTGCGGGCCTTCACCCAGTACGGTCACTTCACCCTACACCTCAACTGCCACTACGGCGAGAACGCCCACCACAAGGTCGAGTCCGGCGTCAAGGCCCTGGCCGTCGCACTACGGGTCGCCGTCTCCCCGAGAAGTAGTGGCAGCGCCTCCACGAAGGGGGTAATCGATTGAGCCTTTCAGCACGCTACGCCCTTCGGGCTTCGCTTGTCAGCACTTCAGCACACTGCCTCCCTTCGGTCGTCGGCTTGTCAGGCAGTCAGCAAGGGCTTGCGCACGCGGAAGCTGAAATGCTGACAAGGCGGCGCAGCCGCCTTGCTGACAAGCGGAGGCGTCAGCCGTAGCGTGCTGAGATGCTGACTAGCTTGAGCGTAGCGATCGTCGACTACGATGCGGGCAACACATTGTCCGTCACGCGGGCGCTTGAGAGAGTTGGTGCTGGTGTGGAGCTTACGCAAGATCCCGACCGGGTAGCTTTCGCAGACGCGGTCGTACTTCCTGGCGTAGGGGCTTTCGGCGACTGCATGAGAAAGCTGCGGGAGCGTGGGATGGACGAGGCGTGCGGTGAGGCGTTCGTGTCGGGCAAGCCTTTCCTCGGGGTCTGCGTCGCCCTGCAGGTCGTCTTCGAGGCCTCCGAGGAGTCGCCAGGGGTGGAGGGTCTTGGGCTCATGCCAGGGGGAGTTGTGCGCTTTATGGTCAGTGACCTCAAGGTACCGCACATCGGGTGGAACGAGATCTCTGTAGTGCGGGATCATCCTGTCCTCAAGGGTCTCGACGGTGAGGCGTTCTACTTCGTCCACTCCTACTACCCCGTGCCGGAGGATTCAGGGGATCTCATCGGCGAGACGGAATACGGGACGCGTTTCTGTTCAGCGGCAGGGAGGGAGAACCTCGTCGCCGTCCAGTTCCATCCAGAGAAGAGTAGCAGGGCAGGCCTGAAGCTGTACGAGAATTTCCTGGCCTGGGTTGGATCGGTTTGAGTGACTTTACCGTCTATCCTGCTATCGACCTGCGCGGCGGGCGATGTGTGCGTCTCAAGCAGGGGGACTTCGGGCGGGCCAAGGAGTATGATGCCGACCCCGTCGAGCGCGCCCGCGAGTGGGAGCGTCAGGGAGCTCGGGCGATACACGTCGTCGACCTCGACGGCGCCCAAGAGGGCAGGCCCGTACAGCTCGAGCTCATCCACCGTATCGTTAGATCGGTCAGCGTCCCGCTCCAGGTTGGGGGGGGGCTCCGCTCCATCGAAGACCTGCGCGCCGTGCGGGGTGCCGGCGCCCGGCGGGTCGTAATGGGGACTGCGGCGGTCGAAGACAGGGACCTGCGGCTCAGGGCGGTCGAGGAGGCAGGCGACTCTGTGGTGGTGGCCGTCGACGCCAGCGAGGGAGTCGTCGCGACGCACGGTTGGCGAAGGTCCAGCGGGGTCTCCGTCGTGGATCTCTCGAAAGAGCTGGTCGCTGACGGTGTCGCCTCGGTCCTCTACACCGATATCGCGCGCGACGGCATGAACGCAGGGGCTGCCCTCGAAGGGACCGCGACCGTAGCGCAGATAATCCCCACCGTCGCCAGCGGGGGCGTCCGCGGTCCTGAGGATGTGGCCGCGCTGTCAAGAACTCCCGGCGTGGTCGGCGTGGTGGTCGGCACCGCACTCTACGAACGTAGGGTCACACTTAAGGAACTGCTCGCGACCGTCCAGACTCCTCAAAGCGGTATGCGGAAGACCTGAGCCCTACGATCGACGGGCCCATCAGCTTGTAAGGTCTTCAGCATTCGCGCGTGCGAGTCCTGGCTGACAAGGCGGCGAAGCCGCCGTGCTGAGATGCTGACAAGCGAAGGCCGCAAGGCCTGAGCGTGCTGACTTGCTTTTAGTATTCGAGGCTGGAAGATCTTGCCTCGCCCAGTTCGTACTTGGCGGATTGGATCGCGCGCCAGGAGAACTTGGAGAGGGCCTCGTCTGTGGGGCCTCTCAGGTCGGGGTCAGCCTCGGCGATGGCTTCCCTGGCCACCTCCACCGCGGCGTCGATGGCGGCGTTTATCTCGTAAGCCCGCGCGGCCTGGTACTTGATCCGCAACCCGCGCGGGGTCGCCTGCCCTACCGCGTAGGCGATCTCGTACTCCTCCGTACGGCTCTCGTGGTCGCCGACGCGCCTGACCGTGCAACTCAACTCCGGCATGCACGCATCCTACCATCTGCTTGACCGCGTGCTTTCCGGTCTGGCTTGCTCGACCGCCCCGACCCGATTCGGGTAGACTAGGGTCGGAGGGCCGTGAACAACTTCTTCGAAACCAGCAAAAAGAAGCCGAAGACGCGCCGGCTCGGGCGCTCGGCACGCAGAGGACTACGTGCCCTCTTCAACCTCGTTCTGATCCTCGGTGTGTCCGCCGGGGTGATTATCGCCTGCCTCTATCTGTTCGTCGTCAGGGAGTACGAGGACGACCTCGACCGAATCTATCCAGCGCTTGCCGAGAACTCCTACGTCTACGACGTGGACGGGAACAGGATAGGAGTGATCCCCGTCACCGAGAGCCGCGAGACCGTTGGCTTCAGAGGTCTCGGGGAGCATCTCCCCGAGGCCGTCGTCGCCGTCGAGGACCGTCGCTTCTACGGCCACTTCGGTGTCGACTTCGAGGGACTCGCCCGTGCGGCCTGGACGGACCTGAGATCCTGGGAGGTACAGGAGGGAGGTTCCACCATCACGGAGCAACTCATGAAGAACCTCTACGTTCCCGAGGACCAGCGCCTCGACATCACTTTTCGCAGGAGATTCGTCCAGTCCGCACTCGCGTTCACCTACGAGCGCAAGCACACCAAGAACGAGGTCCTGACCGCCTACTCGAACACCGTGTACTTCGGGGACGGCGCCTACGGCGCTGAGGAGGCGGCGCAGCGCTACTTCGGAAAGAGCGCCAGAGATCTCGACCTCTCGGAGGCGGCGATGCTCGCCGGCTTGCTTCATGCCCCCTCGGCCTATGCGACCTTGGAGGGTGACATTATCGTGGAGCCGGTACGCGAGCGCCGCGACAGGGTACTAATGCTGATGCAGGAACAGGGTATGATCTCCCCCCAAGAGCGCGAGGAGGCCGAGGCCGCGCCACTGGAGTTCGCCCCCGACCCGCCGCCGGAAGACCCGGCGTACACGCCTTTCCTCGAGAAAGTCGGGCGGGAGGTGGAGGAGAAGCTAGGGCCACGGGCCCTACAACTCGGGGGACTGCGAATTCACACGACGATGGATCCAGACTTCCAGCACGCGGCCGTCGAGACCTCGGATGAGGTACTCTTCGAGCCGACCGACCCTTCTGCCGCCGTCGTGACGATAGAGCCTCAGAGCGGCGCCCTACGCGCCCTGGCGGGACAGGAGGGAGACTTCAACCTCGCTCTCGACGCCAGACGTCAACCAGGCAGCTCCTTCAAGCCTATCGTGCTCGCTGCTGCCCTCGAGCAAGACATCTCCCCGGAGAGCATCTACATCTCCCAAGATCTGACTTTCGACTTCGAGGACGAGTACTACGAGATACACAACTACGACTATGTAGAGCGGGGAGAGATCTCCGTGTCCGAAGCCATGGCTGAGTCGGACAACACGGTCTTCGTGCAGCTCGCCGCCGACGTTGGATTGGACAACGTCGTCGAGTCCGCAGAAGACCTTGGCATCACTACGCCTGTCGACCCCTACCCGTCGACCGCGATAGGCGGCCTGGGTTCGGGTGTCAGTCCGCTCGACATGGCCTCTGCCTACTCGACTTTCGCCGGTGGCGGCGTCCATCGCGAGCCTTACTCCATCGAGAGTATCGACCGGAATAGCTACGGCGAGGTCGAGACGGTCTACGACCATCAGATCAGCGGTCGGCGCGTGCTCACGGGCAACGAGGCGGCGGTTGCGACCCAGGTCCTCAGGGGAGTTGTGAAGGATGGGACGGCCTCGATGTTCCACGACCTTGACGAGGAGATCGGACATCCCTCAGCGGGCAAGACGGGTACCACGGACAACTTCGCCGACGCCTGGTACGTCGGCTACACTCCCCGTCTTTGCACCTCCGTATGGGTCGGTTATGCGGAAGCCCAACGCTCCCTCGTCGGCGTCCACGGCTTGCAGGAGCCCAACGGAGAGACCCTACCCATGGACATCTGGTCTGGTTACATGGCCACAGCTACAGCCAGGGACCTGGACCTCGAGTTCCCCGAAGCCGACACAGGCGAACTCTACACCGTCGAAGGCGGCTCTTCGAGCGGCTTCTGAAGGCGGGTTGAGCAAGGGTTGAGCCTTCCTCAACCCGCGCATGTCAGCCAGTCAGCACACTCCAGCCTTCGGCTTCCGCTTGTCAGCATTTCAACATGCGCCCTGACGGGCGCTTTCAGCACTAGCCTGCGCGAGCCCTGACTGACAAGCTGAAATGCTGACAAGTCGCTTGGAACAGGCGACGTGCTGACTAGCTGACAAGCTGAGATGCTGATTTAGAATAGCTCTGTGGACTTGCAGAAGCTCTATGCTGGATCATTTATAGACTGGGAGGTGGTCGCCGCCTCCTGGAACAAGCGCACCGTCCCTTCACGGCTGCTGCTCTTCGCAGCCCGCCGCTACCTGGAAGAAGGGGCCGGTAGGGTCGATTCCGGGCGCGTCGAGATGCTGGCGTCAGCTCCGCTCCCGGAAGAGATCAAACACGCTTTCGCCTCACCGCCAGAACTCGACGCGCCTGCATCGCGCCTCTGGGGCGAGTTCGTCGACGCCGCCATCACCGCCGAGCTGGAGATGGTCTCGTACGGCGAGCGACCGCCGCTGTTGCACGAGTTGCGGGCCGGCCTCGAACGGGCCGCTGGGGAGGCTGGCCCCCTCACCGAACCGGGAAGATGGTTCCTCGCCAGGCGCGACGCCCTTCCGGGAACCGATCTTCCCGAAGATCCTGGATATCTGCCAATCTAAGCATTTCAGCACGCTCAGGCTTTGCCTTCGCTTGTCAGCCCGGCGGCTTTGCCGCCTTGTCAGGACGTCAGCAAGGACTCGCGCACGCGACAAGCTGAAATGGTGACAAGCGAGGCCGTAGGCCGAAGCGTGCTGAAATGCTGAAAGCGGAGCCCGAAGGGCGGAGTGTGCTGAGAAGGCGCGAAGCGCCGGGCTGACATACAATCACCCTCATGCCACGAGTGGGGCGGGCCAATGACCGAGAGGGGTTACAGAGATGGAATCGATACCCAGTGCGAGTTACAGTCTCACCTTGAGGGTCGAGTTTCCGCACGAGGCGGGAGCGCTTGGCAAGATTCTGACGGTCATAGGGGAGGCGGATGGGCTTGTCGGTGCTGTCGATATCGTGCGGATGCGCCAGGACAGGACCGTCCGCGACATAACCGTCAACGCCCGTGACTCGGAGCATGGCCAGCAGGTGGTCAAGGTCGTGGAGGAACTGTCCCAGGTCAAGGTCATCAACGTCTCGGACAGGACGTTCCTCATGCACCTTGGGGGTAAGATCGAAGTCCGCTCCAAGCTACAGATCCGCACGCGCGACGATCTGTCTATGGTCTATACGCCGGGTGTAGCCCGCGTGTGCAGGGCGATAGCCAGCGACCCGGAGAGGGCTTTCAACCTTACCATCAAGCGCAATACGGTCGCTGTCGTCTCTGACGGCACGGCCGTCCTCGGCCTTGGGGACATTGGGCCGCGGGCCGCGATGCCCGTGATGGAGGGCAAGGCGGCGCTCTTCAAGCAGTTCGCGAACGTCGACGCGTTCCCGATCTGCCTCGACACCAAGGATGCTGATGCGATAGTCGAGACCGTCAAGAACCTGGCGCCAGCATTCGGCGGCATAAATCTCGAGGACATCTCGGCCCCGCGGTGCTTCGAGGTCGAGGAGCGCCTGAAGAAGGAGCTCGACATCCCCGTCTTCCACGACGACCAGCACGGCACGGCTGTCGTCGTACTGGCGGCCCTGATCAACTCCCTGAAGATCGTGGACAAGGAGGTGGAAGGGCTCCACATAGTCGTAAACGGCGTTGGCGCCTCGGGGGTGGCTTGCGCCAAGATCATCATGGCGGCGGGCGCGAAGAACATCGTCGGCTGCGACTCGAAGGGCATCGTCCACGAGGGGCGCGATGACCTCAACGAGTCCAAGCGGTGGTTCGCCGAGAACACCAACCCCGAGGGAAGGACCGGCGACCTCTCGGACGCAGTCTCGGGGGCCGACCTCTTCCTCGGGCTCTCCGTGCCCGACGTGCTCACCCTCGAGCACGTCGAGAGCATGAACCAGGACCCGGTCATATTCGCCATGGCCAACCCCGATCCTGAGATAAGGCCCGAGGTCGCGATGGGGAAGGCGAGGATCATCGCCACAGGACGCAGCGACTACCCGAACCAGATCAACAACGTCCTCTGCTTCCCCGGCATCTTCAGGGGCGCCCTCGACGTCAGGGCCCACGAGATAGACGAGCCGATGAAGCTCTCCGCCGCCGAGGCGATAGCCGGCGTGATCCCGGGTGAAGACCTCTCGGAGGACTATATAATCCCCTCCGTCTTCGACGAGCGGGTCGCCCCCGCCGTCGCGGAAGCGGTCGCCGAGAGGGCCAGGGAGACGGGCACGGCCAGGCGCATCCAGGATCGCGCCGAGACCGGCCTGACGGTGACGAGCTTCTAAAGCGGTTTTGGGAAGGGCGCCCTTCCCAAAACCGCGGCATCAGGCAACAGGGAGGCCCGAGCGAGGTAGTGAGCCTACTCGCCTCCCCCTGCGAGTCGATCCCATACCTGGACAGGGCTCGCGCTAGAGGCACCTGAAGCCTCTCTTGGACTTCTTCTGGTTGCGGCATAGAATCTGGGTATGAGGAAGGTGTGCCAGATCTTCGTTTGCTCCACACCAGGTGAGGGACGCTGCGGCGCGAAGGGGGGTGGCGAACTGCTCGCGGCTTTCAGAGACCAGGTGGAACTGCGTGGCATACCGCCTTCTACCGTGCTCCGCAACGTTTGCACCCGCCGCCATGAGGAAGGTCCTGTCGTCTTCGTCTACCCCGACGACGTCTGGTACACCAGCGTAACATCAGAGGACGTGGAAGGAATAGTCGAACGCCACCTGGCGCCGATGCGGGTAGAGACGTAGGTCAGCACTTCAGCACGCTGCGCCCTTCGGGCTTCGCTTGTCAGCAGGGCGGCTCTGCCGCCTTGTCAGCCAGCGCTCGCGTACGGAAAGCTGAAATGCTGACAAGCTGCCCGCAGGGCGGCGCGCTGACTAGCTGACTGGCTGATGCCCAAACCCCAGCCGACCGAGCGTTCGCTCCATCGCCCAGTCTGCACCCGTGAGTATCCTGTCACGCCGGCTCTTCATGTAGTAAAGGAGAACGCTTCTGTAGAGCGCCTGTGCCGCAGGGCCCCGCAGCCTGAGGCCGACGGCGTCGGCAACGGCGCTCTCGGGGCCGAGGCTCACGACGTAGCCCCGGTCGAAGAAGCGGAAAGGCGGCCTGCCGCGTTTGCTCCGTGCGCCACGAAGGCGGCGCTTGAGGTCGCGTGCGACCCACGGTCCCTGCTGCACGGCCACGGAGGCGGTAGGTGGCAGGGGACCGAGGCGCGGGTCGGTGTACACTCCGGCGTCACCGAGAACGTAGACCTCGGGATGATCGTGCAGGGTGAGGTGCTCGCTCACGTGCGCGCGGCCTGCCGCGTCGTGCTCCCCTGGCAACGCCAGCACCAGTGGCGGAGCCACTACACCGGCCGTCCACACCCGGGTGGCGGCCTTCAACCAGTCTTGGCCGGCAAGGACGCCCTCGGCGCTCGCCTTCTCTACCGGCGAGTTCAGGCGTACCTCGACGCCGAGACCCGAGAGCGTCTTCCTTGCCACCTTATCGAAGAAGGGGTCGAGCCAGTCCATCAAGCGGTGCGTACCCTCGATTAGCACCACCCGCGGTTCTTCGGACGGCCTTCGGTGGGATCGCTTTCCCAGATAGTCGAAGAGGGCGGCCACCTCGGCCGCCACCTCCACGCCGGTCGCCCCGCCGCCGACGATGGCCACGGTCAGGGTGCCAGGTGGCGGCGGCGGTCCAGGGCTCGTGGCGCGATGCCAGGCATCGCTCAGGGTGCCGCGCAGGCGCAGCGCATCGTCCACGGTCCAGAAGGGTTGGAAGTAATCCTGTAGTCGCGGCCCCGGTTCGGCCTCGACGCTGCCAGGACTTAGGATCAGGTACTCGTAGCCAACGGGGCCTTCCGGGGTTTCCAGGGTCTTCTGGGCGAGGTCTATACCCGAGACTTCCGAGCGCAGGAACTCGCAGCCGCCAGCGCACAAGGGTGCGATGGGTGAGCTTACGCTCTTCGGATGCACGCGGCCGACCGCGACCTCGTGGATCAGGGGCACGAAAGTGTACTCTTTCCTGCGGTCGATCAGCAGAGTCTCGCCTGGCTTACGCAGAACCGGAGGGAGGTGCCTTAGCACAGATGCTCCGGCGAACCCGGCGCCGAGGACGACCACGCGCGCACCGCGCCGGACGCTCACGCTACGGGCCATCCGCAAAAGCGTCCTTCCAGCACGTTCCTCTCTTTCGACACACCCAACATCTTCCGGGAGTATATCGGTCGTGGTGTCTTGTCTCGGCGAGACGCTTTACAAAACGCGCCCCCGAACGTAGACTGCACGGACCGCCAGCGGAAGGAGCGCCGGCGGCCTAAGGGGTGTCAGGAAAACGGGGAATGACCCCTCCGGGGGCTAGAAAGGGACCGTCTTGGTGATGAAGGAGGGAATGGGACTGGGAGATATCGCTCCCGGGCTCATCGTGAGGCACACCAACCGTCGTCTGGGAAAACTCGATCCGTGCGATGCGTGCGAACGTTTGATCTCTGGCCGCATCTCGTTTTCGGAGTTCGTGGATCAGGTCGGCGAAGAGTACAAGGAGCTCCTTGATTTCATGATGGACAACGATCTGCACCCTGGACGCCCCGAGGAGGTGCTTTTCTGCATAGACTGCCACGCAGGCCTCTATGACCGTACCATCCTTCGCTCCCAGCTGGAGTACCTCTACAGCCACGACAGGCGTGAGAAGTTCGGCTGAGCGGGAACGAAGTCGAGACGGTGTAGAACCTTCGCCCTGGTCTGCGCAGAGACCGGGAGGTACCGTACCATGAACGACGAGATGCAGAAGCGTGTGAACTTCCGGTGGGTCGTCTACAGCCGCCGGGGTCCATAAAGAGGAGGGCGGCACACCCGCGGATCATGCGAGAGCCCCCGTTCTTGCGTTATCATGGCTTCCATGGGCATCACATTGATAGTCTTGTTCGTCGCGGTTGCTGTGATACTCGCCGCCTCCGTCGCGCTCGGGCGCGACGCCAGGGAAGTGGAGAGCGCCCGCGACACGGAGTATCTGGAACTCGAGGGGACCTGGATCCGCTACAACGTCATCGGCGGGGGGCCCGCGGTCGTACTCGTACACGGCTGGTTATCCTCGTCCCGCATCTGGGAGCAGCTCGCAGGACGCCTGGCGCAGCGCTTCACCGTGTATACCCTCGACCTCAGCGGTTTCGGGGAATCTGACAAGCCCCTCTCCGGATACGGGATACGAAACGGGAGCAGGCTTCTCTACGCATTCTGCGCCCACTTCGGCCTGACCCGCACCAACATCATCGGCCACGACCTCGGCGGGGCCATGGCCGTAAAGCTCGCGGCCGATCATCCCGACGTCGTAGGACGCCTCGTCCTCATCGCGACCCCGGCCGACGAGAACCAGATCGACCTTCCGACCATGCTGTGGCTAGTCACCGTGCCCGTCGTCGGCCCCATCTTTTACGCCTTGGGACGTGTGGCGCGTCCTATACGCCGCCTCTGGATGCGGCCCTTCGTCGCCGATTCTGACGACCTCACAGAGATAGTAGTGGATGACGCTGGGCGGTCCACGCCCGCCGCCGTCTCCAAGACCCTTAGTATCTCGAGGCGTGAGCTCTCCCGCGGCCGGCTCGCCAGGCAGGCCAGGATAATAAAGATCCCGCTCCTCGTCGTCTCGGGGGAGGAGGACCAGATAGTCGACCCTCAATCGGTCGGGGCGTGGGCCGGGGGCGTGGACAAGTCCGAGATCTGCCTTATAGACGAATGCGGCCACCTGCCCATGATCGAGCGTATTGCTGAGTTCAACGCCCAGATTCTCGCCTTCCTGACGGGCGACGCCAGGTACCTGGATTACGTCAACCCGGCCCCGGAGACGAGCGACGAGGCCGAAACCCACTACGTGGACGAGGCCGGCGATACGCAACCCTCTACGGACACCACAGGCCCACCGGACGACACGGTCGATCTCAGCCCACGCCCCACGGTGTTCGAAGCCGAACGTGACAACGTGCCTAGGGTCGTCCGTAAACACGGGGGAAGATACCCCGCCAGAATCCCGCCTCCGCAGGCGTACCCAGACGATCAAGAGGAGCCACCGACATCGAGCGGCCGAGCCAGACGCGAGCCCTCTGATGAAGATTTCTTACCCGAGCTGCCCGAAGACCTCTTCGACTGGCCCGAGACGCGGCGCGAGTTCGGCCCACGCGAGCGGCGCGAGGACGACGATACCAGCTAGTCAGCATGTCAGCACGCTTCGGGCCTTCTAGGCCCTCGCTCTCAGCAAAGCAACAAGCTGACAAGCTGAATTGCTGACCAGCGAAGGCGAAGCCTGAGCGTGCTGACATGCGCGATCTGCTGAAAGCAGATCGCTCTAGAGCTCCTTTTTCAGATACAGCCACTCGCGGATGTCCAGAAACCAGGCCGCGATAATGGATCTCTGTCGTGATACCTCTACGTAACCCTCTGCCTCGTAGAGTCGTAGAGCGCCCAGGTTGTCGCCGGTTACGTGCAATCCTACGGTCCTTTTGCCCGCGTCCCTGGCGAGATCTTCTGCCGCCGCAAGCAGGCGCCGCGCCATTCCCTGGCGCCTGAAGGAAGGGGAGATCACGAGCCGCTCGACGTAGGCCTCTGAGTCGACAGAGGAGTATGTCGGGTAGGAGAGCAGGGTCGTCGCCCAAACCGCCCGCGGAATACCGAGGTTGCGGGTGAGAGATCTCCACAGACCACGGGCGAGGATGTCTTCCCTCGAGATTTCGGTCCTGACACCGATGCTGCCGGCGATCTCCGCATCCGCGTACCCTTCGACCACCAGGGATCTCACCCCGCCCGAGGCATGTTCCAGGCAGACCCACCGCTCCATGATCTTGATTGCGCGGTCCATCCTGCCGCCGAATACGTGCCTGAACTGGTCCATGAATCCCTCTACGACGAGGGCGGCGATAGCCTGGTCATCATCAAGGCGGGCGAGGCGTACGGTGAACTGCTCGGCCTCCATCGGGTCATCCTACCAGAGTCTCGACCTCAGCCGATGAGCCGCGTGCGCATGATCTGGACCGGGATCAAGGCCAGCACGCTGGTAAACACGAGAATCCAGGCTATGTCGGCGAGTACCGCCGGCGACGGGCCCGTGGCTAGCTCCCTGCACACGTTGACCGCGTGGTAGAGCGGCGTGAACCAGGCGACCTGTGGGACTGGCGCGGGAAAGTCGTCTACGGGGAAGAAGACGCCAGACAACAGAAATAGCGGCGTCACGACCAGGGTAAAGTAGTAGGCGTAGAGGTCTATGCGTTCGATAAGGCTTGTAAACAGCGTGCCCATCACGCTGAACATAACGCCGATCACCAGCAACATCGGGGGCAGGAGCAGGGCCCACCACGACGTGACGAGCGGCTGCCCGAACATGATCCCGAGCACCACGATGGTCGCGAGGAACGCCGTGCCGTAGAGCGCCGCTCGCGTCCCCGCCCACAGATACTCACCGCCAACCACATCCTCCGCGTTGACGGGCGTGGTTATTATGGCGTCGTAGATCTTGTCTATCTTGAGCTTGACGAATGTGTTGAACGTGCTCTCGAAGGAGGCGGCGAACATGGCGTTGCTCGCAAGAAGCCCAGGGGCTACGAACTGGACGTAGGGCTGGCCGTTGATGCCTCCCTGCTGGATGAATGCTCCGAGCCCGAGCCCGAGGGCTACGAGATATAATAGCGGTTCGACGAAGTTGGGGAACAGGATGCTCTTCCAGTACTTCCGGAATATGGTGATGTTACGCTGCCATACCCTGAACGATCCGCGCGCCGAGGGTATCCTTATCGTGCCCACTATTCGACCAGCCTCCTGCCTGTCAACCGCAGGAAGACGTCCTCGAGCCCGGCCTGGCGGTAAACGGTGTTCTCGATCTTCGCCCCCGAGCCCCGCACTCTCTCCAGGAGCGCATCCGCGTCTTCGGTGTAGGCGAGGATCGACTCATCACCTGTCCGTTCGACGGCGTCGGAGGCCGCCTCGATAATAGGAACGAGCTCTTCGAGTGACCTGTGGTCCGTCCTGAACTCGAGGACCTGAGGGCTGACGTGCTCTTCGACCAGCGCCCCAGGGGTCCCTTCGGCGATGATCAAACCGCCTTCCATAATGACGAGCCTGTCACACAACCGCGCAGCCTCCTCCATGTAGTGGGTGGTTAGGATGAGGGTCTTGCCCTCGGCCGTGAGCTCGCGCAACCTGTCCCAGACGAGCAGGCGCGCCTGCGGGTCGAGCCCCGTGGTCGGCTCGTCGAGGACGACGATCTCTGGGTCGTTGAGCAGGGCCCTGGCGATGAGCAAGCGCCGCTTCATGCCGCCAGAGAGCTGCTCGACCGTCGCCTCGGCCTTCTCGGAGAGCTGCATGAAGTCGAGAAGCTCCTCGGCCCTCCTGAGCACCAGCTTGCGCGGAAGGTCGTAGTACCTGCCGTAGATGAGCAGATTCTCCTCCACCTTCAGCTCGTCGTCGAGGTTGTTCTCCTGCGGGACTACCCCGATGCGGCGTTTGATCTCCCGCTCGTGATGGTAGACGTCTAGGCCCGCTACAGTGAGCTCGCCGCCCGTCGGTATTACGGCCCCGTAGATCATCTTCATCGTCGTGGTCTTGCCAGCCCCATTCGGCCCCAAGAAACCGAAACACTCTCCACCGGATACTCTGAAGTCGACGCCCTTGACCGCCTCGAAGCCCGCGTAGCTCTTCTTGAGCCCCAGCGCCACAAGGGTGTGCTCCCCGGACAGGGTCCCCGTGGTTCTCTCAGTCTCCGTGTTCAACCGCCAACCTCTCTATAGTCTTGGAAACGATGACCGGTTCCCATCACCAGGTAACCGCCGCCGGATGCCCGAACACGGCCGCTGTTTCGGACAACGCCACGGCCGGGGAGATCTCGGGAACAGCATATATACTACCCTATCTCGGCTATCGGACCAGTGCCAGGGGACCGGCGTTCCTCTGAGTATAAGGCCAGCCAGGCTGCCTGCCAGCAGCGCAGAAGCGTTGCCAATTATTAAGAGATGTTTATCAACTGCTCTATCGCTTTGCGAAAAGTGCTGCTAAAATCTCGCGCATGTTTCGTTCGGCGAAGCGGCAGCGAAGCGGATCAAGAGCAGCTTTTGCGCGGGTGAGAAGAACGGAGAGGATACATGGGCAAAAGGTCTGACCGACGCAAGTTCAGGAGGCGACGCCGGTGGGCCGGGTTCTTCCTGCTCTTGTCGTTTTCCCTTGTGGTCTCCGGCGTGATGTTGATCAGGGACATGACTTCCCCTGACTTGCAAACGATCGCCTCAGGGAGCGTAGACAAGGTGAGTGTGGCGAGGGTAGCGTCTGTGCGCGTGCCCGATGCCCCTGAGGATACGGAGGACAAGGCTGAGTTCCTTGCCTCAGCAGAAGAGGGCAAGAAGACCGCTGCAGAGAAGAACGAAGTCGACATAGAGGCCGGGCAGAAAGCTGATGAGAAAGTGGCCGCCAGGGATCAGGCGGAGCAAAGGGCGAAGGAGCCTGACCAGAAGCCGCCTGCGATACCGACGCCGCCGACGGACGACCTTTGGATGTCCATTCCGGCGCTCGGACTCTACGACAACTACGTGACGAACACGGGCGACTTCTCGGCGATGGACTACGGGGCCATCAAGTTGCCCGAGACAGGCTTCCCGTGGCAGGACAACGCGAACACCTACATAGCGGCCCACAGGCTAGGGTGGCCAGGCACGGCGAGCAACCATCAGTTCTACGATCTGCCGCTTCTGGCCAAGGGGGATGTGATCTACCTCGGCGACGTCAACGGGACCACCTACACCTACGAGGTTACTGGGTTCAAAGAGATAACGGCGAACGAGACCTGGGTCACGGCGCCGCAGGCCGGCAGGGACATGGTCTCTTTGCAGACTTGCATAGAGAACTTCGGCGACTACTGGACGATGGGCCCGAACTGGTACGTGCGCTACATCGTGCAGGCTGACAGGGTCTCTGTGGACGTCGCCAAGTAAGCATTTCAGCTGGTCAGCACTTCAGCACGCTACGCCCTTCGGGCTTCGCTTGTCAGCATTTCAGCTTCTTGTTTTCGCTGAACGCTGATCGCCTATAGTCGGATGCGCGATTCGCAGAATGTCGATATCTCTGCGAGGCAGGGCGCCCCTGCGGGGCACTACTTTTTGGTGCTACGCGCAATAGCGTCTATACTTGCCGCTCCTGTCAAGGTGGCAGGTCCTGGTACTTTGAGATAGGAGTGTGACTAACATGGCACTGGTTACGATGCGTCAGCTTCTGGACGAGGCGGCGAACGGCGGCTACGGTGTCGGGGCTTTCAACGTCAACAACCTGGAGCAGGTACAGGCGATCATGGAGGCCGCGCGCGAGACGGGGTCTCCGGTCATCATCCAGGCCTCGCGGGGGGCACGAAAGTACGCCAACGACCGCTTTTTGTACCATCTCATGGAGGCCGCAACGGAGGTCTACCCCGAGATCTCCGTCGCCCTGCACCAGGACCACGGCAACTCCCCCGAGACCTGCAAGAGCGCCATAGATCTGGGCTTTACCAGCGTCATGATGGACGGCTCGCTGAGGGACGACGGCAAGACCCCTGCGGACTTCGAGTACAACGTGGGTGTCACGCGCGAGGTCGTCGAGATGGCGCACGCGTCCGGCGTCACCGTGGAGGGCGAGCTTGGGACGCTCGGAGGCATAGAGGACGACGTTGGCTCGGGTGAGGTGAACCTGACGGACCCAGACCAGGCCGTTGAGTTCGTCGAGCGGACGGGGGTGGATGCTTTGGCGGTCGCCATCGGGACGAGCCACGGCGCTTACAAGTTCACCAAGGAGCCTGACCGCGAGGTCCTCGCCATGCACATCATCGAGGAGATCAACGAGCGGCTTCCGACCACGCACCTCGTCATGCACGGCTCCTCCAGCGTGCCCAGGGAGCTCGTCGACATTATCAACGAGTACGGCGGCGACATACAGCCAACGTGGGGCGTACCAGTGCGGGAGATCCAGGAGGGCATCAAGCACGGCGTGAGGAAGATCAACGTCGACACCGACCTGCGCCTGGCGGCGACGGGCGCGATCCGCAGGGCCTTCGCCGAAGACCCTTCGGAGTTCGACCCTCGCTACTACCTGAAGCCCGCAAGGGCAGCGATGCTGAACGTCGTAAAGGCGCGCATGGAGGCTTTCGGACAGGCAGGGCATGCCAAGGATTATGATCCCATCTCGCTCCCCGATATGGCAGTCCGCTACAAAGAACAGGGCCACCAGCTCACTGTGACGTAAGCGAGAACCAGTCGGGCTGCTCTGAAGCGGCCGGGGGTATGGAATGCCCACAGTCGCAGCTCAAGCGCCTGTGCCCCCCTCCCGATCGATAGCGGCGCCAGAAGGGTAGAGATTACCATGAGATCGTCGGGCGTTTCGACGAGCATGGTGACCGTGGTCGGGGACCGCTGCGTAGGCGACGAGGATGAATCGCTGCGTCACCACGCGAGAAGTCTCGCCAGCGCTGCCAGCGTCGCACTACTTGCGGTTCGCTTCGCCGGCAGCACCTCCGGCGCGCGCTTTGTCGACGCCAACCTGTGGCCACGTTTGGATGACGATCTGACCGAAGCCATCTTCGCCTACCTGGGCGAGCAGAAGGCGGAGCGGAAGTCGTGATCCTCTTGTGGGACCTACCCCGCGATGATCCGCTTCTGCGGGTGCGCGAGGCGCTCGAACAGACTGGCGCACAGGTTGCCTTCTTCGACCAGCGCGCGCTCCCTGACACTCGGATGACCCTGACCGTGGACGCCACGGTCAGCGGCGTTCTGCAGACGCCCGAGCAGGCCGTCGATCTCGGAGCGGTGAGGCCGGCCTACCTGCGATCCTACGACTGCCGACGTATCCCGGCCGTGCGACGGGCAGGGCCTGGCAGCGCCCTATGGCAGCACGCACTCGACCTCGAAGCCGCTTTGTCGTGCTGGTCTGATCTAACATCTGCGCTGGTAGTGAACCGGCCCGCGATGATGGCCAGCAACAACTCCAAACCCTACCAGGCACAACAGAGCCGGGCTCTTGGCTTCGCCATCCCCGACACGCTTGTGACGACCGACCCCGACGCCGTCCTCGCGTTCTGGCGGCGTCACGGGTCGGTGGTCTACAAATCCAATAGTGGAATCCGCAGCATAGTCTCCCGCCTCACGGACGCGCACCGCGACCGGCTCGGCGACGTGGCCCAGTGCCCGACGCAGTTCCAGGAGTACATTCCAGGCGTCGATCTTCGCGTGCATGTTGTTGGGGACGATGTTTTCGCCTCCGAAGTGCGCGCCGCGCCAGGTGAAGGTACGTACGATGACTACCGATACGCCATCCGCGACGGCGTCCAGATTACGATCCGCCCATCTATCCTACCCGACGACGTTGCCCAACGTTGCCGGGAACTCGCCGCCCATCTGGGACTCTCGCTGGTTGGCATCGATCTGCGGTGTACGCCCTCGGGCGAGTGGTTTTGCTTCGAGGTGAACCCATCCCCGGCATTTACCTTTTATCAGGACGCTACCAACCAGCCAATCGCTGAAGCCGTCGCCGCACTCCTGGCAGCGGCCTGAGACAACCCGGCGGCCGCCAGTACGCCTGTCAGGAGCTCATGCGAGAGGTCACCGCAAGAGGGGTGTAGCGGACGGGAGCGCTGCTGGTAGCGGAGGACGACTCGCCGTTCGATGTCCTCGGGTTTCTCGAGGCTCTACACTACTACGACGTAAGATCGAGTGCGGCAGGCTCGGGCAGGGGGAAGAGCGAGAGGAAGCGTTCGACCGCCGCCTCGTCGCCTTCGATCTTCACGTCCCCCGACCGCAGCGCCTCCCCCAGGGGGCGGCCACTGTAGACCAGCTCGGCCAGCGTGGCCGAGTCGGCCTCGATGGTAGCATCGGGCCGCTCTGCGCTGCCGCGGTCGATCTCGAAGTCGTCCCCCATCACCTCGGCCCGGAAGCGGTCCTCGCCCATTCTCAGCTCGTAGCTCGCCTCCAGACCCTCGGCGGCGCCAGCGTCGAACATCGTCCGGAAGGAGAGGATCAGGGAGTCAACACCGAGAGGCGCGTCGTCGGGTTTGGACGGCGAGCGGGCACCCCACCTGCCGAGCCTGACGATCACTGGCTCCAACTCCTCGCCCCAGTCCGTCAACTCGTAGATCTTCGACGCCGCGGGCGGAGGGAGCCTGCGGCGACGCACGATCCCAGCCTCCTCCAACCCGCGCAACCGCTCGGCGAGGACGTTGGGACTGGCGTTGGGCAACCCAGCCCGCAGATCCGTGAACCGCTTCGGCCCCAACAGCAACTCTCGTACCACCAAAAGCGCCCAGCGCTCGCCGACGAGGTCGAGCGCATGTGCCGCCGCACACCCGTCATCGTATGTGCGTTTTGTCGCCATAGTGCAGAGTATATCATCGTAAGTACTGATATCTACTTATGTAGTTAGATATTCTAGAATTTATGGTTGTTTTTTAGGACTATTACCGTATTGTCTAACTAATGATACTGCAGTCTCGGGAAGCGGAGTAGAGGGAAATGACGAAGCGAGAGGTAAGAACGTGCGAGGAGGAGAACCAGTGACAGACAAGAACCGTTGGATCGCCCTGTATGTGCTCTGTGTAGGTATGCTCATGATCGTTCTTGATGCCACGGTGGTGAACGTGGCCCTGCCGGCGATCCAGGACGACCTTGGTTTCACGCAGTCTGGCCTTGCCTGGGTCGTGAACGCGTATCTGATCGCCTTCGGCGGTTTGCTGCTGCTCGCAGGGCGGCTCGGGGATCTGACCTCCCGCAGGGGGATGTTCCTGGTGGGACTCGGAGTGTTTACACTGGCCTCGCTGCTTTGTGGTGTCGCGCAGAGCCAGGGGCTGTTGGTGGCGGCCCGCTTTGTTCAGGGCGCTGGCGGGGCCATGACCTCAGCCGTGATCCTCGGCATGATCGTCACCATGTTCCCGGAGCCGCGGGAGCAGGCGAAGGCAATCGGCGTCTTCGCCTTCGTCGCCTCCGCCGGTGGCGCGGTTGGTCTACTCGTCGGCGGCGTGCTTACCCAGTCCATAAGCTGGCACTGGATCTTCTTCGTGAACGTCCCTATCGGTATCGCGACTGCTGTGCTCGCCTGGCGGCTGATCGAGCCTGATAAGGGCATCGGGTTCGGTGACGGCGCGGACGTCTCAGGTGCTGTCCTCATTACTGGTTCGCTGATGCTAGGCGTCTACACGATCGTCAATCCGGCCGCAGAATACGGCTGGGGCGCCGGCCGCACGTTGGCGTTGGGGGCCATCTCGCTAGTGCTTTTGGCGGCCTTCGTCGCCCGCGAGGCGACCGCGCGCAACCCCCTGATGCCGCTGCGGATCTTCCGCTCGCGCAACATTGCGGGGGCTAACCTGGTCCAGGTGCTGAGCGTCGCCGGGATGTTCGGGATGTTCTTCCTTGGTGCCCTGTACCTGCAGAGAATCCTCGCCTACGATGCCCTGCAGACCGGTCTCGCGTTCCTGCCCGTCACGATACTGATGGGGACGCTGTCTGTCCGCTATACCGACCGCCTGGTAATGCGCTTTGGGGCCAGGAAGTTGGTGCTCGGTGGCCTCGCGCTCTTCATGGCCGGGCTCGCACTGTTCGCGCGGGCGCCGGTCGACGGAGATTACGTGGTCGACATCCTGCCTGTGATGGTCCTTCTCGGCATTGGGGCCGGCCTATGCTTCCCGGCGCTCATGACGCTTGCGATGTCTGGTGTCACACCCAGCGACGCGGGCCTGGCCTCGGGCCTGATCAACACGACAGCGCAGGTCGGCGGCGCCCTTGGTCTGGCCGTGCTCGCTACCCTCTCCGCGTCGCGGAGCAACGCACTGATCGGGGCCGGAGAGTCCACGGCGGCGGCGTTGACGAGCGGCTACCATCTCGCGTTCGCGATCGGAGCCGGACTCGTCGTCGTGGCGATCGCCATCGCCGTGATGGTACTGCAGCCCGCAGACCAGGCAAAGGAAGAGATCGAAGACCCCGTCGACTGCGAAGCGGCGTAGGTTCCAGGCTGCCGAGAATCCAATGCACAGGAGGATGAACATGCTGCTCGAGGGTAAGAACGCCGTGATCTACGGAGGTGGAGGAAAAGTAGGCGGCGCAGTCGCCTGTGCTTTCGCCAGGGAGGGGGCTAGTGTCTTTCTCACCGGACGCACCATTGCTACCCTCGACGAGGTCGCCGAGGATATAACCTCTGCTGGAGGAGTCGCCGAGACGTCGCAGGTAGATGCGCTCGACGAACGGGCCGTCGAGGAACACATCGGCGAGGTGGTGGAGCGAGCGGGGAGCGTTGATGTCTCCTTCAACGCCATCTCGATACAGGACGTACAGTCGATCCCGCTCGTGGAGATGTCACGCGAGGACTTTGTGCGCCCGATCTGCACAGGCACGACGACGCATTTCCTGACTGCCAGGGCGGCGGCGCGGCGCATGGCCACGCAGGGCTCGGGCGTGATCCTGACGTTCTCCGCCTCGGCCGTCCGCGCGTTCTTCCCTGGCGTCTACGTAGGAGGATTCGGGATCGCATGCACGGCGATCGAAGCCCTCACAAAGCAGCTCGCGGCGGAGGTCGGGCCAAGCGGCATCCGCGTGAACTGCCTGCGTTCGGAAGGGATACCGGAGTCCTGGGAGGGTGCTTCGACCGAGGACTGGTCGGCTCCTACAGAGGAAGTGGAGGCGTTCTTGAAGGAAAGGTCGCTGCTGGGCCGGGTGACGACGCTGGCCGATGTGGGTAACGCAGCGGTGTTTCTGGCCTCGGACCGGGCCGGCGCGACGACAGGGACTGTCTTCAACCTGACCTCCGGCACGGTCGTCGACTAGAGAGGATTGCCGGTAACCCGTGGAGCCCGTCGATCCACCATCGAGAGGGGTAAAGCTAATGACCGACATTCAGAATGAGGTCCAGGAAGCCATCGACGAGCTGGTCGAGTCCGGCGCCGAGCGCGGCCTGCAGGTCACCGTACACCAAAATGGCGAGCAGGTGGCTGACGCCGTTGCCGGCGTCGCCGACCCGGAGACCGGACGTCTCGTCACGCCGGACACTCCCTTCTACGCCTACTCGGTCGGCAAGGGTGCGACGGCGACCGTGGCGCATGTGCTCGTAGAGCGCGGCGCCTTCGGCTACGAGACGAGAATCGTGGAACTGTGGCCCGAGTTCGGCGCCCGCGGGAAGGAGGCGGCGACCGTGCGGCACGTCCTGACGCACACGGTCGGCGTGCCAGGTATACCGGCTGGCACCACGCCGGAGGACCTGTGCGACTGGGACAAGATGTGCGCCATGATCGCGGATGCGGAGCCGTGGTGGGAGCCGGGCGCAAAGACCGCCTATCACGCATATCCGTTCGGCTACATCATCGGCGAGATCGTCCGCCGGACCACTGGCAAGCCTATCTCGCAGGTACTTAGGGAGGACGTAGCCGGGCCGCTCGGCGTAGAAAACGAAGTCTACTTCGGCATGCCCGAGTCTGAGCATGGCAGGCTCGCTCGCCTGGAAGACATGGAGGGTAGCGCGGAGTTTCTCGCCTCGATGCCGGACGATTCGCCGTTCTTCGAGTTGGGGCCGCGGGCGACCACCCCGACCGCTGAGTTCGGCAACCGCACCGACATCCTGAACGCCGACATCCCGGCCGGCGGCAAGATGTCCGCGCGTGCGATGGCACGCATGTACACCGCGCTGCTCGGGGAGGTGGACGGCGTCAGGCTCATATCGCCCGAACGGCTGCGCGAAATTTCCGCCCCGGCCTTCAGCGGGGAGGACCAGATCATGGGCAACCCTGTCACGTGGGCTTTGGGTTACGCTATCGGCCGCATCGGGACCGAAGCGCACGAGACGCCGAGCGTGTTCGGGTGGGGAGGTGTCGGAGGGAGTTACGCGTGCGCCGACACCGCCACGGGGACCACGTTTGCGCTGACCAAGAACCGCCTCACCCCTGATTTCGGCGCCGCCGAACAAATCGCCGGGATCGTCGCGAAGGCTGTAGCAGAGAGTTAGACGGCGGCACGGTCAGGAGACGGATGTGATTAAGGTACGAAGGAGGTTTGATGAGAAGACTCATGGCAATAGAGTTGGTGTCGGTCGATGGCGTCATGGAGTCGCCGGGAGAGTGGGCTTTCTCATACTCTGACGACGAGATGGAGCGAGAGAACGCGGCGGGGATGGACGCGTCAGACGCGTTGTTGCTGGGGAGGACGACGTACGAGGAGTTCGCCTCCTTCTGGCCCAACCAACCGGGGGGCACGCAAATGGTGGACTACATAAACGGCGTGCAGAAATTGGTCGTCTCGGGGACGTTGGAGGAGTCCCTCGAGTGGAATAACTCGACCCTGATCAAGGGTGACGTCGCGGAGGAAATAGCCAGGCTGAAACGGCAGCCCGGCAAGAACATTACGATCACGGGCAGCGTCACCCTAGTCCGGTCGCTGATACGAGCCAGGCTTCTCGACGAGCTTAGGCTCATGGTACATCCCGTGATTCTGGGCAACGGGAAGCGTCTCTTCGAGGACGGTGGACATCGGGAAGTTCTGGAACTCGTAGACTCGAAGACCTTTGGCACAGGCGTCGTCTCTCTCACCTACCGGCCGTCGAGTGAACAGGGTTCTTAGTGCATGATCAAGCGACCTCCTGTGGAATGGAGAGATGCTCGTGATGCGGACAGCCAAACGCCCCGCAAACCCTGTCGGCCAATTCGTAGGACCCCAGCAGCCCGTCGAACTCGACGACCCTCCGTTTGCCATGAACCCACTTGGGCTCGATGGCGTTCAGCCAAGGGCTCTGCTTCGGAAGGAGGCAGCTCACGATCCTCACTCCCTCGCCGCTCTCCTTGACTTCTCGGTGGTGTTTTCCGAGCCATCTCTTGACCTCTTTGGAGATGTGCCAGCTCGCGTTGTCCCAGATCAGAAGCAGGGTCTTCTTGCCCAGTCCTTCGAGTTCCTCGCAGCACCACGAGAGGAATTGCGTCGTTATGGAACTCACGGGCCGACCATCGACGAACCTCAGCCACATGTCGCCGAGGGGTCGGGGCAGGTAGAGTCCGTAACAGGATATGGCCTTCGGCTCGGGGTCGTCTTTGGCGACCGACCGCTGGATCATGCGATCGGGCTTCTTCTCCTCGGAGAAGCTGCTCAACGTGGGCAGGGCGACCCGGCTCCACCAGCACTCGTCCTGGAAGCCTACTGCCCACTCCTCCGGGTTGGCCTCCGCCACCTCCATCAGTCGGTCGCGCCTCCTTTTTTTCGTTCGTACAGGGGGTCTGGGGAAGTGATCCAGCGTTTGGCCCGCTGCCAGCGTATCCCGAGCAGACGCGAGAGGGTGGCGCGGATGGTCTCCCCCGAGACCCGCCTCCCGCTGAGCCCTTCCTCGAAAGCGACCTCCGCGGCCATCTCCAAAGTCCACAGGCTACTCTGGTATCCGAACTCCCTCGGGGAGCGGTGCAAAAGCCCCCTCAATGCTTCGGCGCCCTCCCCGTCGAAGGCGGCGTGTACATGCTTCGGGCGCGAGGAGCCTGGGGTGAGGGCGTCCATGCCCCTCTGGTTGAAGGCGTGGATGGCGTTGCGCGCCGTCTGCGAGCCGCACCCGAGGCTCTCGGCGATCTTGGGCGGCGAGAGGCCGCGGGCGCTGGCGAGCAGTATCTGGCATCGGCGCATCACGAAGGTCTCCCTGGAGCGCAGCCCCGCTTCGAGGCTCTCACGCTCTTGCTTTGACAGTTCCCGGACAAAGATCGGAGGTTTCATGGAAGCCACTATAGCTCATCGCACACAACCCTCTCTGAGGATGCATTAGGTGATGGAGCCCGACGGCAACGGCTGGGTCAGCCTCGCCCGTGACTGGGCGGCAGTGGAGAGACAGGATACGGGGCCGTGAGTGAGCGGCTGAGATCGGTCGTCGAGCAACTGGGCATCCGGCCGGATGACCGGGTGCTGGAGATCGGGTGCGGACACGGGGTCGCGGCGACATTGGTTTGCGAGCGGCTCGAAGAAGGCCATCTCACCGCCGTAGACCGCTCGGCGAAGATGATCGAAGCCGCGACGCGCCGAAATGCGGCGCACATCGAAGCCGGCAGGGCCGAGTTCCTCGTCGCTGACCTCGAGGATCTCGACCTTGGACACCGTCGCTTCGACAAGATCTTCGCGGTCCGTGTGGGCCACTTTCACCGCGAGCCCGAGCGTGCACGCGGCATCGCGGAGAGATGGCTCGCGCCCGGCGGAGCAGTCTTCGTTGTGTTCGACCAGCCGGCAACCAGGAGGAAAGAGAACCCGTGAGAAAACAAGTGCTGTTCATCCACGGCGGCGGAGAAGGAGCATACGAAGAAGACAAGAAGCTGGCGGCGAGCCTGCTGGATGCACTTGGGACCGCATACGACGTGTGGTGTCCACAAATGCCGGATGAAGGCAGCCCCGAGTATGAGGCATGGAAAGATCAGATAGCAGAAGAACTCACCACGCTGGACGGCGAGGTGATCCTTGTCGGGCATTCTTTGGGAGCTTCGATCCTGTTGAAGTACCTTTCTGAAGAAAAGGTGGAAGATCGAGTTCCCGGGCTTTTCCTTATCGCGCCACCCTACTGGGGCACCGAGGATTGGGAAGTCAGCGAGTACGCGCTGCACGAAGACTTTGCGTCGAAGCTCCCCGAAGAGTTGCCAATGTTCTTCTACCACAGCCGCGATGACGAATGGGTGCCGTTAGTACACCTTGCGCTGTACGCGGAAAGACTCCCGCGGGCGACCATTCACGAGTTTGATGATCGCGGACATCAGTTCGACGACGATCTGTCCGAAGTCGCTCGTGACATCGAAGGGCTGTAAAGGAGACGAAATGAAGGATGAGCCGAAAGGCAACTACGCTGAGGTGAACGGCCTAAATATGTACTACGAGGTCCATGGCACGGGACAGCCGTTGGTCTTGCTGCACGGCGCCTACATGACGATCGACGCAATGGGAGAGATCATGCCGGGGCTTGCTGAGAGCAGGCAGGTCATCGCCGTCGAGCTTCAGGGTCACGGGCGCACTGCGGACGTAGATCGTCCGCTTACCTATGAGCAGATGGCCGACGACGTGGCCGCTCTGCTGCGCCACATTGACATCGCGAGCGTCGACGTCTTCGGCTACAGCATGGGCGGCGGCGTCGCGTTTCAGCTCGCGATCCGGCATCCAGAACTGGTACGCAAGCTGGTGGCCGCCTCGGTCTCCTACACGCACGACGGCATGCACCCCGAACTGCTCACGATGTTCCCGGCCATCACACCCGCTCTTTTTGCCGGGTCGCCTCTCGAAGAGGCTTACCTCCAGACCGCGCCGAACCCCGAAGATTTCCCCACGTTGGTCGAGAAACTGAAGCAGCTCGACTCGACGCCCTACGCATGGCCGGCGGAGGACATCCGAGGTATCGCGGCGCCCACTTTGTTCATCGTCGGCGATTCCGACGCCGTTCGGCTCGAGCACGCCGTCGAGCTGTTTCGGCTGCTCGGCGGCGGCGTGATGGGAGATCTGACCGGCCTCCCGAAATCCCAACTCGCGGTGCTCCCTGGCACCACCCACTTCGTCCCCCCCGATAACGGCGTCCTGGACCGCGCGCTTTGGTTGCTCCCCATGATCGGCGAGTTTCTCGACGTGCCCATGCCGGAAGAGGAGGAACGTAGCGATGAACAGGAGAGCGACCTTCCGGGCGAGTTAGGCAGGCCGGCGCGACGGGCGCTCACCGGGGCGGGATACGTGCGGCTCGAACAGCTCACCAGTCTCAGCGAGGCCGAAGTCCTGAAGTTGCATGGCATGGGACCCAGAGCGCTGGATCAGATCCGCCGCGCCCTCGCCGCCAGGGGCCAATCATTCGCCGACGGCTCTTGACTGCCTCATACCGAAAGGATAAAGGAGGCGGGAACCAACCATGACCGACGACGAGATCCGAGCTTCTCACGCCAAGGGCGAGACTGAACTGCACGGGGATTCTGGCCGGTCGGCGTGATGCGCCGCTATGAGCGAGACGCCGATGGCAGCGGATGGCACGACGGGCAACTCATGGACCTCCTCGCCGAGGAGCTAAGATAAAGGGTCGTACGACCCCGGCGGGTTCACAAGAGCCGTCGCCGGAGTCCAGGGGCTAACCATGCTCCAGGAGCGAAGTAGAGAAGGAGGATCGTGACGACTCTGCCAGCTAAAGCAGGCAGCTTCTCAGGCAACGCTTGCGGCAACCCGCTGCGTTCGCACCTGATCGCTCCGTCCGAGCGAGAGGATGTTCTTGGCGGCGTTGACGTCCCGGTCGGCCACGTAGCCACAAGAGCACACATGCATCCGATCCGAGAGTGTCTTCTTCACCTCCCCCATAGCACCACACGAGCTACACGCCTGCGTGGTGTTGCGAGGATCGACCGCTATAATCCTCGTACCAGCTTCTTCCGCTTTGTACGAGAGGATGTTGACGAACTGCGCCCAACCAGCATCGTGCGTGGACTTGGCGAGGCAGGTCCTGGCGAGTCCCTTCACGTTCAGCGCTTCGACCGCTATCAGCCTATGCTCGTCTACTAGCTTGCGGGCTTCCTTGTGGTGAAAGTCTCGTCGTTGGTTGGCCGTCTTCTCGTGCAGACGAACAGCCTTCTGTCGAGCCTTGCGGCGGCGGTTAGAACCCTTCTGCTTCCGAGAGACGGAGCGTTGCGCCACCCGAAGCTGCTTCTGGGCCTTGCGGTAGTAGCGTGGTGGTCGAACGGACTCACCATCAGACGTCACGAGGAACGCCTTCAGCCCGAGGTCTATTCCAACCTCCGGCCCGTCTTGTACCGGTTCGGGGGCTTCTCCGAGGTCGCACGAGAAGATAACATACCACTTGCCGCACGCCTTCTTCAGCGAGACGGTTTTGATAGTCCCTTCGACCGGGCGATGCAGCTTGACCTTGATGTGCCCGATGTGCTGGACGTAGAGCCTGTGGTTGTCTTTCAGGCGGCACCCATCGCCGTAGGAAGGGAACTCAACAGTCCTGAAGCGGTCCTCGCCCTTGAACCGAGAATAGCCGGGACACTCTCCGGCCTTTGCCCTGCGGAAGAACGCCTTGAACGCCTTATCCAGTCTGCGAAGCGTCGCCTGGGCAGACGAGAAATTGGTCGCCGCGAAACTCGCGAGAACCTTCCGGGACTCCTTGAACCGGGCCGACTGTTCTCCGTAGGAGACGGAGCGTTCTCCACCCTCGTAAGTATCGCGCCTGTCCCTGAGAGCGAGGTTGTAGAGCCTGCGGTGCGTGGCGAGCATCGTGTCGAGAGCTTCGGCTTGGGAACGGTTCGGATAGAGTCGGTACTTGAACGCCTTCCTCACCTAGCCGCTCCTCGTCTGCTGGGCTGCAATGTAGCGAGCTATAGTCTTATCCGAGACATGTCCGGCAGCACCCACGTAGTAGCTACGGCTCCACAGGGACGGCATACGGCTCACGAGGTGAGCGTAGCGCTCACGGAGGATGCGGGACGTGTAGCCCTTCAGCCGATGCGCTATCTGGGCCGGAGAGAGGTCGGGCGGAGCCTTCACGAACAGGTGTACGTGGTCAGGGCGGATAGCAAGATGCTTCACCTCGACATCAAGCTCGGAGGCTTTCTCCCTGAGCAATGCTTCGAGGTCTTCAGCAACCTCCTCAATCAACACTGGCAGACGGTACTTCGGACACCACACGAGGTGATAGTTGAGGTTGCTAACGCCGCCCGATGTATGCCGAAGCTCCACACTATAAGTATACTGCAGATGCTAGACAGAGACCATCTATCTAACAGGAAGGAGGTGCTGCGGGATTTCCTCTGTCGCTTGAAAACGACAGTCCCCGTCCCGCACTAATAATGGATTGGAAGCTAGAGGTAGTCACGGTCCCTGTATCGGATGTTGGTCGTGCCAGAGATTTCTATGCGGAGAAGGTCGGGTTCAACGTGGACATAGACCACAGGATCAGCGACGAGGTTCGGCTCGTCCAACTGACCCCGCCAGGGTCGGCTTGTTCGATCCACCTCGGACTCAGGACCGTTGATATGGAGCCTGGCTCCATCGATGGTGTGTTCCTGGTCGTCACGGACCTCCGCGCCGCCCGCGCCCAGCTGGTCGAGAGAGGTGTGGATGTCGGCGAGTTCCTCGTCTTCGCCGAAGGCGCTTACCGTCAGGCTCAGGAGGGCGAAGGGCTCGACCTCGTCGGGTGCGTCTTCTTCAGAGATCCAGACGGCAACCGCTGGTGCATCCAGCAGATACCCGCCCGCGATTAGGACAGAGAACGAAAGGACGGTAGGGAAATGGGCAAGGTAACTGCGGGACTCACGATGTCGCTGGACGGGTTCATCGCCGGGCCGAACGACGGGCCGGACCATCCCCTGGGTGAAGGAGGAATGCGGCTCTTCGACTGGTACACGAGCGGCGACACCGATTACGTCGTGCCGAGCGGAGGGATGACGTTCAAAATCTCGTCTCGAGCCGCAGAGATGCTGCAGGAGGTGTTCTCGTCGATAGGAGCTATCGTGACGGGACGCAGGACGTTCGACATCACGAACGGTTGGGGCGGCACTCACCCCATAGGCGAACACGTCCCGATCTTCGTCGTCACCCACTCCGTCCCAGAAGGATGGGACTACGAAGGGACGCCGTTCACCTTCGTAACGGACGGCGTGGAGAGCGCGGTCGAACAAGCGCGGGCGGCGGCGGGCGATAAGAACGTCGCTGTTAGTGCGGCAAGCGTCATCCAACAGTGCCTGAGGGCGGGACTTCTAGACGAAGTACATGTTGACCTGGTCCCCGTGCTTCTCGGGGATGGGGTAAGGATGTTCGATCATCTGGGGAGAGAGCATATCGAGCTGGAGAGGACCAGGATAATAGAAGATCCAGACGTGACCCACCTGACCTTCCGGGTCGTCAGGTAGCGGAATCTGCCTGTAACAGCCGTTGGCATAAGTATTGATCCTATGCTAGCGTGCGGGCATGAAACCTTACTCGAAGGACCTAAGGATCAGGGTACTTGCCGCGGTCGACCGTGGCCTACCAAGGAAAGAGGCAGCGAAGACCTTCTCGGTCTCGGTGCCCACCATCAAGCGCTGGCTCAGGCGCCGCCGCCAGACCGGAGGGGTCGAAACCATCCCCATCCCTGGCCGCCCGCGCCTTAAGGGGGCAGCCTTAAAAGAGTGGCTGCCCGGACACTTGCAAAGCAACCCCGACCTCACCCTGGAGGAGCACCGCGAGGCCTTCGAGGAGGCCCACGAGGAGGGCACCAAGGTCTCCGCCTCGACGGTTGGGCGGGCGATCCGCCGGCTTCCGGGCGGCTGGCCGCTCAAAAAAAGTCCCCCTAGCCACCGAGCGCGACGAGGGTTTGCGGGGCTTGTGGAGGTGGCTGGCCGCCCGCTTCGATGCCAGGAGGTTGGTGTTCGTCGAGGAGTCAGGCTTCCACACGTCCATGACGCGCCTTAGAGCCAGGGCGCCTAGGGGAGAGCGAGCATACGGCAAGGTGCCAAGGAAGCGGGGCAAGAACCAGACCCTCCTAGCCTCGATCACTCTGCAGGGGCCATGTGCGAGTCGATCTCGATCGAGGGAGCCACCGACTCCGAGCTCTTCGAGACTTACGTCGAGGAGTTCTTGGCACCATCGCTTTGTAAAGGGCCGGTGGTGGTGCTAGACGGTCTGGGGGCACACAGGACGGCCAGGGTGAGGGACCTCATAGAACAGCGGGGAGCGGATCTCTTGTTCTTGCCGCCCTACTCGCCGGACCTGAACCCCATAGAGGAGGCTTTCAGCAAGATAAAGAGCATCGTAAGGAAAGCCGGAGCGCGTACCCGCGAGGCGTTGGACGAAGCCATAGGCGAGGCGCTATCGGCCGTCAGCCCGGAAGACGCGGCGGGTTGGTTCGCCCACTGTGGCTACCGAGTTCAAGATCAATACTTGTGAATACCGCTGTAACCTGAAGTGCTGACTGGCTGAAATGCTACGCTAAAACCTCTGGACGATGGCGACCCCGATGATGATTAGGAGCGCGCCAAGGAGACGCGGTATGCCAGCCGGTTGCACGGGGACGCCGAGCAGGCCGAAATGGTCTATCGCAATGGATGCGATGACCTGCCCCGCCAGGAACAGGCCAACCGTCGTCGCCGCCCCGAGGCGTGGGGTGAGTATGATCGAGGCGCACACGAAGAAGGCCCCGAGTAGGCCGCCGAGCCACATCCACCAGGGCGCGTTCATGATCGGTCCTAGCTCGGGCACGGAGCGGCGCACGATAGCGGTCGTCGCGAAGAGGATCACAGTCCCAACGAGGAATGAGAGCGCGGCCGCCAGTACAGGGCCGCCTACGACCTGGCGCAGCTGGCTGTTGATAGCGAACTGCGTGGGGGCTGCCATCCCTGCGGCGAGCGCCACGGGTAGCAAGAGTAGCCAGGTCATATTCCCTCCTCGCTTCACTAGGTTTTCATACGCTCAGCGCGGCTCGTAGACGTCGTAGAGGATCGGCTCGATGCCGTCGTCTCCGACCCCTGAGCGGTACTGGATGTAGCGGGCGCGCTGGAGGTAGGCGAGGGCCGTTTTCATCCGGCTTTCGAGGCCTGGGATCTCTGCTTCGAGGTCGGCCAGCTGTGTGGAGTCGAGGACCACGTCCTCCTCGTCGTTATCCTGCCAGATCTCCCACAGCCTGCGCCAGAGCGCATCGGCTTCTTGGGATAGGGGTTCCCTCTCCATCTCTACCTGCTTTCCTCGTGCTTGCGAAGCTCGAACACTATGTGCGCCAGCTCGGGGACGAGGAGCTTCTCCACGGCGAGCCTTACAGCGTTGCGAGATCCAGGCAGGCTCGCTATGAACTTCGTGCCTACGGCCCCCGCTATCGCGCGGCTCATGATCGCCGCGGCCCCTATCTCCTCGTAGGAGAGCATCCTGAAGATCTCGCCGAAACCGTCGAGCTTCTTCTCGATCATGCGGTCGACGACCTCGTAGGTCGTGTCGCGCCCCGAGATGCCAGTCCCGCCGGTCGTAACCACGGCGTCCACGTCGGGGTTGGCGAGGAGGTCTATGAGGCTCGTCCTGATGCCTGCGACCTCGTCCCTGACGATCTGGCGGGCCACGATCTCCTGTCCCGCCTCGCGCAGGATCTCCTCCGCAGTGTCGCCTCCCGTGTCGGTCTCGCGGGTCCTCGTGTCGCTGATAGTAAGTACGGCGACCCTGACCGTCTCCGGGGCCGATTTCCTGTGCTTGTCCACGCTCTCGCTCAAAACATCCCTCCCTGCAGAAATGGGTTGGACGTGCGCTCGTTCCCAATCTCGGTCTTTGGCCCGTGCCCCGGATAGACTCTGGTCTCGTCGGGGAGCGACATCAGCCTCTCCTCGATGCTGCGCATCAGAACCTCCATGCTTCCACCCGGAAGGTCCACCCTTCCGACGCTCCCGGCGAAGAGCGCATCGCCTGACAACACGAGACCCTGGTCTTCGACGTAGAAAGCCAGGTGTCCGGGCGCGTGGCCAGGCGTGTACAGTGAACCTAGCTTCAGGTCCCCGACCTCGAGCACCTCCCCGTCGCCGATGTTGCGGTCAACCTTAGGAACCTTGCCGAACTTCAGGCCCATCATCATCGCCTGGGTCGGAAGCTGCTTCAGCATGGGTTCGGCCTCGGCGTGCATAAGGACCGGGCAGGCGTACTCGTCGACGAGGGCCGCGACGGCCCCGACGTGGTCTATGTGCGCGTGGGTGACGATTATGGAGCCTATTTCCAGATCCGTCCGCTCTACAGCGAGCGCGATGCGGGCCGCCTCGTCGCCCGGATCTACGATAGCGCCAACCCCCGACACCTCATCCCCGATGATGTAGCAGTTCTCCTGGAAAGGGCCGACGGTGAGCACCTCCAGGATCATCGCGTCCTCCCTATCAGAAACTCGACCAGCAGGCGGGTCGGGACACCTGTTGCGCCTTTTGTCGTGTACGCGTTCCCCTTCTTGCCGTAGGCGGTTCCCGCTACATCCAGATGCGCCCAGGGATAATCGGCGAACTCCTTGAGGAAAGCGCCAGCGGTCAGGGCGCCTCCCCCGCGGCCGCCGGAGTTCTTGATATCTGCGGTGTCGCCTTTGATCTGCTCTGTGTACTCTTCGAAGAGCGGCAGCGGCCAGGCCTTCTCACCGGTCGTCTCACCAGCGGTCTGTAGCTCCGCCATGAGGTCCTCGTCGTTGCCCATCAGGCCCGAGGCATGGTCGCCGAGCGCGACGACGCAGGCGCCCGTCAGCGTGGCGCAGTCAACGACGGCGGAAGGCTCGTAGCGAGTAGCATACGAGAGGGCGTCAGCTAGGATCAAACGCCCCTCCGCGTCGGTCGTGACTATCTCCGCCGTCTTCCCCGAGTGCATCTTGAGTACGTCGCCTGGTTTGAAGGCGTCCCCGCCAGGCAGGTTCTCGGTCGCAGGTACCAGGGCGACGACGTTCAGCGGGAGGGCAAGGGCCCCGACAGCCTCCATCGCCCCGAGCACCGCCGCGCCGCCGCTCATGTCGAACTTCATGTCCTCCATCCCCGCAGTTGGCTTGATGGATATTCCCCCGGAGTCGAAGGTGACGGCCTTCCCGACGAGGACGACGGGCGCTTCTTCGCCTCCTTTACGGTGCTCTAGCACGATGAAGCGCGGCTCGTTGGAGGCGGAGCGTCCTACGGTTGCGAGGCCCGTGAGCCCCTCCTCCTCGATGCCGGCCCAGTCAAGGACGTGAAGCCCCATAGCGTACTTTTCGGAGATCTTGCGGGCCCTCTCTGCGAGATGCTCCGGGGTGGCCACATTGGAGGGCTCGTTGGCGAGGTCGCGGGCCAGCACGGCACCCTCCGCGACCCTGGCACCAAGTTCGGCACCCTCTGTGGCCTCGTCCAGCGTCCCTTCGTCGGCGACGAGCCAGAACGTTTCGAGATCCTGGGCGTCCGCTGCGCTCTTGTGCCTGTCAAAGCGGTACAGGCCAAGCCTAGCCCCTTCGGCGGCGGTACGCGCGACCTCCCTTATCGTTGTATCAGGGAGGACCGGCAGGGAGAAAGCTGCGCTCTGCAGCTTGAGCGTCCTGGCGCGTCGGGCCACCGTGGCCGCGGCGCGGCGTATCTTCTCGGTGGTGAGGAGATCCCGCTCGCCGAGTCCGACGAGCATCAGGCGTGGCGCAAGACTTTGCTGCCCGTAGAGCAGGGCCGTCTCGCCCGGCTTGCCGGAGATGTCTCCTTCCGACACCACCCTGGCTGCGTCTTCGCCGAGGTCCTGAGCACTCTCTCCCTTGTACAGGGCGACCGCGAGGATCTCCGGCGCGAAACCTTCGGTTGTCCGGCTCGTAGCGCCGATGGTTACCAAATCAGGACCGCCTCTCACAGGGACGTATGACCGCGTAGATTATAGGGAAAAGGTTGAGGCAGTCTAATCCGCGGGTATTGTGGACCCACGCGAACAGGGCTGTTCCAGTCTAGCCCTGCGTCGCAATCTTCCCCTGCGTTTTCGCCGTTGCCCAGGCATCCTGCAACGCCGCAGACTGCTCCGCAGGAGACCTCGTCCCGTCCAAGACCTCCTGGAATCCAGTAAACATCACCTCGTTGAAGTTCTGCGGGGCCAGCACGTCGATGTTGTAACCAAAGGATTTCGCCTGCGGCGATTCGGAGAGATCTTCTAGAACCTCCTTGAACAGCTCGGGCACATCGAGCCCCTTCGGGTTTACCGGATGCGCGGGGATCACGTTCAACTTCTCGATGATCAGGCGTGCGGTGCTCTCCTCTAGGAGGTAATCGATAAACTCGATCGCACCCTGAGGGTTGCTCGCCTTCTCGGCCACAAACAGCCCTGACCCCACCCCGGCCGGGGGCGAGATGCCAGAGCCCTGAATGGACGGGAACGAGAAGAAACCTACCTCGAAGTCCTGCACGGTCTGGACGATCTCCGAGACGAGCCAGGTACCCGTCGGGTTCATCGCAGCCTCACCAGAATAGAACAGAGCGTTGGCCCCATCGTAGCTCAGGGCGCTTAGCCCCCCTGGGTAGTAACCGCGCTTCACGAAGTCCCTGAAGAAGAGGTTGATAGCTTCCTCTACCTCGGGAGTATCCCACCGGCCGTCTGCGTAGAGGATATCATCCAGGCCTTCCCTGCCCAGCACATTGCTAACCCCTATGCTGAACATATGACCTGCGGGCCACTGTTCCTGATTGCCAAAGGCGAACGGAATGATTTCTCGTCCCCTTAGCTCGTTGGCCATCTGACGGAGCTCATCCACCGTCTCTGGCACTTCGGGTACGAGATTTTTGTTGTAGTAGACGACTATCTCCTCTACCTGATCTGGGACACCGTAGACGGCGCCGTTGTAGGTAGCGCGCTGCTTGGCCCACTCGTAGATGTCCCAACCATTGTTCTCGTAGGCGTCCTCCAGAGGACGCAGGAGCCCTGCTTCGGCCAGCACCCCCCCGAAGCCTGGCCCCGTGTCATAGGAGAAGACGTCCGGGGGATCCTCAGACTGCAACGTGGTTTGCATCTCCTTATTGGTGTTGCTAACCGTGCTGGTCTCACCTGAGAGTGTCACTTTACGCTCCATGGCGTATTTCGGGTATTGGTCCTCGAACCTATCAACCTGTATTTCTACTGCCGCCCTCTCCTGGATGCTCGTCTCTTCGGCGATGGTTTGGAACTTGACGACCTTGTTGCCACCCAGATTCCCACTATAGTCCGCGGCACCTAGAAGCGCCGCGCCGGCGAGCCCCACGCCGCCGAGTCTGAGGAAGTCTTTGCGGCTTACTGCCCTCGGCATCTGCCGTTCATTTGCTCGCTCTCCTTGCCCTTGCCAAGCATTTCTCTAACGAGGTTTCTCTTGTAGCGTAAGTAGTTGCGTTGGCCGCCTCCTATCCCGATTCCTCGCCTCCCTTTGGAGCGGGATCCTGGCGCAGCCACAAAGAGACGTGGGCCGGCTGCATCGTCTCCCTCACCACCCCGAGGAGGTCGTCGCTCAAGGCGTCAAGGT
>CADCVF010000070.1 GCA_902806095.1 uncultured Rubrobacteraceae bacterium
GACGGCCACGATGAGTATGTAGACCAGGATGGCGAGAGCGCCGCTGACACCGATGGCCCCGAGGAACGTCCTCATGTTCGTGACGAGGATGACGCCGCCGACTGCGGTTCCGAGGATGCGGGCCGGCAGGATGCGTACGACGTAGGCAGCTATCGGGGCGGCGATGACGCCACCGAGCAGCAGGGCCCCGACGACCGTCCACGGGATCTCGGCGAAGCTAAGGGCTAGCAGAAAGCCGACGCTCGCGCTGAGGGCGACGAGGAACTCGCTGGTATCGACGGTGCCGATGATCTTGCGCGGCTCCATACGTCCTGAAGAAAGCAACGTCGGAGTGGAGATTGGGCCCCATCCCCCACCGCCAGCGGCATCGAGGAATCCGGCGATCAGGCCAAGAGGAGCCAGGAAGTTTCTGGAGACGGGCCTGACCTGGACGGGGCGCTGGTGCCGCCTGAAGGAGAAGCGGGCGAGCACGAAGACGCCGAGTCCGAACAGGAAGATGGCGACGAGCGGCTCGGCCGCTTCGGCGGTGATGAACGAACTCACGACCACGGCGCCAAAGAAAGCCCCTATCGCACCTGGTATCGCGAGCGGCCATACTTTCGCCCAGTCCACGTTCCCGAACCGCCAGTGGGAGGCGCCCGAAGCCGCCGTCGTGCCCACCTCGGCGATGTGTACGCTCGCTGATGCCAGCGCCGGCGCGATGCCAACTGTCAAGAGCAGGCTCTGTGACGTCACCCCGTAAGCCATGCCAAGCGATCCGTCGACCAACTGCGCAATGAGACCCACGATCGCCAATAGCAAGAAATTCGCCATCTACCCCACCCCTAAATTCTTCATTTTGTCTACTATTTCTACCTTGTCTACTATTTCGATGTGAAAGATTCGTCGCACTCTAGTCGGCCTGTAAGCAAGTGTCAAGGATCTGGAGAACAAAGTTGTCCAGATCCTAAAAAAATCTCCAGATCTCTTAAGATTTCTACGTAAATGCTCTTGACGCGGCGCTATAGCTGTTCTAGAGTCCCCATCGCTATTGTTAATAAACTTAGTAGGCAAAGATAGCAAAGGAGGAAAGATGGAGCGACCTAACGTGGTGGTGATCGTGGCGGACACGTTCCGCAGGGACCACCTTGGCGCTTACGGGAACCCGTTCATCAGCACGCCGCACATAGACGAGTTCGCGCGTTCTTCTGTGGTATTCGACCAGCATGTGATCTCTTCGTTCCCCACGATGCCGGCGCGGGCCGACATTCTGACGGGGACGTTCTCGTACACGCACATGGGTTGGGAACCTCTACCGAGGGAGTTGACGACTCTGCCTGGGGTCCTCTCCAAGGCCGGTTATCACACGATGGGCGTCGTCGACACGCCCTTTTTTATACGCAATGGCTTTGGGTACGACCGCGGCTTCGACGACTTCATCTGGGTCAGGGGCCAGGGCGACGACACGAGGCCGCACGAGCGGGCCGACGCGCGATCGACGTGGAACTCCGAGGACGACAGGATGGTCGCCCGCACGATGACGCGGGCGGAGCGGTGGCTGGAGCGGCACCACGACGAGCAGTTCTTCCTCTACGTCGACACCTGGGACCCGCACGAGCCCTGGGACGCGCCAGAGTACTACACTGCAAGATACAGGGAAGGTTACGAGGGCGGGCAGATCTACCCCGCCTACGGTAACTGGAAGAAGGCTGGCCTCGAAAAGGACGACGTCGACCTGGGCCACGCCACCTACTGCGGCGAGGTCACGATGGTCGACTTCTGGTTCGGGAGGTTGCTCGCGAAGCTCGACGCCCTTGGCCTCAGGGAGAACACGCTCGTATTCTTCACCTCGGACCACGGCTTCTACTTCGGGGAGCACGACTACTTCGGCAAGGCCGAATGGGTGCACGACCCTGAGGCTTCGGTCACAGCGGACTCGTCCGTACCCGAGTGGCTGACCGACTCCTGGCTGTTGACCGTCGAGCGTTCCCCGCTCTACAAGGAATTGACGAACGTGCCCCTGATGGTGCGTGGGCCTGGCCTGGAGCCCGGCCGCACCAGGGCGATGACGACGGCCCCTGACCTGGCGCCCACGATAATGGACCTCGTGGGTCTCGGGGGCGTGCCTACCACCATGACGGGCGACTCCTTCGGTAGCGTTCTCGACGGGACCAGAGAAGAGCACAGGCCGCTCGTAGTGAGCTCGTGGCCGCTGTATCTGGCACAGGGTGAGATCGTCACGGCCATCGACTCCAAGGCGCGCAGGATCGCCGACTACATGCCGGTAACCGTCACGACGCCGGAGCGGTCCCTGATCCTTGGCGGCCCAGACGACGAGCCCGAGCTCTACGACCTCACCCGCGACCCCGGCGAGCAGGAGAACGTCTGGAGGACGCTCGACGGCGAGGGCGCGCTGCTCGCCGAACAGGCCCTCACATTCCTCGAGGGCGTCCGCACGCCGGAAGAGTACCTGGCCCCCCGCCGCGAGTCGGTCGACCGTTGGAGGGTGGTCGGAAAGTCCGCGTGATAGCGGGTTAGCATTTCAGCTAGCAGCTTTCGCACTTGCGAGCCCTGGCTGACAGGCTGACGAGCGAAGGCGTCAGCCTGAGCGTGCTGAAATGCTGACAAGTCGCCTGGCGCAGCCTGGCGACGTGCTGAAATGCTGACAAGGTGGCAAAGCCGCCGGGCTGAAACGCTGACATGCTTGCAAGAAATGCTCTACGATACCTCTACGATGGCGTCGTGGGGCACCCCGTCGAGGTGCTCTAGGGAATGAGGCAAGATTGGCGCCGGGAAGGAGGAGCGCCAGTGAAAGTTAGCGACCAGGACTACCTCTTCGAGCAGTTCCGCGTCGAGCGTGGATGCCTCGGCTACGTGGTCGCCGACGCCCGTTCGGCCGCCATCATCGACCCCGAACTGGAGATGGTCGAGCCTGTTCTCGACTACGTCTTCGAGCACGGGCTAAAGCCGGCCTACATAGTTGATACCCACACGCACGCCGACCATATCTCGGGCGCTAGGGAACTCAAGTCCAAGACCACGGCGAAGATCGTGATGCACCAGAAAGCACCGGCGAGCTGCGTAGACATAAGGGTCGAGGACGGCGACCGTCTTCTTGTCGGCGACCTCTCCATCAAATTCATCCACACTCCAGGACACGCGAAGGACCTCGTCTCCGTGATGCTGCCGGGCCGCATCCTCACCGCCGACGCCCTGCTAATAGGGTCCTGCGGGCGCACCGACCTCCCCAACGGGAACGCGGTCCGCCAGTACCACACCCTCTATTACACCTACCGCGCCCTCTCCGACGACCTGCTCGTCTACCCCGGGCACGACTACAACGGCCGCGAATACTCGACCCTTAAGGAGGAGAAGGAGAGTAATCCCAAGATGCACTTCGACACGGAGGAGGAGTTCGTAGAGTACATGGAGAGGGAGAACCCGGACAAACTCACGCCCGTCTATCATCTAGCCGACGCACTCAAGGCGAATATGGCTTGATAGGCCTCAGGTTTCAGGCTACAGGAAGATTAACCGGTGCCCGAGACCTCCGAAAGAGAGGAGCAACGAATGAGCGTCACCGACGAGTTATTGAGGAACAACGAAGCTTATGCCGAGGCTTTCGACAAGGCGGATCTTCCTCTGCCCCCGGCCAAGGGCGTGGCCATAGTCGCCTGCATGGATGCCAGGCTCGACATCTACGGGATGCTCGGACTACAGGAAGGCGACGCGCACGTGATCCGCAACGCGGGTGGCGTGATAACGGACGACGAGATCCGGTCGCTGGCGATCTCCCAGCGCCTTCTCGGCACAGGCGAGATCGTCCTAATCCACCATACCGATTGCGGCATGCTAACGTTCTCCGACGACGAGCTCAAAGCCCAGATCCACGAAGAGGTAGGCCTGAAACCGCACTTCTCCATGGAATCCTTCTCCGACCTCGAGGAAGACGTGCGCCAGTCGATTGCCCGCATAAAGTCCAGCCCGTTCATCCCCAACAAGGAGAGCGTGCGCGGCTTCGTCTACGAGATCGAAACCGGTCGCCTGCGTGAAGTAGGTAGCTAGATCTACAAAGAGGCAAAGCCTCTTTGCAAGCTGCCAGCAATCAGCTTTTGTTCTTTGCTGACATGCTGAAGTGCTGAGAGCCGCCTGGCAAAGCCTGGCAGCGTGCTGACTGGCTGAAATGCTGATACAGTGCGGATTCTGCGCAATGCTGTGGGGGTCGGCCTGGTGTGAGCAAGAAACCGAAGAGGGCGCTGACGCGCAGGGACTTCTTGAAGACCGCCGGAGTGGCCGGAGCTTCGCTGCTCGGCGCGGCCGGGTGTGCCGGCGTCGCCGACAAAGTGTCGCGGCTGCCCGAGGAGTACCTCCCCGGCGGGGGGGTTGGGCCCAACGTCATCCTGGTGATCATTGACAGCCTGAGGAAGGACCATGTCGGCGCCTACGGCAACGACTGGATAGAGACCCCAGCCCTCGACGCCCTCGCCGAGGAGAGCGTGCTTTTCACCCAATCCTACCCCGAGGCCATGCCCACAATACCGGTCAGGCGCGCCATCCACACAGGGATGAGAACCTGGCCCACCCGACCGAGGTCCTTCGGATGGAAGCCGATACCCTCAGGACAGACTACGGTGGCCGAGATCCTTGCGAAAGAGGGTTTCGGCACCTACCTCGTGACCGACACCTACGTACAGTTCCCCATGAACTTCGGCAGGGGCTTCGGGGCTTACGAAATGATCCGGGGCCAGGAGAAGGACCCCTACAAGGACCCCGCCACTATCTCTGAGGAAAAGATGCGAGACCAGTACATCATACTGGGAGAAGGCAAGAAGGCCCGCCAGTACCTGGCCAACGTGCAGGGCCGCAAGGGCGAGGAAGACTGGTTCGCACCCAGGGTGTTCCTCGACGCCATGGATGTGCTCGAGGTGGCCACGGGGGAGAACCGGCCTTTCTTCCTGGTAGCGGACTGCTACGACCCCCATGAGCCCTGGGACCCGCCCGAGGAGTACGTGAGCCTCTACGATGAGGGCTACAGAGGCAAGGAGCCCCTGGACGACAACTACGGCAGCGACGACTACCTCACCGACCGCCAGCTCCTCAGAATGAGGGCGCTCTACGCCGCCGAGGTCACCATGATGGACCGTTGGCTCGGGAAGTTCATCGAGAGGGCGCATGAGATCGGGGTGATGGAGAGGACCCTGTTCGTGGTCGTATCCGATCACGGCCACCTCCTCGGGGAGCACGGCTACACGGGGAAACTCGCCTACGCCCTCTACCCCGAGCTGACAGATATCATCTTCATGGTGAGGCACCCGCGGGGCGAGGGGGCTGGAAAGAGCACTGACTTCTACGCTTCGACCCACGACGTCGCGCCGACGATCCTGGGCTTCCTAGGCGTGGAGCAGTCCGAACCCATGGACGGACAGGACCTGGCGCCCATCCTGGAGGGTAAGGAGCCCCTGCGACCGAGGGCCCACTTCACCCAGGGCTACAAGAACTACGTGTGCTGCAGGGACGAGCACAGGGTGATGTTCTGCCGCACCGACGGGGCCGACGCCCACCTCTTCGACGCCGTAAACGACGTAGACCAGAGAAGGGACCTTGCCGAAGCCGAGCCCGAGACGGTGAGAATGATGTACGAAGAATACGCCCAGAAAGACGCCGCAGGGCGGCTTCCTGGTTTCAGTTAGTTAGCACTTCAGCTTGTCAGCTCTACTTCGGAGAGGAAAAATCTGCGGAGTGGCTTGACCTGGAAATGATGCTGGTCTACAGTCTCCCGATGCCTATAAATTCAGTAGACAAAGTAGTTAATCTGCCTCGCGGTATGCTCTCATGACGTTACGGCGTATCCCGGTCGAGTCCGGGGCGCTCATCCTGTTGAGTACGAGAGAGAGGCGCGTGTGACACAGAGCAAACCTGTTGCGTTGTGGGCTGTACCACGCTCGATATCTACGGCGTTCGAGAGGGTCTTTGTGGAGAGGGACGACTTCGAGGTCCTGCACGAGCCGTTTTCGGCCTCCTACTATTACGGAACGGACCGCCTGAGCGACCGCTTTGCGGATGCCGAGCCGAAGGCCGAGTACAGCTACGAGAGGGTGCTCGATGATGTCTTCAGGCCGCGCGAGCATCGCGTCTTTCTCAAGGACATGGCCTACCAGGCGAAGAAGGTGTTGAGTCCCGAGTTCGCCTCGCGGTTCGTCAATACGTTTATCGTGAGGGACCCGAAGTACGTGTTGGTGTCGCTGTACGAGATGTGGCCCGACTTTACGCTGGAGGAGACCGGATACGAGGACCTTTACAGGCTCTTCCGTTATGCGACGGACTCGGGGGAGGACGTCGCCGTCGTCGACGCGATGACTTTCTCGGAGAATCCTGCTGGCGTGCTCGCCGCCTACTGCGAACACCTCGAGGTGCCCTTCAGATCCGGCTCCCTCACTTGGGAATCCGGGGACGTCAGCGAGTGGGACGACTGGGAGGAATGGCACGAGGATGCCGAGAGCAGCACCGGCATAGAGCCGGCCGAGCGCAGGGACCCCGAGCTGCCCGAGGATCTCCAGGCCGTCTACGAGCAGTGTTTGCCCTACTACTACGAGCTGGCGGCGCACGCGATCCCATCCGTGAGGAGACTCTCAGCCGGGGACGCCGGAAGGCCTGACGACAAGGAGAAGATCTCGCTCAGAACAGAGAGTGCGATAGCCCCGCACGGGGGGGAACTCATAGACCGCGTAGTCCCCGAGGAGGAGATCAGGGAGCGTTCGATGGAGGCCGCGGGGTTGCCGAAGGTGCCGTTGAGCCCGCGGGCCCTATCCGATCTGCAGATGATCTCGACCGGCGTCTTCAGTCCTCTCGAAGGGTTCATGCTGCGCGAAGAGTACAAGGGCGTGGTCGAGGACATGCGCCTCCAGAGCGGCCTCGCCTGGAGCCTTCCAATCACCCTGTCCGTCGACGAAGATCAGGCCGGCGGTCTCACGGAGGGCTCCGAGGTGGCCCTGGTCGACGGTACCGGGGAGCCAGTGGCCACCATGATGCTCGAAGAGATGTACGGTTACGACAAGGAGCGCGAGGCCAGAATGGTCTACAGGACCATGGACGCCGACCATCCCGGCGTCGCCGCGGTCTACAGGCAGGGCGACGTCCTGCTCGGCGGTGAGGTAGAGCTCTTGCGTCCGCCGGATGAGGGACGCTCCCCCCGCTACTACTACACGCCGGCGCAGCTCAGGGCCGCCTTCACCGAGAAGGGTTGGAAGCGGATCGTCGGTTTTCAGACCAGGAACCCTGTCCATCGGGCGCACGAGTACATCCAGAAGAGCGCCCTCGAGACGGTGGACGGACTCCTCTTGAACCCGCTCGTCGGGGAGACCAAATCGGACGACATACCGGCAGACGTGCGGATGAGGTCTTACGAGGTGATCCTTGACCGCTATTATCCCGAAGACCGCACGATGCTTGCGGTCTTCCCAGCGGCGATGCGCTACGCCGGTCCGAGGGAGGCCATATTCCACGCGATCTGCCGCAAGAACTACGGTTGCTCGCACTTCATCGTAGGCCGCGACCACGCCGGCGTCGGCAGCTACTACGGCACCTACGAAGCCCAGCACATCTTCGAGGAGTTCGAGCCTGAGGAGCTCGGGATCACACCCCTCTTCTTCGAGCACGCGTTCTTCTGCACGGAGTGCGGGGGCATGGGCTCATCGAAGACCTGCCCGCACGACCCTGACTCGCACGTCTTCCTCTCGGGCACGAAGGTGCGCGAGATGCTCTCCAAAGGAGAGTATCCGCCGCCCGAGTTCTCCCGCCCCGAAGTCATCGAAGTGCTCATGGAAGGACAACGAGCTCAGAGCAGGTAGCAATCAGCATTTCAGCACGCTACGCTCTTCGGGCTTCGCTTGTCAGCATGTCAGCAAGGGCTCACGCACGCGAAAGCTGAAATGCTGACAAGCGGAGGCGAGGCCGGAGCGTGCTGAAATGCTTAACTCGCGACGCCGACTACCACCGCTATGCCGAGCGAGATGAGCATATAGAAGCATCCGGCGTCGAGGACGTTCTTGAGGCCCACTACGACCGGCAGGACCAGCCAGGCGGCCACGATGGTGGAGAAGAAAACCGTCTCGGCTCCCACCATCGCAGAAGCCACCTCGCATGTGAGCAGTGAAGCCAACACGACCGACCCGAGCGCGGGCCCGAGTCGTCCGAGGGCCTGGCCCTTCTCGCCGGTTTTGCACCAGAGACCGGTCAATACGGTATACAACTGGACTTACGGCGTCAAGCGCCCTGGCCTCATTTGGCGGCCTATTACCGCCGAGAGCCAATATTTTGTCCGGCATCCAGGATTTGTTGATCCCGTCAGGGTTTCGTGTATTCTTTACCATCGTAATAGACAAAATGATTTTAGTAGACATTGATCACGTACTCGGGAGGAGGCTTTATGGATGCTCGATCCGGGCTCACTGAGCCGGCGCTATCGTATTTGATCTGCGCGACGCCGCGCAGCGGGAGCACGCTGCTTTGCGCGGCGCTCGATGACACGGGGGTAGCGGGCCACCCCGAGGAGCACTTCGAGGTCTTGCTCGAGACGGGACAGCCGAGGCAACCGCGCGACTACTTCCAGCGCTCCAACGACCCTGAGGTATGGGCGTTGCTCGACGATCCAGAGTTCCGAAAAGTCCTAGGCGAGTATGGTGGCAGGTACTCTGAGCATCCGGCGCGTAGGGATCCGTCGTGGAGCCCGCCCGACTTCGAGAAGCTGGTAGAAGGGGCGCGGCACAAGGGCACGACCGAGAACGGCGTGCTTTCGTCCGCCTAGCGCGCCGGACATCCGCAGCAGACATCCGTCCCTGCGAGGTGCCCGCCTTCGTTTTGCCCAACCTACGGCGCTTCCTCTGGATGCATCGTAGGGACACCACCCGCCAGGCCGTCTCACTGTGGAAGGCGCTCCAGACCCAGCAATGGCGCAAGGACTCTGATGAGGACATAAGCGGGCGGGGTCTGCGCTTCAGCTTTGCAGCGGTTGTCCACCTCAAGATGCGCATCGACGAGCACAATGCCGCCTGGCAGGATTTCTTCGAGAGGTGCGGCGTGGAGCCCATGGAGGTGGTCTATGAGGAGCTCGTCGAGGATTATCCGAAGACCGTGTTGTGGCTTCTCGAAGGCATTGGGATCTCCACGCCGCAGAATTTTGCCGTCGCCGAGCCTAAAATGAGGCGGCAGGCTGACGAGCTCTCCGAGGAGTGGATCCGTCTGTACGACGAGCGCGCTGCCGCGAAAACCCTGCAGAAAGGATAAAGTTTGCCGGATCTTCCGAACATCCTCTACATCCACTCCCACGATACAGGGCGGTGGGTCAGGCCCTACGGCTACAGTGTCAGGACGCCCAATATCCAGCGGCTCGCCGAGGAGGGCGTGCTCTTCCGCAAGGCGTTCTGCGCCGCTCCGACGTGTTCCGGGAGCCGAGCGTGTTTGCTTACCGGCCAGTACGCCCACTCCAACGGGATGGTCGGCCTCGCCCACCGCGGGTTCTCGCTCAAGGATTACAGGCACCACATCGTGCACACCCTGCGAGATCTCGGATACTGGTCCGCGCTCATCGGCGAGCAGCACATCTCCAAGAAGCCCGACGTCATCGGCTACGACGAGGTCATCAAAATCAGTACCAGCCACACCGACGACGTCGTGCCGGTGACGCTCGACTTGCTAGAGCGCGCCAGCGACAGGCCCTTCTTCCTCTCCGTCGGGTTCTTCGAGACCCACCGCGAGTGGTTCCGTCCCAGCTCGCCGAAGAAGGCCAACTACGTCATTCCCCCGCCCAACTTGCCTGAGGCGCCCGAGACGCGCCTCGACATGGCCGCCTTCCAGGAGAGCGCACGATCGCTGGACCGGGGCATAGGAGCCGTTCTCGACGTCCTCGACGCCGAAGGGCTGGCAGACGACACGCTCGTCATCTGCACGACCGACCACGGCCTCGCCTTCCCAGGCGCGAAAGCCACCCTCTACGATAGGGGGCTTGGCGTCATGCTAATCCTGCGCGGGCCTGGCGGTTTCACCGGCGGCAAGGCGAGCGACGCCCTCGTCTCCCACATAGATCTCTTTCCGACGGTCTGTGATCTTGCCGGTATCGAGAGGCCCGAGTGGCTGCAGGGTGAGTCGCTCCTCCCGCTCGCGAACGGGGAGGCCGATGAGGTCAGGGACGCCATTTTCGCCGAGAAGACCTACCACGTCGCCTACGAGCCCGAGCGGTGCGTCCGCACCCACCGCTGGAAGTACATCCGGCGCTTTGGAGACCGCACCAGGCCCGTACTCCCGAACACCGACGATGGCCCGAGCAAGGAACTGCTGCTCTCGTACGGGTGGGGCGATCGTACGATACCCTCCGAACAACTCTACGATATCGTCTTCGACCCGAACGAGGCACACAACCTCGCCGGAGATCCTGCCCACTCGGATACATTGGAGGAACTGCGCGGGAGGCTCGAGGCGTGGATGGTCGAGACGAAAGACCCGCTCCTCGACGGGGACGTGCCCGCGCCGGAAGGCGCCGAGCTCAACGACCCCGATGGGCTCTCCCCCAACGATCCCACGATCGTCGTGTGAGCAGGACTGAGAAGGAAATGTAAACTACGGCCTGAGACAGTCGAAGCGTCGAAAGGAAGCAAACATGAACGAAGAACGCGGATTCACATTGTGGTTCACCGGTCTATCAGGGTCCGGCAAGACGACCATATCCGAGATCGTCGAGCACGAACTTCGCGAGAGGGAGCGGTCCGTGGAGGTCCTCGACGGGGACATAGTGAGGACCAACCTATCCAAAGGCCTTACCTTCTCGAGGGATGACCGCAACATAAACGTCTTGAGGATCGGCTTTGTGGCGAACCTCCTGACCCGCAACGGGGTTGGTGTGATCGTCAGCGCCATCTCCCCATACAAAGAGGCGCGGGACCAGGTGCGGCGCAGGATCGTAGACTTCGTCGAGGTCTTCGTGGATGCTCCATTGGAGGTTTGCGCAGAGAGGGACGTCAAGGGCCTCTACAAGAAGGCCTTCGCCGGGGAGATAGATCAGTTCACAGGCGTCTCCGATCCTTACGAGCCGCCGAACGCCCCCGACCTCGTCCTCAAGACGGACGAGGAGTCGCCGGAAGAGAGTGCCCGCAAGGTCATAGAGAAGCTCGAGTTCTTCGGGTACCTCTGGCCTCGGGAGGCGCAGGAGACGGAGTACAACTGGAGCTCCCGCTGATAGCGGCATCGGGAAGGCTTGGGCCTTCCCGATGCCGCGCTGGTCAGCATTTCAGCACGCTCAGGCTTCGCCCTCGCTTATCAGCATTTCAGCTCTTTGGGAACGCAGGACGCTTCTTGTTAATAGCGCTGTGAGAGGGTAGTCTCGGCGTGGGATCTCTCCGGAACAGGGTCGCTGTGGTAACCGGGGCTTCGAGCGGCATCGGTGCTGCTGTGGCCGGGGCGCTGAGCGCTGGGGGGGCGCACGTGGCGCTTGCGGCCCGGCGCGAGGACGCGCTTCTCGAGGTCCAGTCCGGTCTCGAAAGCCGCGAAGGCAAGGGGAGCATCGTCGCCCCGACCGACGTTACGGACCGGGATCAGGTCCGTTCGCTCGTGTCGCGCGCCGAGGAGGAGCTCGGGCCCGTGGAGATCCTCGTCAACTGCGCCGGTGTCATGTACTACACCCTGATGAAGAATCGACGCGAGCAGGAGTGGGAGCGGACCGTCGAGGTCAATTGCAAGGGCGCGCTCAACTGCGTGGGTGCTGTGCTGCCAGGGATGCTCGAGAGAGGACAGGGGCACATCGTCACTATCTCCTCGGACGCGGGACGGAAAATCTTTCCCGGCCTGGCGGTATATTCGGCGAGCAAGTCCTTTGTGGAGGCGCTCTCTCAGGGACTGCGGCTCGAGACCGCGGGTAAGGGGGTGAAGGTGACGACCATTCAGCCCGGGAACGTGGCGACGGATCTCATCTCGATGAGCGGGGACGAGGAGGCGCTGGAGGAGTACGGACAGCCAGGTGGGGCCCGCGTGCTCGATCCTGAGGATGTGGCCGCGTCAGTAGTGCACGCGCTCGCGCAACCAGAGCACGTCGCCGTAAACGAGATCCTGATCGAGCCCCGCGACGAGCCGGTCTGAAAGCGGTGTGTACCACCTTGATAGTTCGGCTAGTCAGAATAGCGTTGTAAGTAACGCTCCTACGAAAGGACGGCAAGTTGAAAATCTTCCCTACGCACATCCTACTGGCCACCGACGGTTCTCCGCACGCGCATCAGGCAGCTGAGGTAGCGGTAGATCTCGCCCAGAGCACGGGCTCGCGACTGCACGTCGTCGCGGTCGGGCGCACCTTCCCCGCCGCCGTCTACTACGAATACGCCGAGGCTCGGCGCGAAGATCTCAGGAGGGAGGCCCAGCAGGTGCTCGACGAACAAGTCAGGAAGATCGAGGAGGCGGGCGGCACCGTCGCGGTCGCCCACTTGAAGATGGACGAAGGGAGGGAGGAGGCGATAGTACACCTTGCCGAGGATATCGACGCCGGCATGATAGTGATCGGCAGCCGCGGGTTCGGCGGGATGAGACGCGCGCTCATGGGTAACGTCGCCGACTCGGTGGTCAGGCACGCCCACTGCCCGGTCCTGGTCGTGCGCCCGACCGGGGGTACCAGCCGGCCATTCTAGCTTGTCAGCACGCTCAGGCTTCGCCTTCGCTGGTCAGCATTTCAGCACGCCGCCAGGCTTCGCCAGGCGGCTTGTCAGCTTGCTGTTTTCGCTCGTGGCCAAACGTGCGATCGGCAAGATTTTGCCACCTCCACGAGTTAGCCTAAACCCTGCTGACGGTTGATGACTGTAGCCGTTTCAAAGGAGCGTCCATATCATTCCCACGACGGCGCCGACAGGGACCATGAGGTAGATCGGGACCCTGAACCTTTGCAGCACGACGAACGATGCGATAGCCACGATCAAGGCGAAGACGTCGAGCCCTTCCAGGGAGACGCCCTCGGGGAACAGGACCTGCGTGGCGAAGAACACCGCGAGATTGGCGATCACGCCGACGACCGCGGCCGTAACCCCAACGAGGACAGCCCTGATCCTCCGGTTGTTGGCCAGGAGCTCTATGTAAGGGGCGAGCAGGAAGATAAACAGGAAGCATGGCAGGAACGTGGCGTAGGTAGTGATCAAAGCCCCCAGCGTCCCGTAGAGCAAGGGGGCGAAGGGGCCAGGGTCGTTGTACGCGCCGATAAACCCGACGTACTCGGTGACCATAATCAACGGTCCCGGGGTTGACTCGGCGAGGCCGAGTCCCTGCACCATCTGGTCCGCCGTCAGCCACCCGTACTGGCTCACGGCCACGTCGGAGATGTAGCTCAAGACAGCGTACGCGCCGCCGAAGGTGACAAAGGCGGCCCCCGTGAAGAACAGCGCCTGGTCGACGAGCACGTCGTTCCCGCCGCGCCACAGGTAAAGGGCGCCCACAGGGACCGCCCAGAGTACCAGGAACGTCCCAAGGAGCCTCAGGTTACGCAACATCGAGGGCCGCCCGTTGGATTCTACCCGGTCTACCGCGGACTCTTCCTCCTGCGAGGAGCCATGCCCGCCACTTTCGAAGGCTTCAGGCACCGCGCGACTCAGGAGAAGCCCACCGAGGGCGGCGGCCAGCACGACGAGCGGGAAGGGTACCGACAAGAAATAGAGGGCGACGAACGCCCCGACCGAGAAGCCAATGAGCAGGTAGTGGTTGAGGGCGCGTCGGGCGATCCGCATGACAGCTTCGATGACAATGGCTATCACCACCGGCTGTATCCCGTACAGGAGCCCCGTGATCGCAGGCACATCCGAGTGGGCTACGGCCAGGTACGAGAGGAACCACAACACGAAGATGGAGGGGATCACGAAGAAGGAACCGGCAATGATCCCCCCCACCGTCCCGTGCAACCTCCACCCGATGTAGGTCGCGACCTGCTGGGCCTCAGGACCAGGCAACAGCATGCAGAAGTTGAGCGTCCTCAAGTACTGGCCCTCTGAGACCCACCGTTTCCTCTCCACCAACTCCCTGTGCATGATCGCGATCTGGCCAGCAGGCCCCCCGAAGTTGATAAAACCAAGCTTCACCCAGAACCAGAAGGCCTCCCAGAACCCGACCGGCTTGACCTCAGTTACCTCTATCGCCCGCTCTCTATCCACATTATCTCCACTTACCAGGTGAACAATAGCGCGAGCCTAACCACGACTACCCCGAAAGTCAAGAATCAGGCAACAGAGCTGGAGTGCTGAAGTGCTGACAAGCGAAGGCGAAGCCTGAGCGTGCTGCCTTGCTCACAAGCGCCCGGCAGGGCGCGTGCTAACAAGCTAATGATGCACCCAGGCTTCGGGGTCGCGGGTGAGTGCTGTGATCGAGGATGGGAGCTTTCCATCGACGATGTCGGCGAGGGTTACGGATTCCAGGACGGCGCGCAGGTTCGCGCGGACGGCGATCCAGACCTCCTGCAGGTGCTCGGCTGCGCCCTGGTATTCGACAGCCTCAGGCCACTCGCCCCTGACGTTTGCGAGTGGTCCTTCGACGGCGCGGATGATTGCGGCGAGCGAGATCTCCTCAGCCGGCAGCGCGAGCCAGTAACCGCCCGAGGCGCCCCGGCGGGTACGGACTAACCCTGAGCGTTTCAGATCGTGCAGTATGTTCTCCATGAACTTCTTCGGGATGCCCTGGGTCTCAGAGATCCAATCCCCCTTTATCGGGCCAGCATCCTCGGTCGCGGCCAGGGCCAGCTCGGAGGCCGCCCTGAGCGCGTAGTCGGTCTTGGCCGAAACCTGCAAGCTACCTCACACTCCCTGGAAGGCAATACTCAATGGCCTTATCCTTCATCGTCGCTCTTTCCCTCGCTCCGGTTTGGCACGTAGACGAACCAGTAAGACCCTATCAATAAACCCAGGAAGAACACCAGCGCCCCGGCGAACTGAAGGTACTCCGTAGCCATCCAACCTCCTCTTTGTTCCGCAACCTTCACACCCCCGCGACACAATTCTACGATAGCATTGCCGGCTTCGCCGCCCGGCCTGGATCCAGGCTCCTGTCGCCTCCCGCGGAGGAACCCAGACTCATCCTGTGGAGGAACCCAGACTCATCCTGTGGAGGAACCTATTATCATTCCCTGGCGGGTCCTCTCGCCGGCCGCGCCAGGTACTGGACGTAGCCGCGCGGGTTGCGTTCTGCCTCGTCGCACATCTTTCTGGCCGACCACTCCGCCTGCTCCAGCGTCGGGTAGCGTGCCACCACTATCTTCCCGAAGAGCGTCACCGCCACCACCTCGAAGCGTTCCTCTTCCACCCGGCTCCAGTCTTGACCCCCTTTCATTCTGCCTGCTAAGATCGCCTTGAGCAACACTTTCTGGGAGAGGGAGTACAGATGCTCGGGGCCGTATCCGTGACGGGACCTGCACCCTACCTATAGAGGAGACGATATGCTAGAGGGACTAGTCCAGGACTTCCAACTCACCCTGCCCTACATCCTGCGGCGGGCTGAGCAGCTCTACGGGCACCGCGAGATCGTCACCCGGCGCCCCGACAAGTCTTTCCACAGACACACCTACGCTGACTTCGTCTCCCGCACCAAGAAGCTCGCCGTAGCCCTCGGGAACCTTGGACTCGAATCCGGCGACCGGGTCGGCACGCTGGGCTGGAACACGTACCAGCACCTCGAAGCGTATTTCGGTGTCCCTTCGTCGGGGCTGGTGTTGCACACCCTCAACCCCAGGCTGCACGAGGACGACCTCGACTACATCGCCAACCACGCCGAGGATAAGGTCATGCTCGTCGACGAGAGCCTCGTTCCTGTCTTCGAGAAGATCAGGGGACGTACTGGCGTCGAGCACGCCGTGGTCGTGACGGAGGGCGGGGATGTGCCCGATGGCATGGTCTCCTATGAGGATCTGATCGGGGACGCCGACGAGGCTGACTTCGAGTACCCTGACTTCGACGAGAAGCAGGCTGCGGCGATGTGCTACACGTCGGGGACGACGGGACGCCCGAAGGGGGCCCTCTACTCACACCGCTCGATGGTACTCCACTCCATGATGGCGGCGATGGGCAACACGTTCGCTCTCTCTGAGGCCGACTGTGTGCTGCCTGTCGTCCCGATGTTCCACGTCAACGCGTGGGGCCTGCCCTTCGCCTCTGTCCTCGTCGGGGCCAAACTGATGATGCCAGGTCCGAACCTTGACCCTGCGAGCGTTCTCGAGGATCTGGAGCAGGAAGAGGTGACGCTCACGGCTGGTGTCCCCACCGTCTTCCTTGCGGTCCTACAGGCCCTGGACGCGGAGCCTGAGAGGTACGACCTGTCGAAGCTGCGCGCGATGGTAATCGGGGGGTCTGCGGCACCCAAGGGCGTCATCAGAGACTACAAGGAGCGGCACGGGATCGAGATCGTCCACGCCTGGGGCATGACGGAGATGAGCCCCATCGGGACCGTGGCCAACCTGACCACGGAGATGAAGAAGCTCCCTAAGGAGGAGCAACTCGAGTACGATGCCAAGCAGGGGTACCCCGTACCGTTCGTGGAGATACGCGCCCGCGGCGACGAGGGCTTCGTGCCTTGGGACGGCGAGACGATGGGCGAGCTGGAAGTTCGTGGCCCGTGGGTCGCAAGCTCGTATTACGAAGCGCCGGAGGGGGACGACAAGTTCACGGACGACGGGTGGTTCAAGACGGGGGATGTCGTCACCATAGACCGTTTCGGGTTCATCCAGATCACCGACCGCAGCAAAGACCTCATAAAGAGCGGGGGGGAGTGGATCTCCTCGGTCGAGCTAGAGAACGCTCTTATGGCCCACCCCGCCGTCTCCCAGGCCTGTGTGATCGCCATCCCCCACGAGAAGTGGGACGAGAGGCCTCTGGCCGCTATTGTCCTCATGGAGGGCGAGAGCGTGACGGGGGACGAGCTGCACGTCCACCTCGAAGAGGACTTCGCGAGTTTCTGGTTGCCCGACGCCTACGAGTTCGTCGAGGCCATACCGATGACTGCGACGGGCAAGTTCCAGAAGTTGAAGCTGCGCGAGCAGTTCGAAGGCTACACGTCACCCAAGAGCTAGGGTGAAGGTCATAGGGGCCGGCTTTGGCCGGACGGGCACGATGTCGCTGAAGATCGCGCTCGAGACCCTTGGCCTCGACCCTTGCTACCACATGACCGAGGTCTTCGCGCACCCCGAGCACACGGGATTCTGGATCTCCGCCTGGCAAGTGGAGCCGGCAGACTGGGAAGGGATTCTAGGAGTCTACGAGGCGGCCGTGGACTGGCCGGCCTGCACTTTCTACGAGGAGCTCATGGAGCGACACCCCGACGCGAAGGTGATCCTGAGCGTCCGCGACCCCGAACGCTGGTACGAGAGCGTGCGCAACACCATCTACGAGCTGAGCGTGGTCGTTCCCCGCCACCCCCTCTACCGCATCGGCTACACGTTCGTCAGGCTCTTCGTTTTCCGCGGACCAGGGAACATCGACCTGGCGCACGAGATCATCTGGCAGGGCACCTTCGACGGCCGCTTCGAGGACAAGAACCACGCCATAGAGGTCTTCGAGCGCCACAACGCAGAGGTCAAACGGCGTGTTCCCGAGAACAGGCTACTCGTCTACGATGTAAAGTCGGGCTGGGGACCCCTGTGTGAGTTCCTCGGAGTCGAAGAGCCGGAAGAACCGTTCCCCCGCACGAACGACACGGCACAGATGCGGCGCAGGTTGCGGGGAGTAAAGGCCATCTCCATCGCCGTGCCCACGACCCTGACGCTCTTGGTCGCGGCCGCTCTGGTGCTGTTCCTCAGGCGTGCCAGAGTTCTAGCCCCTTGATCCCCGGCATATCCCTCAACTCCCGGTCTGCGCAGAGGCTGCGAAGCTAGGCGCGGGACGCTCGACGATGGGCCAGTGCAGGCCAGCGGCCACGAGGGCGAGGGCGATGCCGGCCAACCACACCGGCATGAAAGAGCCGGTTTGCTCGATAGCGAGGCCACCGAGCCAAACTCCGAGGAACGCCCCGACCTGGTGGCTGAGGAATACTATGCCGAAAAGCGTCGCGAGGTTCCTCGTCCCGAACATTACGGCGACGAGCCCCGAGGTAAGCGGCACCGTAGAAAGCCACAGAACTCCCATCGCAGCCGCGAAGATGAGCACCACAGTCGGGGTCGGAGGCAGGGTGATGAAAAGCGCGATGACGACGGCCCTCGAGAGGTAGATCCCGGCGAGCAGACGCCGCTTGCTGTGGCGTGCGCCGAGGACTCCCGAGCCGTATGACCCCACGATGTTGAACAAGCCGATGAACGCCAAAGCCCAGGCCGCCACTGCTGGCCCTGCGGTGTCCATCCCCCCGTGCGAGTGCCCGGCGGTGACGGCGATGTGGGCAGGCAAATGCGTCGTTATGAACGCCACGTGGAAACCACACACGAAGAACCCGGCAACGAGCAGTAAGTAGCTGCCATGCCCGAAAGCTTGCCGAACCGCGTCGCGGGCTGCTAACGGCGGTTCCATTGTATCCTGCTGCCTACTTCCACCCTTAAGGGCCACGGCGAGCGCGGGAACGATCACCATGGAACCGGCGAGCAGCAGGAGTGCGGCCTGCCACCCGTAATCTGCGAGGAACGCCTGTCCGAGTGGGGCGAACACGAACTGCCCGAGCGAACCTGCGGCGGTCGCGAGTCCCATGGCCTGCGAGCTCTTATCTTCCGGAACGAGCCGCCCCAACGCAGCGATAACGATGGTGAACGAGGCACCCGAGAGTCCCAATCCAACGAGCACGCCGGCCGTGAGGTTGAAGGCCAGCGGCGTCGGGCTTACGGCCATGAGTGCGACGCCTGCAGCGTAGACGACGCCACCAGCGGCGAGTACCCGGGCCGAGCCAAAGCGGTCAGCAATGGCCCCGGCGAACGGTTGTCCTATGCCCCAGACGAGGTTCTGTATCGCAATAGCAAGCGCGAAGACCTCCGGCGACCAGCCGCGTCCCTCGCCAATCGGGGCCGCAAACAGGCCGAAGCTCGTCCTCAACCCGTAGGTGATGAGAGCGATCAAACACCCGCATCCCACGACGAATGCCGGGGACCTCCACCATCCCGACCCGCCAGCTACCAAACGCTTACCTCCGCGTTGAAGGAGCTAGTCAGCACTTCAGCACTTCAGCTTTTTGTTCTCTCACGGCCGAATTCGCACTTTGCGGGTGGTCGATGATTTGCACGTCACTCCAATCTCATGTTCGCCACTATAAACGTATCGGAATGATCAGTCGCATACAAGGGGGTGTATGTTGCACAATGCCTGAGATCCTGACCCGGGGTTCGGGTAGACTCAAGGCGGGCCGAGTTCGACAGTGGAAGGACGTTTTGGACAGAACACGTGGGGTGCTTATCCAGAAGAACGTGCCGGCCGGGATGCGCGACGGCACGAACCTGATGTCCAACGTCTACCGGCCGGCCGCAGGCGGTGAATACCCTGTCCTACTGACACGTCTCCCCTACGGCAAGGACCTCCCATCGGACGGGTCGGTCATGGACCCCGTGAGGGCTGCAGAGGCCGGCTACATCGTCGTCGTGCAGGACGTGCGCGGCCGTTACCGTTCGGAAGGAGAGTTCGTCCCCTTCGTCGCTGAGTACGAGGACGGCTACGACACCGTCGAGTGGGCCGCGAATCTCCCCGATTCCAACGGGTCGGTCGGCATGTACGGCCTCTCTTACTTTGGGAAGACACAGTGGCACGCCGCCGTCATGCGGCCGCCCTCGCTGAAGAGCATGGTCCCTGGCCTCACCTGGGGCAACCACTTGAACGGCGTCCAGATGCGCGGCGGCGTCCAGGAGCTAGGCCTGATGCAGTACTGGGCACAGACGGCGCTGACCCTCGACCTCCTGTTCCGCAAGTACGCAGGTGACCGCGAGCGCATCGGGGAGGAGCTCCCCGATCTGATCCATACTATAGACACCCTCCTCGCCGGCGGCGGCTACGACGTACTGCCGCTCACGGGTCTTCCGAACCCTGACGAGCTGGTCCCTTTTGTGGAAAGAGGCTTCGGTCGCAGCGTGCACCACGAGGACTGGGAGTACCTCAATATCGAAGGCAAGTACGAGAACGTAGACGCGCCGACCTTCCACATCGGCGGCTGGTACGACTGCTTTATCGGGGAGACGCTCCGCCAGTACGAGGCGATGAAAGAACGCTCTCGGGAAGCAGGGTTACGTCCGCCGCGCCTCTTGGTCGGCCCGTGGACGCACGGGGACTTTGGCAGCACCTTCGGGGAGCTCGACTTCGGCATCGGGAGCTCGGGCATGTTCCTCGACTACAGGGGCGACCTGACAGCCGCCCACCTCCGCTGGTTCGACGCCACCCTGAAAGGAGACGAGGGTGCCCTGGAAGACACGCCCCCGGTAAAGGTTTTCGTCATGGGAGAGAACCGCTGGCGTGGCTACGAGGAGTGGCCGCCTCCGGGGTCGCGTGAGAAGGCCTGGCACTTGCGCGCCGACGGCTCGCTGCGCCGCGAACCAGGTGCAGCCAGGGACGAGCCTGCACGCTACGACTACGACCCCGAGGATCCCGTCCCGACGTTGGGTGGTTCTGTGCTCATGGCCGCCATTCACGGCTCGGGGCCGAGGGATCAGCGGCCCATTGAGGGCAGGCCCGACGTGCTCGTCTACACGAGTCCGACCCTTGAGGGTCCTCTTACGGTCCTCGGTTCCGTCTGCGTCACGCTCTTCGCGGCCTCTTCCGCCCTCGATACGGACTTCGTGGCGCGGCTCGTCGACGTCTATCCTGACGGGCGGGCGATCTGCGTCGCCGACGGCATCTTGCGGGCGAGCGCTAGGGAGAGTTACCCTGCGCCCGGCGTGGTGAGTCCTGTGGCGCCCTCGCCGATCGAGCCTGGCGGGGTCTACGAGTACGTCATCGACCTGTGGGCCACGGGCATCACGTTCCTCCCGGGACACAGTATGCGGGTGGAGATCACATCGAGTTCCCATCCCCGCTGGGAGCGCAACCTCAACACCGGCGAGAGCGCACTACAGTCCTCCCGTACCCGGGTAGCCAGCCAGACCATCTTCCACGACGCGGGGCGGCCGAGCAGGATCACGCTGACCGTAGTAGAAGGGTAGAGGGATGAACGCCTCGAAAGCAGTCTTCATAACCGGCTGTTCCTCAGGCATCGGGTGGAACACCGCCGGGCGGCTCGCTGACGCGGGCTGGAGAGTCTACGCCACAGCCCGCGACGTCGAGAAGATAGCCCCGCTCGAAAGGAGTGGTTGCGAACTCCTACCCCTCGACGTGACCGATGAGGATTCGATGGTCTCGGCCGTCGAGGAGGTCGAGCGACGGGAGGGGGCCGTCGGGGTGCTCGTCAACAACGCGGGCTACAGCCAGTCAGGGGCCGTGGAGGCGGTGCCTATGGATAAAGTCCGCCGTCAGTTCGAGACGAACGTCTTCGGGCTGGTGCGGATGTGCCAGCTAGTGTTGCCGGGGATGCGACGGCAGGGTTACGGTAGGATCGTCAACGTCTCCTCCATGGGTGGGAAGCTGACCTTCCCAGGCGGCGGCTACTACCACGCGACCAAACACGCCGTCGAGGCGCTTAGCGACGCCCTGCGCTTCGAGGTAGAAGGCTTCGGCGTAAGGGTCTCCGTCATAGAACCAGGCCTCATCCGCACCGGCTTCGCACACGCCGCCGTCGGGTCGATAGACAGCCCCCAAGGCGGACCCTACGCCGGCTTCGATGAGGCCGTCGCGCGGGCTACGTCGGAGAACTACGAACGGGGACCCATCTCCAGGCTGGGCGGAGGACCCGAGGCGGTCGCCGGGAAGGTGGAGGAAGCGATATCCGCCCAACGCCCTCGCAGCCGTTACGCCGTTACACCATCTGCACACCTCTTCCTCTGGCTCAGGCGTCTGCTTCCGGACAGGACGTGGGATGCTGTGCTCAGAACGAGCTATCCCCAACCAGGAAGGTCCTAAAGCGGTTTGCAGGAGGCTGCGGCTACAGGCTTAGGGCATCAGGTTCCAGTTAAACCAAGCTGAAGTACTGAAATGCTGGCCAGCCGAAGTGCGCGGCTCGAGGAAGGGTCAACCCTTCCTCGAGCCGCCGATCAAGCACCCCTTCGGATCACGTCGAGGGCCGTCGAGTAAGCGTTCAGAGGGCGGTTGTCATCCATGGGCACGACAGTAACGTCGGCGCCTCGCCCGGCGACCACGGCGAAGGCCGGGTCGTTGGTGTCCATTACCACGATCGTCGGGATGCCGGCGGCGATCGCAGCGCCCGCGAAACCGTGGTCGGCGACCACCAGGTCGACCGCACCGCTCTGCCGCAGCACGTCCCTCATGGGCTCGGGGTCGTGGGTGTGGAACAGGCTTGCCCCGTCGCCGAGGGTGGCTACCGACTCGGCCCAGTCAAGGGATATTCCTCGCTCGTAGCGCCCGCGCGTCTCGACGGTAAGGACGTCGCCGCCCAACTCCTGGGCCCATCGGGCGAGCCCAAGGTAGTAGAGGATCAGGGCTCCAGGATGCCCGGTGGCGAAGAAAAGGCGCCCACCCGGGGCGGCGACGGCTCCTATCCGCTCTCCGGCCTCGACGAGCCCCGCGGCCGTGCGCTCCGGGTCGATACACCCACGTCCCGGATTCTCCTCTCTGTCCGGCGGGTTGCCAATCTGATGGCTGACCGCATCGTAGGTCTCCCCGAAACCCACATCCTGCAGCAGATCTTCCATCCCGAACGTGTTGGACTCGTCGTGCTCGAGCAGCAGCCCTATCTTGCGGAGGTTGTTCTCGGCGCCGTGGGAGGTGCGACTACCCGCTACCCCGGCTTCGGAGAGACGGTATGCGTACTGTCCGAGCAGAGGATTCACTGAGTCCGAGTTTAGCAGAGCGCGATCTCACGGCGCGCCTGGTGCGAAGCGGAGCAGTTCCTCGGGCATCCTGACGGGTTTGCCTGTAGTCAGGTCGACGCAGGCGTGGCGCGTGTGGCCCGTGACAAGAACTTCTCCATCCTTGAGGACCTCGTAATCGAAGCGAAGGGAGACCTTGCCGAGTTCGGCGAGGCGCGTGCTCAGGGTCAGCTCGTCGTCGAAGTAGGCCGGTCTGCGGTAGTTGAGGAGCGCCTCGACGACGACGAGGCCACGACCCTGGCGTTCCATCTCCCTGTAAGAGTGTCCTGTGGCGCGCAGCCACTCCACGCGTCCGACCTCGAAGTAGGATAGGTAGGTGGCGTTATTGACGTGGCCCTGGGCGTCGACCTCGGCGTACCGGGCCCGTATTTTGGTCTCGTGGGTTATCGTCCCTCGAACGCCGGTTTGCGCTTCTCGCCGAAAGCGTTCATGCCCTCGCGGGCGTCCTCGGTGGCGAAGAGCAGGGCGAACTGGTCCGCCTCGAACTCGAGGCCGCTTATGAGGTCGACGTCGAGTGACCGGTTCGCGGCCGCTTTCGCGTGCCTGACAGCGAGGGGTCCGTTGGCAGAGATCTCCGCCGCAAGCTCCCTGGCCGCGTTCAACGCTTCGCCCTCGGCGACGACGCGGTTGACGAGGCCTAGCTGCCTGGCTTCTTCGGCGCTTATGCGACGGCCCGTGAAGATCAACTCCTTGGCTAGCGCAGGCCCGATCAGACGCGGCAGGCGCTGGGTGCCTCCCATGCCAGGGAGTATCCCGAGGCCGACCTCGGGGAAGCCGAAGGTCGCGTTCTCGGAGGCTATCCTGATGTCGCAGGCGATCGCGACCTCGCAGCCTCCGCCGAGCGCGTAGCCGTTCACGGCTGCTATGGTCGGGATGGGACTCCTGTCGAGGAGGGCCATCGCGGCGTGCCCGATCTCTGAGAACCGCTTGGCCTCCAGGGGTTCCATGATGCTCATGGCCCTGATGTCGGCCCCCGCGATAAAAGCTCGCTCCCCCGCTCCCGTAACGATGATCGCGCGAGGCCCTTCGGACTCGAGCTCGAGCAGAGCCTGCCCGATCTCCTCGACCACCTGCCTGTCCAGGGCGTTCAACCTCTCCTGGCGGTCGACGGTCAGTACTGCGACATCGTCGTCTTGTTGTATCTTCACGTAATCCATGTGCCTCCCTTCGGTCGGCAGCTAGTCAGCATTTCAGCTGGAGACGACCCTCAAAGAATACGTGCTCCTCTGGGATTCTCTCAAGCGCAAAGGAGTCTCTCCACCCACCAAATAGCTGACATGCTGACAAGGCGGCAAAGCCGCCGTGCTGACTAGCTTATGTCAAGCAGGCACTGCCTGCTTGACATACTCTACAGCCTTCTTCGTCGGTGTTCCCGGGGTAAAGACTTCGCCGACGCCGAGCTCCTTGAGCTTTGTGATGTCTTCTTTAGGGATGGTGCCGCCGACGAAGACGAGGATGTCTTCAGCTTCGTTCTCTGTGAGAAGTTCGATTATGCGGGGTACTAGCGTCATGTGGGCGCCCGAGAGTATGGAGATGCCGATGGCGTCGGCGTCCTCCTGGATGGCCGCCTCTACGACCTGCTCGGGGGTCTGGTGGAGACCAGTGTAGATGACCTCCATCCCGGCGTCGCGGAGGGCGCGGGCGATGATCTTGGCCCCCCTGTCGTGCCCGTCGAGGCCGACCTTCGCGACGATTACTCTTATGGTGCGTGCCATGGTAGCCCCATTCTAACCGGAGCCTGAGCCCCGCGACACCGCTCTATGGATCGTCATCGCCTAAGCTCGCGCACGTTGTCCCAGAGGACGTAGAGGCCGACTATTAGCACGGCCGCGACTACGAGTTGCCAGAAGAACTCGTAGACGATGATGAGCGTGGCGACGACGGCGAGTCCTATGTTGGCGCTACTGACCAGGTTGACGAGGCGGCCCCTGAAGCCAGCCTCGACGAACGCGAAGAAGGCGATGCTGAAGACGAGCATAGAGATCAGGTGTTCCCGCTCGAACATGGCTATCCCGACGAAGCTTATGAGCATGAGGCTTACGCTTATGGCTGCCCACCCCTCGGCCACGCGGCTCACCCTCAGCTCGTCTTCGGAGGCAGGGCTGTGGGCGCGGGAGATGTGGGAGCGGGCAGGGTCACGCTCGCCGGCCCTGAGACGCTCGGCGTACTCTTCAAGCGACTCCGAGACGGCCTCGTCCGTGGCGAGCCTGGCGCGGAGCCGGTCCAGTTCTCCCGAGAGCTCGGCGACGCGCCAGGCCCCCACTTCGTAGGGCGCGTCGAGGTGGGACCTGTCGCGTATCGCCGCGAGCTCGACGCCGAGTTTCTTGAGCCGCCGGCTCTTGTCGTCGATCTCGACCCGTAAAGTGCCGCACCGCGAGATGATATCGGCCCGCTGTTCGAGGACGGCCTGCAACGTCTCGGTCGGGGGAGGCACTTTGTCGAGCCCGGCCCAGCCCACGGGGTCATACCAGGCGCGGTTGATGCTCTTGTCGCGGTTGTACATCGGTCCCGCCGGGGCGTCCTCGCCCTCGAAGGGGTCCCTGGCATAGAGTCCCCACAACCCACGATAACCCGAGACCCAGTCGGGGATCGGGTTGGCGAGGAGCCTGGGCTCATCCCACGCCCTGTCTCCCCCCTCTCCGACGGTAAGGCCGTCGCCGCGCGCGTAGTCTACGAAAGGAATACTGAAGTACCCGCCGCCCTGCCCGCCGTCCCCCACGTACTGGCCGAGCTTCGTCTCCCAGAAGGACCGGATGGAACTCGTCGTCCTGGCCATAGGTTTGGGCAAGGGGAGGGTCAGCTCCGTCAGGTACTCGCCGGGGGCGAAGTAGCTGGCGTGGGAGCCTGCGCCGACGTAGATCACGGGGTGCTCCCCGACCTTCTCGACCTCGGGGTCGTCCCAGCGCCTGCGGAGGTTGTCTCCCGTGTAGTTGTGGGCAGCGTAGGCCACCCACTCCGGACTGACCTCCCCAGCCTCAGACTCCGAGAGGTAGACGAAGACCTTCTCCCAGTCGGCTTCGTGGTCGTTCGCGCCGAAGAACCCGCTCCTCCAGTTGTTGAAGGGGTAGAAAAGCCAGTACTGCAAGACGACCCAACCGTCCTGGCGGAGCACGCGCCCGTGGTAGCGGTAGTTTTCATGCTCGGCCATTATGCGCTCGTAGGTCACAGAAGCCGCCGCCGCCGCCTCTCCTGGCACCCTACCGCGGGCGAGGAGTGCGATCGAGTACAGGGCGTCGACGAAACGGGAGAAGTACCCGACGCGGGCGAGGCGGCCCCGCCCGGCCCGGAATGCCTGCCTCACCTCCTTGCGGTCCTTGGCGCGTCTGCGGAATAGCCGCACAAGCCCGCCGCGCGAGTCAGGCCCGATATCCTCGGCGTCGCTGAGCTTGAGGAAATGTACAGCACCGGCCTCGTCGAGGGGCTGCTGCGCGAGCCTGTCCAGGCTCAACTTGCCGTCGGGCACGACGCATACGGCTTCCTCGCCAGGCTTTTGCACCCACAGGCTGCAAGCCCGCACGTAGGGTTCGACGTCCATCGGGTAGAACCTGTCCCCGCTGGTCGACCGGATCACCGGCTCGAAGCGTCGGAGCAGGGCGGTGGACGCTCGATCAGCCTTCATAGGACGCCCCCGAACCCCGTCTGGGAAGGAAGGCCACCCTCACGTCGCGGGAGTTGAGGTAGAGGATCATCAGTATGCAGTAGGCCATGATCGGGTAGACGTAGCCAGGCTGGAACAAGGTGTAGAGCCACAGGCTCACCGCCAGGCTAAGCCCCTGGGCGATCGCCGCCAATAGCCATCCCCTGCGGCGCAGCAAGAGGAAGCCCAGCGCCGCCAGTAGCGTCAGGACGCCGGAAGGGATGAAGAGGGCGAACACCCCCACTTCCACGGCCTGATGCTGCGGGCTCTGCAGATCGAGCCCCCTCCAGTGGACCTGCGAGAACTCGAAGACGCCGATGGCGAGAAGCCCGATCACCTCGAGGATCAAAAGCACACCGATCACCCTTACCGTCCGGTACGATGTCCTATCCGGTTCCATCGGTCTCTCAGTTCCTCCTCTAGGCAACTCACAATTCTACAGCCCGCCGGGAGTCGAGGTTTGCTGTGCGCTACTTGGCCGGAGGAGGATGACGCCCTGGGACACCTACCGTGTAGTTAAATGGAAGGGCAAGAGGGAAAAGGAGGAATGAGGTTGAGTACGCAAGGTAGTAGCAGGGGAGCTGCGGTCACGTCGGAGGCGCAGAGCAGGCGTCTGTTCGTGGCGAGTTGCATAGCCCTCGTCGCCACAGCCATGACCTTTGCCGTCCGCGGCGACATACTCGGTACGTGGGGCACGGAGTTCTCGCTCGACAAGACGAGCATAGGTTGGATCACCGGGATGGCCTTCTGGGGATTCGCCGTGTCGGTCATCGTCGGCGGGGCGATCGTGGACTTTATAGGGCTGAAGTCGATGCTTGTGGTGGCTTTCGCGACGCACGTGGCCGGCATCGTGGTTACGATATTCGCGGGGGGTTTCTGGCTGTTGTTCCTGGGGACACTCCTCATCGGTCTTGGTAACGGGGCCGTGGAGGCGGCGTGCAATCCGCTGGTCGCCACAGCCTACCCGAACCAGAAAACGGCCAAGCTGAACCTTTTCCACGTGTGGTTTCCCGGCGGCATCGTGATCGGTGGTCTAGCGGCGTACCTCTTGACCGTCGTCGGCCTCGGCTGGCAGATCAAGATGGCCATCATCCTTATACCCACGCTCGTCTACGGCATGATGTTCCTGGGTCTGCGGATACCGGAGACAGAGCGCGTGGAGGCCGGTATCTCACACTCCGCAGTGTTCAAAGAGACCCTGCGACCGATGTTCCTTGTCCTAGCTTTCGCCATGTTGCTCACGGCCTCAACGGAGCTCGGCACGAACCAGTGGTTGCCGAGCATCCTCACGACGACGGCCGCCGTCTCCGGCATACTCGTTCTGGTCTACATCAACGGCCTGATGGCTATCGGGCGCTTCTTCGGACACTCGTTCCTCGGCAGGATCTCACCGATAGGACTCTTGATCGGCTCCGCCGCAGCCTCGCTGGTGGGGCTGCTGCTACTCAGCGTCGCTAACTCGGCGGTTCTGGCCTTCGGCGCGGCCACGATCTTCGCCATCGGCATCTGCTATTTCTGGCCGACGATGCTCGGCGTGACCTCAGAGAGATTCCCCGCTGGCGGGGCCCTGCTCCTTGGCATCATGGGAGGCATCGGGAACATCTCGGTTGCGATCACCATGCCGATCCTGGGAGGCATCTACGATTCCAGCGGTCCCGCCGCGGCACTGCGCTCGATGGCGGTCCTGCCGTTCATCTTGCTCCTGATCTTCGGCTTCTTCTGGTTTCGGGATAGGGCGAGGGGCGGCTACAAAGCAGAGAACCTCCTCGAAGAACGGGCCAGGGAGCCCGCAGGCGCCTCTGCTGGAGGCAGGACGGCCCCTGGTCAGACATAGGCGGCAAGTCTTCGTCGATACGAGCGAATCCTGCCCTGGTTCGGTGCCGCGATAAGGGTGGCGGCGCGGGCTACTCGGCTTCGATCCGTATGATCATTCGCCGCCGAAGATCTTACCCGGGTTCATAATGCCGTCCGGGTCAGCGATCCTTTTGATCTCGCGCATGAACGGTAGTGAATCACCGTGCTCTTTTTGCAGGTGCCCTGTCTTTCCCAGGCCGATACCGTGCTCGCCGGTGCAGGTGCCGCCACGCTCCAGGGCGTAGTCTACGATCTCTGCGTTGACCGCCTCGGCCCGCTCCTGGTCTGCCTCGTCGCCCGTGTCCAAGGGGAAGACGGCATGGTAGTTACCGTCCCCGACGTGGCCCAGAATGGCCCCGTCCAGGCCGCGAGACTCGATGGTGTCGCGGGCGTGTCGCAAGGCGCCAGGAAGATCGGAGATCGGAACGCACACGTCCGTGCCCAGCATTCCCATACCGGGGTAGAGATCGCGAATGGCAAGGGCCGCGTCGTGGCGGGCTTCCCAGAGCTTCTCGCGGGCCTCCTCGTCGGCCTCGACCTCGAACGAAGAGCAACCTTCCGCCGCGGAGGTTTCGCGGGCCACCTCCACTTCGCTCTCGACGCTCGCCTTCGAGCCGCTGAACTCGAGGAAGAGTGTCGGGGCGGCGGCGTAGTCTGTGCTCTTGTAGGCGTTTACAGCCTCGACCGTGCGGGCGTCGACCAGCTCGACGCGACCGATCCTCATGCCGGTCCGGATCATCGCCACAGCGGCGCGTCCCGCTGACTCGATGTTCGAAAAAACCGCCCTGGCGGCCACGATATGCTCGGGAAGCGGGTAAAGGCGCAAGATCAACTCCGTAAAAACACCCAGGGTCCCCTCGGACCCCACGAAGAGTCCTGTCAGGTCGTATCCTGCCGAAGACTTCATAGCCATCCCGCCGGTACGCATCACCGTCCCGTCTGCCAGCACCGCTTCGATGCCGAGGACCTGGTCCCGCATGACCCCGTACTTGACCGCGTTCGTCCCGCTCGCATTGGTGCCCGCCATCCCGCCTAGCGAAGCGTCCCAGCCGGGATCCACCGGAAAGAGAAGTCCATGATCGGCCAACGCCGCGTTTAGCGCACCGTGGGTAAGACCGGGCTGGACCCGAGCGATGAAGTCGTCTGGCCTGACCTCCAGGATGCGGTCCATCCTCCCCAGGTCGAGGCTGATGCCGCCGTGCACGGGGATGGTGTGCGCTTCCAGGCTGCTTCCCTGCCCGAAAGGCACGATGGGTATCCGGTGCTCGTTGGCGAAGCGCAGGACCCGTACTACCTCATCGCGGCTCTCCGGGTAGACCACAACGTCGGGCTGAACCGGGGCGTGGTAGGTGAAGACGCCGCCCCCGTGCCTTTCCAGATCGTCTCCACCCGAGACGACGCGGTCCTCTGGCAGGATGGTACCGAGTCCCGCGAGCAGGTCCATGCTCTAGTCCGTCTCGACTGGATTTGTCAGGGTGCCGAGGCCATCTATCTCGATAGTGACCTCGTCGCCTGCCTTGAGCCAGACCTGCGGGTCGCGGGCCGAGCCGACGCCAGGTGGCGTGCCTGTGACTATGACGTCGCCGGGGACGAGGGTCATGCCCTGGGAGAGGAAAGAGACGAGCTCGGCGACCGAGAAGATCATCTTCGATGTCGTCCCGTCCTGCATGACCTCGCCGTTCAGGATGCAACGGATCGAGAGGTCCTGCGGATCTTCGATCTCATCATGGGTCGCGATGAACGGCCCCATGGGGCAGAAGGTGTCTATGGACTTGCTGCGGGTCCACTGTCCGCCCTCCGAGAACTGTAGGTCGCGCGATGAGACGTCGTTCGCGTTCGCGTAGCCGAAGACGTGATCCAGGGCCTCGGACTCGGAGACGTTGCGGGCTGCCCTTCCGATAACGACGGCGAGCTCGGCCTCGTAGTCGGCCTGCTCGGTTATGGGGGGTATCCTGATGGTCTCGCCAGGCCCTATAACCGAGCTCGGGTACTTGGCGAAGACGATGGGCTTCTCCGGGATATCCGCCCCCGTCTCTGCCGCGTGGTCCTCGTAGTTTAGGCCTATGCCGATGACCTTCTGAGGCCCGGCTATCGGGGCGTGGATGTGCGCCTCTCCGAGCGGCACGGTATCTTCGCCTGGCTCCGGGCTCCCGCCATACTCGATGAACTCGATCATGTCCTCGTGGGCAAGCGGCCTTATCTCTTCGCCCTCGAGGGACCCGACACGCGGCTCCCCACCACCTACGGAATACGTAACCAGCTTCAAGAGCTCTCCTCTCAGTAGGATTCAAGATGTAGCGATATGCATCTTAGCAGGGACCCCGCCGCGCAGCGCCGATAGGGAAGCCCAGAGCGTAGTGCATAAGGCTTTGGCCTTATGCACTACGAGCATTTCAGCAGTTCAGCACGCCGCCCTTCGGGCGGCTTGTCAGCATTTCAGCTTTGCTAGGGAGCGGCTTGCGTTAGTATTGCTCTCCGGTAGATAACACCCCGCATCGTTTACCACGGAATCTGGCTGCGTGTGGGAGCTCCGCTGGCAGGCATTTGCTGACAAGGCAGCGGAGCCGCCGGGCTGAAGTGCTGACAAGCGGAGGCGAAGCTGGAGCGGGCTGACAAACTGAAAGCGGATTCCGGAAGTACTTCCGGAATCCGCTTTCAGACTGGCGAGAGGGCGCTTTCGTAGACTGCTGTCTCGAAGTCCATATAGGCACCGAACGAGACCGGGTCGGCGAACGGGAATATCTGGGTCGCCCAGAAACCTCCTAAGCCGTTTTTGCGGTCGATCCAGAAGTAGAGGTTGGGGAGGCCAGCCCAGCCGAGCTCGCCAGCGGGCCTTCCGGTCGGGGCATCGTGGTCGTTGATCATGAACGTGTATCCCCACGACTTGGGCATTCCGGGGAAGAACTCCGCGTCGTTGGAGAGTTCTTCGATGACGCCTGGCAACAACTTTATCTTCATGTCCCCGAGGCCGTTCTGGCCCATCATCTCTACCATCTCGGGCGTCAGCACCCGGCCGTGCTCGCCCTCCCCACCGTTGAGGATCATGCGGATGAATTTCATGTAGTCGCCGACGGTGCCGTATAGGCCGTGCCCACCCATGTGCTGTTCAGGGTCAGGCGGCAGCTCGAAGTCCGGCATCGGGGTGAGCGTTCCGTCTTCGCCGCGCTGGTGCATGGTCGCCCTTCGCGAGCGCATCTCATCCGTCATCGTGAACGCGGTTTCGTTCATACCGAGCGGCTCGAAGATACGCTCCTTCATCACCTCACCGAGCCGCTTGCCCCTGGCCCCTTCTACGACCTTGCCGACCCAGTCTATGTTGCTTCCGTACTCCCACTGCTCGCCAGGATCAAACAGTAGGCACGACCTGAGCGATGCCATCGAAGACGTGACGACGCTAGGGACGTCCCTTTTTTCGCCGAACTTCACGAGGTCCTCGTTGAAGAAGTCGTAACCGAAGCCCGCGGTGTGCAACAGGAGCTGCTCCACAGTAACGTCGGAGTTCGGCGGGCGAAGCCGAGGTTCTCCGTCGGCGTCGAAGCCTTCCAGGACCTGGATGTCTGCGATCTCCGGCGCGTATTCCTTCGCGGGGTGGTCGAGGGAGATCACACCCTCCTCGACGAGCTGCTTGACGGCCACGCCCGTTACGGCCTTGGTACAAGAGAAGATGGCGAACACGGTGTCCGTGGTCATCTCCTGCTCCCCGCCAAGCTCGCGCTTGCCCGCCGCGCCCTCGTAGAAATCGCCCTCGCGGTCAGTCGCCATCGCGACCACGCCGGGCACGCCATCCTCCTGCTCTACGGCCCCGCGCAGCACGCGGTCAGCGGCTTCCTTGACGTCTGCTTTCATGGTCTCCTCTTTCCGCAGCCAAGGCTGCATTGTATGCTCCGGAGCCCCGATCCGGATAGACCGATATATGCTAGCCGGGAACGCTCACCGCTGTCAAGCTGGGTGATTCTCACTACGGCTGGAGGCGCTCGATCCTCCAGGCTCCGTCTTCGCGGTGATACACGAGCCGGTCGTGCAGCCTGCTCTCACGTCCCTGCCAGAACTCGATCGCTTCGGGCTCGACCCTGTAGCCGCCCCAGAACGGGGGTCGCGGAACCTCGCGGTCTTCGTACTCTGCCTGGAGGGAATGCAGCTTCTGTTCGAGTGAACGGCGACCGTCCACGACTCTGCTCTGCTGTGAGGCCCAAGCCCCGAGCTGGCTCCCGCGTGGACGGCTGGCGAAGTATTCGTCGGACTCCTGTTCCGAGATGCGGGAGCCTATGCCCTCGACCCTCACCTGCCGCTCCAGTTCGCCCCAGTAGAAAAGGAGTGCGCACCTGGGGTTCGTCTCGAGCTCGCCGGCCTTACGTCCCTCATAGTTGGTGTAGAAAACGAAGCCCTGTTCGTCGTAGCCCTTGAGGAGGACGGTGCGGGCTGAGGGTTTTCCGTCTGTGGTGGCGGTGGCGAGGATCATGGCGTTCGGCTCGTGAAGGCCCGCGTCGATGGCGTTCTGGAACCACGTGTGGAACTGAACTACAGGATCGTGGTCTACGTCTGCCTTGTCCAGGCCTGCGCTGGTGTGTTCCTTGCGAAGATTCGAGGCATCCACGGTTTCTCTACCAGCCCCATGTCCCCGGGGCACCCTTGAAAGGGCCGATTATGTCGGAGGTGATCCAACCCCCATAGAAGTCCCCCTCCTGCGCCTCGACTTTTTCTCCCCCAACCCAGCAGCCATCCATCCTGGACGGATAGAATGCCACGTAGTCTTTCAGCCCTTCGAACTCCGGCACCGGGTCGGGATAGTGCCAGGCGGCGCTCTTCTCGGACTTCTCCTCGCCGGTTATCTCGTCTTTCGTAGCGATGCCGTAGTAGCGGGCGCGGCCCTTCCATTCGCAGTGAGAAGTGTGGCCGGACTCCTTCAGGAACTGCATCTGGATGTCCTGCGGCGGGATGTAGTAGACGGGCGGGTGGCTCGTCTCGAGAACCCGCTTTGCCCGCGTGGTGTAGGCGAGCGTGACGCCGCCGAAGACGACCTTGACCTTCTTGTCCACTTCCTCGAGCTTCGGCGGACGCGGGTAGTCCCAGACAGACTCCTGTCCCTGGCCTGGCTCTATTCGCCTGCGACCCATAAAGAACCTCCTGGTCTCTGATCTCCTGAGATTATATGGTCGAAAGACACTCATCTGTGTACGCCGGCGTACGATCCCAAAACGCGTGGCCAGCCCTCGCGGAGGTGTATAGTTCACGGGGTTCATGCGGGCGGCGTGAGGTAAGGACGTTTGTTTTCCAGGGTCGGTGACGGTCTCTCTGCCGGGTACTACCGGCTCAGGAACAGCGTGTGGCCCGTCACGCAGGCGGCTGTGGCCGCGAGTCTGGCTTACTTTGTGGCTGAGGTACTCGTGGGGCACGAGCAGCCCTTCTTCGCCCCCATAGCCGCCGTTATTTGCCTCAGCGTTACCCTCGGCCAGAGGAACAGACGCGCCGTCGAGCTCATCATCGGGGTCGCCGTCGGGCTCATGGTTGCAGACCTCCTCGTGCTCGTTATAGGGAACGGGACACTCCAGATCGCCGTTGTCGTGCTCCTCGCTATGGCTGCGGCGGTGTTCTTCGGGGGAGGGACCATCCTGGTCAACCAGGCGGCCGTCTCCGCGGTCCTCGTAGTCGTGCTGCAGCCTCCCGAGGACGTCTTCTCGCCAGAACGCTTCGTCGACGCGCTTATCGGGGGCGGGGTGGCGCTCGCGATCAACTACCTCTTCCCCGTCAACCCCGAGCGCCTGGTCGAGAGGGCCGCTGCCCCCGTCTTCGACGAGCTGGCCGCGGTGCTGGAGGAGATCTCCGCCGTGCTCCAGGGCGGAGGCGAGAGGCGGGCCGAACGAGTCCTGGAACAGGCCAGGGAGATAGATGGCAGGGTCAGAACCCTGAACGAGGCGCTCGAAGCGGGCTACGAGACGGCCAGGCTCTCCCCCACCCGCCGCAGGTCCTTGAGGCAACTCGAGTTCTACGGCAGCGCCGGTATCAGGATAGAGCTGGCCGTCATAAATACCCGCGTCCTGGCCCGTGGCGTCTACAACGCCATCAGGCGAGGAGACAGTATTGCGCCGCAGCTACCCGAGGCCGTGCTCGACCTCTCGCGGTCCGTGAGGGCCCTGGCCGCGTTTCTGGAGGACGACGAAGGACCCGAGGAGGCCCGTCGGTGGGCGCTCGAGGCCGCCAGGTGCGCCACCCAGATCCTCGAGGAGCGCCACGAGCTCGGGATCAGCGTCCTCGTCGGCCAGGTCCGCTCCGCCGCCGTCGACCTCCTAAGGAGCACGGGCATGGATCAGGCCTCAGCCCTGCACGCCCTCGAGGATGCCGCAGGCCGCGCCTCGGAGATCGGGTAAGGGCGGGTTTGAAATCTGCCCCTACCCAAACCCGCCCCTACCCTTCGTCGATCAGGGCGTCGGCTTCGATCTCGACCAGGATCTCGGGCGCTATGAGGCGGCTGACCTCGACCATGCTCGTGACAGGCCTGACTTTCCCGAAGAACTCGCCGTGGGCGGCCCCTATCTTCTCCCAGTCCTCGATATCGACCACGTAGATCCTGGTCCTCACCACATCGGAGAGCTCTGCACCTACGGCCTGGAGCGCCACCTTGATGTTGTTTATGGCCTGGACGGCCTGAGCGTAGGGATCCCCAACCCCGACGTAGCCGCCGCTCCCGTCTGTCGCGGTCGTGCCAGAGACGTACACGAAGGGCCCGCGCCTGATGGCCCGCGAGTAGCCTACCCTGCTCTCCCATACCGTGCCGCTGGTTACGTTCTCCCGCTTCATCATAGTCCCCCGGGACGATAAGAACGACTCCATTCTACCCTGATCGAGCCACGCACTCTTCCAGGAAGATGGCGGGAGCAGGGACCCGACCATGAACCCGGACGATCCTCGAGGCGCATCCAGGACTGCTACGAGCGCGCCTGTCCGTCCTCCCCGATGCGATCTTCTGCGCGCAGAATCATCCACGCGTACAATCGTGGCGCGTATCGTGCGGACGGGTTCGGTTTTCGTTGGTGTCAGGAGGTGTGTAGTCTATGCGGCCACGGATTCGACCATTCGACGATCGAGATGCCGAGGCGGTAGTTGACCTCTCGTTGCGGGCGTGGGCGCCGGTCTTCGCGTCTCTCGAGCGGGTGTTGGGTTCCGAGATTTTCAGGCGGCTGCATCCGGACTGGCGAGAAGATCAGCGGCGGGCGGTGGAGGACATCTGCGCTGCGAAAAAGCAGCGGGTGTGGGTTGCCGAGGTGGACGGGGCAGCCGTCGGCTTCGTGGCGGTCGAGATTTATGATCCCGAGCGCAGCATGGGTGAGATATCCATACTGGCCGTCGATCCCGACCACCAGGGCAGTGGCATCGGAACCGCCCTGACCGAGTTCGCCCTCGACAGGCTCAAAGACGCCGGGATGAAGGTGGCGATGGTCGAGACGGGCGGCGACCCAGGGCACGCCGCAGCGCGTCGCACGTACGAGAAGGCCGGCTACGTCCTACTGCCGATAGCCAGGTACTTCAAGAACCTGTAGCCACGAGGGGCCGTGATATCCTCGGCGAACCCCTTGTACCGCTAACCAACGTAGACCAACGACGCGCCGTCACCGACGAGGCGCACGCCGGGGAGTCCCCATGTACCACTTTGATGGCTCATACCGAATCCGGGTGTACACTTCCGAGCATGAATGAGAAACGGAATACGGAGAACTCGGAGGAATCGGAGTCCGAGAGGTTGGAGCGCCTCTACCGCAAGGCAACCGATCCGGTGCTGCGCACCCACCTTTTGATGGTCTGGCGCTTGTCGCTAGGCGAGCCGCAAGGCGAGGTGGCCCAGATGGTGGGCTACTCGGACAAGTGGACCAGGGAGATCGCGAGGCGCTACGAGTCCGAGGGGGTCGAGGGGCTGGGCGATCGTCGCCACGCCAACCCCGGGGCGAGGGAGAGGGCGCTGTTGGACGAGGAGGGCCAAGCCGAGCTTCGGGCGGCCCTCCTCGGGGGGCCACCTCCGGGAGGGGGGATGTGGAGCGGGCCCAAGGTGGCGCGTTGGATCGCCCGGAGGACGGGGGCGGAGAAGGTCCACGCCCAGCGGGGCTGGGAGTACCTGAGGAAGGCGCGCATGAGCCCCCAGGTCCCGAGGCCGTCGAACGCCAAGGGGGCCTCGGCCTCCGAGCGGGAGGCTTTCAAAAAAGTCTCTCGGTGAAGCTGGAGAAGCTCGGGGAGGCCCATCCTGAGGCCGAGGCGGTCGAGATCTGGGCCGAGGACGAGGCTAGGCTGGGCCTCAAGCCGGTGATGAGGCGAGTTTGGGCTCCGGTGGGGGAAAGGCCCACCGCCCTCTTCAAGAGGGGCTACGAATGGACCTACCTTTACGGCTTCGTTAGGCCCCAGAGCGGGGATCTCTTCTGGCTGATCCTGCCCACGGTCAACGTGGAGCTGTTCTCGATGGCTTTGCGCGAGTTCGCCCGAGAGGTGGGGGCCGGAGGAAACAGGCGCGTCCTTTTGGTGGTGGACAAGGCCGGATGGCACACGGGCAAGGACCTCAAGATCCCGGAGGGGATACACCTCGAGTTCCTTCCCTCCGGTTCGCCGGAGCTTATGCCGGCCGAGAGGCTGTGGCCGCTAACCAACGAGCCTCTCGCCAATGGGCTCTTCGAGGAGATAGAGGAGGTAGAGGAGACCCTGGCGGACCGTTGCGTCGAACTGCTCGAGCAAGCCGAGACCATCAGGGGACTCACCAACTACCACTGGTGGCCCCAGACAGCATGATTCGGGAACCGTTCAACCGGATTCGGTATCAATCACTCCGAGACGTGTTCTCCGGTGTCGCGGGGTCATCGGGGTCGAGGCTATGTCGGCTTACGAAGTCGTCTATCATGGCGCGGGCGATGCTTATCTTGGGCGGCAGTTGCGGCAGGTCGTCTGCCGTGTACCAGCCGGCGTCTTCGATCTCCATCGGCTCGATCCGCAACTCTCCGGCGGCCCACTCAGCTGTGAAGGCAACCATAAGCGAGTTCGGAAACGGCCACGGCTGGCTCCCGAAGTAGTTTATGTTCTTCACTTCGATCCCGACCTCCTCCCGCACCTCCCGCGCAACGGTTTGTTCTACGGTCTCGCCCGGCTCGACGAACCCGGCAATTGTGCTGTACATCCCCTTCGGGAACTGCGGCGCGCGAGCAAGGAGCACTTCGTCTGCCCGGTAAACTAGAACTATGGCCGCCGGATTCAACCTCGGAAAGTAGAGCGCACCGCACCTCGGGCAGACCCTGGAGAATCGCTCTGTTTCAAGCCCCCGGCCCGTCTGAGTTCCGCAGCGCCCGCAGAAGCGGTGCATTACGTTCCAGGCGATGACCTGTATTGCTCGTCCCGCCATCACGAAGCACCTCTCGTCCAGAACACCGAACAGGCTACGCAAGTCCTGAAAGGCGGAGCCTTCGGGCTCCACTCCCTCAACCTCAGCGGCGAAGCATATTCTCCCATCCAGGACGCCTATCTCCTCCTCGAAGATCACGTCCAGCCCCAGGGCTGCCGGGTTCCCCACGAGGTTGGTCGATTCTTCCTCATCACGTACTAGCATCCTGTCGCCCTTGAACGCGAACCACAGGTCGCCAGCCAACTCATCCTCTCCCGTCGAGGAGCGAGGCCAGATACTCGGCTGGGTGCATGGCCCGCCTTTGTGTTCCGTCGAGGATCTGTTCCCTGCAGCTTGTCCCAGGCGCGACCACGACCCGCTCCCCTGCACCACGCACCGCAGGGAAGAGCCTTCGCTCTCCCATCTTCATCGAGACCTCGTAGTGTCCCTTCTCGTAGCCGAAGAGCCCGGCCATCCCGCAACATCCCGAGTCGACCACCTCTACGTCGGCGGCGAGCCCGAGCAGTCGCTCCGTCGGACCCGTCCCTACTAGCGCCTTCTGATGGCAGTGTCCGTGCAGGAGTACAGGGACGCCTTCTCTCAGCGGAAGCTCTCCGTCGAGATCCAGCATCGCCTCCTCAAAGAGCTGGGTTGCTTCCGCCAGCTTTACGACGCGCTCGTCTTCGGGGATGAGCCTCTCGTAGTCGTCGCGCAGGGTCAGGATGCAGCTAGGCTCGAGGCCGACTAGCGGGACGCCACGCTCCACGAGGGGCATCAGCAAATCGAGGTTGCGCCTGGCGTTCTTCCTCGCCTCGTCCACGAGTCCCTCCGAGAGCATGGGCCTCCCGCAACACACGACCTTGGGCAGATGTATTCTCGCCCCCGCGGCCGCGAAGAGTCTCACGGCCCCTTCACCTACCTCGGGCCGCTGGTACTCGTTCCAGGTGTCGTTGAAGAGGGCGACCTCCGCCGGTCCGGCGCCCTGTGGTAGTCCAGGGAAGCGTTTGGAGAAGGTCTTGTTCGTTACGCGTGGCAGTGAGCGCCGGGGGTCTATGCCGGCGAGGGCGGCGGCCCGGCGGGCGAGGCGCGTTCCAGCGACCACGTTATAGGACGAGGGGATCAGTGCTGCGAGCGCGAGCTGACGGCGGATGTGGCCTGCCGCCTTCTGGCGCAGGGAAAAGCCGTGTTCTTTGCCCGTCTGGTAGAGGACTTCGGTCTTCATGCTTGCGACGTCCACGCGGGAGGGACATTCGGTCTTGCAAGCTTTGCAGCCCACGCAGAGGTCCATGACCTCCTTCATGCGCCGCCCCGTGAGCTCCTCAGGCGGGAGGGTGCCTTCGATGACGGATCTGAGCATGTTGGCCCGCGCCCTCGTGGTGTCCTGCTCGTCGAGGGTTACCATGTATGAGGGGCACATCGTGCCTCCCGTCCTCTTGCGGCAAAAGCCGCTCCCGTTGCACAGCTCGACGGCCTTGGCGAAACCGCCCTGATCCTCGAATGAGAGGCCTGTTCTTACGGGGAGACGCTTGCGGCCGGGGCCGATACGCAGCTGCCGGTCCATCCTGGGTGGGGCCACTATCACACCAGGGTTCATCATCCCTCTCGGGTCGAAGAGACGCTTGACGTCTGCGAAGGCGCGCAGGACCTCCCCGCCGTACATCTTCTCCATAAACTCCGAACGCGAGAGGCCGTCTCCATGCTCCCCCGAGATGGACCCGCCGCAGTCGATGACGAGCCCTGCAACCTCCTCAGCGATGCGCCGCATCCGCGATACGCCGTCGGGGTTAGATGTGTCGAGCGCAGGCCTGACGTGCAGGCACCCCACGCTGGCGTGCCCGTAGAAGCAGGCCCAGGTACCGCTGTTCTCGACGATCTCCTCGAAGCGGGCGACGAACTCCTCCAGCCGGTCAGGGGGCACGGCCGCGTCCTCCACAAAGGCGACCGGTTTCTCTTTGTCGCTCGTACCGAGCAGGAGCGGCAGGGTGGACTTGCGGAGCCTGACGGTCTGGCCCATCTCCTCCTTCGTACGCAGCGGCGTCGCAGCGAGCGCTCCGGCCTCGCCGGTCAGATCGTCGAGCTGTCCGAAGGTCTCGTCGAGCCCTCGTTGCGTGCCGCTCCACTCCACGACCAGGACAGCCTTCGGGTTTCCCTTGACAAAGCGCGTCGAGTCTTTGTATGCGGGGTTGGCCCTCGCGCGGCCTATAGCGACGTCGTCGAGCAACTCTATCGCCGATGGGTCCGTCTCGAGGAACCGGCCCGTGGCGCGGGCCGCTGCGGAGAGGGAATCGAACTCGAAAGAGGCCAGGGCGCGGGCCTCGGGGAGCGGGTGCAGCCGGAACTCCGCGCGGGTGACCACGCAGAGCGTACCTTCGGACCCGCACACGAGGCGCGTGAGGTCCAGGGTCTCGGGGTCGACTAGGGCGTCCAGCCCGTAGCCGGAGACGCGACGGATCATCTTCGGGAACCGGCGCCTGATCTCATACCCGTAGCGGTCCCCGATCCCCATCGCCCCGCGCAGCAATCTGGCAAGCGCGTCGGCGTGACGGGCACGTCCTCTGGCCTGCTCCCTACTTAGGGGGCCAAGATCGACCGTCTCCCCTGAGGCAAGCACGCAGCGCAGACCGAGGACCTGATCCGAGGTCATCCCGTAGACGAGCGAGCGCATCCCCGCCGAGTTGTTCCCGACCATACCCCCAAGCGTCGCCACGTCCGAGGTAGATGTGTCGGCCCCGAACACGAGCCCGTGCGGCTCAACCATCGCGTTTAGCTCGCCCTGTACCAGGCCAGGCTCGACGACGCAACGCCGCCCTTCGAGGTCTATCTCCAGCGCCCGACGCATCTCGGAGACGTCGAGGGCCAGCCCTGGGGCCGTCGCCTGCCCGGCGAGGCTCGTGCCCGTGCCACGGGGCGTGATCGAGAGCCCCAGCTCGCGGGCCGTCGAGAGGGTGAGCCCCACGTCCTCCTCGGAGCGGGCGACGACGACGCCGACAGGCTTGCGGAGGTAGATAGAGGCATCCGTGGACCACATAGCTCGCGAGGGTTCATCCGTACGCAGATACCCTTCGAGTTCACTGTCGAGGGCGGCGTGGAGTTCTATTGCGTAAGGCTCTGGTTTATCCGGCACGGTCCAGCAACTTTACATCCAGAGAGGACGTATCGCCAATCAAAGATCCCCGCCTTCATCGGCGAGACGGTTCAATTCTTTGGCCAGTAGGGCGAGGCGGGCCTCTTTTACCAGGGGCACTTCCCTGCGGCGGCGGCGGACGTTTCCGAGGTCTATGTCTACGGTGATCAGGGCCTCCACGTGGAGCGGCCCTTCCGCCACGACCATCCCCCAGGGGTCGACGACGTGCGAGTAGCCCCAGAAGACAAGGCTGTCCTGTTGTCCGACACGATTGACGAAGATAACGTAGCTCTCGAGCATGCGGGCGTAGAAGCGGGTGATCCCGCGCCAGTAGCTCTTGGTGTCCAACAACTCGGGGTAAGGATAGGAACCGCTGTCTGCGGGGATTATGAGCACCTGGGCGCCGTCCTGGACCGCGATAAATGGCAGAAACGTCTGCCAGGCGTCGTTGCAGATCAGCATGGCCATGCGGCCGAACCTGGTGTCGAATGCACGCATGCTCTGTCCTGGGTTGTAGTGCTTTCTCTCCTCGTAGATCCTGTAGTTTGGCAAGTAGAGCTTGCGGTGAAGGTGCCTGAGGACGCCTCCTTCGAGATAGGCCGCGCTATTGTAGTTCTGGAAGCGCTGCCCCTCCTCGCAAAACCCGACGACCACGCCCATCTCTCCCGCGGCCTCGGCCAGGGAGCTGATGGCCTGGCTGTGTGCCTCTATCGCGACATCGTCGTCGAGCTCTCCGAGGGCGTAGCCGGACAGACTCAACTCAGGAAAGACGGTGAGGTCAGCACCCCTCTCCTTCGCCTCCGCCACGACCTCTTTAGCCTTGCGGAGATTCTCTTCGGTATCGCCGAGGACGGAGTCGATCTGGGCCAGTGCTACCCGCAATATTGCTCACCAGTCCTCTCGTCCATGTGCATGTCATTTACGCTGTAGTATCGGAAGAGAACCACCAGGAGAACAGGATAATCGGTGGGCAAGAGACAAGGCGATCCGGGTTCCATAACTCGCCCCGATTGTACTTTACGCTGCACGCCGGTTAAAGCCCTGCGACCTCCGATCTGCCCACAAGAAGTAATCATAGAAGCTCTGCCCGCAATGGACTCGGAGAGATGCATCGGGTACTTGCCAAGAAGGCTACGTGCGTGATCCGAGAGGGGGTTGGAGTCCTAAAGATAGAGACAGGGACCTCGATGAGACCAACGATTGCCGGACGTTGCGCCCGGCAATCGCCGTCGGATTGCACCTTAGATGAAACCGTTCTCTTTGAGCCACTCCTCGGCCACCTGGTCTTCCAGCTGACCCTGCACGTCGACCTTCTCGTTCAGTTTCTGCAGCTCCTGTGTGGTCAGTTTCTTGTTGATGGGCGCGAAGATCTTCTCGATCTGCGGGTACTGATCCATCACCTTCTTGTTCACGAGGAGCGAAGGATTGTAGATCGGGAAGAAGCTCTTGTCGTCCTCGAGCACTGTGAGGTCCAATTGAGCGAGGCGACCGTCGGTTGCGAACACCTCACCGAAGGTGCACTTGTCGCCTTGGTCGGTGGCCTGGTAGATCGGACCTTCCGCAAGCTCGGAGATGTCCTCGAACTCGAACCCGTAGGCTTTCTCAAGCCCCGGCAGACCGTCGTCGCGGCTGAGGAACTCGGAGGCGGCGCAAAGGGTCGCTACTTCGGGCTGCTCCTGGAACAGTGGCTTCAAGTCGGAGAGCTTCGTGACGCCGAGCTTGTCCGCGGCCTCACTGCGCACGGCAATCGCGTAGGTATTGTTCGCGGGCGCGGGAGGGAGCCACTCGATGCCGTTCTTCTTGAGATCCTCCTTGGCAACGGCCTCATACTGTTTCTGGCTGTCCTCGATAGGCTTGGTATGGCCCAGGTAAACGATCCAACCCGTACCCGTATAATCCCAGTACATATCGATCTGGCCCGAGGTAAGCGCCTTCCTGGTGGCGACCGATCCGGCCAGACGGGTCTGGTCCTTAACCGTGGCCCCAGCGTTCTCGAGGACCAGTATGGACATCTGGCCGAGGATCAGCTGCTCGGTAAACTCCTTGGAGCCGACCGTGATATTGGCGTCCGACAGGTCTACCTCCCCCGATGTCCCGCCACCGCCGCAGCCCACCGCGACCACGACAAGAACGGCGATGAGCCCGAGTAGCTTCAGCGAATTTAGCGTTATCTTTTGCACAGCGATCCTCCTTACAGTCGGACAAACAGAACGTCGACGGTCCACGCTACAGACCTCTCGGACGCAAGATTTCCTCGGCCACGCCGGCCAACCAGTCAATCGACAGGGCCAGTACGCCGGTCAGCACGCTGCCGACGATAAGCACTGAATCCCGTCCCAGACGGATACCACGGTCGATCACGGTACCTAGCCCACCGGCGTCCACGAACGCGGCTAACGTGGCGGTGCCGACGTTGATGATCAGGGCCGTCCTGATGCCGGCGAGGATGATGGGAACGGCCAGCGGCAGCTCTATGCGGAAGAGCACGGCCGTTTTCGTCATGCCCATGCCGCGGGCGGCCTCGATGGTGGAGCGATCCACCTGCTGCAACCCCACCATGGTGTTGCGCAAGATCGAAAGGAAAGAATACGCCACGAGCGCGACGATGGCTGGCCAGAACCCGAAGTCCCAGGTGATGGCGAACAGGACGAGCAATCCGATGGAAGGGACAGCCTGGCCTATGTTGGCCAGACCGATTATGAGCGGCGTCACCCTGCGGGTGCCTGGCCGGGTAAGCAAGATGCCCGTGGTCACGGCCAGTACGACGACTATTACGGTCGAGACGGCCGCAAGCTGGATGTGTTCGATCACCCGCGCAAACAGAAAGTTCGCTGTCAGTATGCGCTTTTCGATGCTGTCGAGCGGCTTGGTACTCACGTACAGGTAGAGCGCCAGGCACACGACGCCGAGGAAGAGCGGCATCCCGAGATAGCGCAAAAAGCGCGGTACGCCGCCAGCCACTTTCGCGGAAGCCCCTTGCCTGGTAGTCATCGCCCATCATCCCCGGTTTGCTGGTCCTGTGCAGTCCCCTCGCGCTCCTGATCCGATGCGTGCATGGCGGTGGTCGCCGTGAGTACCGTATCGAAGTCGACAACGCCCTGGTAGCGGCCCTCATCGTCAACGACGATGGCAGAGCCTTTGAAAGACGTGATCATGGTGTCCAGGGTCTTGTACAGGCTCGCGGTGGCCTCGACGATGGCTACCGCGGGTCGGCCCGCCTCTTCGAGCGGGGTGTTGTCGTGCTGGATTTCCTCCTGGCCAACCCACCGCCCTGGCTTTTCCTGCTCATCCAGCAGCAGTACATGATCTCTGCTCGTGCCGCGGATCTTCTCGCGTACTTCTTCATGGCTGTCAGTTAGCCTGGCGACTGGCCAGTCGGATGTCTCGATATCCGAGACACTGCTTAGGCTCAGGCGCTTTATCGCGGCACCTGTGCCGATAAAGTCCCTGACGAAGTCGTCGGCCGGGTCGGTCAGTATGTTTTCGGGAGTGTCGTACTGGGCGATCTTGGACTGCTGTTTGAGGATCGCTATCCGGTCGCCCATCTTGACGGCCTCGTCTATGTCGTGGGTGACGAAGACGATTGTCTTCTTTATCTCCCTCTGCAGCCTCAGGAACTCATCCTGAAGCCTGTCGCGGGTGATCGGGTCTATCGCCCCGAAAGGCTCGTCCATCAACAAAACCGGCGGGTCGGCGGCCATCGCCCGCGCCACCCCGATGCGCTGGCGCTGGCCGCCCGAGAGCTCTTTGGGGTAGCGGTCGCGGTAGGAGAGGTCTATACCCACGGTCTCGAGCAACTCGTCGATACGCTCTGAGGTGCGCTCCTTGTCCCAGCCGAGCATCTTCGGCACCGTCGCGATGTTGTCCGCGATGGTCATGTGTGGGAATAGCCCGATCTGCTGGATGACGTAGCCTATCCGGCGCCTCAGGTTGTCCGAGTTGACCGTCGTTACATCCTCGCCCTGGAGGAAGATCCTGCCGCTGGAAGGTTCGATCAGGCGGTTGATCAACTTCATCGTCGTTGTCTTGCCGCAGCCGGACGGCCCTACCAGGACCACTATCTCCCCCTCGTAAATATCCATCGAGAGATCGTCTACCGCAGGTTCGTCCTGAGCTGGGAAGGTCTTGGAGAGGTTCTCCAGACGGATCATGGTCTCACCCGTTTGCGCAGTATTCTCTCTTGTGGCTTCCTCAGTCACGGATCCCCCTCGAGGTCGTAAGTTTGCCGAGCACGTTGAAGAACGTGTCGAAGATCAGCGCCAGCACGACGATGCCAAGTATGCCGCCGAGCACGAGGTCGAGGGCGGTGACGCTGCCGACGCGGGCGAGCCCTGAGAAGATGTCCTCGCCAAGCCCCGGACCGCCCACGATGGCGGCGATCGCCGCGATACCCATGAGGAGCATCGTGGACACGCGCACCCCGGCGATGATAACCGGCCACGCCAGGGGTAGCTCGATCCGTAAGAGTCTCTGCCTGGCGTTCATCCCCATCCCCTGCGCGGACTCGGCGACCGCCGGATCTACGGAGCGCAGACCGGCGATCGTGTTGCGCAAGATAGGCAGCAGCCCGTACATGACCAGCGCGGCGACCGCAGGCAGGTAGCCGAGGCCGAAGATCGGGATGAAAAGGCCGAACAGCGCGAAAGAGGGGATGGTAAGGAAAGTAGAGGTGATCGCGAGCGCCACGTTTGCGGCGCGTTCCCTATTGAACACCAGCACGCCGAGCGAGACTCCTATTGCGATGTCGATGGCCAACGATATGCTGACGACTACGGCGTGGCCGATGGCCAGTTCGACCACGTGGTCCCAGTTGAGGGCAAGGTATTCGAGGAAGCCACCCATCTATCGAATCTCCTCTCCTTCGCGCTTTCGGCCAAGGCGGATCAGAGAGTCGGAGGACCAGCCGAGCAAGGCGGAGAGCTCATCCGCGGCTTTCTTGACCTCCCGTCCCGCGCCCTCCAGCCGCCCGCCGAGACGGAACTTGGGCGCCGAGATGTTGAGCGCAGCGACGAGTCTTCCCCTGAAGTCCCTGACAGGCGCCGCCGCACCGACCAGGCCGAACTCGAACTCCTCATCGCCCAGGGCATAACCTCGCTCCCTCGCAAGGGAGATGCTCTCCTGTAACTCCTCGACGTTGCGAACGGTGCCAGGTCTCAACTCGCGGAACTCGACGCCCGAGAGGAGCCCGGAGATAGCTTCCCGGTCGTGGTCGAAGAGAAGCGCCCGCCCTGAGGAAGTGCAATAAATGGGGACGGTGCGGCCGGCCCAGCCATCGGCTTTGACGGCGTGCGGCGGGGAGTCAGAGAGCACCGTCAGAACCTCGGTCCCCTGCAGAACGGACAGGTGGGCAGTTTCGCCGAGGGTCTCCACGAGCCGTTCGAGCAGCGCAGGGGCGACGGCGAGTAACCTTTGCTCGCCCGCGCGGGCCGCAAGCGCGAAGAACCTCCAACCCAGCCTGTACTGGAGCGTCGCCGTGTCGCGATCGACGAAGCCACTCTCGGCCAGTATCTTTAGCGTCCGCGATACTTGACTCTTCTCCCGCCCGATGAGGTCGGCGATCCTGACTACCCCCAGACCCCCATCTTCGACCGCTTCATCACCACCAAGAACCGTCAATATGGCGAGCTCCCGCCTGAGGTTCGTTTCTTTCACTCCCACCACCTGTGTTAGTATCACATACGCCAAACCAATGCGCAACTACAGTTGCTGTATGCACATACCAGTCGGCGACGCGATAGGGCCCTCTACCGCAGCGACGACTTTATATTCGTGCGCACTTGCGCCATCGCCTTCGGAGCTTCGAAACGCGATGAGGGCATTATACGTAATCCGGTAGCGAGCTACCGGAGGTGCGGAGCGGCTGTATCCGTAGATTCCCGCTTGCACGGGAATGATGGGTGAGGGGCCACGGGAATGACGGACATTCTTATGCTGGGAGGAAAGGGCAAGGGCATGAGCCGAGGGAGCGTGCCCGGGCATGTCCGCCGGGCGGTTGCGTGATACAAGTCGGTGGTCGCAACGATAGAGCAACAGCAGCCGGTGTTCGTGCGCTGGGGCGGTTGTGTGCGGTCCAGGTGATTCGATAGATGCGAGGTGAAGTACACAGAGAGGTTATCCTGACCCCAGACCGCGCGCCGGGAGCCCAGGCGCTTGACTCTTTAGGATTGGATGGCCCGACGCCGACGGGTCCGACGCTCGCTGTCTCCTCGGCGCCCATGAGCCCGTACGAGGCCGCGCCGCGCCTGCTCGGCCTTCCGCGGATGGTACTTCTGGACAGTAGCTCGGCCGATGACCATAGCGGGAGGTATTCGTACCTGTCCGCCGATCCATTCCTGACGGTCCGTAGCAGGGGCCGTCGCGTCGAGCTCGCCGGTCCTAACGGGCTGACGGTGGTCGAGGCGGATCCCTTCGATCTCTTGCGGTGTGTTCTGGCAAGATATCACCTGGCGCAGTCGCCAGGACTGCCGCCGTTCCTCGGCGGTGCCGTCGGCTACTTCGGCTATGATCTTGGTCGGCTGATAGAGTCACTGCCGGCGACGAATCCGGCCGATGAGGCGTTGGCGGAGCTGGATGTCGGCTTCTACGACTGGGTTCTGGCTGCTGACCATCTCTCGGGCGAGAACTGGCTCGTTGCGACGGGGTTACCGGCCGGCACGGGGGCGGCCGCACGCGCCAGGCTAGCTGAGATAGAGGCGTGCTTGGACGATCCCGCAAAATCCTCGCAGGAACCGGAAGGTTCGAAAGAGTCGGGCGGGGTGCCGGATCTGAAGCCCCTGCGGTTTCGGTCGAACGTAAGCAAGGCCGGCTACCTCGAAGCCGTCCGCCGGGCCAAGGAGTACATCGCCGCCGGCGATATCTACCAGGTCAACCTCTCGCACCGCCTCGAAGGTGAGTGGTGTGATGCCGCCTGGCCACTGTACGAGCGGCTACGGGAAGTCTCGCCCGTCTCGTACGGGGCCTACCTCGACCTTGGAGAAGGTAAGGTTCTGAGCGCTTCGCCCGAGCTGTTCCTGCGGCTGGATGGAGGACGGGTGGAGACCAGGCCGATCAAGGGTACCCGCCCTCGCGGGAGGACGCCTGAGGAAGACAGAATGTTGGGCGCTGAGTTGCTCTCCAGCGAGAAGGACCGGGCCGAGAACCTCATGATAGTCGATCTGTTGCGGAACGATCTCGGCAAGGTCTGCCGCGTCGGGTCGGTGCACGTTCCCGAGTTGTTCGGGATCGAGGGTTACAGCACCGTCTGGCAGATGGTCAGCACCGTCAGCGGCGAGTTGCGGCCCGGACTGGGGGCGGTGGAGTTGCTAAGGGCTTGCTTCCCCGGCGGATCAGTCACCGGCTGCCCCAAGATCCGGGCCATGGAGATCATCGAAGAACTGGAGCCGGTGCGGCGTGGCGTGTACTGCGGCTCGATCGGCTACATAAGCTTTAGCGGGGCGATGGTCACGAGCATCGTCATTCGCACGCTCGTGCTACAGCGCGGCAAGGTACATCTGCAGGTGGGGGGCGCGATCGTCAGCGACTCAGACCCGGAAGCGGAGTACGAGGAGACCCTCGCGAAGAGTCGGGCCGCCCTGCAAGCGCTGGGGACGGAGTTGGAAGAGTGGTAGGTCGAGCGAAACTCCTTTGGGTAAACGACGGGCTGGTGCCCGTCGACGAGGCGGCCCTGGACCCACGCGACCGGGGCTTTACCCTGGGCGACGGGCTCTTCGAGACCATACGGGCCAGGGGCGGACACCTGCTACGCATCAACCTCCATCTCGACCGGTTGCGTGCCGGGGCTGGGCAGATCGGACTCTCCAGGGTCCCTGATGACGAGACGCTCTCTGGCGCGATCCGCACGACGCTGGAAGCCAATGGGCTCTCCGATGCCGCCGTCCGCCTGACGGTCAGCCGGGGCGTACCGGCGAACCGTGGGCTATCGCCGAATCCGGAACCTGCGCCGTCGCTGGTGGTTCATGCGCAGCCGTTTGCCGGCTATCCGGCCGAGCTCTACTCCCGCGGAATGCAGGCGGCCACAAGCCGCATCCCGCGCAACGAGCACTCGCCGCTCGCGAGGATCAAGGCGTTGAGCTACCTGGACAACGTGCTCGCTCGTCGCGAGGCCGACGCCAGCGGTGTGGACGAGGCACTCATGCTCAACACGGCCGGGCATTTGGCTTGCGCCAGCGCCGCCAACCTCTTTCTCGCGAGCGGGGAGACACTCCTCACGCCGGACTCGGAGTCGGGGGTTCTGCCAGGCACCGTGCGGGGACTCGTGCTGACCGAACTCGCCGCGCAGATGGCCCTTACCGCGGTCGAACGCCCCGTGCGTTCCGAGGAGCTAGCTAAGGCCGATGAGGCTTTCCTGACGAGCGCGCTGCTCGGCGTCATGCCGCTGACCGAAGTGGACGGACTCCCCGTAGGGACCGGCATACCAGGGCCAATCTCCTCCGGCCTGAGAGCGGAGCTGGAAGAGACCTTGTAGCGGGATGGGGAAGGCCAACCCTTCCCCATCCCGCGCTGGTCAGCATTTCAGCTTTTTGTTTGCTGACTTGCTGAAGTGCTGACAAGGCGGCGGAGCCGCCGGGCTGAAATGCTTGCAATGAGGTGCAAACCTCTTTGCAACGATTCTAGCGGTGGCCCATTATGAGACTCATGGCCTCCTGGCGGGTACGCGGGTCTCTGGCGTAGATGCCGCGCACCGCGCTGGTAACAGTCACGCTCCCCGACTTCTGTACTCCCCTCATCGTCATACACAGATGTTCGGCCTCAACGACGAAGATAGCGCCACGAGATCCCAACCTCTCGTGGATGGCTTCGGCGACCTGGGCGGTCAGACGCTCCTGGAGCTGGGGTCTGCGGGAGTACGCCTCCACCACCCGGGCCAGCTTGGACAACCCAACGACCTTCCCGTCTGGTATGTAGCCTACGTGGGCCTTGCCGACGAAAGGCATGAGGTGATGTTCGCAGAGCGAATGCAAGGGTATGTCTCGCACGAGGACCATCTCGCGATGTTCTTCCTGGAACCCCACGTTCAGGTGCCTGGCGGGGTCATCGGCCAGCCCGGCGAAGAGGAACGCGTAGGCCTCGGCGACGCGCCGTGGCGTACCTCTGAGGCCTTCCCTCTCCGGGTCCTCGCCTATGGCGACCAGTATCTCCCGAACGGCCCGCTCTATCCGGGGCCGATCTACCCGGTGTCCTGAAGGAAGAGTTCCTTCCGGCTCTACGGAGCCTCCCTGTGTCAACTCCATGGGAAGGGTGAGTGGCTCGTTGGGTGCAGTTTCCCGGTCTCGTAGCGGGAGAAGCGGAATGGTTCGAGTAGTTCCTGCGGCTCGTCCATAAGCTCCTTCGCCACCAGCGCGCCGACCCCGATCATCTTGTAGCCGTGGTTAGAGTCGGCGATGACATAGGCATTTTGCTTGAAGGTGTCGAAGACGGGGAAGCTGTCGGGCGTGAAGCAGCCGATACCGCCCGAGGGCTCCTTCGAAAACAGGTAGCCCTTGCTCTCGAAGCGCCCGTGGCAGTGCGCGAGCGCCGAGGTCCACATCCTGGCGAAGTCTTCTCCGACCACGAAGTCGGGGCTCTCGGGACCGTAGGGGTCGACGGCGACCTCGCCTGCGGGCTGGTCGACGATGTAGGGTGTGGCACCGCCCTGTACCCCGTTGAAGTAGACGTCGGGCTTGTAGTAGATCCCCCAGAGCTCGTCCGTGACGAGCCTGCCGTCTTCGTCGTAGAGCGGGGCATCGGTGTCCACGTGGATCACCGGCGGCATCTCGCCTTCGTTGTCCGTAAGAAAGCTCGGCTCGACACCGAGCACACCTTCCTGCAACGACCAGTACGTCCACATCTCACGGTCGCGGTACAGCTCGCCGTCCGGGCCCTTGACGGTGATCTTCTCGGGGAGATCCAGCATCCCCCAGACGTCCCTGACCCACGGGCCGACGGCCACGACGAGATGCTCGCATTCGACCGTGCCCCCGTCCGTCTGTACGGCGCCAACCCGCCCGTCATCCATGCGAAGCCCGGTGACTTTGACCCCGGTGTGGATCTGGACCCCCTCGGCCTGGGCTTTGGCGGCGAGGGCCCTGATCGAGGCTTTGTTGTTCGCGTACCCGCCGCGGTGCTCGTGCAGGATGCTCGTGATGTTCTGGGCCTGCCAGTCGTGGAAGATGTTCTGCATGTACTCCAGGCACTCCTGCTCCCCCTCGACGAGCGTCGATGGGTAGCCGATGGTCTGCTGCTCTTTGTAGATCTGCACCACGTCGTTGTGCATAACCTCGGGTGAGATCTGCATGTAGCCAACGGGATGGTAGGCGAACGCCTCCGGGTCCGACTCCCAGACCGAGACCGAATGGGCCATCAGTTTGCGCATCGCGGGCTGGAAGTAGTTGTTACGGATCACACCGCAGGCGATCCCCGACGCCCCTGCGGCGACGCCGGTCTTGTCGAGCACGATAACGTCCTCGCCCGAGCCACGCCCCCTAGCCTTCAGTTCCTTCGCCAGGTGCCAGGCCGTACTCAGGCCGTGAACCCCGGCCCCGACAACTATGTGAGAGGCCTGCCTGGGTAGCTGCATCTTCTCCTCACCTCCGTGCGGCCGACACGCGATCGGCCGCCTTCAACTCGTCTGTAGAGAACACATCGATCGTCTTCCTCCACGGCTCGATGCTCAGAACAACCCCACTATCTCACCGTTCTCGTCTATGTCTATACTTTCGGCGGCGGGAGAGGCGCTCAGGCCAGGCATCGTGCGCATCTCCCCGCAGATGGGGTAGACGAAGCCGGCCCCTACCGAAGCCCTGACTTCCCTGACCGGGAGTGTCCAACCCTTAGGCGCCCCCTTGAGCGATGGATCTGAGGAGATGGATAGGTGCGTCTTGGCCATGCAGATCGGCAGCCCGCCGAAGCCGCTGTTCTCGTACGAGTCGAGCATCCTTGCCGCCTGCGGGTCGTACTCCACATCCCTCGCCCCGTACACCTTCGTGGCGATGGCCTCTATCTTTTCGCGCAAGGACGCTGTGTCGGGGTAGAGGAACTCGAACTCGGTCTGCTCTTCTGCGGCCTCGGCGACCGCCTCGGCGAGCTCCACCGCACCCGCCCCTCCCTCCGAGAAGTGGTTGCACACGGCCACCCGTGCGCCCATCTCCTCGGCGACCTCCCGGATGACGTCGTACTCTGACTCGTGGTCTGTGGGGAAGGCGTTGATCGCCACCACGGGTGAGACGCCGTGCAGGCGGATGTTCTCGATCTGCTTTCTGAGGTTGGCGGCGCCAGCATACACGTCATCCGGGTTCTCCTTGAGCAGCTCGTCGGGGAGGGGCTTGCCCGCCCTTACCTCGTAGCGCCCGGAGTGGGCTTTGAGCGCCCGCACGGTGGCGACGAGCACCGCGGCGTCGGGCTCAAGCCCCGAGTAGCGGCACTTGATGTTGAAGAAGCGCTCGGCGCCCATGTCGGCGCCGAAGCCTGCTTCGGTTATGAGGAAGTCTCCCCCGCGGATGCCGACCTCGTCGGCCACGATGGATGAGTTGCCAGTGGCGATGTTGCCGAAAGGCCCGGCGTGGACCAGGGCGGGCGTGTTCTCCAGGGTCTGCATGAGGTTGGGTTTTATAGCCTCCTTCATGATGACCGCCATGACGCCCGCGGCCCTGAGGTCCTCGGCGGTTACGGGGTTTCCGTAGGCGTCACTACCGATCACGATCCGCCCGAAGCGGCTGCGCATGTCCTGGAGCGAGGTGGAGAGCGCGAGGATCGCCATCACCTCGGAGGCCGCCGTGATGTCGAAGCCGGTCTGGCGCGGGACCCCATCGGTCCTGGCGCCGAGCCCGGCGACGATGTGTCTCAGCGCCCGATCGTTTACGTCCATCACCCGCCGCCAGGTGATACTGTGCGGCTCGATATCGAGGGCGTTTCCCTGGTAGAGGTGGTTGTCGATCATGGCGGCGAGCTGGTTGTGGGCTTCGGTGACCGCGTGGATGTCGCCGGTGAGGTGCAGGTTGAGGGCCTCCATCGGCACGACCTGGCTGTAGCCGCCGCCCGCTGCGCCGCCCTTGATGCCGAAGACGGGGCCCATCGAGGCCTGGCGCACCGCCACCGTCGCCGTCTTGCCGATGTGCTTGAAGGCCTGTCCCAGCCCGACGGTGGTCGTCGTCTTCCCCTCGCCCAGGGGGGTTGGCGTAATGGCGGAGACCACTACGTACTTGGCCTTCGGCCTGCCTGAGAGTTCCTCGATGGCGTCGAGCTTTATCTTGGCGACGCCCTCTCCGTAGGGCTCCAGGAGGTGCTCACCGATCCCTATCTCAGCGGCGATCTCTTTCATCGGCAGGAGCTTCGCCTGCCTGGCGACATCCAGGTTCTTCGGTAACGTCATGCTCTCTAAACTCCTCTGTCTCCGGGGTCGACGAACCCGTCGACCTCTATGCCGAACTCATCGCCCGCGTCTATCAACGCGTCGAAGAGGTACTGACCCGAGGACCGCTCGCAATGCAGCAGGTACGACCTTGCCCCCCCGCTGTCGTCGCGAACGACGTCGGTTACGAGCTTCGCCACGGAGCTGCGGAAGGCCGCCCCGTCGGGCGTGACCTCATCGGCGAAATCGATGGCGCACACCTTCGCCAGCAGATCGGGCGTCCTCGGGCCCGTGATGCGTATGAGCGCCCGCCCGTGCGTGGCGTCGAAGACGCTGACCAGTCCCTCATCCTGCACTACTTCTACACGCTTTCCAACCGCCTGATTCGTTCCTGGTGCGGCAAGCAGCAGCCACTCGCCGGGGCCGGAGCCGACGACGAGGGTCCCGTGGGTATCGCGGGCGGCGCGCCCGAAGGGGACGCCTAGAGCGCGGGCGAGCTCGCCGTACATGGGGGCCAGCACGAGGACTTTGGCGAGAGGGGTGCAGTCTGTGATCTTCAGTTCGGCGTCGCTGCTGCGGGCACTGATCTCCCAGCCGTACTCAATAGTCGTCGGAGGGGCCGGCGCTATGGGGCTTCGGGCGACGGGGGCTCTCTCAACCACGCTGGCGCGTCCCTTCAGGATCGTAGTGCGCGTGGTGCGGCGTGACGGAGGCCGGGACGCGCTCTCCGCCGGGCAGTTGCACGACGACTTTCGTCCCCGGCGTTGTGAGGTGCTCGGCGACGAAGCCCAGGCAGATCGAACGCCCCAGCGTGGGCGACATGCGGCTCGACGTTATTCGGCCCACGATCTCGCTCTCTCCCTCCACGATCTGGCTCGCCTCAGGGGGAACCAACGAGCCGTCGTGTGGTTGCAATCCGACTAGCTGAAGGCGGCCGTTGATCTCACTCTGCCACGCCAGTTCGGGCTTGCCCGTGAAGTCGTCCTTGTCCAGTTTGACCATCCGACCGAGGCCCACATCGTAAGGTCCTGTGAGCCCGTCGGTGTCCTGGCCTACGATGAAGTGGCCCTTCTCCAGGCGCAGGATGCGCTGCGCCTCTACTCCGAAGGGTCCTACGCCCAGGTCCGCGCCGCGCTGCATGAGCGTCTCCCACACGTGCAGCCCGTAGGCTGCGGGCACGTGGACCTCGTAGCTGAGCTCACCGGTGAAGCCGAGGCGCCACATAAAGCAGCCTTCGACGCCGGCGACACGCCCCTCGCGAACTCGCATGTAGGGGAAAGCATCCGGCGAGAGGTCCACGCCCTCGGTCAGGCGCAGGAGCAACTCGCGGGACTTGGGCCCGGCGACGTTGATGCTCGCGTACGCCGTGGTTACGGGGGTGACGTGGATCCGCCACCCCGGGTGGGCGGTCTGCAGCCAGTTGTCGATCCACTCCCCCACGCCGGCGGCGCCCGAGGAGGTCGTCGTCATGACGTACCACTCCGGGCCGAGGCGGCCTGTCACGCCGTCGTCGAAGACCACGCCGTCCTCGAGGCACATCACACCGTAGCGGACGCGGCCTTCTTCGAGGTTGTCCCACCTGTTGACGTAGAGGTGGTTCAGCAGTTTGGGCACGTCAGGGCCGCGCAGGTCGAACTTGCCAAGAGGCGTAACGTCTATGATGCCGACGTTCTCGCGGACGTTCAGGACCTCGGAGGCGGGGTCGCCGTAGTGGTCGGGGCGGATCCAGGCCCCCGCCACCAGCGGCTTCGCCCCACGGATCTCGTGCCACGGCTGCATCGGTGAGTACCGCACAGGCTCGAAGATGCGCCCGGCCAGGGCCCCCAGTGTTACCGGACTGTACGGGGGCCGCCACACGGTGGTCCCTGTCTCCTCGATAGTGCGCCCCGTAGTCTCGGCCATGATCGCCACGGCGTTGACGCTCTCGAGCTTGCCCTGGGCAGGGCCCATGGTTACGGTCGTATATCGCTTGACCAGCTCTATAGAGTCGTAGCCCTCCTTCTCGGCTGTGACGAGGTCCTTGGAGGTGACGTCCTCTGAGTAGTCCACGATGCCGTGCGTCTTCCCACGGAACAACGCCGGGTGCTCGTAGAGAGGCAGCTCCGAGATCTCTGCTGGCGGCGCCTCCGACTCTAGCGGGATGCCGCCGCGCAGCCGCCTCGCGGTCTTTGCGGCCCGCCTGGCGGCCTCGCCGCCTGTGGCTCGCGCGTGCTCGATCAGTTCCTCGAGTGTCCCGTCGCCGGCGATTCCGCCGCACGTCAGCACGTCGTCGGGGAGGTGGGAAGAGAAGAAACGGGCCGCCCTCTCGTTGTAGACGGGCCGGTCGCCGGCCATGTTTATCAGCGAGGTTGGCGCTGTCCAACCCACGGCCGTAACGAGGAGGTCGCACTCTATCTCGGCGCCGTCGGAGCACTCCACAGCACGTACGCCCTTGCCGCCGCCTTTTACGCGCACGATGTCTCCGCCCCTGCGGGCGTCGACGACGCGCGCGACCTCGACGCCCGAGCGCGCGAGGTCTTCCGCCGCCGCGTCGCCACTCTCGTTCGCCGAGAAGACCACAGCCCGCTCCCCTGGCTTGACGGCGTAGAGGTTGATCAGACGCCGCGCGGCGGTCGAGAGGATGACCCCTGGCGTGTCGTTGCCCTCGAAGACGTAGGGGCGCTCTATGAGGCCCGGCGCGACCACGAGTGTCTTGGCCCTGGCCTTGACGAGCCTTTCCTCGACGTGGGACAGGTCGCGTTGCATTACAGCGACCCAGTTGTCATCGTAGCGCCCTTCGACGACCGAGTTGGGCATTACCTCGATGCCAGGCGAGCTTGCCACCTCCTCGCGCAGCGCGCGCAAGGCGGCAAGCTCGGCCTCGTCACCCCAGCGGAGGTAGCCGCCGAGCTCGTACTCTTCCTCCACAAGCAAGACCTGCGCCCCCGCTCTTGCGGCCGCGACCGCCGCTGCCATCCCGGCGGGACCGCCTCCCGCGACGAGGACGTCGGGGTGGGCGTAGCGCTTGTCGAAGTAATCCTGCGCCGGGCTGGCTGAGACTGTGCCGCCGGCGGAGAAACGTCGCAGCATCCGCCGGTATACGGGCCACAGCCGGCGGGGCTTGATGAAGGTCTTGTAGTAGAAGCCGGCGGAGAGGAAACGGCCGAAGGCCCCGTTGGCAGACTTCACGTCGTACTCGAGCGAGGGCCAGACCCCCTGGGGGCTAACGACCATCCCAGGCTCTACGCGCCGGTGGGCGCCCCTGACGTTCGGCTCGTCGTCGACCTGTACCATGCAACCCGGGTCGAGGAAGCTCGCCGTCAGCAGCCCTCGCGGGCGGTGGTACTTGAAGCTGCGGGAGAAGATCCGCTCGCCGCAAGCGGCCAGCGCCGAGATGATGGTGTCCCCTCCGTAAGCGGGGTACTCCTCACCATTCCAAGTGAACGTGAACTCTCGTTGGCGGTCGATGACCTCGCCCGGTCGGTGGTCCAGGCGCATGGACATGACGGTCTTCTGTGCCGTCTTGGTCGTCAGTAGATCGCACCTCCGCCGTCACCGGCGACGTTCCCGCCGGTGGCCCGCTCTTCTTGCCCCTCGGGAAGCTGTGCTTCGGGGAGCCGCGAGGCTCTTACTTCGTTGGTCATCGTGTGCCGTTCGGCGATGAGGTGCTGCCTGCACCCTGCGCTGTGGAACCACGTCTCCGTCGTCCAGCCCACGGGGTTGTTACGCGTGTAGAGGAAGGTTCTCCACTCCTCGACGCCGGTCTCGTTCGGGTCCGGGCGCTCCGAGACCTCGCCGACGTAGCGGAACTCCGAAACGTTGCGCGGCCCGCAGTAAGGGCAAGGCAGCAGGATCACGGCCTCCCCCCGATCTCAGTGCCCAACGGCCGCGGCCCCTTTCTCGCCCATCAGGCTGCCACTCGCGAACCGGTCGAGGCTGAAGGGCGCGATGAGATCCGGCATCTTGCCCGTGGCGATGAGTGCGGCCATCGTCTCGCCCGAGACGGGACCGGCCTTGAACCCGTACGTGCCCCAGCCTACGTCTACGAAGAAGCCGGCCACCGGCGTTACGCCCATGATGGGCGAGAAGTCCGGCGTCATGTCGCAAAGCCCCGACCACTGGCGCAGCAGGCGCATCTTGGCCAGGGAGGGCATGAGCTCGAGCACGTGCCCGGCCAGGCCCTCGGTAAACTCCAGCGAGCCCCGCATCGAGTACGAGGTGAACGGGTCCACGCTGGCGCCGAAGACCAGCTCTCCCCTGTCGGTCTGGCTCACGTAAACGTGCAGCGTACCCGAGACTATTACGGGATTCAGGAATGGCCTCACCGGCTCGGTGACGGCCGCCTGCAGGGGGAAAGTGCTTACCGGCATCTTCACCCCGACCATGTCAGAGATCAGGGTCGACCATCCGGCCGTGCAGTTGACCACGACGGGCGTGGCGATGTCGCCCCTCTTCGTCCTGACACCGCTGACTTTGCCTCCGGTTACGTCGATGCCGGTAACCTCGGTGTTCTGGTGGATGTGCACGCCGAGGGCGTCCGCGCCGCGGGCGTAGCCCCAGACCACGGCGTCGTGGCGGATGATCCCGCCCGGCGGATGGTAGAGCGCTCCGAGAATCGGGTAGCGCACGTCTTCTGAGGTATCCATAAAGGGGACGAGCTTCTTGATCTCATCGGGCCCGATGACCTCGGAATCTACCCCTTCGAGCTTGTTGACCTCGGCCCGCCAACGCATCGTGCGCAGCGAGCTGTCATTGTGGGCGAGGGTGAGGTGGCCGCGCTGGGCGAACATCGCGTTGTAGTTCAGATCCGCAGACAGGGTCTCGTAGAGCTTCACGGATCGGTCGTAGAAACGGATGCCCTCGGGCGTGAGGTAATTCGAGCGGATGATCGCCGTATTGCGCCCCGACCCGCCGCTGCCTATGTAGCCCTTGTCAAGCACGGCCACGTTCGTGATGCCGTGATTCTTGGCCAGGTAGTAGGCGGTGGCCAGCCCGTGCACGCCGCCCCCGACGACGACGACGTCATAGCTCGACTTCGGGTCGTGCCTGCGCCAGGCTCGCGGCCAGTCGGCCTGCGAGAAGCCGTGGCGCAAGAGGTCGAACGCCGAGTACCTGTAAGGCTTGTGGCCGTTAGTCGAGCCGTTACGATCGTAGGGACCGACCGAGGACATGACGGCCCCGAGGGCCGACTTTATAGCCCCAGGCGCCCTCATCGCGGCGCTCCTGCGCCGCTGACCCCTTGGCGGCCGAGCATTCGTTGCCTCCACTGTTCCGTGCCCTCCACCTGGTTGAAAGTGTAGAGGTGCAACCCCGCGATATCGTGATGCTCGTCGCTGGCGTAAGGAGCCAGTCTCTGGACCAAATCGTCGGGGCTGTAGCTGCCTGGCTTCAACAGCATGCTCACCAGGCTACCCTGTTTCTTGAGGAACCGGAGCGAGTCGCCGACCCCGACCTTCAGCGAGATCTGTAGCAGCTTTTTCCGGTCCACGGCGCCTGGCATCCCGACGTAGATCGGCAACCTGATCCCTTTGCGACGGATGTCTGAGATCCAGCCGAGAATTCTCTCGGCGTCGAAGCAGAGTTGGGTGACAACGTAGGAGGCGAAAGGCTGCTTGTCCAGCAGCGAGCGGTCGAGCTCCTCGTCGTCGATCAGGGGGTGACCCTCGGGGTACCCGCCGATGCCGACCTCCTCGATGCCGTGCTCCAACCGCGACATCGCGTCGAGCAGTTCGAGGGCGCTCGCGTACGGGCCGACGGGCTCCGTAGAGTCGCCCCCGATGACGTAGATCTCCCGCAGCTCATGATCGTCGAACCACCGCAAAATCTGCTCGAGGTGCGCCCTGTCCGCCACGAGCCGCGCCGCGATGTGCGGCACCACCCGAAAGCCGCGCTCGAGCAACCTCTCACTGAAGCGCAGGGTGTTCTCGATGCCCTTGGTTGGCGAGCAGGTCACCGCCACCTTCGCATCTTCGGGGAGGTGTTCGGCCTGGTCCTCCGCCCTTTTGGTCGGGAGGATCTCGAACCTGGGCCGCGAGAGTATCTCAGAGTCAGTCATCAGCAATGAACCAGGTAAGTATACGCGCCGCCTCGTCGGGGTGGTCCTCCACCACGAGATACCCGGCCGGCGACGGACCGTCGCCTATCCACCGGCGAATGCCCCGGGCCGCTAGTACGATTTGGCCGTCCCCGCCTTCAGGTCCGCCTTGACGGTCTCCTTTCTCGGATCTATGAACGGCTTCTCGATGACGGTGGCCTCGAACTCGCCGGTCTCCATCCTCACCGTCAGCCTTGTCCCCAGATCCGCGTGCTCGATGGGCACCAGGGCGTAGCCGATGTTCTTCCTGAGACGCGGGGACCAGAATGCCGAGGAGACCTGCCCTATCTGTGAGCCGTCGTCGACGACCTGCAGGTAGTCCTCTATGTAACCTACCAGCGGGTCGCAATCGAGCTCTATGCCGACCACCTTGCGGCTTATACCCTCGTCCGCGATGCGCTTGAGCGCCTCCTTGCCGATGAAGTCGGCCTCCTGGTCCAGCTCCACCGTGTACCCCAGGTCCACCTCGAAAGGGTTCAGGAAGTGGTAGTCGCTGTAGCCGTTGTTATCCAGGGCGATATCGGAGCCGTAGCTGAGGATACCGGCCTCCACGCGCCGGATCTGGCTCGGCCCGATCACTGCAAGGTCGTGGGGCTTGCCATACCTCAGTATCGTGTCCCAGAACTTCATGCCGTCGCGGCTGGCGTTCCTGAGGTAGATCTCGAACCCCACCTCGCCGGTGTAGCCGGTCCGCGACACCACGACGTCCATGCCGTCGAGATCGAACTCGTCCATCCAGTAGTACTTGAGGTCCAGGATCTGGTCGCCGAAGATGTCCACCATGACGTCCCTAGACTTGGGACCCTGGATCTGGACCGGCACCACATCAGGCTCCCGGATCTGCACGTCGTGGCCCGACGCGGCGGCCACGCCCTTGGCCCAGAGCAGCACGTCGCCGTCGGCAACCGACAGCCAGAAGTGGTTCTCGCCGAGGCGCAGGAGCACCGGGTTGTTGATGACGCCACCGTCCACGTCGGTGTTGAGCGCGAACTTGCACTGCTTGACCGAGCACTTGTTCAGGTCGCGCGGGGTGAGCATATTGGTGAACTCGAAGGCGTCGGGGCCGGTGATCTCGACCTGCCGCTCGGCGGCGACATCCCACATGGTTACGTCGTTGACGAGCTTCCAGTACTCGACGAGCATGTCGTCGTAGTGCCTGGGGTGGTACTGGCGGTTGGTGACCGTGTAGGACTGGACGCCGTGGCGCTGGTGGGCGTAGAAGAATGGGGACTTGCGGATCCGGGTGTACATGTGGATCCTCGGGGTGTCGTAGGGTATGCGCAAAGCAATTCCTCCTGGGACATCGTGATCTGTGACCCTCTTTGTTCGGATTTGGGGTGCGTCGCTGCGAAATACCCTGTATTGCCCTCCTGTTCTACGCTCTCCGCAGCCGGAATGTATCACGCACTAGATTGTTGCGCAACCATAGTTGCTACATTTACAACCATTGGAGAAAACGCCCAGTTGTATTCGGGGAAGTGCCGGTGTTAGACTGCGCTCGGGAAAGTGCCGGGCGTTATTATCGCTGGTCATCTGGCGTAGCGATAACCGATTGGAAGGAGAAGGTTCGTAGATGTCACAAGCTGAACAAGCACGTTCGCAGGAGCAAAGAGAGGCATCTGAAACCGGATCCGAGGCTGAGGCCGAGCAGGTACAGCAATTCGGGGTGGTGTTCTACATCACGGTCGCCATCTCGGCGGTATTCGTTTTGGCGGGCGTGTTCTTTACGGACCCCTTCGGCAGCGCGCTCGCGACGGTCGTTGGCTGGATCACCGACTATCTCGGTTGGATGTACATGCTCATGACGAGCTTCTTCCTCGGCTTCGCCATCTGGCTAGCCCTGTCTCGCTACGGCAAGATCCGACTCGGCCAGCCGGACGACAGGCCCGAGTTCGGCCGCTTCGCGTGGTTCGCGATGCTCTTCCAAGCTGGGATGGGAATCGGCCTGGTCTTCTGGGCCATCTCCGAGCCCGTCACGCACTACACTGATCCGCCCCTCGGCATGGCCCAGCCTGAGACGGCGGGTGCCGCCTCATTGGCTTTGCAGACCGCGTTCTTCCATTGGGGGCTGCACCCGTGGGCGATCTACGCCGTCGTCGGCCTCGCCGTCGCATACTTCAGCTACCGTAGGGGCATGACGAACCTGCAGGTCAGCACGGTCTTTCGTCCCCTGATCGGCGACCGCGTCAACGGCCCCATCGGAAAGGCTATAGACGTCATAGCCATCATAGCGACCCTGTTCGGCGTCGCCGTCTCTTTGGGGCTTGGCACCCTCCAGATCGACGCTGGACTCGGCGAAGTCTTCGGCCTTCCGAGTGGGACCGGTCTGCAGCTGATCATTATCGCCATCACCGCGGTCGCCTACATGCTCTCAGCGTCGACGCCGATCAACAAGGGAGTCAACATCCTGAGCCAGACGAGCATGTACATCGCATTCGCCTTGGTCGTCTACTTCATCATCGTCGGGCCGACGCTCTTGCAGCTGAACGCTTTCACGCAGGAGACCGGCGTCTATTTGGCCAACCTCATCCCCCAGAGCTTCAACATGGCCGCCTTCGAGCCGCAAGAAGCGACGTGGCTCGCCGATTGGACGATCTTCTTCTGGGCGACGTGGATCGCCTGGGCCCCGTACGTTGGCGTCTTTATCGCCCGCATCTCCAGGGGACGTACCATCCGCGAGTTCATCCTCGGGGTGATGATCGCCCCGACCATCTTCTCCATGATCTGGTTCTCCGTATTCGGGTCGGCGGGCATTCAGGCCGATAACCAGACTAACGGGGCGATCAGCTCGGCCGCCGGGACCAGCGAGGCCCTCGGGCTGTTCGCGTACCTCGAACAGAACCCGCTTTTCCTGCTCACCTCGATTGCGATGATCTTCCTCGTCTGGATCTTCTTCGTCGCTGGCGCTGATGCAGGAACCATTGTTCTGGGCAGCATGTCCGCCGGCGGCGTCCTGAACCCGAAGCGGCTGGTCAAGCTAACCTGGGGCGCGATAATGGGAGCGCTCGCGGCAATCCTGCTCCTTGCCGGGGGGCTCGACGCGCTCCAGAACGGGGCGATCCTGGCCGCGACGCCGTTCGCGATACTCATGTGCCTTATGTGTTGGTGTCTGTATAAGACTCTCAGGCGCGACTACCGCGAAGAGAGACAGCAGGTACAGGAGATCATGGCCCACGACCAGAACGTCGAGAAACAGCAGATGCAGGAGATCATGCGCCGCCACGAGGCGGGAGAACCCGTGGGTTCGGCGATGCCGGACTCCAGCAACAGCGGAACGCGGAAGGGTTGAGCCTTCCTCATTCCGCGCTGGTCAGCTAGTCAGCACGCCGCCTACGGCGGCTCTCAGCTAGTCAGCTTTTTGTTTGCTGAAGTGCTGACCGGCTGAAATGCTCGTCGCGCGTAAGGCTCATGAGGCTTACGCGCGACGTCGTATCTCTATGCGCCGGGGCTCGGGCACGGCCGCGGCGGCGCCCATGACAGTTATCTCCAGCAGGCCGTTCTCGAAGTCGGCGCTTATGTCGTCGTCGCCTATTCCCGCGGGCAAAGTCCAACTCCGCCTGAAAGCACCGTAGTAACGCTCCCTGACGTAGAAGGTTTCTTCCACGTCCTCCGGGTCGCTCCTGCGCTGCCCAGAGACGGTCAGGACGTCGTTGGAGAGGGTGATCTCCACGTCCTCCGGATGTACTCCCGAGAGCGAGACCCGGATCAGTAGGTCTCTGCCCCTGGCGACTACGTCGGTAGAAGGGACCCAGGCGGTCGCGTGGGTTCTCGGCCGCTCTTCGTGCCCGGTCTCTGGGCCGATCCTCCCCGACCCCAACTCCCGCATCCGGTTCCATTCGCTTATCGAGTCTACAAGGCCATGAAACGGGTTTCTTTGCCGCCGGTCCATCCTCTCTCCTTTCGGCTGCTCTCCCGACTTGAGGTTTACCCGACTATATAGGAAAGGAACCCGGCTCGCTCTGGCTTGCCGAAGATACGCGGACGATCCCGCCGGTTACAATCGATGGATCGGTCGAGGGCGAGCTTCGAGGGACCTCCGAGTGGACGAGCATGCGATCCGGGTTATGAGCTTCAACGTCAGGGGGTCGTTCCACGACGCGCGCGAGAAGAACGCCTGGCGCAACCGAGCTGATCTCAACGTCGCCACCATAGAGCGGTACGCGCCGGATGTGATCGGGCTGCAGGAGGCCCAGCGCCCCAACCTCGGCGCGTACCGCAAGCGCCTGCCGCGCTACGTCCACATCCGTGGCCCGAGATACGGCAACACCGTCCCCCACGACTTCAACACGATCCTGTTCGACCCCGAACGGCTGGAGCCGCAGGACTCAGGGGGTTTCTGGCTCTCAGAGACACCGGAAGTGCACTCGAGGAGCTGGGAGACGAGGGTCGCACGCTCAGCCACCTGGGCGCTTTTCAGAGTGCCTGGGACGGATCTCTCATTCCTCCACCTGAACACGCACCTCGACCACGTAAGCGCGCGCGCGCGCAGGGAAGGCAGCAAGCTTATCGTGGAGAGAGTCGCGGAGATCTCCGGGCGCACGGGCGTCTATCTGCCGGTCATCGTCACGGGAGACTTCAACAGCCGGCCAGGCAACAGGACCTACAGGACCTTCACCGAGTCGGGCTTCATGGACACCTACCTGGCAGCCGGCAACGAGGATAGCGAGCGCGCGAACACCTTCCACGCATTCAGGGGCACAAGCTACCGCGATGCGCACCCCGACCGAGGGCCGCGGCGTATAGATTGGATCCTCTTTAAAGATCCCAAGCGACGACTACGGGTAAAGTCGCACTGGATCGTCCACGACGCCGACGAGAGCTCCGGTCTCTATCCGAGCGATCACTATCCAATACTCGCCGATTTCAGCGTTTGAGCATTTCAGCACGCTCAGGCTAGCGCCTTCGCTTGTCAGCACGGCGGCTTTGCCGCCTTCTCAGCCAGTCAGCCAGGACCTGTCCATGCGAAAGCTGACAAGCTGAAGTGCTGACAAGCGACAGCCGGAGGCTGGAGCGTGCTGAAATGCGCGAATTGCGGGCGGCTGTGAGGCCGCCCGCAATTCGCTCTACGCGGCGCCGCGGAGGACCATGCCGAGCTCTCCGCTACCGAGCATACGCTCGGCCTCGCGCTGCAGCTGACGGACACGCTCGCGGGAGATGCCGAGTTCTTCGCTTAGCTGGGCGAGGGTTGCGGTATCGCGGTCGCCGAGGCCGTAGCGGCGCACAAGTACGTGCCTGTGACGCTCCGGAAGCCGCTGGACGGCCTCCTTCAGCGAGCCTACCTCCATCTCCCCGATGACCGCCCCAGCGACCTCGGAGGCGCGCTCGTCCTCGATTAACTCTCCCAGCTCGGAGCCGTCGCCGTCGGAGGAGAGGGTCTGGTTGAGGCTGGTGGCGTCGGGCATCGCGCTCTTGACGTCGAGTACCTCGCCGACCGTCCACTCCAGGCGTCCTGCGACCTCCTCATCGGTGGGCTCGCGGCTCAATTCGGTGGAGAGCTCGTTGTAGGCGCGGGCCATCTTGCGGATCTTGTCCCCCATGTGCACGGGGACGCGGATGGTACGGCCCTTGTCCGCCACCGCGCGCTGCACGGCCTGCCTTATCCACCACGTGGCGTAAGTCGAGAATCTCCAGCCGCGGTCGGGGTCGAACTTCTCGACGGCCCGCATCAGGCCGACGTTACCCTCCTGGATGAGGTCCTCGAAAGGCAGTCCCATCCCACGATACCTCTTGGCTACGCTGACCACCAGCCTGAGGTTCTTCTCGACCAGCTTCTTGCGCGCCCTGTCGTCACCGGCCTTGGCCCGCTTGCTCAGGTCGATCTCCTCCTTGTGCGTCAGGAGGTTCCCCTTGTCGATACGCGCGAAGTACCCGGGGATGAGATCGGGGGTCTCCGCAGGCCGCTCACTCCGCCGCCCGTTTGCTATCCCAATGGTTTCCATCAAACGCCTCCTTGCTCCTTCTCAAATCGCCTCGTCCTCAAAATCCCGCGTGACTCTCCCACTTCCAGACGCCACGGACCCAGACAAAAGTACCGCGCGGACATCGTCCTTCGTTACTCGAAGTTGTATGGATGCGGGAATGCAGGCTTTTTTTAGGATCTTGCCAAACTCGCAGTATACACATTCCGGAGCGTTTGTCAAGGCCGCTCCTTTCGGTCGCTCAGGCCTCAGGTGTCAGCTTTATGGTTTTCGCAGTCCGCTACCCGCAGCCAACGGCATGCGCCCCGGCCTAGCCCGCGCGTTCGGGGGTATAGTATCAGGCGATGGACGAGACCGTAGAGAGTCGGGTACTGATAGCGCCGTGCATAAAGCCTATGAGCCTTACGTACTACGAGCCATGAGCACTTCAGCAAACAAAAAGCTGAAATGCTGACTAGCGCGGATCGGGGAAGGATTGACCTTCCCCGATCCGCTATGAGAGGAGCATGGTGCGTTACGGGTGCTTGAGCCTGGTAGTAAGGGTTGGTGTGGTGTCGGTGGCCGCGGTCCTCGCCGCGTTGAGCACGGTCCTAATCCTCTCGTTCGCCGTCTCGGCGCTTGGGCAGCCTGATGGGCTCGAGAAGATCATCAAGGTGCTCGTGGCCTCGGCAGCGGGGTTCGCCTTCTTCCTGGTCGGCCGTGGCATCTGGCGGGACCTGAGGCGGCGTTCGTCCGCAGAACCCGAGGAAAGGCCGACCGAAGAGCGCGGGCGCTAGCGGGCAGGAGACACGCATCCCGTTTTGGGGTGACATCTATCCTGCGCCCGGATCCCGGATTAGAACGGAGTGAGATGTGCGGAATTATCGGCGGATATAGAGGCATGGACTCTGAGGCCGCCCTGCGGATGCTGGCGCGCGTCGTCCACAGGGGGCCTGACGACGAAGGGCGCATCGAGGTGGCTGGGAATGTGCTCGGCCACAGGCGGCTCTCCATCGTCGATGTAGAGGGTGGCAAGCAGCCGCTCGTTACCCCAGACGGCAATCTCTACCTGGTCGGCAACGGTGAAGTGTACAACCACGAGGAGATCCGGGAGATCCTCGAAGACGGTGACCTGGGCACCCGCTCGGACAACGAGGTGGCACTGCGTCTGATCTCCGAGCGGGGACCCGGCGCCCTCTCGGAACTGCTCGGGATGTTCGCGTTCCTGATCGCCGGAGAGGACGGCACGTTTATCGCGGGCCGCGACCCTGTAGGCATAAAGCCTCTGTACTGGGCGCGGCGGGACGGCCTCGTCCGCTTCGCCTCGGAGATGAGAGCCTTCGACGAGGACTGGCAGCCCGACGTCGAGTCCTTCCCGCCGGGCCACTACTGGACCCCCGAAGGCGGCCTCGTCGAGTTCGCCACACCCGTCCCGCCCAGAGACGAGTTGGAACACTTCGACGGGCCTGGCGAGCCGGACGCAAATATTCCGGATGGGATACTGGAGAAGGTCCGCGACCGTCTCATAAGGACCGTCCGGCGCCAGATGATGGGCGACGTGCCCGTCGGCGTCTTCCTCTCGGGCGGCCTCGACTCCAGCCTCGTCGCCGCCATCGCTGCCCGCTGGTACGAGGAGCGTGGCGAGAAGCTAAAGACCTTCGCCGTCGGCCTCGCCGGTTCTCCCGACCTGCTGGCCGCCCGTGCCGTCGCCGAGTACCTCGACACCGAGCACCACGAGAGTGTCTACACCGCGGAGGACGCGCTCGGGGTGTTGCCCAAGGTAGTCAAGACCATCGAGAACTTCGACCCTTCGCTGGTACGCAGCGCCGTCCCCAACTACATCCTCGCTGAGTTCACCGCCAGGCACGTCAAGGTCGTTCTGACCGGCGAGGGGGCCGATGAGATCTTCGCCGGCTACGAGTACCTCAGGGACTTCCGCACGGAGGAGGAGTTGCACGCCGAGCTCGTGCGGACTATCGAGGGGTTGCACGACCTGAATTTGCAGAGGGCCGATCGCGTCACCATGGCCCACGGCCTCGAAGCGCGGGTACCGTTTCTGGAGCTCGACATGATCTCCCTCGGACTCTCCCTCCCAGCCGGGTGGAAGCTCGCCGGCGAGGGACAGGACGAAAAGAGGCTCCTCCGCCAGGCTTTCGAAGGCTGGCTCCCCGACGACTTCCTGTGGCGCAAGAAGGCCCAGTTCGGGGACGGCTCCGGGGCCGCCTCGGTCCTCAAGGCCCGTATGGAGGAGAGCGTCACCGAGGAGGAGTTCGGGCGTGAGCGGCATGAGGTCGAGCCTCCCTTGCGGACCCGCGAGGAGGTCGCCTACTACCGCATCTTCGCCGAAGACCTCGGTGAGGTCAGCCCGAAGCGGACCATCGGACGCTTCGCCACCACGTGAAAGCAGTTTTCGGAAGGCGTGCCTTCCGAAAACTGCGGCTTCGAGCATCAGGGTTTCTCTGGGAACAGAGCTGGACCAGGAGGCGATGTATTCCTCCTTTTTCCACACGGGCCCCGTGATTTTTCCTCGAACGTGTGCCTGGTGCGGTTTGCGGCGGCTCGGTTCGGTCTCTAGTATTGAGTGGGGACTCTACCGAAGGGAGCGGGCGTGGAGAAGTTCATCATCAGCGCGGCGATTACGGGCGGGATGACGGTGCCAGGGCAGAGCGAGGCCATTCCCATAACGCCGGATGAGATAATCGA
>CADCVF010000071.1 GCA_902806095.1 uncultured Rubrobacteraceae bacterium
CTCCCTACTGTCTTTCTTGATCTTGATGATTAGGGTGTTAGTCAAGTTGTCAGTTTTACCTGGAGCACGGGCGGATGATGCCGGAAAACGGCCTCGATACCCTCGCGGCCTTCGATGAGATCTACCTCGGCGCCGTCGGCTGGCCGACGGTGCCGGATCACGTCTCCCTCTGGGGGCTCCTGCTCCCCACAAGGCGCACTTTCGACCAGTACGTAAATCTGCGCCCGGCACGCCTTCTGCGCGGCGTGAAGAGCCCGCTCGCGAACCCGAACGACCTCGACATCACCGTCGTCAGGGAGAACACGGAGGGAGAGTACTCTGACTCCGGCGGGCGCGTGTACAGGGGCACCCCGCATGAGATCGCCGTCCAGGAGAGCATTTTTACCCGGCGCGGCGTGGAGAGGATAATCCGCTACGCATTCGAGGAGGCGAAGGCCAGACGGGGCCTCCTGGTCGGGGCGACCAAGTCGAACGGTATCAGCGTTACGATGCCTTTCTTCGATGAGATCTTCCGCGAGATCTCCTCTGACTACCCCGAGGTCGAGGCTTCCCTGATGCACGCCGACGCCCTTGCCGCCAGGCTCGTGCTCGACCCGAGGTCCTTCGACGTCGTCGTCGGCTCCAACCTTTTCGGCGACCTGCTCTCCGAGGTGACAGCAGCCATCGCCGGGGCAATCGGCATCGCACCCTCTGCCAACCTGAATCCGGAAGGAACGTACCCTTCCCTGTTCGAGCCCATCCACGGCTCGGCCCCGGATATAGCGGGCGAGGGCCTCGCAAATCCTGCGGGTGCGATCTGGGCCGGCGCCATGATGCTCGACCACGCAGGATACCCTGATGCAGGCACCCGCGTCCTCAACGCGCTCGAAGACACCCTGGCATCTGGCACGAAGACCCGTGACCTCGGCGGTACAGCGACTACAGACGAGATGACCGATGTAGTCGTGCAGAGGCTCGGCGGCGCTTAACCGAGCCCCCCTAAGCTCTCGTTGGTGCGTCGTTGAGACTCGTCTTCGGGTAAGGGGAAGTCCACAAGGCATTTGACCTGGCTCACACTGGGGCCGCCGAACCCTTGACTCTATAACCAACCTTGATTATGCTGCTACACAGTTATTGCAAATGATTGTCATTTGTAAGGAGTGCCGGCGAATGAGGAGGCAAGGATTCGGTGTTTAGTTCTTTCGTCACCCTTTTGAGGGAAGGATTCGAGGTAACGCTCTTGGTCGCCATAGTGCTCGCTTACCTCGTCAAGATCGAACGCCGCGAGAGCATAAGGCTGGTGTGGTACGGGGTCGGCGCGGCCCTACTGGTGTCGCTGGCGGTAGGAGGGACGTTATTCGCGACGGCTGGCGGGTTGGAGGGTAGGGCTGAGCAGATCTTCGAGGGCACGGCGATGTGGGTCGCCGTCGGGTTCTTGACGTACATGGTCCTGTGGATGCGGCGGGAGTCGCGCACCGTGGCGCAGGGTATTCGCCAGGGTATCGACAGCGCTGTGGAGCAGGGTGGTAGTCTCGCGCTGGTTTCGCTGGTATTCGTGATGGTATTGCGCGAGGGAATCGAGACTGCGCTCTTCATCTTCGGGATCACGCGTACATCGGAGCCCCTGCAGGTGGCTTTCGGCGCGGCGCTCGGTGTCGCGGGGGCCGTGGCGTTGGGTTACGCCGTCTACGCCGGCGGGAAACGCATAAACCTCGGCACGTTCTTCAAAGTGACTGGAGTCTTCCTGATCCTGGTCGCCGCTGGGCTCCTGGCCCACGGTGTGGCCGAGTTCCAGGAGGCTGGTCTGCTCCCCGCCATCATGCCCGTGTGGGACGTCAGCAGCTCACCCGTGCTTGGCGAGGGGACGCTCGTAAGCGAGTTTCTTACCGCGTTCTTCGGCTGGAACTCCGAGGCGACCCTGCTGGAGTTGCTCGCCTGGTTTACGTATATCGTGGCGGTCGGATACGCTTTCCTGCGACCGCAGCCGCTCCCCGAGAGTGCGGCCGCTACCAGTCCCGCCACGCGTAACAATTAGAGGAGTTTGCAAAGAGGAGGTGGATTCAACCGGTGAGCGCAACGGTCTGTGCCAGTGTATCAGCCGGGGTGCGGTAGCCAAGGTCTTGCGGGGCCTAGTGTTGAGCCTTAGCGGTATGGCATCGAGGTCCTCTTGGCTGTACACCGAGAGATCGCTGTGCTTGGGCAGGTACTGCCTGAGGAGCCTGTTGGTGTTCTCGTTGGTGGCGCGCTGCCAGGGGCTCCTGGGGTCGCAGAAATAGACCTTCACTTCGGTGGCAACGCTGAACCTTTTGTGGTCGGCCATCTCCATTCCTCGGTCCCAGGTGAGGGTCTCCATCATGGTTTCGGGTAAGCGGCGGATCCGGCCGCTAAGCGCCCCCACTACGCTTTCGGTGTCCTTGCCTCCCACCCTCACCAGCATGACGAACCTGGAACTGCGTTCCACCAGGGTGGCTACGTAGGTGTTGCGCTTGCCGAGGATGAGGTCTCCTTCCCAGTGTCCGGGTACCGCGCGGTCTAGGGCCCCCGGGGGCGCTCGCGGATAGAGACGGCATCCTCGATCTGGCCCCTCCTCGGCCTCGCCTTAGAGGCGTTCTTAGGATGACACATGGTCCGTCCTGAGCGTAGGTGGGCTAGGAGTTCCTTTTTGAGCGCTCCCCTGCTCTGGACGAACAAGGCGCGGTAGATCGTCTCTGCCGACACGTACATCGCCTCGCCTTCGGGATAGCTTCTCAGGAGCCAACCGGATATCTGTTGTGGCGAGCAGTGCTCGATGAGCTTCTCCTCCACCACCTCTCGCAAGCGCCGGTTCACCGCGAGTAAGCATGCCTTGGGACGAAGGGCCTTCTTCCAGGCGCGCTCCTCGGCTTTGGTGGCTCGGTAGCTCATGCGCCCGCCGTTACGCCCGACCTCCCGGCTGATCGTGGAGGCTGAGCGGCCCAAGCGCCTAGCGATGGCACGCATGGACTCCCTGGCGGCGAGTCCTCGGGAGATCTCTTCGCGCTCGGGAAGGCTCAGGGCCCACCTCGACCTGCGTCGCCGAGGCGGAGCGATACCGCCGTTGGCTCTTAGCACCATATGGATCGAGCCGGATCTCTTCTTTAGGGCTCGGGCTATGTCCATGGCACACTCTCCGGCCTTCCAGAGCTCCCAGACCTCCTCCCTGCGCGCCATGGTCCACCACGTCGTCGTAGGCCTCATACCATCCACGCCCGCACCTCCGATCGTGAACAACACTCAAACTCTACCCCGTGTAGCATCGACCGGTTGAACCCGCGTTGACCTCTTTGCAAACGCTTCTTCGCTGATCTCTCGTAGCTGAATGCGCGGTTCGCAGAGCGTCGGTACCTCTGCGAACCGCACTTCAGACCTTCCGGATCGGGGCTACAAGGTTTCTTCGGTCTTCCCTACGCGTTCCGGTACGGCGCTAGCGCTTGCGTGTCGAAGCGCAGGCCCGTACCCGGGGATTCGGAGGGACGCACGCGGCCGTTGGTGACTAATTGCGGTTCCTCGAGGTACGGGTCCAACGCGAAGGCGTGCTTCTCGAGGTAGACGGGCTCCTTCGAGGCGCAGAGGAGGTGAGCGCTTAGCTCGTCGGTGTAGTGGCTACTGGTCGAGAGGCCCGCTCCGTCGGCCATCTTCAGGGCCTCGAGCGAGGCGGTAATGCCACCGTTGGTTATCGGGTCTATCTGCAGTACGCCGGCGGCCTTCTCGTCTACGTAGCGCCGGAACTCGTGCGGGGAGTGGAGGCTCTCGCCTACGGCCACGGGGACATCCATCTCGCGTGAGATCCGGGCGTGGGCCGCGACGTCCTCCGGGATGGTCGGCTCCTCGTACCAGTAGGGGTCGAAGCGCTCGAGCCGCCTCCCGCGTTCCAGCGCCTCCTCGGTGTTCCAGGCCATGTTGGCGTCGACCATCAGGTCGATATCCTCTCCAATGAGCCTGCGGACGGCTTCGAGACGCTCTTCGTCGTCGCGGGGGTCTACGCGCCCGACCTTGACCTTGATGCCGGGCAAGCCCCTCTCCAGGAAGCCTTCTGTCTGCGCGAGCAGCGCCCTTAGCGGCTTCGGCAGGTCCACGCCGGAGCCGTAGGCCGGTATCTCGCGCGCCCCGGCACCCAGGAGAGCGTAGAGCGGCTTCCCCTCGCGAACGCCGTAGAGGTCCCAGAGGGCTACGTCCACAGCGGCGATGGAGAACGAGGCAAGTCCTCCGCGCCCGACGTACAGGAGCCGCTGCCACATCAGGTCCCAGAGACCACGGATGTTCGTGGCGTCTCGGCCCAGTATCAGTGGGACGATATCGTTATCTATGAGGGACCGGACCGCGCGGCCGCCGCGTCCGATGGTATAGGCGTAGCCATGACCTGTCAGGCCTTCGGCGTGGAGCTCGAGCGTGATCAACTCCTCCGTGTCGATGGCGCCGTGTCCCGCGTCGCCCATGGGCTCCAGCGGCAGGCGGTAGTAGGCCGTCTCGACGCGCTCTATCTTCATAGGTCCTCCAGAGTGGTTATCTTTCCTCTCCATTGCGCAGACGCCCGACCAGTCTCTCTGCGGTCCGGTAGCAGAGGGCCCACATCGTCAGCGTCGGGTTGACACCGTGACACGTCGGGAAGACGGCTCCGCCGAAGACGTAGAGGCCGGGCGTGTCGTGAACCTCGAGCTCGGGGTCCACGACGGAGGAGACCGGGTCTTCGCCCATACGGCAACCGCCCAGGTCGTGGCTGCTCATAACTCCCCCGAAGCGCGGGCCGCGCCAGGTCTTCTTCGCGCCCATCTCGCGCAGTATCTCCTCCGCTTTACCTTCCATAAAGTCGGAGAGCCGGTGTTCGTTGTGCTGCATGTCGTAGGTGATGCGAACGAGGGGAAGGCCGAGACCGGATCTGTCGCGGTGGCGGGGGTCGAGGTCGAGGAAGTTGTCCTCGTAGGAGAGCGTATCGGGCTGAATGCGGACCGCTGCCCAGTGCTGCCAGGTGCGGACGTGATCCTTGTAGCCCTTGCCCCACGCCGGCACGTCCGGCGGCAGGGCCTCACGCGTCACCCCGAGCGGCAACCGCTGGTTCTCGACGTTCGGCGTGGCCCCGCCGACGAAGCCGTGCGAGGGCGCGTCGAAATCCGCAGCCATAAAGTCGTCCAGGCCCCACATCTGCGCCGCCGGTCCGGTGTGCCCGTTGAAGACGGTATCGGGGAACAATCCGAAGACGTCGGCCCACATCTTGGTCATGAAGTGCCTGCCGAGCTGGCCGGCGTTGTTGCCGAGACCGTCGGGATGCCGACTATCCCCGGAGAGGAACATCAGGCGCACGTTCTCATAGGTGTAGCCGCAGAGGACGACGGTACGGGCCTCCTGCACCCGCGGTTCTCCGTTCGCGTCGACGTACTCGACCCCGCTAGCGTAGCCTTCGCCGTCCGTCAAGACGCGAACGACGCGGCAGTGAGTCTTGAGATCGAAGTGCCCGGTCGCGAGCGCCTCCGGGACCGAGGTCAGGGCGGGATGCCAGCGGTCGTCGCAAAAGGGTCCGAACCCCGCACCGCTCCAGGGCGTGTAGGTGTTGGCGGGGAAGCCATTGTAAGGAATGCTATTGGCGGCGACGGGCGTCGGGTAGGGGTGCAGTCCCATCGCCTCGGTCGCCTCGCGGAAGATCTCGCCGGTACGAAACGGCCGCATGGGCGGCATCGGGTAGGGCCTGCTCCGCGGGACGAACGGGTTGGTTTGGCCGTCGCCCGCGACGCCGGCCAGGTACTCGACCGTCGTGTAGTACGGCTCGAGGTCCTCGTAGGTGACGGGCCAGTCGACCAGGGTGTGTCCGTCGGGGAGAACCTTCTCTCCGAAGTTCTCGCGAACGTAGGTGCGGTACTCGAAGTGGTGCGGGTGGCAGCGGCGCAAGGCGCCGCCCCAGTGGATCACCGACCCGCCCACGCCGTTCATCATGCGCCCGAGCGTGAAAGTCGCGTCTCTCGTGGGCGCTCCCTGCCGGAGCCGCCAACGCGGCGTTTCGCCCAGGAACTTCGAGCCCATCGCACCCCTCGCGTAGTAGGAGGAGCCCAGCTCATCGGGGACGAAGTCTCGCCTCGTACGGTAAGGTCCGGCCTCCAGGCCGACCACCTTCAGGCCCGCGCGCGCTAGGATCGGGGCGATCAATGCCCCCACGGCACCGACTCCAACCAGCACGACGTCGGCCGGCCCCGACGGAGGCTCCGCGCCCTTCTGGGGATCGTAGCCGGGGATCTCGACCGGCTCGCACGCCGCTTCGTTCAGAGAAAAGCCAGCGTCCCCGAGAGACCGGATCTCACCGTCCTTCGTCACGGGCTCGGCCGCCAGGTTCTCCTTTGCCGTGTGCTCCAGCCAGACGCCAGGATGTCCGAGAACCTTCCAGCCCAGTTTGTCGCGATTTCCGCCGTGGGCGGGGTCGGAGAAGAGACCCTCCCGCGCGTGTTCGCGCAGCATCCAGAAGAACTCGCGCTGCGGCGGGACCCGGAAGTTCGGGAGCGCGCCGCGCTCGAGGTCCGAGATCAGGGCGTCCTGCCCTTCCGACCCGCAGTCGACGAAGTGTCCGCCGAAGCGCCCTTTCGCAGCACAGTCCAGCGCCTCCAGCCCGAGGCGGTAGGTCTCAACTCTATCTCGATACGCCCCGGCCAGCGCCCGATCGACGTACGCGACGACCCCGATCTCCTGCGCGCCCGGACCGTTCTCGTCGGCGGGGAAGATGCGCTCGAAGACCGCCGCTGCCGTCCGTCCCTCGTGGGGACTCAGGGCTATGAGTGGGGTTCGCCCCTCCACGCGTCCCTCCGGATACACAGTGCGATCATACGATGCAGCCCCCTCGCTCGCATGAATTCTAGGTGCCCATCGAATCGCGCAATCAAACACCAGTCAACCCATACAAGTGATCTTTGTTTTTCGCCCTACCCTCTTGCGAAGGCCGAAACCGGATCGTATAGAATGACGGCGGTATCCGTTTGGGGAGGGCGCATGAACGTGTTCGGGATAGACGTAGGAGGCTCGGGGATCAAGGGCGCGCCCGTGGACACGGAGTCGGGCGAGCTTGTCAAGGAGCGGGTCAGGATCAAGACCCCCAGGCCGGCGACGCCCAAGGCGATCGTCGGGACGGCGGTCGAGGTAGTCCGCGAGGCCGGGTGGCAGGGTCCCGTCGGCTGCGGGTTCCCTGCCGTCGTCAAGGACGGCGTGGTGCAGACGGCGGCGAACATAGACAAGGCTGCGATCGGCTTCGCCCTGCGCGAGGCGCTCGAGAGAGAGCTCGACTCCTCCGTGACCGTTGTAAACGACGCTGACGCGGCCGGCCTCGCCGAGATGCGCTGGGGTGCTGGCAGGGATGAGGACGGCGTCGTCCTGATGCTCACGCTGGGTACTGGTATCGGCACCTCTCTGTTCGTCGGCGGCCGGCTGGTGCCAAACACCGAGTTCGGCCACATCGAGGTCAGGGGCAAGGACGCCGAGCACCGCGCCGCTGACAGCGCCCGCAAGCGGGATGACCTGAGCTGGAAAGAATACGCCGGACGTCTCAATGAGTACCTCCACAGGGTCGAGTTCCTCCTGTGGCCAGACCTCATCGTCATCGGCGGCGGCATAAGCAAGAAATCAGAGAAGTTCTTCCCCCACCTCACGGCGCGCACGAAGGTGGTGTCGGCCGAGATGCACAACGACGCCGGAATCGCCGGAGCCGCACTGGCCGGAATCCCCGAGAGGGCAGCCGTACAGACTGCAGAAAAGCGGTAATCCGGCGTCCGCACAGAAGCGCACGAGCCGGTAGAACTGCGAGCGGTCGGTCAAGGTGGGAAACGCCCCTCGCAGGTGGCCCTCGGCATAACGGTAGAAGTCTCGCTCACTGGCAAATCAAGACCATCCGGCGAAGAGTGCGAGGGTGAGGTCATCACCCCTCAGAGGGCGGCCTTGGGGCCGGGACGTCAGTGTTCGGGTCGGTGGAACTGGCAGACGTTAAAGGCGCGCAGAGCGCCGTCCACGCCCCTCCGGACCGCCCGGAGGACTTAACGAGCGGGACGAGCGCTCAAAACAGCTTCTACGGCCACCGATGTCTCCGACGCTAGGCAAAGCCGGTTATGGCGACGACGGCGGGGCGCGGAATGTCGCCATCGGGCCAGGTGCTGGTGGGTTCGTCCTTGCTCTCAGATTCCTCGCCGGGGTGCTGAACGGATAGGAAGAGGGTTTTGCCGTCGGGGGTGAAGTACGATCCGGTGAGCTCGCTCTGCACCGGGCCGCTGGCGAACTGGAAGACGTCCCCGCTGCTCGCGCTGTTCACCCCGCTGGGCATCACGAAAGCCCCGTTGTTCTTGAAGTTCTTGTAGATGCCGGAGTTGAGCAGGTCAGAGGATATGTCGGTTACGACCCAGAGGTTGCCCGCGCGGTCGAAGGCTAGATTGTCCGGGCTGGCGAAACCGGTCTGGGGACCACCGGTGGCGAAGACCTCGTAGGAGAACTCGGTCGCCTCGGGGTTGCCGTCCTTCTCGGTTATGCGCAGGATCTGGCCGTAGAAGTTGCCGTGCAGCTCGTTGTTGGTCAGCGCAGCGTAGACCTGTCCGGTCTCGGGATGAACCTCGATGTCCTCGCAGCGGTCGAGCGGGGTGCCTATGGGGTATTCGGTCTCGGGGTCCACGAGCTGTACCGCCTCGGGGGTGCGCACGAGCACGTCGGCCTGGCTCTTGAAGCCGTTGTCCCTGAAGATGGGATCGTTCTCGTAGTCGAGGGCTACCCACCGGCCATTGGCGAAGTCGGCGACGTAGAGCATCCCGTCGGTGAGCAGCTCGAAGTTCGCCTCCCGGTTGTCCGGATCGTAGGTGCCAGAGGAGACAAACTTGTATATGCACTGGTCCTCTTCGTCGTGGCCAGTATAGACCACGACCTTCCCATCCTCGGAGACCAAGATGGCGGCGTTCTCGTGCCGGATGCGCCCGAGCCAAGTGTGCTTGCGCGGCTTCGAGTCTTTGTCGAAGGGGTTCACCTCCACGATCCAGCCGTAGTGCTCCGGCGGTTGGACACCGTCGGGATCGTCGAGCCAGCGGTAAGTCTCGGCCAGCGCATCTCCCTCTGGTATCTCGTCGGAGGACTCGCCGTAGTAGTACTGGAAGTTCTCCTCGCAGCTCAAGACCGTATTCCAAGGGGTGACGCCCCCGCTGCAGTTGTCGAGGGTGCCCATGACCTCTGTTTTTCCCCGCATCCGCATCTCCTCGGATCCGACAGCGGGACCGGTCACCTCCACCGGGGTGGTAGCGTCTATGCGACGGTTGTACTCGTCGCTCTCGACGAACTCCCAGGCGCCATCCTTCTTCTTGACCCGGAAGACCGAGCCGCCGACCGCCGCCTTCTCCTTGCTTATCTGCTCCCTGGTCTTCTTGGCCTCGTAGTCCGGATCCGTGTAATCCGAGACGAACAGCGCGACCGGATATTCGTGGTTGACCCACAAGAGGCCATCCTCGCTGTTCTCGCCGCCTTCGAGGGCGTCTATGGGGAAGTACGCCACAAAGTCATTGTTGTAGCCATAGTCTCTGTCCGGGGTTACAGAGTCGCCCCACTTGCGTATAACGCCGTACTGGAAGCCCTCGGGCAGCACCAGCTCGTCAGCGTCCGTCGGTTCTATGGGCTTGAAGAACGGTTCCTTCCCGTCCCCGCGGGCGGGAACCTCCTGCTCCACCTCCCCCTTCGGGGAATCCTTGTTGGCCGCGCCCTCTTCTTCGCCCTCAGCGCATCCGGCCAGGATCCCCGAGCTGCTGGCCACCAGCGCCGCCGAGCCTGTCCCGACGAAGGTCAGAAAGTGGCGTCGGCTCATGCCGGCCGGCGCCGGTTCTATGCGTAGGTCGCGTTTCTCCTTCTTTGTCTGCTGCGCACCCGGCTTTTTCGCCACGTATCCCTCCTACTTTTCCCCAGCAGCCTCCACGACCATGCCAGGATAAGGACCCGTAGATTGTCCGTCAAGGGGCGCAAAAAGGCGCCCATCCATCCGGCGAGGCTTCGGCCTCTACGGCAGCCTCGATTGCTCTTTGGCCCTGGTCGGTCGATGTGCGATCCTTGGCAGCCCGTCCAGGTCAGGGAGCACGTACGTAGCCGCAGGTGCTTCTGCGATGTCCCTGCGGTCCACGAGCACCGTGTCTATGCCGGCCTCCGACGCGGCCTCAACGTCGGTAACGGGGTCATAGCGCATCCTAACGCTTCTTCCCGACCCTCAAAGCACCTCGGCGTCGAAGCCGTGTTCCCCGGAGAGACCAGTGAGCGCCCGCTCTACGTCTTCGGCCGAGTCGTCGGGGACGTAGAAGTAAGCGGTCTGGGGAAAACGGTCATCGTCGGGCTCGGAGCGTACGTGCTCGTAGTCGACGCCGAGCCGGTCGAGTGCGTCCCTGACGCTCTCCATCGCGGCCTCGTCCCTGACGCCCCCGACGCGCAGCATCGCCTCACCTGGCATCGTTCACCCCAGCGAGGTCGAACTCCAGAAAGCGGCCGTTCTCCTGGATCAACTCCCCGTCCGCGTAGAGTTCTCCACCCTCGCGCAGGTCGCAGACGAGGTCGGTGTGCACGCTGGAGTCGTTCTTGCCGCCGGTCTCGGCGTAGGAGCGGCCAATGGCGAGGTGGACCGTCCCGCCGAGCTTCTCGTCGAACAAAATGTTCGCGCTCGGCCGGCGGATGCCGTAGTTGGTCCCGATGCCTATCTCCCCTAGGTAGCGGGCCCCGGCGTCGGCCTCGAGCAGGCTCAAAAGGTACTCCTCGCCCTTCTCAGCGCTCACCTCGACAACCTTCCCCTTCTCGAACCGCAGCCGCGCGCCGGAGATCTCGCGTCCCGCTATAGCGGCAGGCACGCCGAAGTACACGGTCCCATTGGCCGAGTCCTCTATGGGTCCGGTAAAGACCTCACCGCAAGGCATGTTCCGCCTTCCCGCGGAGTTCACGAACGTTCGTCCCTCGACCGAGAGCGTCAGGTCCGTCTCGAGACCGACGATACGGATCTCGCGCGACTCCTCCAGCCTCCCTATGAGCCGTTCCTGCTCGGCGGATTTGTCGTTCCAATAGCGGACAGGGTCCGACTCGTTCAGCCCCATAGCCTCGAACACGAACTCCTCGTACTCTGAGTGATTCATGTGGGCCTCCTGCGCCAGCGCCTCCGTCGGGAAGAGCGTAAGCACCCAGCGGTCCTTCTCCAGCATCATCTCGCTGAGGGGCTTGTTCCGCTTCTGGAGAGCCTGCTGCTTCGAGGGAGCCACATTCGCGAGCGCCCTGGTGTTGCTCGGCGCGAGGATCCCGATCTGGGCGTCCACAGCCTCGTAGATGGCGCGCGTGGCCCCTGGGATCTCCTCGTAGTGAAGCTCTCCGGCGTGCTCGAAGAAGAGCTCCTGCATCCCTGGCAGGCCAACCTGTGGTACCGGAGTGGCGCCGAGCTGCAATAGTCGAGCGTAGAGCGCCCGGATCAGGGGTCCCGCGCCCACCTCCCCGGAGACGAGGACCTGATCCCCCTCCCCAGCCTCGATAGAATAGTCCACCAGTAGCCTTGCAAGCTTGCCGACCCGCTCGTCTATCATCGCCGGCTCCTTTTCGAATAGTCTTTCTAGCCAGAGCTTACCATCCGCGCGAGGCTCCTCATTAGGGACTCTGACTCCCTTCGAGGCCTTCTCGCGTGAACCGCAGCGCCGCACGCATCCTGTCCAGGATAACTTCGGGATCGGGGGTCCCCAGCGGCCAGGGCTTCAGTTCCAGGCTCACCGCACCAGGATACCCGCTCGCCCCGAGGGCGGCCAGAAGCGGCTTCAGGGGTAGACGCCCCTTGCCGGGAACGCGATGCTCGTCGCGGCCCACCTCCAGGTTCGAGTCGGAGAGATGGACGTGACGGAGCTGGGTCGTTAGGACCGAGTGGGCCCTGAGGAGGTCGACCCTGCTGGCCCCGGCGTGACTGGTGTCCAGCGTTACATCACCAACGTCAGCGAGGTGCTCCGGCAGGTAACAGCTCTTTCGCCTGACCATGAAGATGGCTCCTGCCCTGCTGCGAGGCATATTCTCGACGGCTACGATCACGCCCTGCTCCCGCGCCTCGTGAAGAGGTCCCGTCCTCCAACGCTCCAGCGGCCTGCCAGGCGGAGGCGGATGCGCTACCACAACAGGAACTTCCATCCTGCTCGCCAGCCTCGCGACCCTCACCAGCGTCTCATCGGGGCCAAGTCCCCAGGCGCCGCGATAGAGCGGAAGGTGCAGGGCCAGGATCGGGACACCGTGCCTCTCGGCGAGGTCCTTCAGATAGTCCTCCTGGTGGGTATCCCAGCGTTCGTCCATCATGATCTCGGCCCCGTCGTACCCGGCCTCGGAGATCCAGGCGTATACACGTTCGAGGCCGAACGTGTAGAGCGAACCTGTGCTGAAAATGACAGGGACCGCCATCATCGCCCGCCGCGCCGGATCTCCAGGAACCGCGCGAGCGTCGAGGGCGAGTGGTTCTGGTAGTGGTTGTTGGCGTAGGCGAAGACCGTCCTGCCCTCCTCCAGAAAGCGGCCAACGAGATCGGACCACCACCCGAGGTCGCCGTCGCGCTCTTTCCTGAGGTGCGTGTGGCCCGAAGGGAACTCCCGCCTGTCGCCGAGCCAGCGGATGTAGGAGAAATCCGCCGTCGCCCTCTCCATCCTGGGCATCCTCGGGTAGTCGATTAGCGTAAGGGCCACGCCACGCTCGCCGAGCATCTCGGAGAGGTCCGAGCCCAGCCAGCTCCTGTGCCTTACCTCGACGGCGTAACGGAAGCCTTCTGGAAGTCCCTTGAGGAAGTCTTCAAGGACGCCCATACCCTCGACGGTAAAGGAAGGCGGGAGCTGCAGGAGGAGCGGACCAAGCCTGTCTCCCAGCTCTGCCATCGTGCTTATGAAGCTATCGGCCTCGGCTTCGGAGCTGACGAGGTTTCTCTCGTGCGTCACCTCCTGTGGAAACTTCGCAGCGAACAGGAACCCGTCGGGCGAGACCTCGCGCCAGTTCTGTACGGTCGAGCGGCGCGGGGTACCGTAGAACGTCGAGTCTATCTCCACGGTCGCAAAGCGCTTGACGTACTCGGCGAGCCTCGAGGCAGACGGAAGGGCTTCGGGGTAGAGGGTCCCCTCCCAGTCAGCATAAGACCAGCCTGAGGTCCCCAGGTAGAGGCTCGTCTCCGGCGGCTCGATGCTGCCAGGAGTCTGTGCGAAGAGCCGCTGTTGCGCAGAATCGTCCATCCGTCCTCGAAGCTGCGATGCTACCATAAGGGCCCCGAGGTTATTATGAACGCTCTTCCTGCTCTCCTCCGCCGCATGTACTACATTAGCGCAGTGGACGAGAGACGCCGGACACCATGAAGGTCTTCTACAGCGACCACTTCGTATTGCCCCTGCCCGAAGGTCACCGCTTCCCGATGGTCAAGTACTCGATGCTACGCGAGAGGGTCGCGCGCGATGGGATCTGCGGTCCGGGAGAACTTCTGACGCCACGCGCGGTGACGGACGAGGAGATTCTGCGCGCCCACGCCCCCGACTACCTCGAGCGCGTCGTCTCCGGAACGCTCACGGACAAGGAGATGCGGCGCATCGGTTTCCCGTGGTCGGAGAAGATGGTGGAGCGCTCCCGCCGAGCCTCGGGCGGTACGCTCGGGGCCTGCCTCGCCGCCTTCGACGAGGGCTTCGCCGCCAACCTCGCAGGGGGGACGCACCATGCGTTCTCCGACAGGGGCGAAGGATACTGCGTCTTCAACGACTCGGCGATCGCAGCCCGCGCCGTCCAGGCCGCGGGGCTAGCGCAGCGCGTGGTTATCATCGACACCGACGTCCACCAGGGGAACGGGACGGCGGAGATACTACAGGGCGATCCGACGGTGTTTACGTTCTCGATCCACGGCGCGAAAAATTTCCCTTTCCACAAAGAGGAGAGCGATCTCGACGCGCCCCTCCCCGACGGCGTGGGCGACACCGAATTCCTTGCGACGCTAGAAGAAAGCCTGAAGACGGCGCTCGACGCCGCGGATGCGAGCCTCGCCATCTACCTTGCAGGCGCCGATCCTTTCGAGGGAGACCGCCTCGGCCGGCTCTCGGTAACGAAATCTGGCCTCGCCGAGCGCGACCGGATCGTCCTCGAAGCCTGCAGGGAGCGCGGAATCCCGGTCGCAATAACGATGGCGGGCGGCTACGCCAACGAGGTAGAAGACACGGTGGACGTGCACTTCCAGAGCATCCGAAGAGCAGCCGGCATGCTGGAGAGGGACACGCATGAGTCGAAAGGGGCGCGCCAGAGGTGAGTGACGACCCGAACCGCAAAACCTGCATCATCGTAGGGGCCGGCATCTCCGGTCTGCTCGCGGCCAGCGCCCTGCAACGAGAAGGGTGGAACGCTACGGTCCTGGACAAGGGCAGCGGCGTCGGCGGCAGGATGGCCACTAGGCGAGTCGGCGGAGGCAACTTCGACCACGGCGCCCAGTTCTTCACGGTCAGGAGCGAACGCTTCGCCGGCCTCGTCGAAGGCTGGCTCACGGCAGGTGTCGCCGCAGAGTGGGCCAGCGGCTTCGCCGACGCGGAGGGCCGACCGAACGAAGACGGCCATCCTCGCTACAGAGGGACCGAGGGTATGACCTCTATCCCGAAATACATCGCCCGCGGCCTCGACGTGCGTACCGGAGAGAGGGCCGTAAGGGTGGATAGTGGCGACACTGGTTGGGGGGTCGTGTGCGAGTCAGGCCTGCGGGTTGCAGGGAACGCCCTTGTGCTCACGGCCCCTGTTCCTCAGGCATTGGAACTCATCTCGTCGGGTAGTTACAGGTTGCCTGATGGAGCCATGCGCCAGCTCGAAGCCGTCACCTACGACCCCTGCCTCGCACTTATGCTCTTGCTCGACGGTCCTACCGGCGTTCCTGAGCCTGGAGGAATGCAGATCAAGGGCGAGCCGCTAGACTGGATCGGCGACAACGGGCGCAAGGGCATCTCCGAAGGGCAGGCCGTCACGGTACACGCTGGACCGGAATGGAGCCGCTCGCACTTCGAGGACGACGAGACGGAGGTCATCGACTCCATGATCACACTCGCGGGCGACCGGCTCGGCACCGACCTCGCATCCGCCGTCATCGAGACCTCCCTCGTCCGGTGGCCCCACAGCTGGGTTACGAACCCACATCCAGAACCGTGCCTCGTCGTCTCCGATGACCCGCCGCTACTCTTCTGCGGCGACGCCTTCGGCCAGCCCAAGGTCGAGGGCGCGTCCCTCTCGGGGCTGGCCGCCGCTGACCGCCTCCTCGGCCGTGACCCCCGATAAGACGTGGCCTCCAACTGGCTCCGTGCAGAGTGCTGGAGCCTCCGAGGCCGCGGGCTGACAAGGTGCGTTACTTGGCTAGATGCGGGCGCATCTAGCGTCGGGTAACAAAAAGTGGTACATATGACCTATAAAACAAGACAGGTCGAAGGAGAAGGGGGCCTTGGGAAACAGAAGGGTGGCGCTAAAGCCGCACGCGTCCAAGATCCGGCAGTGGGTCGAGGAGGGTCGGGGCGACACGTGGATCGCGCAAGAGTTGAACACCACGCCCTCCAGCGTACAGAGCTTCCGGTCGCGAAACTCGATCTACCGCAGGGACCCCGTCAGGCGTGGCCAGCTCTCGGAGCATCCCGCGGTGCTCGACGAGACGGAAGGTGGAATAGTCCTGAGGACCAACGCCAGAGACTCAGAGGTCTTCGACCGCGAGTGGCGCCACTACCTGCGTGGCTCGCCCAACGACCTGCAGGTGGTGATCACGCAGGACCGGATCTACGTGGAGAAAGTCCTCTAGCTTGCACGGAGATCCCGCCGTCGAGTTGCGGCTCTCTCTGGAGGAAGCGAGGGCGCTGCACGCCCTGCTGGAGCGCCTTCTCGAAAACGGGGACCAGGACCAGCGTCTCGAACACTCCTACCGGCTCCTCGGCTGGCGCATACTCGCCGCCACGGGCGGCAAAGGCCTCACAGGACGCATAGCGGGCCTTGCACGCGAAGCGGAGAGCCTCGAAGAGTACGAGGCGGCGCGTGATAGGGAGCTTGGTCCCGTGCTCGACGGGCTGGAGCGTGGCGAGAACCGGGATCCGTGAAGCCTGACTTGTTATCAAACTGTTACCCTGGAGTAGCGCTGCTGTAATCTAGGTCCGCTATCTTTCCTGGTACTGGGCTCCTTTCCCCCTTCCAGGCCCAGAAGAAATCTCCGGGCCGCGGTTTATGCGCGGCCCGGAGTTTCGCGTGTGTTAACCTCTTGTGGCGTTATGCAGTATCTCCTCAGTTCACTCGCGCTCATAATCTTCGTCGGTACGCTAGCGCTGCTCGCCCAGTGGTCGAAGAAGAGCAGGAGGGCCGAGATATCGCTCTTTATCGTGCTCGTGTTCCTCTCGCTCCTGCTCCTCGCCACGGGGGCGTTGCTTGGCGTACTTTGGATCTCGGGCCAAATGCCCCCAGAAGTCTATCGGCAGGAACTGTTGGTGGTCGCGACGGTATCTGTGACGATAGCAGGCTTGCTCGGGCTCGCGCTCTGCGTCCCTACGCTACTGAAGATCGTTCGCGGCAGGCCGAATGGAAGGTTCTGGACGGACCCCCCGATCTTCTTCGCCCTCTGGCTGCTCGTCGCCGCGCTGGCCAATAACGTAGTAAGCATCATCGGGTTCGAGCAGTTGAATCAGGTCGACGCTTTCTCTCTAGGGACCGGAGGCAGGATCCCCCCGATAGCCATCCTGGCCAGCCAGTTGCCCTTCGTCGTCCTCGCACTTCTGGGCGTTGGCATCGGCATCAGGCGCGGCGTGCGCGAGACGCTCGCCCGTCTCGGCTACGGTCCCATCTCCCTCAAGCACATAGGTATAGTCGTGCTTTTTATCCTGTCGGCGTTCGCGTTCTCGGTGGGCGCCGACGCCCTATTCTCGCAGTTACAGCCCGACCTCTATCGCAAGGTCGGTGAGATCTCCAGCAAACTATTCAGTCCGAAGGGTTTGAGTCCTGTCTCGGCGGTGCTCTTCGCCTTGCTGATCGGGGTCGGCGCCGGGCTAGGGGAGGAGACGCTCTTCCGCGGCGCCGTGCAGCCGGTCTTCGGGATTCCGGCGACTTCCGTCCTCTTCGCCTCGATGCACGTCCAGTACGGTCCATCGCTGCTGCTCGGCTACATCTTCGTGCTCTCCATCGGTCTCGGACTCCTTCGCCGCTACGTCAACACAACAGCGAGCTTCCTGGCGCATGCAGGCTACAACATGTTCAGCATCCTGGCCGTCTACTTCTTCGGCTTGTAGAGCAGCTCGCCCTACTCCCCGCGTCTCATCAGCAGCCATTCCCTTTCGGTGCCGCGCCTGGGAGCACCGAACGTCTCGACGGGCTCGAATCCGGCCCTCTCGTAGACGCGGATAGCGCGGCGGTTGAAAGTCGCTACGGTCAGGCGGAAGGCCTGAGGTGCGTACCACTCCCTCGCGAACCGTAGGCCGGCGAGCAGGAACGCTTCTCCGAGACCCTGCCCCGTGAGATCCGGCCTCATCCCCAGCCCGATGTCGATGGCAGGCTCGACCTCGTAGACCCCGAGCCGCCTTCCGGCGGCGACCCGCGCGTCCTCACCGAAGCAGAAATATCCAACCAGATCTCCGCGTTCATCGTAGGCGGAGTGGTAGGAGAGGCGTGGTTCCAGGAGCGCGTCGACGGAGGTGGGATCGCCATCGTAGATCGAATAGGGCCCGCCGTAACGCCAGCGCGAGATGGCTCGCGCGTCGCAGGGCGTGATCGGCTTCAGGGTGAAGCGCAACGCCCGCGCCTTGGGAGTCTAGGCTGCCAGGGAGTCTGTGACAGGGACGACGGGCGCGGGCTCGAGCGCCGCGGCGATCCTGACCAGTAGCTCGCTGACCTCGACATCCAATCCACTGGCGATGCTCTCGAGCACCCTCGAGGACGGGTCTTTCTCCCCGCGTTCGATCTCTGCGAGGTACGAGACCGAGACGTGCGCGCCTTCGGCGACCTGCTTGAGGGTCAGCCCCCGCTCGTTACGTTCCGCCCGCAGGGTCTCGCCGATGGTCGAGAGAAGGTCTCCCGTGTGCCGCTCCGGACTGATCTCCAAAGTCTTCACGCCCTTGATTCTATCTTCCAAGCGGCGCTTTGCGCAACCCACCAGCCAACTTCTTGACCAGAATCACCTCTTCGGAGTCGGCCTCAGGGGTCCCGTAAGGCGTCTCCATGACCACGGGAACTCCAGGCAGACCGTCGAATAACCCTGGCCAGGCGTCGATGGATATGCGCCCCTCCCCTACCTTGCGATGCCCGTCACGGTGGCTCCCGAGTTCGTTTTTCGCGTCGTTGAGGTGAACCAGCGCGACGGCATTCCCCACGGCATCCACGAGCTCAGCAGCGACAATTCGCCCCCCGTCATCCGCCGACAGGTCGTAGCCGGCCACGAATGCGTGGGCCGTGTCGACGCACACCCTTACCTCGCCGCGCCGCGCAACCTCCCCGAGTTGCTCGAACGTTGAGCAGAGCTGGGTGCCGGCGCCGACGGAGTTCTCGATCAAGGGCTCGGCCACCGCCCCTGGGGCTCCGTCGAGGCCAGCGGTCAGCTCCCTCGCGCGCCCCAGGCCATCCACGAGCCGCTGCAGGCCCTTCTGTTCGCCGTCTCCGCCGTGGCTGCCCGCGTGCACGACTACAAGGTCGACCCCTAGCGCGCCGGCCGCTGCGAGCTCGTGCGCCAGAGCCAGCACCGAAAGGTCTCGCTGCTCCTCGCTCGTAGAGGCAAGGTTTATGAGGTACTTCGCGTGCGCGACGACCGGCGAGATGCCAAGTTCACGGCTTCCTTCGACCAAGGTCTCGGCGTCCTGACGCCGCCTGGGTTCGGCCCAGGCCTGCGGGTTTGAGACGAAGATCTGGGCGGTCTCGCACCCGAGTTCGCGCGCTGCCTCGATGGTCTTGGCGAGCCCGCCTGAGGTCGGAAGATGCCGTCCTATGCTGTTCGTCCTCTTTGGCATGGCGGGGATTCTACCGGCCTGCGGCGGTCCTCGCTGTGAGAGATATAATCTCTAGAGGCCATCAGGATGATCGGAAGGAGCCAACCGCATGGCGGTCGAAGGCAAAGTAGCGAAGATTCTGGGCAACAATGAGATCGTTATAAACCGCGGAAGAGGCCAGGGCGTCCGTCAGGGCATGCTCTTCGAGGTCTTCGCCCCCGAAGGCGAGGAGGTCTGGGACCCTGATACTGGCGAGACGCTCGGCACGGTCGAGGACGTAAAGGCTAAGGCCGAAGTTACGGAGGTCAAGGACAGGCTAGCCGTGGCCCGCCTCCAGAATACGCAGGATACGCCGTTCGGGTCCGTGAACATCGGGGAGATGCAGGAGAACCTGCAGCGTATGTTCGGGCAGATGTTCGGAGAGGACGTCCAGGTCCGCGGTTTCGGCACTACCTCGGGCGACGACCCCGACATCGAATCGATGCTCGGCGGCCCCCTGCAGGACCTCTCACAGGTGCAAGTCGGGGACGCCGTGCGCGAGATCAAACGCCGCTAGGCCCAACGCAAGCACCCGCTTTGAACGAACTCTCCCGCCTACCGGTTACGTTCGGCCTCATAGCCACCTGCGTGGCCGTTTACATCGCGGTCGCGCTCGCCGGCCAAACCTACGGTTACCCGCTGAACGTCGGGCTCGTGACACAGCCTTCCGAGGTGCTCGCGCAGGGCGCCCTCTCGCCAGCCGCCGTCGCCGGTGGCGAAGTGTGGCTGTTGCTGTCGAGCATGTTCCTGCACTCGGGGTTCATCCATCTGGCGCTGAACATGCTCTCACTGTACTTCCTCGGCTCGTTCGTGGAGCAGGCGTTCGGCAGAAGTCGTTTTCTCGCACTCTACCTGTGTAGCGGGCTCGCCGGGGGCATCGCCTACCTCTACTTCGGTGCCTTCGACGGGACTGCGGTTGGGGCTTCTGGCGCGATCTTCGGTCTTCTTGGAGGCGTCCTCGGGTACTCCCTGCGCAACGGCACCTTCTCCTGGCAGAACCCACTGATCCGCCAGCTCCTGATCCTGACCGCCCTTAACCTCTACTTCGGGTTCTCAGTCCCCAATATCAGCAACACGGCACACATCGGCGGCCTCGTCGGCGGAGCCGCCTTCGGATGGCTCACAGCACCCACCGTCTACTCACGCAAGAAGCTCCGGGCAGCGACCCCGACCATCATCCTCTTCGGCGCGGAGCTCATCCTGCTCGCACTCTGGCTCCTTTGAAAGCGAGGCCGTAGGCCGAAGCGTGCTGACGTGCTGACAAGCCGCCGTCAGGCGGCGTGCTGAAGTGCTGTTAGCCCTGCGGCCGTGACGATGAGCGTTGCCACGAACAGGATGCCGGCAGGTGTGTTCGTATCCTCGGCCTGGGCCTCGGGGAGCAGATGCGCGGCGCCGATGTATGCGAGCACCCCTCCGGCGACACCGGTCAGGAGTCCGAGCGTACCTTCACCGGGTGCCGGGAAGGCCACGGTCAACGCCGCCGCGGCAGGGATAGCCAGCCCGAGAGAGACCGCCATCCTCATGACCCCGGCCCTCCCGACGCGCGCGGCGAGCAGGACAGCGGCGAGGGAGATCCCAACGGGTATCTGGTGAACGAGGACCCCGAGCCCGACGAGCCAGGACGTGACGGCTCCTGCCTTGGCGCCCACGCCCAAAACGAAGCCGTCGGCGAGGTTGTGGATTGCCAGCCCGATGACAAAAGGCACGAGCGCGTGTTTGTGGACGCGCTCGTCGGGCTGGTGGTGCGTGTGGGCCCTGGTGAACGCCTCGGTCATAAAAAGCAGGGCGAACCCTCCGACGAACCCGGCGACCGCGGCCTCGCCACCGAGTTCGAGACCCTCGGGGAAGAGGTCGACGAACGCGAGCGCGAGCAGTATCCCAGCGGCGAAGGCGGCGGCGTAAGACCGGCCCCTGACCCCCAACTCTCCACCGAGTAGGGCGAGAAGGCTCGCCGCCGAGAAGCCAATAGCGGCCACCGAAGCCATCAGGATCGCATTCACAGCCATCACCCGCTACCGTCCGTGAAGACCATGCGCTACCTGCAATCGGAGCACCTCCCGTAAACCTCGAGGCTGTGGGCGCGTACCTCGAAGTCGCCACCGACACGGGGAAGGCTTCGCAGGTCCACGGGACACCGCTCGAACTCCTTGATGGACCCGCAGTCCTCACAGACAAGGTGGTGGTGGTGGTCCTCAGCCAGCTCGTAGCGCGGACCGTGACCAAGGTCGAGCCTGCGCACGAGCCCCAGCCCGGTGAAAAGGTCGAGCGTCCTGTATACCGTCACCATCCCAACCTCGGGGCAGCGGGCCCTTATCTCCTCCAGTCCCTGATGCCGACCGGCCAAGATCGCCGACAGAACAGCCAACCGCTGCGGCGTGGCCTTGTACCCGCAACCACGAAGCTTCCCAACAGCAGCCTCATACCTCAAGCTAGACCTCATGCTCTAATTGAAAGATTTTTTCATCTGCAAGATAACAGACAGGTTCCGGCGCGTCAAAGCGGCTGGCTACGACAAGACCTGCGAAATCTTTGTAAACTCTCTCGAGTCGTGGCTTCCAAAACGAACAAGCGTCTGACGCTAGTAGCCCGCTTCCGCTCCATTTTGAGCGGGCGCGACTGGGTCTACCTGTCTAGCCTGCTTGTCCCTCTTGTAGTCTACAACCTGGTGTTGAAGGTGATCCGGATACAGTCTCAGGAAGAGCTTCCGGGGGGGGTCGCCGCCTTCGCCCTTATCCGTTCTGACCTTCTATTCAACCTCGGGTACGTATTCCTCTGGGTCGGGCTGTTCGCCTTGACGAGGCAGAACCGCATTCGGTGGCCTGTGGTGGTCCTCTTCCACGCGGTCACGATACTCGTTCTGGCGACGACGACCTCGGCCCACGGGTACTTCCAGGAGACCGGCTCGACGCTCAGCCTCAGCGTCATCACGTACTCGATCAGCACGCTGGGAGAGATCACAGACGTGATCGGAAGCGTGACGTCGCCGGCTACCTGGACCTGGGTTCTGGTCGTCCTTGGCTACATGGTGCTTGGTCCCTGGATAATAGCGACGCTCGTTTGTGGAAAGCGTAAGGGGCCCGGGGCCATCGGTTCCCTGTCAACATCCAAGCTGTTCGCCCTCGGGGCCTTCGCAGCGTCGTTGGGGTTCATCTTCCTCTCGCTGCCGGTCGGTGCCGGAGTGGCCGGCAAGTCCTTCTCCAGGGACGCCGTCGTCAACGTTGTCATGTCCGAGGTGGAACACGCGAGGATCAGAGACCTAACCGCCAACGCCTCTTCGATAGAGCCTCCCGTGGACACCAGACTGCAGAAGACCCCAGAGACGGAGAAGAAAAACGTCGTCCTGATCCACCTCGAGTCCGCCAGGGCTCGCTCCACGACGCCCTACAACGAGGATCTGGACACGACCCCCTACCTCGCCACGCTCTCGAAGAATAGCTTGCTGGCCGAACATGCGTACACGATAGTCCCCCACACCTCGAAGGCTATTACCTCGATAAACTGCGGCATCGATGCCCACCTCGTGCGTGAGATCACCGAGGCCGACCCTGGCGGCGTCCCTGCCAGATGCCTGCCCGAGCTCTTGAAGGAGCAGGGGTATAACTCCGTCTGGTTCTCTTCGGCGACCGAGCACTTCGAGGACCGCAGGGAACTCGTCCAAAACTTCGGATACGACTACTTCCGGCCCGTTGAGACGATGGAGACGCTGG
>CADCVF010000072.1 GCA_902806095.1 uncultured Rubrobacteraceae bacterium
CGATCTCAAGCGGCTCATAGCGGCCGGCACCGCTACCGCCCGCAAGCTCACCCACGCCCGCATCTTACTGAAGGCCGATGAGGCTCAGGAGGGTCCTGGCTGGGTCGACGAGGAGGTCGCCGATGCCGTGGAGGTGAGCCAGCCGAGCGTCTGTAGGGTGCGCAAGCAGTACTTCGAGGAAGGCCTCCAGGCGGCCCTAAACCGGCGTCCGCCCAACCGCCAGTACCACCGCAAGCTCGATGGGGAGCAGGAGGCACGTCTCTGGTGGCGCTCGCCTGTAGCGAGCCACCCAAGGGCCAAGCCCGCTGGAGTCTGCGCCTGCTCGCCGACAGGATGGTGGAGCTCGAGATCGTGGAGGAGATCTCCTACCAGATCGTTAGAAGGACCCTCAAAAAAACGAGCTTAAGCCCCACCTGAAGAAGCAGTGGTCGATCCCGCCCGAAGCTAACGCCGAGTTCGTCTGGCGCATGGAGGACGTGCTCGAGGTTTACACCCGCCCCCACGATCGGGTCTCACCAGAGAGTCAGGAGCGGATGCGCGAGTACTACGAGGAGAGCATCCAACGCTACACGGCGGGTCTCCAAGCCGGCGGCACGACCGAGGAGTACGCCAAGAGCTCCGGAGACTGGCGCGACTGGCGGCGCGAACTGCTCGCGGCCGAGCGCGAAGCCCTCTTATCCTTGCGCGACGCGGGCGAGATCAGTCCGGAAGTGATGCGCCGCATCGAGAGGGACCTTGATCTGCAGGAGTCGCGCCTCGGGGGATAGTGGGGCATCGTCGCCGATACCGAAGCCGGTCGGCAGTTGAGGGAGTTGGCCGAAGGTGAGGACCGCCAAAAGGAGGCTTGGGAGTGGCAGGCGAGCATGCTCTGGGAGCGCTCCGAGGAACGCCTTGTGCGCCTCTTTGCGTCCGATGCCCTCTCGCGCTTTGCGGACGAACGCCACTACCCGGGGGTCGTCGGTTACATGGATTGGCTCGAAGGCAAGCCCGCACGCGTTACCGCACACTTCTCGAGGAGGAGTTTGCCAGCCTGCAAGGGTGAGCGGCCCAAGAATCCGCACTAGGGGATCGGATCTTTTCGCGCTTTGCCTCCCGTACGCGTGGCGGGAGAAAGTGGTGCGACCGGCGAGGAAGATCTGAGTGGCTGTGATGGGCGTGAGAAGAGAGGCCTTCCGGGAGGATCAGGTCCGTGGGTATCCGTCGCTCCCCGGAGGCGTCCGTCCCGCGTGCAGGTGCGTGGAGACCGGCACCGGAATCTGAGAGCGGAGAACGCAGTTATGCTCCTCGACCATCCGGTCAGGATCGAGCGCCCGGGCCGCAAGCTTGCGGCTGGCGACCGTATTATTGAAGACCGAGCACTCGTCGGCGTCGAGCATCGTACGCCCCTGAACGGGTGCGTCGTCGGCACCTCCTAGCCGAGGAGCGCCATTACGCACCGAAACTTAGCCGACGGACCATGTACTACAATACACACCCTGGCCGCTCTCCACGGGTCCTGGTAGCTTCGCGCCGCCGACGTCCGAGCGGATGCGGGATGTTGACACATATGGTGCTAAGGCATATGCTTTCGGGCAACGTGATCTTGATAGGCCGTGATCGGCGGTGGCCGACGCGTTGGCTATCGGCCTCGCCGATTGAAGGCCGAGGGTAGCTCGGCGGGCTGCGGGCCAACCGGGACGGGCTCCCGTGCAGACTCGACGGCTTCGGCGAGCGTCCCGAAAGGAGAGAAGTGAGCGTTACTGGTCCCGACAATGCGACGTCCGGGCGTCCTCCCCGAACTCCGGAACACCCGGGCGCGTTCTCGGAGCCGACCGTGGAGGGCGTCTTCCTCGTCGACCCGAGGGGACACTGCACATTTGTCAGCGACTCGGTGGGCCGGATGCTCGGTTATGAGCCCGAGGAGCTGTTGGGCGCGGACGTGCGCAAACTCGGATGCCACGCCTGCCGAGACGAAGCTCTCCGACCCGAAGACCTGTGCCCCGTACACCGGACGCTGAAGACCGGAGAGGCCCACCGGGCGGGGCGCGCCGTCTTTCGGCGCAAGGACGGGACCACCCTTTACGCCGAGTGCACCTCCCAACCCGTCATCGAGGGCGGCGAGGCTCGGGGCGCGGCCGTTACCGTCGTGGACTCGAGCGAGCGCGGGCGGGCCGAAGATGCCCTGTCTCGTTACGCGGCCATTTTGGAAGCGACGACCGACTTCGTCGGCATGGCCGACGTCGACGGGCGAGTGCTCTACGTCAACCGGGCCGGGCGCGAGATGGTGGGCGCCGGAGAGGACGAAGATCTGTCGCGCACGGCGGTAGCCGACTATCATCCGCGGTGGGCCGCCGAGGTCGTACTCGGGGAGGGCATCCCGACCGCCCTGCGCGAGGGATCGTGGAGCGGCGAGACGGCGTTGCTCTCGCGCGACGGAAAGGAGACGCCCGTCTCGCAGGTGATCCTCGCCCACAGGGGCCCCGACGGAGAGGTCCGTTTCCTCTCCACCACCGCCCGCGACGTGACGGACCTCAAGCGCGCGCAGGACGAGTTGGCTCAAAGCCGACGGATGTTCGAGAGCATCGCGGAGGCCACGCCCGACCTACTCTACGTGTCGGAGCTGGCAGGAGGCCGCAACGTTTACGCGAACCGGCAGGCCGAGCGAATCCTGGGCTACGACCAGGAGCAGCTCGCGGCGTTCGGGGGCAGCGTCAACGACGAGCTACTGCACCCGGAGGACAAAGCGCGCGCCCTGGCCAACTGGACCGGCCTGGCGAGCCTGGGGGACGGAGAGGTCCAGGAGCACGAGTTCCGGGCTCGCCACGCCGACGGGCGCTACCGCTGGCTGCGCGCGCGCAACGTTGTCTTAGCTCGGACGGGGGACGGCCGTCCTCGGCGCGTGCTGGGGGTGGCGCAAGACGTGACCGAACGCAAGCGGGCCGAGGAGGAGCGCGAGCGGCTGCTCGAGGAGTCCGAGGGACGCGCGGCCGAGCTGGACGCCGTGATCCGCAGCATACCCGATGCGGTCTACGTGGGGGACGAGACTGGCATCAAGGTGTGCAACGACGCGGCCCTGGAGATGCTGGGGTTCAAGAGCGTCGCCGAGCTAAACGAGGGCATCCCCCTCCTCGCCGACAGGCTCCAGAACCGCTTCGCCGCCACCGGGCGGCGCATCCCCCCGGAGGAGGAACCTTTCGTGCGGGCCTTGAGGGGAGAGACGGTCGACGAGGAGGTGATCGCGCGCCACCTCAAGACAGGGCGCGATGTAGTTGTGAGGTGCGCGGCCGCGCCGATCTTCGTCGAAGGAAGGATCGTAGGCGCGGTAGCCGTCAACACCGACATAACCGAGCACAAGCTGAGCGAGGAGCGGCTCCGCCACTCGGCCCGCCTGCTCGAGAACGTACAGGATGCGGTCATCGCCACGGACGAGCGATTCGTCGTGACGGCGTGGAACGAAGGTGCGAAGGAGATGTACGGTTGGACAGCCGATGAGGTGCTGGGTCGCTACGTCGGGGAGGTCATCGGTGCGGAGCTCACCGAGGAACAAAGGGCCGAGGCACGCCGGGAGCTGAACGAGACGGGCCGGTCCCGCAACGAGCTAATCACCCACCGTAAAGACGGCGCGGCCGTCTACGTCGAAGGGGTCACCGCTACCGTACGCGGAGATCACGGTCGGATCACCGGCTACCTGAGCATCAATCGGGACGTGACCGAGCGCAAGGAGGCCGAGGAGGCGCTGCAAGAATCCCATCGGCGCACCGAAGACATACTGGAAAGCTTCACCGACGCCTTCTTCGCCGTAGACCGCGAGTGGCGCTTCACCTACGTTAACGAGCGGGCGTTGCGCCGGATGCGAAGAGCGAAGGGCGAGGAGTTGAAGGGCGAGGAGGTCCTTGGGGAAAACCTGTGGGAAGAGTTTCCCGGGCTCGTGGGCACCGTGTTCGACCGGAAATACCACGAAGCCATGCGCGGGCAGGAGACCGCGGAGTTCGAGGCCCATTACCCACCGGCCGACACGTGGTTCGAGGTGCATGCCTACCCCTCCGAGGAGGGCTTTTCCGTCTACTTCCAGGACATAACCGGGCGCAAGCGAGCGGAGAAAGAATTGCGCGACAGCGAAGAACGCTTCCAAGCGCTCGCCACAGCCACGTTCGAAGGGATCGCGGTCCACGAGGACGGGGTGATGGTCGAGGCGAACGACGCCTTGGCCGAGATGTTCGGGTACGACCCGCCGGAGGTGATTGGCGAGTCTGCCCTGACACTGGCTGCGCCCGAGTCACGCGAGCTTATACGCAAGAACATAGCCTCGGGATACGAGGCGCCCTACGAAGCCGTGGGGCAGAGAAAGGACGGCACGCGCTTCGAGGTGGAGATCCGCGGTCGGCCCTTCGAGTATAAGGGCCGCCTCGTGCGCGCTACAGCCATAAGGGATATCAGTGAGCGCAAAAGGGTCGAGGACGAACTCAAGAACAGCGAGAAACGATTCCGGGCATTCTTCGAGACGGCGGCGGTCGGGGCGGCCCAGACCGATCCCGCTACCGGACGCTTTATAAATGTAAACCAGAGCCTCTGCCGAATCGTCGGCTACGAGAGGGAAGAACTGCTCTCCATGGGGTTCTCCGAGATAACGCACCCGGACGACCTGGCGCGCGACCTGACAGGTCTTTCGCGGCTGCTACGGGGCGAGATCGGTGAGTACGTCGCCGAGAAAAGGTACATGCGGAAAGATGGGCGGACCGTGTGGGGACTGCTCGCCGTTTCTTTGGTGCGAGACGCCTACGGACAGCCCCTGCAAACCGTCGCGATTACTCAAGACATATCCGAGCGCAAGCGCGTCGAGGAGGAGCTCTTGGAGATCCGGGAGGGGGAGCGCCGGCGGATAGCCCGAGACCTGCACGACGTGGTGCTCCAGGACCTGGCCGCGGCGCTACAAGCGGTGCAGGCCACCCGGATACGATCCGCGGAGCCGCACGAAGAGCTTGACCAGGCGGCCGACACGCTCAGACGCACGGCCCGCAGTCTGCGCAACGTCGTCCACGACCTGCGGCTCGAGGAAGGGCAGCCGTTCACCCGGGCCGTGGAGGCCCCGGTGATGGAGCTCGACCGCCAGCTCGCGCCGGCCTGCAAGGTGAGCCTCGAGGTGGAGAGCGGTTTCCCGCTGCAACTGCCGAGGAAGGTGGAGGTCGAGCTGCTGCGGATCGTCCAGGAGGCGCTCGCCAACGCCCGCCGCCACTCGGGTGCCGGGCGGATCGCCGTGGCCTTGTCGTCGGAGGAGGGGTGGGTCGGGATCGAGATTTCCGACGACGGCGGTGGCTTCGACCCGGCCGCGGTCGAGGGCTCGAGCTTCGGCCTCTCGGGGATGGAGGAGCGGGCGCGCTCGCTCGGCTCAAGGCTCGAGGTGAGCAGCGCGTTGGGCGAGGGGACCAGGGTGAGCGTGAAGGTGCCCGCGAAGCCCTAGGGAGATCCGGGGTTGAGGTCCCCCAGGTCCACAAGCCCCTTGCTGATGGCGTAGAGGACGGCCTGCGTGCGGTCGAAGACGTGGAGCTTGGCGTAGATGTTAGAGGCGTGATTGCGCACGGTCTTTTCCGTGATGCCGAGGTCGCGGGCTATCTCCTTGTTGTTCTTGCCCCGGGCGAACGCCCTCACGATCTCGAACTCCCTGTCGGTCAAGGGCGCTGCGATGTTCCGGTGCTCGGGACGGATGCCCTCGAAGGTCGACAGCATCTTCTCGGCGACCTCGGGGGCCATGATGGTGTCTCCGGCGTGGACCGCGCGGATCGCGCGCGAGAGGTCTTCGGGGGTGCAGTCTTTGAGGATGTACCCCCTCGCCCCGGCCTTGATGCCCTGGAAGACGTGGGCGTCGTCGGCGTGGACCGTGAGGATGAGGATCTTGACCCTCGGCGAGAGGTCCCGGATCTTCCGCGTGGCGCTCAACCCGTCCACGTGCGGCATGGAGAGGTCCATGAGCGCCACATCGGGCTCCTGTTCCAGGCACAGCGAGACGGCCTCTTCGCCGTCGTGCGCCTCGCCGACGACCTCCATGTCGGGCTGGGCGTCGATGACCCTGGCCAGCATACTCGCGAAGAGCCGCTGATCGTCGACGACCATGACGCGTATGGTGTCCGCGCCGCTCAGGACCTGCCCTCCTCGTCGATTTTGTCGCTCCACCCATCTTGACACGCGGGGCGTACGAAATCGAGGCCGGCGTCCCATGGAGGGGGGAATATGAACGCCGGCCTTGCCAAGAATCATTGTCCCCCGAAAAGCCTGCCATGCCCATCGGCCTCTTGTCCGCCCGTGGCCGGGACATCCGACCCATAAAGCGCCCCAGCGTGCACCGTGACCGGTCCCGCGGGGCGCGCGAGGGCGCGACCCCTGGCGACCGTTGACACGAGGTTCTCGTTCGCCGGGTGTTCCGTCCCGGTCGCCGGATGCTCGTGGTGGACCGGGACGGGTGTCCGTCAGACGGTGGTCGCGGCTGGGCGGGCGTCCCGCGGTCTTTTGGGCAATTCGTCACGATCGGTCTCGGAGACCTTACGCAGGTGGGCGCGGGCACGCTACAGTTGGTCCGGGCGGCCCTGGCTCCAGACCGAATAGGAGGGACTCGGCCCGCCCCGGGACGACGTTCGAGAGGAGGTTATAGGGTGCCGAAAGGAAGGTTCCATCCGGACCATGGGATTGTCGCTCGTGGAACAGTGCCCGGTGGAGACGACGCGGGGAGGGTCGGAGCGTCTTTCCTTCCGGGCCGAAAGGATAATGTCTCCTCCGTCCCCGGTCCGTGACCATGGCCGGGGGGCCGCTCGGAAGGGGGCGAAGATCGCAGAGGATCCCGGTCGAAGACGAGGAGGATCGTTCGCGGTCCACGCACGACGCACGAGGGGAGAGAATTCGGGATGAGCGACGCAGACGTAGTGGAGCGTACCCTTCGTATGGCGGGCCCGCCGGTGAGGCTCCATACCTCTTGGCCGACCACCACCGTCGTTTGGGTACCGACGGAGGTGTTGCACGAGGTCGCACCGAGGGGGGCGTGCCCGACGGACGGTGCCCCTCCGCATTCGAGGTGGCAAATGCGCGGGAGGAGGTTGGCTCGACACTAGGCGTCGACAACGGCGAGCCGCCTGGTACCGGCACGGGCTTTCGCCTTGCGAGCGCGATCCTGGAGGACGTTACCGAAGCGGTACTGGTGACCAAGGCGAGACCGACTCGGGCGCAGGAACAGGAAATAGTATACGCCAACGGGGCCTTCACCGACCTTACGGGGTACTCCCCAGAAGAGCTAGTAGGAGGCACGCCGCGCATAATCCTGGGGCCCCGAACGGAGCCATCCCGGCTGCGGGAGATCGAGGCCGCGCTCCACGAGAGCAAGCCAGTTAGGGTCGAGCTGTGCTGCTACCGTAAAGACGGCACAGCGTTCTGGAACGGACTCTCCGTCTCGCCGGTGCGCGATGGTCGCGGAGAAGTCGCCAACTTCGTGTGGATCCAGAGGGATACGACCGAGCGCAAGGTCACTGAGAAGCGACTGGCCGCGGAGGCCTTTCGGGATCACTTGACGGGGTTGCCGAACCGTACACTACTCGCGGACGCCCTCCGGCGTGCTCTGGATCACAGTGAGCGTTTTGGTCGTCGGGTCGCGGTGCTGTTCGCCGACCTGGACGACTTCAAGGGCGTGAACGACGCCCTCGGGCACGTCGTCGGGGATCAAGTGCTCGTGGCGGTGGCGAGACGTCTCAACAGGGCCCTCAGGGCTGGGGATACCGCCGCGCGGTTCGGGGGAGACGAGTTCGTCCTCGTTCTGGGGGACCTGGCTGAGGCACGCGAGGCGATCGAGGTCGTGGAGCGTATCGAGGAAAGGTTGCGGGCCCCGTTTCGCATCGGGAGCCTCGAGATATCCGTGGACGCAAGCGTGGGTATCGCCCTCAGCGACGGGTCGGGGAGAGGCTCGGCGGAAGACCTAGTGCGCGCCGCGGATGCGGCCATGTACGAGGCCAAGCGTAGGAACAAAGGCCGCCGGAGGTTCGACGACGCCCCGCCGGGGGGTTCGACCGAGTGCCGAGTACGGCTCGGTCAGCGAGGGCTTACGGGCATCGACGTCGGGGGGCTTCGGACCGGCGCTTCCGCGTTGCCCCTCCTACGGGACGCTGACCTGAGAGGGGATCGACGGATCCGGGTGGATGACCCATCCGGCGAAGGCAAGGGGCTTGGGTGAGGTCAGAGGACGCACGACCGGGTGTGCAGGTCAGGGTCCTGGACGCGGCAAAGCGGGGCGGCAGGGGGCGCATCGGCACGATAGAGCACACCTACGGCCATCTCAGCTATCGGGCGATGGAGGTGCGCTTCGAGGACGGGAGCGCGGAGCTGTATTGGTATTACGAGCTGGAGCGAATCGAGGAGTGTGCGGACAGCGCGAAGGGCAAGCAGGGGAGCAGGAGACCCTCGCCGTCGAGCGCTCGGAACCGAAATCGGTAAGCGTCTGCGGGGTTGGGGGCGAAGAACATCGATAGGTGCGGCGGAGAAACCGGTAGACCCGGGAGAGCGGTCCCCGCTCGGCACTCGCAGCGTTCCGTCTGGACGGCGAGGCCACGACCGCGCCCATCCGAGGCGTCGCTCTCCGGGCGCATGCCGCCTGCCGAACGGGTTCCGGAACCGGCACACGTACCATACTGGCTGATCTTCGGACGAGAGCGATGCGCGGCCACACCCCTGATCGTCGGCCGGATCGACGACCAAGGGATTCTCCCGGTCTTCGGTTGCGAGGAAGAAGCCATCTCGTTTCTCCGGCACGCGGATTTCGGAGGCGAGTGGCGGGTCAGCAAAACCTCCGCCAGGGAAATCGTCTCGTGGCTTCGCGGGAAGCCCGCGAAAGTAGGACGGATCGCGCTCGATCCGCCGCCTGACCCGGACATCCGTTGGGTGTTGGAGCTGGTGAGCGTCGAGCGCGAAGAGTTCGTCAGATCGATCACGGGCTCGCAGGAGGGTCCCCCTCGTTGATTCGTTACCGACACGCCGTTTGCCGCCTTGAGGATCAGGCATGCCCTCAACCCGGCTTCCGTGGCTGGATTTATCGCCGAGAAGGTCCTGGAAGTCGCCAACGGGTTAGAGGTGGACCCCGTGCCGGGCGAGAGGTTGTACGCGGTCCTCGGCGGCGGGTTCTTGACCAATCAACCCGAGGACGAGTGCTAGGTACGGTCGGTGGCGGAGCAAGGGCTTGCCATCGCGGATCGCACCCCGATCTTCGCGCTGCTCTCGGCCGAAGCCGTCTTGCAGGTGGGCAACATGATGACCATCGTCGCGGGGCCGTGGTTCGTCCTTCAGACCACCGGCAGCGCCGCCAAGACGGGCCTCGTCAGCGCGGCTCTCGTGCTCGGGTCGGTCTTACCGGCGGTGGTCGGAGGTCCTCTCGTCGACCGGATGGGGTTCAAGCGCGCCAGCATCTTCGCTGATCTGGCGAGCGAGGCTGCGGTTGCCTCGGTCCCGTTGCTCTACCTGGCAGGAGTTCTCACCCTCTGGCAACTCCTCGTGCCCGCGCTCGCGCGCATGGGGCGATGAGCAGGGAGCGGGCGAACTCGGTCGTCCGCATCGGTTCGCTCGTGTGGCCCCTCTTGGCCGGGTTCCTCATCGCGCTGGTCGGGGCGTCGAACGTTTTGTTCGTGGACGCCGACACCTTCACGGCCTCGGCGACGATCGTCGCGCTCGGCGTGCCTAAGCGCGCGGGACGCGAGGCGACGGTTGCGGCGGCGGACGAACGAGGCTACGCGTCCGACTTGGCGCTCGGTGTGCCTGCCTGGGCGTACCTGGAGTTAGGGGACGAAGGTCGCGCCGAGGAGGTGGTGCAGGAGGGTATCGAGCGGGCCAGGGCGCAGGGAAACAGGCTGGCGCTGGTGGAGTTGCTAAGGGTGCGCAGCATGGTGCTGGTCAGGCGGCGCAGAGCGGATGAGGCGGAGGGCGTCTTCCAGGAGGCGGTATCCGTTGCCCGATTGTTGCGCTACCCGTACGCCGAGGCGCGCTCTCTCTACGAGTGGGGCTTGATGCAGACCGGCAGGCCGGAGACAAAGCAGGGTTGGGACCGGCTCGAGGAGGCCGCCGAGATCTTCCGGAGATTGGAATCGCGGCCGTACCTCGAACTGGCTCAGAAGGCGATGGCAGGGCTAGGGCCAGGCTGAACCCTTGCGTATTCACCCTATCTCCACGCTGTCACGCGAACTCCAACGCGAGTCGGTTGCAGATGCGGGGCTCTGCGGAATTGTCTGGCGTTCGAAATTCACACGTGGGTGATCGATCCTTGCTGACCGGACGAGATCCCGCCACTCAATACTGCCTCCCCACGTTTCGTAGTCGACGGCGCGGACGCACGGTCACCGTATACCCCGGTGCTAGCCGTAATCTCGAACATAAACTTTGGAGAACTCCCTTCCACGCACTCGGGTGAACAAACCTTCGGCACAAGCACAGCGCCCCGCTAGGTATTAGTCTTGGCGTAGTGAGCAGCAGTACGGCCAAAAAGATCATAGGGTGGATTGGGAAGGCGCTCCTGGGGTTGATCGTCGCCCTCCTGGCCCTCGCCGTCGTCGGGGCGATCTACCAAGCCATCGCCACAGAGCGTGCCGAGCGAGCTCATCCTCCGCCCGGTGAGATGGTCGCCATGGTGGGCCACGAGTTACACGTCAACTGCATTGGCCAGAGCAGTCCGACCGTGATCTTGGAGTCTGGATTGGGCAATATGTCGGCCGATTGGGCCAACGTGCAGCAGGGGGCCGCCAAGACCACGCGCGTGTGCGCCTACGACCGGGCGGGGATGGGCTGGAGTGAGCCGGGCCCGGAACCCCGGGACGCCAGGCAAATCTCTGGCGAAATGCACGCCTTGCTCGCCAAAGCTGGTATCGAAAGTCCTTACGTGCTGGTTGGCCATTCGACCGGCGGCCTGTACGCGCGGACGTACGCCGACCGGCGCCCCGACGAGGTGGCGGGCGTGGTCCTGGTCGACTCGTCGCATCCAGAGCAGTTCACACGCTCAGCGGAGGGGCGCAAGTACTACGAACCCTTCCTCACATTCCCTGTAGAAGGCGTTTACCTCGCCGTACTCTTGCGGGTCGTTGGTAGAGACGACAACACCAGTCGGGGGAGTCTCGCAGGTAACCGTTAGCGTCGGCGGTGCGGCAAGCGCCGGCAAGGCGACTGTAAGAACTAGCGCCACCACAACTATAGCCGTCGTCACCAGCAAGATGATGCGCCTCATAAGGGCCACCTTCTGAGTAGAGGGCGGGGCTCAACCCCCGCCGGGTTTTCCGTCGCGACAACAATAGCAATCGGCGATGAATACCCAATGAGTTGTCGCCCCGTCCTGGGCCGTGTCCCTGGCAACGTACTTCGGCTCTTGCGGCCCCTTTAGGATTTTCGATCTGTTATAGACGAGAGCCCTTGGGGCGTCCTATACTTGCATCGCGGGTGCTATCCTGCCGACGGCCTGGAGCACCGTCCTGACAGTTGGGACACTTGCGTTGGACGTTATCGGAGGTAGCAGCCCATACCCAACGACGCGACGGTTTCGTCGAGGCTAAGATTGGTGGGGTGCGCTCATTGACGGGAGCATAGGCGAGGAATGAACAGATGAACGGGGCGGAAAGCTTAGTCAAGACGTTGGCCAGCGCGGGAGTGGACGTCTGCTTCGCCAACCCGGGCACTTCGGAGATGCACTTCGTTGCGGCCCTCGATCAGCTCGGGGATATGCGATGCGTGCTCGGGCTGTTCGAGGGCGTTGTGACGGGCGCGGCCGACGGCTATGCGCGCATGGCGGACAGGCCGGCTTCGACCCTTCTGCATTTGGGGCCAGGTCTCGCCAACGGGCTCGCCAACGTGCACAACGCCCGGCGCGCCAACACGCCGATGGTCAACGTCGTCGGCGACCACGCGACTTACCACAAGGAGTACGACGCGCCGCTCACCTCCGACATCGAGGGCGCCGCGCGACCCTTCTCAGACTGGGTCCGGACGTCAGCCGACTCTCGCTCGGTCGCGCGCGACGGCGCAGATGCCGTGGCCGCGGCGATGGCCCCGCCTGGTCGGGTCGCGACCCTGATCGTCCCAGCCGACGCCTTCTGGAACGAGGCGGACGGGCCGGCACCGTTGCCCCCCGTCGAGGCTCGCGCGCCGGCCGCTCCCGAGGCAATCTCTGATGTTGCTCGGGCCTTGCGCTCCGGCGAGCCCACGGTCTTGTTTATGGGCGGCCATGCCCTGCGCGAACCGGGCCTGACTCTGGCGGGTCGCATCGCCGCGAAGACTGGCGCGCGCCTGCTCGCGCAGACGCTCAACGCGCGGGTGGAACGTGGGGCAGGGCGGGTCGCCGTCGACTTCCTCCCTTACCCGGTCGACGCCGCCCTTGCGACCCTCGCCGACGCGCGCCACCTCGTACTGGTCGGTTCCGACGCTCCGGTCGCCTTCTTCGCTTACCCGGACAAGCCGAGCGTGCTGAGCCCGCCACAATGCGAGACCCACACGCTCGCCACGCCAGGCGAGGACATCGTGGGGGCACTGGAGGCACTCGCCGAAGAGCTCGGCGCGTCCCAGAATGCCCCCGTCCAGGCACGAGAGAAGTACCCACTACCCTCGGGTGAAGAGATCACGCCAGAGGCGGCCGCCGCAGCCATCGGGTCCCTACTTCCGGAAGGCGCGATCGTCGTCGACGAGGCGCTCACCGCCGCCGCTGCTTTCATGTCGCGAACGAGGGGCGCGGCCCCGCACGACTGCCTACAGGTCACCGGAGGTGCTATCGGTATCGGACTGCCGCTCGCCACCGGGGCGGCGGTCGCTTGCCCGGATCGCAAGGTGATCTGCCTGCAGGCCGACGGCAGCGCGATGTACACCGTGCAGGCCCTATGGACACAGGCGCGCGAGGGTCTCGACGTCACCACGCTATTGCTGAACAATCGCTCCTACGCGATCCTCAAACAGGAACTGGCAAACGTCGGCCCGGGCGATGCCGGGCGCAGGGCACTCGACATGATGGAGCTCGATCGGCCGGCACTTAACTGGGTCGGCCTCGCCCGCAGCATGGGTGTGGAGGCTGAGCGCGCCAAGACTATGGAGGAGCTCGAGCGTGAGCTCGCCGCCGGTCTGCGCTCCGAGGGCCCATATCTGATCGATCTCGTACTGTAGCAGCGCCGAGCCTACAACCGCCCCCGAGAAAGTGCTCCGCTAAACGAAGCCTGGGGGAGGCCAAGTGGCGCACGCGGTCCTCGCATAAAGGAAAGTCCACGACCGCCAACCGACCCAGAAACAATCGACCCTCGTGTGCCGGGATCTGTATGCCTATGGTAGTAACGATCTACGAACCGCGCTTTGACGGGGTTCTCGCAAGATTTCTGAGGTTGCGCTACGTCCAGAAGCTGCTATTGTTTCGCCTGTGACATAAGGAACCGCCAACCAGGGCGGGTTAGACACCAAAAACCAGTGTTCTGGTTAGATGCAAAGCGAGCCGCACAAGCTCCACGGGAGACTAAGGCAGGCAATCGAATGAATCGACTGTACATCTTGCTCACAGTGATGGTATTTATGGTCGGAGCGCTCTTCTCTGGGCACCAAGCTCTGGCTAAGGTCCTAACCGGCACCGACGACAACGATACGCTCCTCGGGACCGACGGGGAGGACCGCCTCAAGGGACGCGAAGGGGTGGATCGCCTCAAGGGACGCGCCGGGGCTGACCGCCTCAAGGGCAATAGTGGCAACGATCGCCTCTGGGGTGGCCTAGGCAACGATAAGATCATGCCCGGCAAAGGCAACGATAAGGTGTACGCTGGCGCCGGAGCCGACCGTATCTACCTGCGCGACACTGACGAGGTGGATCTCATAGATTGCGGGGCCGGCTTCGACAAGGTCGAGACCATGCACCGCGACGACAAGGCCAAGAAAAACTGCGAGAGAACCCCCGGCGCTCGCCGGGATGATGGCGGAGCTACGGGCACCACCAGCACTAGCACCACGGGCACTACTACAGGTACGACAACAGGAGCGACGGGTACCACCACAGGTACGACAACGGGCACTACGTCAACCACTGTCACCACTCCAGGTACGACAGGAACAACGACGGGTACGACTACCAGCACCACAGGTACCACCACAGGTACCACCACAGGTACCACCACAGGTACCACCACAGGTACCACCGGCACTACCATAGTCTCGAGCCCGACGGCGAGCGCAAGCGCAAGCCCAACCGCAGATACGACAACGGGAACGACGAATACTACAGGCACCACTACGGGTACTGCGGACACCACCGGCACCACGGGCGCGGCGACGACCGGTGCAACCACCAAAGGCGATACCACCCCGGCTAAGGACGACGTGATTCGCGACACGATCCCCGAGGGTCAGGAACTACCCAACACCGGTGGCCTCTCCGTGCTTGTCTCGGCGGTGGCGCTGCTGGCGTTGCTCATCAGCGGGGCGGCCGTTGGACTGTCGTTCATGCGCCGGCGGTAACACTCAACATACGAGGGAAGGCAGCCGGGTGTTTAGGGAAGTCCCGCTCCTCAAGGTGGGTGTGATCTTGATGGCGTTCGCCCTTGCCCTCGTGATCGCCGCGGTGGTGGTGAGCGTAACTGTAGGCAGCGATCTTCAGCAGATGGTCACAGCAGAGGCTGCCACCAAGTCCCCTGGCCAAGCGCCGGGCACCTCCTCCGGCCAGGAAGGGAGTGCGACCAGGAAGTCATCTAGCGAGAAGGATTCCCCGCCTCATTCTTCTCGAGAGGAGCCGCTGGCGTACGGCTCGTCCTCCGGTGGGCCGGTGGGGCAACACAAGGAGGAAGCCGAAACCCCGAAATCTCAGCCCGAAATGCCTCAACCGGCGGGCCAGCGAACTCCTTCTGAAGCACCCTCTGAGCCGGTGTCCCGACCACACAAGTACCAACCTCAGCCACAAGAGCAACCACTGCCGGGCGCGGAACAAAGGGGCTGGCCCGAGCCCACCCGAGGAGAGCTGAAGAGCGCCAAAGGAGAACGTCACTACGAACTACTTCCCGGAGCCATAATGGGCCTCACCATAGAAGCGATGGGTGTCTATGATGTCCCCGTCTTCGACTCCGACGGCCGCTGGGCGCTGGCCAACGGGGTCGCCCATAACCCACAGACCTCCCTGCCGTGGTCACCTACGGCTCAGAGGAACGTCTACCTGGCGGGACACCGCATGGGGTTTCGGGAAACCTGGAGCCGTATGATCTTCTACAACCTCCCCAAGCTGGATACAGGAGATGAGGTGCTCCTCAAAGACCGGGCCGGTAGGTCCTACAGATACCGCGTTAGCGAGGTTTTCATAGCTGATCCAAAAGACGTGTGGGTGATGGGGCAGGTGAGGGGGAGGGACATGGTGACGTTGCAGACCTGCACCCCCTATCCCACCTTCGAGAAGCGCCTGATAGTGCGCGCCGACCGGGTCTAATCACGACTTTCGGCATCGCTGCATAACCCCGATCAATTCGAACATCACGAAGTGCTAGGGGAGAGGAGTGTTCCCGCCTCAAGATTCCGTGCCCCTCGATCCTCGCGGCGACTAGCGCCCTCCGAACACCGTGGTGTACATCGTTGAGACGTCATCGTACTCCTGGTAGGTGCCGGATCGCGCCCCTACGCCCACCTCCTCGAACTCCCCTCTCAATATGTTCTCCCTGTGGCCCTCGCTGTGCATGAGCCCTGTGAAAAGGTGCTCGGGGGTATCCTCGTCGTTGCCGTCGCCTCCCATTGCGATGTTCTCCCCTAGCATGTGGTAGTCGCCCGGTTCGGAACTGTAATGACCCTTGCGCCGTAGCTGATCTATAACCGTCACACCACCTGGCGTGTAGTGTGAGAAGTAGTTTCTGTTCAACATGTCTTGAGAGCGAGCACGGGCCGCTGTGGTAAGAACGGAGGACAGACACAAGGGCCCAAGTCCGCGGGCGATCCTCGTCTCATTGTGTAGATCAAACATCTCTTTCTCCGCGACGTTCAGGGCGAAGGTGCCGCTATCACAAGTCCGCACGTAAACCAACGTAGAAGTATCGGCCGGTGGTTTGTCTCCATGTATCCAGGACCCGCTGCGTTGTGGAGCCGCGCTTGTGGCGTGCGCGGTTTGCGCCTGCACACTCAGCGGCCGGGCTGCGCTGGGCGATTTGCCTACCGGCTCTTTCTGGGACGTCGCATCGGGCGGCTCGCGCTTCAGTTCTCCGATTGGCGTCGCGAGGCGAACGCCCACAGGAGCATTGAGCCGTGCTGTTTGCCCTTGCCCATCATGACGCATCGCATATGCTGCAACAGCCCCCGTGAAGGATAGCGCGACGAAAAGAAGCACCACGCCGACCATCAACAACGCGCCCCCACGCAACTTGATCATTTCCCCTTCAGCGCCGGCATTCCCTCGGTCCCTCGGCAGATGTCGTAGCTCCCCTGCTCGTCGTACCCGACCGAGTAGACCCGCTCGCGTTCCGCTTGGGTGTTGGTCGGTGCGGGCTCCATCCTCTCCCCGATTCGACAGATCTAGGCACATACTAGCGCACGAGATTGCCAGGTGCTAGCGACCGCCTCATTCGCTGCGTGCACAGCCTCTAGGCATGGCGGAGAGGTTACGGGTTGATGCTCGAGGATGACAGCGAGTCGTTCAGGCTACCGCTTGCGATCGTGCTGGAACGCGAACCGGACCTCGAGGTGACCGACCAGGCGTGGGCGCCTTCAAGCCTCGGAAGGATCTAGCTCGACCCCGTTACCGAAATTTTTGGGGTGCCTCCGGATCCAGGATGCCACGTCTCGCTGCGGCGCGCATCAGACCACGTGCTCATCTACCAGAACACGCAGGTCTTCTAGCGCTTCGCGCATGATCCGAAATCTGTCCTCCTGGTCCTCTAGGAACGGATGGAAGATCAGTGTCAGGTGCCCACCATCCCGGACGGTGCTCTGCAGTGTCATGCTCAAAGTCCGCCGAAAACTGATCGTTCCGTCGCTGTCCGACCCGGTTTTGACGACAGTCTGAGTCGCACATCGATTGCTTGGCAAGACGTGTAAGTACTCGAAAGCATATTAATGGTTTCAGCAATGTGATTAGTTTCGAGGGAGGGGCCGAGGTGTTACGAGGTGTCTGCGTACCGCCGTACGCCGCCGCTTCGCGAGGAGGTTGTCCGTCCACAGCGGACGGCAAGTGGAAAGAAGAGTACCCACTCCTTTCCACTTCCAGTATATAGCGAACCGGGGGGCTTGCGTCAAGCCCCGGGTCGTGCCGCATAATGCCGGCCGAAGCCAGAACCTACGGTAATGGGAGTAGCGAAATGCGTGTGTTGTCGACGTATGAGTCGCACGGGGACGTCGAACCGATGGTGGCACTCGCGGCGACATTCTTTCGAGAACGCACAAAGGAGGGAGCGGATGGGCTGCTACGTGTTGGGTTTCCAGGAGATCGACCAGACGCAGGTCGCGGTCGTTGGCGGCAAGGGCGCGCACCTGGGGGAGCTTTCGCGGATCGAAGGCCTCCGCGTGCCGGCTGGCTTTTGCGTGACGACGGACGCCTTCCAGCGGATCATGGCGGAAGCGCCGTCGATCGACGATCGGCTCGATCGGCTGTCGCGCCTGAAGTCGGACGACCGGCAGGCGATCCGCGCGCTCAGCGCGGAGATCCGCCAGACCCTCGAAGGGGTCGCCATCCCTGACCATCTGGCGGCGGAGATTACCCGCCCGCTCGCCCGGCTCGGCGAGCAAGCCGCCTACGCCGTCCGATCCAGTGCGACGGCGGAGGACTTGCCGACGGCCTCCTTCGCGGGCCAGCAGGACACGTACCTGAATGTCGTGGGGCCGGCGGTGATCCTCCGGCACGTCAGCCGGTGCTGGGCCTCGCTCTTCACCGAGCGGGCCGTGACCTACCGCCTGCGGAACGGCTTGCACCACCGGAAGGTCCACATGGCCGTGGTCGTGCAGCGGATGGTCTTCCCGCAGGCGGCCGGCATCCTTTTCACAGCCGACCCCGTCACCGGCAACCGGAAGGTCGCCTCCGTGGAGGCCAGCTTCGGCCTCGGCGAGGCCCTGGCCTCCGGCTTGGTGAACGCGGACGTCTACAAGGTGCGGGACGGTGAGGTCGTCGCCAAGGCGGTTGCCACCAAGCAGCTTGCCATCCACGCCTCGCCGGCAGGCGGGACGCAGGAGCAGGCGCTCGAGCCGGAGCGGCAGGAGCAGCCAGCGCTGACGGATGCGCAGGTCGTGCGGCTCGCCCAGCTGGGCCGGCGGATCGAAGCGCACTTCGGCCGCCCCCAGGACATCGAATGGTGCCTGGTCGACGATGGCTTCCAGTTCGTGCAGAGCCGGCCGATCACCACGCTGTTCCCCATCCCCGCGTCCGGCGACCGAGAGAACCATGTCTACGTCTCCGTCGGTCATCAGCAGATGATGACCGACCCGATGAAACCCCTGGGACTCTCCTTCTGGCAGATGACGACCCCGCGGCCCATGGCCGAGGCCGGCGGGAGGCTGTTCGTCGACGTCACCCGGGCCCTGGGTTCGCCGGCGAGCCGCGCGGGCCTCCTGGAGATCCTGGGGAAATCCGATCCGCTGATCAGGGACGCGCTGCAGACCATTCTCGATCGCGGCGACTTCATCCGGTCGCTCCCGGACGAGGGGCCCGGCGGGGCGCCGGCGGGCGGCGCGCCAGCCCCGATCGAGACCGATCCGGCCATCGTCGCCGAGCTGATCGGGCGCAGCCAGGCCTCCATCGCCGCCTTGAAGCGCGACATCCCGACGAAGTCCGGATCGGCGCTGCTCGACTTCATCCTGGCGGACATCCAGGAGCTGAGGCGGATCCTGTTCGATCCGCAGAGCCATCAGGTGATCATGGCGGCGATGGAGGCCACCTGGTGGCTCAACGAGCAGCTGCAGACGTGGCTGGGCGAGAAGAACGCGGCCGACACGCTCACGCAGTCCGTCCCCCACAACGTCACGTCGGAGATGGGGCTGGCGCTCCTGGACGTCGCGGACGTAATCCGCCCGCATCCGGACGTGGTGGCTTTTCTGCAGCACGTCGAGGACGAGGGCTTCCTGGACGAGCTGCCCAAGCTCGCGGGCGGGCGGGAAGCGCGAGACGCCATCCGGGCCTACCTCGAGAAGTACGGCATGCGCTGCGTCGGCGAAATCGACATCACGAGGCCGCGTTGGAGCGAACGCCCCACCATGCTCGTGCCCATGATCCTCGGCAACATCAAGAACTTCGAGCCGGGCGCCGGCGAGCGGCGCTTCGAGCAAGGGCGGCAGGAGGCCTGGAAGAAGGAACAGGAGCTGCTGGAGCGCTTGCGGGCCTTGCCGGACGGGGAGCGGAAGGCCGAAGAGGCCAAGCGGATGATCGACCGGGTCCGGACCTTCATCGGGTACCGGGAGTATCCGAAGTACGGTATGGTCAGCCGCTACTTCGTTTACAAGCTGGCCTTGTTGGAAGAAGCCGAGCGCCTCGTGCAGGCCCACGTGCTTCGTGAGAAGGAAGACATCTTCTACCTCACGTTCCAGGAGCTCCGAGACGTCGTGCGCACGAACCAAGTGGATGACCAGCTCATCCGCCAGCGCAAGGACGCGTTAAGGTCGTATCAAGCGCTCACGCCGCCCCGGGTGCTCACGTCGGATGGCGAGGTCATCGCCGGGACGTACCGACGCGACGATTTGCCGGCCGGCGCGCTGGTCGGCTTACCGGTTTCGGCCGGCACCATCGAGGGGCGGGCCCGCGTCATCCTGGACATGGCGGAGGCCGATCTCGAAGCGGGCGATATCCTGGTCACCACCTACACAGACCCCAGCTGGACGCCCCTGTTCGTCGCGATCAAGGGCCTGGTGACAGAGGTGGGGGGCCTGATGACCCATGGCGCGGTGATCGCACGGGAGTACGGCTTGCCGGCCGTCGTGGGGGTGGAGCATGCCACCCGGCTGATCCGGGATGGGCAGCGGATCCGCGTGCACGGAACGGACGGTTACGTCGAGATCCTGCCCTCGTGCGCAGCAGACTGGTCAGCTAGTCTAGCCGTAGCCGACCGGGCCGGGGTATCATGATCGGATGTCCAGGCCCGCAACCTGTATCCTTCTCTAGAGAACGAGGAGTACTCATGTATCTGGCCACCGACTACATCCACCCCACGTCCCACAGGGGCCGTCGTCCGGGGACAGGCACGCAAGACCTCCACAAGGCGGTCGACAGTCTGATTCGGTAGAGCGGAGGAAGGAGAGGTATGAACAGAGTAGCGAAAACCTTGGGTCTAGTGGCGATCCTGCTGACCCTAGCGAGCGGAACCGCCTGGGCCGTTATCGAATGCACGGCGGGTAGCGCGTGTCGGGGGACGGACGGGCCCAATACGATGTACGGCTCGGGTAACGAGGACCGCATCTACGGGAAGGACGGAGCGGACGTTATCGACGCGACGGGCGGGTTTGACGAGCTCTACGGTGGGGACGGAAACGACGCGGGGCTCTACGGCGGGAACGGACGGGACCTGGTGCAGGGCGGCGCCGGGGAGGATAAGGCTATAGGGGGTTCCGGCGCCGACACGATGCGTGGGGGCAATGGACGGGATGAACTCTGGGGAGAAGGAGCCGCCGACACGCTCGACGGCGGTCCCGACAATGACATACTGCACAGTTCCCGCGACGGGAAGGCGCGCAACACGGTGGGCGGTGGACGCGGGTTCGACATCTGTTACGTCGATAAGAACGACCGGGTGAAAGGCTGCGAGCGGAAGTACTGACCGAACAAGGGTAGCGCCGGTAGGGGTATGATCCACCCAACCTCTTGGAAGAGGCGTTCTCGGATGTTCGCAACGCCTAGCGCAGCCGGGGATCTATCGGCGCTGCATGATAAGTGGTCCCGAACGCAGACGGGAGGTGTTGTCGAGAGCGGTAAGAGAGTAGTCTGGCAGCAGTCACTCGACCGGGTCCTACGGGTCCCAGGCTCTGCACTTTGGGGGATGTGTTCAAGAGGCTGTCCTCCGGTGAACCCTTTCTACCCTCGCAGCAGGGAAAGTCTTAAAGGTCCTTCAACCTCCATTAACAACGCTTAAAGGCAAGAATGTTAGGGTTAGTAGTGCATAGTCCGGTCGGGGCTTCCCCCCTCCGTCTCGGCCGGACTCTCTTACCAACCTGGCCGGCGCTTGACGCCGTGGTGACCGTCCTCTCCTTGTAAGCTTGGATCTCCTGTCGTTACCTAAGAGTGATGTTGTCAGCCGACGTACTGACGCCGGGTCCGAGCTTTATGAGGTCTCCGTTCATGGTGTTGTTTTCGACCTCGACATTCTTGGTGTCTGGCCTGTCGGAACGTCCAGAGTCGGTGATACGGATCCCGAGGTCATCCTCATTTCCGCCGAAGGTGTTGTTAGCAACATAGGAGTTGCAAGCGTCGTGTATCGAGACGCCGCCGCGCACTGTCTCCGAACCGTTGTTCTGGATGATGTTATACGTTGCGCTGAATTCGGCGCCGGAGCATTCTGTACGCTCGAACCTTACGCCAGCCCGGCCGTTGTTAGAAAGAACGTTGTCATGCACGTTGAAAGAACCTACGGTGGTGTCACTCATGAGCACGTCGCCCCAGAGCCCGTGTCCCAGATTGTCATGCACGTAATTGTGCCCGGCCTCGTACTCCTTTATCCCCTTCACCCCAGCGGCGATGACGCCGAGGGCTCGGAGGTCGGTGGTGTTGCTGTCGATCTCGTTGTAGAGGATGTGACCGCGAGCGTTTGTGATACCAGCCGCCCCGTTGTGGTGAATACGGTTGAACTCAATCAGGGTCTCATCGTCGCCAGAGCCGGCAGCTATGGCCGACCCGCCGCCGGAGCGGCCTTTGAAGTCAGCGCCGGAGATATCGAGCCACCTAATAACGTTGTCACCCCTGAGGGCTATAAGGCTCTCGAGGTCGGCCCCGTTGACGAGCTTCGTGGTGGGGTCGGGGTCGGTAGCCGGTCCAACCCTCCTCCATATACCCTCAGCGCCCCTAAGCTCGTCGCCCACCTTCAGGATGATCAGGTCGTTGACCTGATAGGTGGCGTTCGGGGCGAGCTGGAAAGCCGTAGCCGTGGTAGCAGAATCGGAGTTCACAACGTTGGCAAGGTTCGCGTGCGCCGGGACGTTGACCACGCGGGTGGCTGCTGCCTCCACCTTGGTGGAGGAGAAAGTGAATATTGCCAGGCACGCCACAAGGGCGGACACGAACACGAGTGTTAAAAGTTTCTGCATACCCCTCCTTACCGGTTGACCGGAATGTCGGCCCCGGAGTCCCTTCCAAGACGTAACGGTTACATCATACTCGCCTGAATACATTCAAGAATTTGAGTTCCCGGCTGCTTTGATACATGGTGGCGTTGACGATGGATGTACCGGCAGCCTTGACGTCGAAGTTCTCACCCTCGACGAGTGGGGCTACGTCTGCCCCTCTGCTCGCTCCACTGTCGTCCCGACAAGCGCAAACAGTGCCAGCGACGGCACCAGCAGGATTAAACGCCCCTCGACACCACCCCCTCCTTATTCTTCAAGATGACCTAGTATGACATAATCCGCACACTTTGTGAACAGGAGCGAGAAGATGGGCCGAGGCTGCTAGAGAGACCCCGACCCTCTCACCGTGGCTTATTGATACTGTTGCTGAGAAGGTGGCGGTGGCTCAGGAGCTGAGCCGGAAGGTGAGTCTGCAGCTGAGCCGGCCTCCGAACCAGACTCACTACGTGCCTCAAGACCTGACTTACTACCGGCCTCAGAACCTGACTTATCACTAACCCCAGAAACTGACTCACTAATTGCCTCCGAATCAGACTTACTACTATCCTCAGGAACCTCAGGACCTGACTTACTACCAGCCTCAGAACCTGACTCCCCGATAGCCTCAGATACTGACTTACCAATAACTTCGGGAACTGACTTACTAATAGCCTCAGGAAGGGAGGTGCCAAGAGAGTGTACGTTCGCGATGAGCGGCGTCACCCTGGGCACAAAGATGCCGAAGTACAATAAAACGTTGATGGTCAAGGCGACCACCCCAACGACGAGCACGACCATCGGCTTGTTCAGCGCCTGCTCTAACCTACTCACTTAATTGGGCACCACCTTACTCTAGCCTTCCAAGGGCACAATCATAACGCAAGATCGCGAAGCCTGGCTCCAGAACCGCCGTTGTCCGGAGAAACCTCACACATATACCTGGCGAGCCAGGCAGCCTCCTGCCTACTCATAGCGCTTGCACCTTGCTTCTTCGGGCTTCACTGTTTCGTCACGAACCGGAGACGCCAACGGTGTAGGATGGGGCGAGTGAGTAGGCAGAGACGATACCGACCGCTCACAGATGAAGGGTGAATCGACGGTGAACCTGGCAGAACACCTCTTCGAGTGGGTACTCCACCAGAAACTACGAAGCCCCGGCGTCTGAGGTGAGACGATCCGATGTCGGCTTGGCGGCGCTGCGGTCCGGGCTCACCCGCTTCGGGCGCTACCTGCGACGCGGAACTGCAGCCTACGGTGTGCTGCTCATAGCACTCCTCCTGACCGTCATCGCCTGGTACTACGTGCGCCAGACCGTCGAAGTGCAGAACCGCGCCCGTTTCGAGGAGAGCACCCAGGCCACCCAGGAGGCCCTGGAGCGCCGCACCAAAGCCTACCTCGACGCGATGTTCGGCGCCCGCGGCCTGTTCTACGCCTCCGACTCGGTCACCCAGGAGGATTGGAGCGACTACGTCAAGGGCATCGAGCCAGCCAGCCGCTTCGAGGGTCTACAAGCCCTGGGCTACGCCCAGAGGGTGGATCCCGAGGACAGAGAGTCTTTCATGCGCAAGTCTCGGGACGAGGGGCTGCCAGGGATGCGGCCTGATCTGGACCCCGGTGGGGAGCGTTCGGCGTATTTCCCCCTAACCTACGTAGCTCCCATTGGCGAGGCCAACCAGAGCATGCTCGACTACGATTTCTATGCTGAGGATGCGCATAGGGAGCCTATGGACCTGGCGCGCGATAGCGGAGAGCCGCGGGCTACAAACATGGTCTACGTACTGAGTGAGGCCCACCCTGACGACATAGCTAATCTCGCCTTACGACGGGGTTTTGTCGTCTACCTCCCGATCTACCAAGAGAGGGAGCCGCTAGGGAGTGTCGGTGAGCGTCGGCGCGCGCTCAGAGGGTTCATCGTCGGATCGTTCGTAAGCGACGAGCTACTCGATGGGATTTTCAAGGGATCCTTCGACCCAGCGATAGATTTCGAGGCCTACGACGGCGGGAGCATAGCCTCGAGCCCACTGCTCTACGATCGCGACGGCATAAGACGCGACGAGAAGAAGAGAAATTCGTTCCTCTTCTTCAAAGAGACCCAAATAAGGGTGGCCGGACGCGTGTGGACGCTGTACTTTACTACGCTGCCGGCTTTCGAGGAGGGGGCCGAGAGCAACCTGCCTCCCTTCGTGCTTGCGAGCGGCCTTATGTTGAGCCTGCTGATCTTCGGTATCACCTTGATGGTGGTGCGCAGCCGCTCTAGAGCTGAGATCTACAGCGAAGACTTGGAGGTGGCCAACAAGGAGCTGGAGAGCTTCTACAACTCGGTCGAGCAGGAACTAGGGACGGCGCGGAGCATCCAGCACGCCCTGCTCCCCAAGGACTTGCCCAAGCTCGATGGCTGGAAGATAGCCTACCACTACCAACCCGCACGGGAGGTTGGTGGCGACTTCTACGATTTCCTTCCTTTGGACGGGGGTCGTATTGGGCTCGTCATCGGCGACGTCTCAGGCAAGGGTATTGCGGCGGCCCTGGTGATGGCCAACACCCAGAGCGTGCTTCGTGCTATCGCCCGAAGAGGAAACATCGCCCCAGGGCGGGTATTGGCGGAGGCCAACGAGGTGCTATATGCGTACATCCCGGCCGGCACGTTCGTCACCTGCTTCTATGGCGTCCTCGATCCGGAGAGTGGCCGGCTCCTCTACGCCAACGCCGGCCACGACCCCCCCTATATGCAGCGGGCCGGCGACGCACAGGAGCTAATAGCGAGGGGGATGCCACTCGGTTTGATGCCCGGCATGCCATACGAGGAAAAAGAGGCCGATCTCGCCGCGGGGGACGATCTCCTGTTCTACAGCGATGGGCTGGTAGAGGCTCACGACTCTGAAGGCGAGATGTTCGGCTTCCCGCGCCTTCGAGATCTGGTCATGGTCCAGAGTGCCGGAAGCGGCGAGGAGCTCGTCGACTTTCTACTGGCCGAGCTGACCCGCTTCACGGGCGAGGACTCCGAGCAGGAGGACGACATAACCCTGGTCACCCTGGAGAGATCCAGGGCTGGCATCAAGGATCGCAAGACCCAGGTGCAACCGTATGCGACGGATAGTGACGGCGACAGGCGAGCCCTCGCGGACTTCACCCTTCCTAGCGAGCCGGGCAACGAACGCCTGGCGATGGAGAAGGTCGCCGAGGCGGTGAACGAACTCGGTCTTTCCGGACGACGCCTGGATAGGCTCAAGACCGCTGTGGCCGAGGCGACGATGAACGCCATGGAGCACGGCAACAGGTACGATCCCAAAGTCCCCGTCAGGATCCAAATCTGGCTCCTGAAGGAACGCTTGTTGGTGCGCATCATCGACCGGGGGAGCGGTCCTCTACCGAGTCCGACAGCGATTGGACCGGACCTGCAGGCCAAGCTGGGGGGTACGCAGACGGCGCGGGGTTGGGGTCTGTTCCTGATCGAGCGCATGGTCGATGAGGTCCGCGTCTCGGGAAACCCGGATCATCACACCGTCGAACTGGTAATGCGCCTGGAAGCAGGCAAAGATGCCAGCTAAACACTTAAGGACGAGCGGGCTAGCTGCAAGCTTCTCCTGAGAAACGGTGTCCTGGGAAGTTCGTGCCGGTAATTTTGTGGCCTCTAGAGTCCGTACGCCACCAGGATCATTTGCTCGTGGCGGTCCGCGATCACGGCTCTGGATGCGTCAATCGTGCGTGGTAGACCTCATACCTCTCGACTTCTGTGACCGTGCCTTCGGTGACTTCGGCACCGAAGACTCGAAACCAGTGCGAGGCCTCGTCGGTGGCATGCATCTTTTGCTCGTCTTCCCACAGGCTCACTACGAGCATCTTGCCGCCCTCCGGGTTGCCAAGGAGCAAGAGGCCACTGTAACCAATCTGCATCCTGAGCGCCGGAATCACATGCTCTTCGATCTCACGGTGTCCCTGTTGGAGTCGCTCCGGACGTACGTCGAACTGGGTTACCCGCGCGAACATGGCCCCACCGCCTTTCCACCTTGATCCCTGGCCCCTCCCATTATGGCGTACTTTTTGGATGCGTGTATGGGGATCTCGTCGGTTCAAGCTCCTGGAGTGGGACGTGCGCTGACAACTTTGCGATCGCGATCGACCTTCACGCCCGGTACGAGATCGCACTTCAGTCTAGTAAGCTCCGACGCTATTTCCGGAGGTTACAAACAGGATCGTTAGTCGGCCAGCTCCAGCTGCTCGACCCTCTCCCTGAGATCTTGGATCTGCGCGGCCTGGGTCGTCAACAGGGTGGCTAACAGGAGTTCATGGGCGGCCTCCATCGGCCCGAGGTCGACATCGCTAGCCGCAGAACGTCCATGCACCCTGCGTCCGTGGACTCTGCGTCCATGCACCCTGCGTCCGTGCACCCTTCGAGTCTGCCCTCCTACCGACCTGACGGCACTCTCCGCGTCGAGCCGGCCGTATCCGTAGAGGCGACTGTGGCCCTGCTCATCGTACTTGCCGCCTCCCGGATCGATCTGCTCGCAAGAGATCCGCAGAACATCCTTCACCTGGTCCCTGGAGAGCGACGGATTGCAGGATAGCACCAGAGCCGCCACGCCCGCCGCACCCGGACAGGCGCTCGAGGTCCCGCCGAAAGAATTCGTGTAGTCGTTGTTACTGTAGCCGGGTCTCCCCGTGCGATCGGTGGTCCAGATCCCCGGCGTCAGCGGCACAGGACGATTCTCCTTGGGATACTCGAAGTCGTTGCTAGGAAAGGCGCAAAATACAGCGTTTCCGAAATCACTGTAGACACTGCGCACACTCCGGTCGTTGGAGGCGGCGACGGCCAGTACTCTTTCGTAGCTGGCATACCCATCATTGTCCACGCTCTCGTTGCCGTTGCCGGCCGCGAATAACACCACACAGCCCTTGCCGCCTCGACCACGGCTAACCGCGTAGTCGAGGGCCAACCGTGTGCTGTCGGGCAGGGGAGCTACCGCCTTATGAAGAGGATCGTCGGGCTTCCACCACCTCCCGTCTGCGGGACCCCAACTACACGAGATGACATCCGCGCCGTTCTCCGCAGCCCAGTAGAAGGCATTCGCTTCCTCCTGAGATCCTAGTTGTGACATCATCCGTATTGGCATGAGCTTTGCCCGAGGCGCCACGCCGGAGGCCCCGAACCTTCCGTCGGCGCAAGCCACGCCCGCACAGGCGGTACCGTGATTCTCATCGCGACCACCGGGGCGGGGATCTGCGTCGTTTGCGGTGGTGTCTCGAGGTGCGACGAGCTTGCCCGGGCTGGAGAACTCGTCATGATCTATATCGGTTCCCGTGTCGATGATGGCTATTGTGGCGCCTTCACCTTCGGTGATGGTGTGGGCGGCTTCGACATTCGCGCTGGCGTTGACCCACTGGCCACCGATCGTGGTCGACTTGAGATGCCACTGCTGCGGGGAAATGGTGCGTTGAGCCAGACGCCGCACCAGTTCGGGATTGCAATACTCGACGTCTTTACGCTCCAGCAATCTGTTTGCGATAACGAAGACTTCCTGGCCCGACCCTTCCGGGGCAGCGACGAAGTACGCGTTGGTAGCGTAAGGAAGTTCTTGTTTGACACTCAAGCCTTCTGCACGCAGAACCTCCAAACATTGTCCCCGCTTCTTGTCGTCGAGGAACTTGATAAACAGGTTCTCGGTGTAGACCACCGGCTCGCCGGTCTCCTCATCCACCAACACGCGGCCAGCGAAACGCGTGGCCGGGGATTCGTGCAATTTCCGCCGCACTTCTTCCATGGCACCTGACGACTGTTCGGGACGACGATAGACTTCTACGCCGACCTGTGGAAAGCTCAAGACAGACTCCATGTCGTCCAGAAGTGCGGCTTCAGGGGGCGTAACAGGCCCTTCCCGAAGCGACCTGCCACGGCGTGCGCGTACCGCCACCAGGGCAGGGTCGACCTTGAACGTGACCGTCTCGCCATTCTCGCCGCCGTACGTGACCTCCCGCGTGATGTCTTCCATTTGCAGCCACACCCCCATTCCCAAAAAGAGCTCCATAAAGGAACCAGTGTCCGAACCATGTCAATAGTAACAGAGCCCGATGAATCCTCGATGAATATCGAATGAATCAGCGTGCAAGCGGAAAGAAATGATGGGCGCACCTTCATCTTTGGAGCGATGTGCAGAGGCGTCGACCCACCGCGTACCGCGGATTCAGCCAAGAGCGAACAAGAAATGCTGAATGCTGACCAGCTGAAATGCTTGCAAAGCGGGCCTGTTCTCTTTGCAACCCTCGCGGCTGTCGCCTGCTTCGAGGGTGCCCGAGATCATCGTAGGTTGTACCATGGTCTGGCTCCGACTAATCCTGCCGCGGAGAGCAGCTTTGGCACAAGGAGGACGAGGTTCTGTGTCGGTGGAAGAGAACAAGGCGCTGGTTCGCCGCTTCCTGGAGGAGCAGGCCAGGGGGAACCTGGGCGTGATCGACGAGCTGCTCAGCCCGGATTTCGTCGATCGCGGCCTGCTTCCCGGGCAAGGTCCGACCCGCGAGGACTTCAAGCGGGCCGTAACTGAGATCCTCGAGGCTTTCTCTATCATCAGCTTCACCATCGAGGAGCAGATCGCCGAAGGCGACACGGTCGTCACCAAGTACTCGGAGAGAAGCGTGATCAGGGGCGAGTTCGCCGGCTTACCCCCTACAGGAACGGAAGAGAACTTCGAAGGCATCTACATCCACCGCATCTCAGAAGGCAAGATCACCGAGGAGTGGAGCCAGGCGAACACGCTACACACGACGCTGGAGCGGCTTGAGCAGGAGATGAGCGAGCGCGAACGAGTCGAGCAGGAGCTCAGGGTGGCACAGCGTATTCAGCATGCCTTGCTCCCGAGGAACTTGCCCGAGCTCGAGGGTTGGGAGATTACCCACGCCTACCGGCCTGCACGAGAGGTCGGCGGCGACTTCTACGACTTCCTCCCCTTATCGGAAGGCCGTTTGGGCCTCATCATAGGCGACGTCTCCGGCAAGGGGATACCTGCGGCACTGGTGATGGCCAATACCCAGAGCGTACTCCGTGCCATCGCCCGAAGGGGGGACATCGCTCCAGGGCTGGTGCTGGCAGAGGCAAACGAAGTCCTCTTTACATACCTCCCGCCAAACATGTTCGCCACCTGCTTCTACGCCGTCCTCGACCCTGCGGAAGGTCGGCTGCGATACGCCAACGCCGGCCACAACCTACCGTGCTGCTGGCACGAGGGTGTGGCGACCGAACTCAGGGCGAGCGGGATGCCCCTTGGCCTCATGCCAGCCATGGACTACGAGGAGAAGGAGAGAACCCTCGTCCCGGGAGATGGCGTGCTCCTCTACAGCGATGGATTGGTCGAGGCCCACGACCCGCAGCGTGAGATGTTCGGTACTTCACGAATGGTGGAGTTTGTTGGTGCCAACCCGGGAAAGACGACGTTGATCGCTTCTCTGCTGGCCGAGTTGAGGCAGTTCGCCGGAGAAGGGTGGGAGCAAGAAGATGACATTACTTTGTTGACCCTCCAGAGACATCGGTCCTCGTAACACTTTTCGCACGACTCTAGAGACGGTGGTACTGTAGAGTGTTGTTATGATGCCCGCCTCGGGCCCGAAGACTAGAAACCAGTGCGAGGCCTCGTCGGTGGCCCGCATCTCTTGCTCCTCCTCCCACAGCGTTACCGAGAGCATCTTGCCGCTCTCTCGGTTGCCGAGGAGCAGGACGCCACTATAACCAACCTGCATCCTGAACGCCGGGAGGACGTGCTCTTCGATCTCACAGTGTCCCTGTTGCAGGTGCTCGGGGCTTACGTCGAACTTGTTTACCCGCGCGAACATGGCCCCACCACCTTTCCTCCTTGAGGGATGGACTCGCCCATTGTGTCGCAATCCTTGGGTGCATGCATAGGGTAACTGCGGCGCGGCCGCGGTGCGTCGTCCCAGACTGCTTGTGGAAGGTGTTCATTGTGCTTGCACGCCCCGTCGCGAGAGCGTGCTGCACAACGATGCGCGGTACGTGGACAAAGGGCCGCGGGGAGGATGGGGAGAACGCGGCCCTTCCTTGCCTTGTAAGGGGAACTGACCAGCTTCCCCACGTCCGATCTGCGAGGCGGCAGGCGTGAGTGCCCTACTCTGATGATCGAGACGGCCGCGTAACTCGCCCAGGGAGGGTGATGTCCGCAGACAACCTTGCTTCGAGGCTTGATCTTCGCGCTCGGTATGGGCAAACGCGTAGCTGAAGCGCTGATCAGCGCGGGTAGAGGAATGGGTCCTCTACCCGCTGTCATTCATGTAACCGATGTGGATGTGATCCCTGTGCAGCCCGAGTTGGTCGGGGGCCAGGACCCAGCCCTTCTTGCGCCCATACCCCAATGCTTTAGTCCACCTTGGCGGCCCTATTGTCTGATCGGGCCTCCGCCCAGGTGGAATGTCGGCGAGGATCTCGCCTATCTCCAGAACATTCTGGTCCGTAGCGTTGCCTTCGACAGGCTTACCGTCCACCCACCACACGTCAGCGGCCCTGCCAAAGTAATGGGTATTGCGCAGACCACCGGCCTTGCCGTAACCCTCGGGTATCCGTGGGCCGTCCTCGACGCCAGGCAGGAAGTAGTGGCCCTCTTTGAAGGTCTGGATACAGATCCTGTGCTCCCGGCTAAGGAGCCATAGCGTGGCTATAAGACGCTGGTCGACGATGCCTCGCTCCAGATCCCTCACCGCCTGTGAAGTTGCTCCGAAGTTCGGGCTCTCGAGGAGCCTGCGCACCGCGGTGCTACCGGATCCGGCGTCATCACCTTTCAGTGAACCCAGATCCCGTATTCCTCCGCCTACGCCAGGGGGGCATGCAGGGGTGAGATCCACCTCCTTCAAACTCCCACAAGCGGTGAGCAACACGATACCAAACAGCAAGACGGCACCTGCTATCGCCCGCCAGAACCACAGAATCATCGAGCACTGTCGCACCCCACCATATTATGCCGTGCGAAGCCAAGAAGATGTGTCAAATCCACAAACAATGTGCAATAAAGTGCCGACTAGCTGACATGCTGACGAGCGAAGGCCTTAAAGGCCTGAGCGTGCTGACATGCTGACTAGCTAAAATGCTAAAGAACTGCCCTGGCTGTCGGACCGACTTCATCGTGCTAGGCTGGCACAAACGACCAGTTAGGGAGGACCTTATGCAATATCGTAGGCTAGGACGTTCTGGGCTCTTCGTCTCTACCCTGACCCTCGGCACGATGACGTTCGGCGGACAGGGCGGCTTCAGCAAGGTCGGCTCTACAGACGTCGCCGGGGCAAGTAGGCAGGTGGACATGTGCCTTGACGCCGGGATCAACCTCTTCGACACGGCGAATATCTACTCTGGAGGTGAGTCCGAGGAGATACTCGGGAAGGCGATCTCGGGCCGGCGAGACGACTTGCTGCTTGCGACGAAGGTCCGCATGCCTGCTGGAGAAGGCCCCAACGATACAGGACTCTCGCGGCACCACATTATCCGCCAGTGCGAGGAAAGTCTCAAACGACTCGGCACCGACTACATCGATCTCTACCAGGTCCACGAGTGGGACGGCCTCACCCCGCTAGAGGAGACTCTGGAGGCGTTGGACACCCTCGTCAAGAGTGGCAAGGTACGCTATATAGGATCGTCCAACTATTCAGGCTGGCAGTTGATGAAGGCGCTCGGCATCTCCGAGAGGCTCGGGCTGCAGCGCTACGTCAGCCAGCAGATTCACTACACGCTGCAGGCGCGAGAGGCCGAGTACGAGTTGGTGCCACTCGCCATAGACCAGGAGTGCCCCATCCTCGTGTGGAGTCCTCTTGCCGGTGGCCTGCTATCAGGCAAGTACAGGCGCGACAAGGACGCTTCGGAAGGGCGGCACGTAGAAGGCTGGGATGAGCCTCCCGTCCACGACACCGACAAGCTCTACGACACTGTGGACGTGCTCGTCGAGATAGCGGACGGACGCAGCGTATCCGCAGCACAGGTGGCCCTCGCGTGGCTGCTCGGAAGACCGGGTGTGGCCTCGGTCATAGTCGGCGCCCGGACCGACGAACAGCTAGCCGACAACCTCGAGGCCGCCGGGCTCGAGCTCTCAGAAGAAGAGCGCAGAAGCCTCGATGACGTGAGCGCCCCGCCGCTGATCTACCCGTTCTGGCACCAGGCCAAGACAGCCTCAGACCGTCTCGGACCGGCCGACCTGTCGCTCCTCGGTCCGCATCTGAACGATGGGTCCTGACCACGTACGCCAACACACCAGGGGAAACATAGGAAAAAGTTCCCAGGGCCACCTTGTGGAACCATGCCGCCGCCAGGTGATTCGCAAGGATATCGATACCGAGTCCGTTACAGAGGGACCGCGTTCGGCTGCGCGGGCACACAGGGAACCCTCCCGTACACCATCCTCGCGCAAGCAGAAACCCAGTAGCGAAAACAAGAAGCTGACATGCTGACAAGCGCCCGACAGGGCGCGTGCTGAAGTGCTTGCACAGAGGTGCAAACCCCTATGCAACCCCCTCTAGAAGCTTGCGGTCGTCTCTGCCGGAGATCCGATGCTGGTCGTGAGGTAGACGTAAGAACCGCGCTCCAGCATACTCCCCGCCTGCGGATCCTGACTCGCGATCACGCCAGCAGGTACGGTCTCACTAAAGACTTCCCTTACACCACCTAGTGGGAGACCCGCCCGCTCCAACTCACCCTCAGCCTCCGAGTAAGTGAGGCCGACCAGGTCAGGTACTCTAGCCACCTGCGGTCCTTCACCGACTGTAAGCATGATCTTCGATCCCACCCTTGCCTCGTTTCCGCCGGCTACCGACTGCTTCAGAACTCTGCCGGCACCCCCCTCGGGGCTCTCTCGAAGCCTGACCTCGACCTGGAAGCCTGCCTTGCCGAGTCGCTTTCGTGCCTCTCGCTCGGAGAGGTCTTTCACCGAGGGAACTTCTACTTCCTCGTGTCCGGCACGCGCTCGTTCGGACGTTTGTGGTGAGTCCCCGACACTGCCTCCCAGTACGTCGGGGATGCCATCACGAAGCAGGCTATAGCCGCCGATCCCGAGCGCGGCGACCAGTACGGCGAACGTCGAAAGGAACCACAATACCCTCCTCCGGCGTGTACCTAGGCGGCTACCGGTGGCAACGCCAGACGCAGGCAGTTTGAGGATCTGTGTTCCCACATCCGCCGGGGCCGTAGTGCTCGGCTCGTTCGGGGAGGAGACTGCCGGGGGCAGCCCGGCGCGTACCCGCCCGAGGTCCTCCATGAGCTTGTCCGCACTCCCATAACGCTCGTGTGGGTCCGTAGCAAGAAGCCTCATGACGATGGCGTCCATGCCTTCCGGAACCTCGGGGTTTAGCTCACTCGAACGAGACGGCGGCCCGCCAGTATGCTCCGCAGCCACATCCGCCGGAGCGATGACGTCGAACGGCACTCTACCGGTAAGCGTTTCGTAGAGAACTACACCCAACGAGTAGAGATCGCTTTCGGGCCCGACCCGCTCGCCCGCCGCCTGCTCGGGGGACATGTACTTTACGCTGCCGAGAATGTCGCCGGTATGGGAGATCGTGGTCGATTCGACGGCCCGCGCTATGCCAAAGTCCGCGACCTTTATGTGCGCCGAGCCAGCGATAAGGATGTTGCGCGGTTTGACGTCGCGGTGGATGATGCCGCGTTTGTGCGCAGCTTGCAAAGCCTCAGCGACCTGCAGACCCACCTCCGCCGCCGTTCCTGGCGAAAGTCTTCCCTCGTTCTTGATCCTGTCCCCGAGATCACCCTCGGGTACGTACTCCATCACTATGTAATAGGTGCCGTCTTCAGCTTCTCCCCAATCGAAAATGGGGACGATGTAGCGGTTGACGAGGGCTGCGGCGCTCTTTGCCTCGCGCCTGAAGCGCTCGACGAATTCCTCGTCTCGGGCGTAGCGGGCCTTCAACAGCTTGATCGCGACGTGTCGATCCAGGACCTTGTCGTATGCCAAATAAACGTCGGCCATGCCCCCGCTGCCGGCCAGGGCTCGTAGCTGGTACCGATTATCGATGAGGGTTCTTTCCACACGACCGATTGTATCCGTCGGGGCTTGCGTTGTAACGCCAGAGGTCTCATCCCGGATCCAAGGCGTGTATGCCACCTCCAGGTTAGTACTTGTGAGTGTGAACATGGCACCCTACCGTCCCTGGCAATCTACCGCACCAACAGATAAATCCTTCCGTGTAGGCGAACTCAAAGCAATCATCTCTCTGTAGAAACCAACAGCTGACCAGCTAATCTAGCTAAACCTCCTGCGCGCGACGACGGCGTCAACAACGAGCATGACGAACCACGTCAAGATGGCCAGGCTCACGCTAAAGAAAGAAATGACGATGGAGAGCAAGAAGATGGCCGGTATGGTGAGGCCCCGGATAACGAAGTAGCGTACTGTGGCGGGGTCCTGGGGCTCGTCCAGCAGCCGGTCGTTTCTCGCAGAGTACCAGTGTATAGCCGTCAAGAGCAGCCTGCCAACGGCGAGGGTGGCAGCGTAGATAGCCACCGGCAGCTGGTGGTCGCCGAATTCGCCGAGGAGCGAGGTGGGGAAGGGTACGAACGCAACTACCATAAGAAACAGGAAGTTGAGATACAAGAGGATACGGTCGTAGCCCCTAATGGACCGGAATATGCTGTGGTGAATCATCCAGAACGCACTTATCACGAGGAAACTCAAGAAGTAGCCAAAATAGCTTGGCCAGAGCGAGAGCAGTGCGCCGGGCAATCTGCTGTCCACCATATTCTCCGGTATGTCGGGCACCCGTATGTCGAGGACCAAGAGTGTTATGGCGATTGCGAACACACCGTCGCTCAGGTTGACGATGCGGTCCCTGTCTTTTCGGGTTTCATTCTCATTTGGTCTGAGCATTCGCTTACCTCCATCCGAGTGTGTTCGGTCGGCGAGTCGAAACAATAGCCATGGCCACACTGCGTCCGCGCTACGGCATGTGGATGACGGCCCACCCACGCTGAACGCGCATCTCGGCCTTCCGCAAGCATCGTCTCTTGCCCAGCATCCGCATGATCACTTTTCCGCCGAGTACACGCTGCGCGAGCACGACTCACACTCCCTTGCTCACAACACATCCGTCATTCCCGCGCAAGCGGGAATCCGTGGCGGCAGGCGTTCCGTGCCTCCAGGAGGAATCTACTCGATTGTGTATGATACCTTCAGCCTGATGCCCGATACCTGTGCACGCAACGCTTGCTATATTACCAGGGAGGAGGCTGTCGGCGGGTCCATCGAGAGGATGAAGGAGTGAACCGGCCGCAGAACAACCTCCCACTCCAGCTTACCGGCCTCGTCGGGCGCGAACGGGAGATCTCAGAGGTCGAGAGGCTGCTTAGAAACACCCGCCTGCTCACCCTCACCGGTCCGGGGGGTTCGGGCAAGACGCGTCTCGCCCTGGCTGGCGCTTGGGGGTTGGTGGACGAGTACGAGGACGGGACGTGGCTGGTAGAGTTGGCCCCGCTCTCCGACCCCGAGCTCGTCCCCCAGGTCGTAGCCTCCGTCCTCTCTGTGCGGGAGGCGCCGGGGACCACGCTCGTGGACACGGTGCGCGCCCACCTCCAAGCCCGAGAGGCCCTCCTAGTCTTGGACAACTGCGAGCACCTCGGGGAGGCGTGCACCTCCCTCGCGAGGGCGTTGCTCCGTGCCTGCCCGGACCTGAGAGTCCTCGCCACCAGCCGGGAGGCACTGGGGGTGGAGGGAGAGACCCTCTTCGACGTGCCCCCGCTCTCGTTGCCCGACCCCGCCGCCCGCCGGCCGCAGGCGGCCTCTCGGAGTACGAGGCCGCGAGACTGTTCGTCGAGCGGACGAGGGCCGTCAGGCCAGGCTTTGAGGCCACGGAGCGAGACGCGCTGGCCATAGCACAGATCTGCCACCGCCTCGACGGGATGCCTTTGGCCATAGAGCTAGCGGCGGCCAGGGCCAGGGCGCTCTCCGTCGAGCAGATCTCCGAGAGGCTCGAGGACTCCTTCGCCCTGCTCTCGGGGCGCGACAGGCCGACCATTGCCCACCACGGGACGCTCCTGGCGACGATGGACTGGAGTTATGATCTGCTCTCGGAAGAGGAGAAGATCCTGTTCGGGAGGCTTTCCGTGTTCGCAGGAGGCTTCACGCTGGAGGCGGCGGAGGAGGTGTGCGGAGGACGGAGCATCGGGGAGGGCGAGGTGCTTGACCTCCTCACCTCGCTGGTGGACAAGTCGCTTGTAGCGTTCGAGGAGCGGGATGGGGAGGCCCGCTACGGTATGCTGGTGACGATCAGGCAGTACGCCTCGGGGAAGCTGGAAGAGTCGGGCGAGGCAAGCGAGGCGCGGGGCAAGCACGCGGCTTGGTTCCTCGGGCTGGCCGAACGAGCTTGGCCCCACCTCAAGGGACGCGGGCAGCTGGAGTGGCTGGGACGTCTCGAAACGGAGCACGAGAACCTGCGCTCCGCCATGCGATTTCTGCTGGAGGAAGACGAGATGCAAGAGGCCGTACGGCTCGCGTGGGCGCTGTGGCTGTTCTGGTACTTGCACGGGCATCAGGCCGAGGGCTACCGCTACGCCGGAGAGTTGCTTGGTAAGAAGGAGGCCCTCCCGGCCGTCGCGCGGGCCAGGGCGCTCATCGTCAGGGGCAACATGTCTTACGGGCGGGAGGGCGTCGAAGGGACGAGGCGGCTGTTCGAAGAGGCCGCCTCCGTGTCCAGGCAAACGGGGGACAACATAGACCTGGCGATAGCGCTGGCCGGGGTGGGCGTGACGGCCATGCAACAGGACGACATGCAACGGGCGACCGCGCTCTTCGAGGAGGTCCTTAGGCTCTACCGCCAGGAGGATGACGAGTGGGGTGTAAGCTACGCGCTGGTGCACCTCGGGATGGCGCCCTTGGGCAGGGGCGACCACGAGGAGGCCGCGCGCTACTTCGAGGAGGCGCTGGAGATCTCCCGTAAGATCGGCTACAGGCTCTTCGGGTACATCTCGTTGTACAACCTGGCGCTGTCTTCGCGCGTGCGGGGCGACCGCGAACGGGCCGAGGCCCTGTACGCAGAGGGACTCGAACTCGCCGCGGAGGCGGGCGACAGGGCGAACGCCGCGTACTGCCTGGAGGGACTCGCGGGTCTTTTCGCCGAGGGGAACGAGCCCGAGCGGGCGGCGCGCCTGTACGGGGCCTCGGAGGCACTGCTCGAGGCCGCCGGGGCGCCCCTCTACGCCCACGCCCAGGACCGCGCCATCCACGAAGAGGCGATCGGGGCCTTGCGTTTGCGCCTCGGCGAGGGGGACTTCAGGACGGCGTGGGCCGAAGGGAGGGCGATGCCCCTGAAACGGGCCGTCGAGTACGCCCTGCACGAACCGGAGAAGCCGCTGACCGAGATCGCACTCGCCTTCCCCGCGGGCCTGAGCGCCCGAGAGGTAGAGGTGCTGCGCCTCGTAGCCCGCGGCATGACCAATTCCCAGATAGCACAGGAGCTCTACGTGAGCCCGAGCACCGTAAACGGGCATCTCACCCCCGCCTACCGCAAGACCGGCTCCTTCGGCCGCGCGGAGGCCGCCCGCTTCGCCTCCGAGCACGACCTGGCCTAGCGCGCGGCGCCCCGGCCCGCTCCCCTTGGAAGGCGATCCTCCTCGCGCGTCGGGCGGACCTAACTATAGGCGGATGGCACTTAACCGTGTGCGTAACGCATCTACCTAGTCCCCTACCCTGACAAACGGCTACCCCGAACGGCTACTTCTAACGATGTAGCCCCCTCTCGCGCGCCCTAAGCTCGTCCCAAGGCAAGAAAGCGAGCCCCGGAGGAGGGGCGGAGAGGAGGAACCTAACGTGATGGAGGAAACCGTCAAGGGGGGTTTGGACTTCGGGGCTTTGCGCGGAGCCATAGAGCGGCGTGACCCCGACGCGCAGCTCGCCTTCTACGCCGAGGGCGCGGAGCTGCGCGTGCGCCACGCGGCGCTCCCCGAGGGCAAGGCCTTCGAGCTGAAGGGCAGGGCGCAGATCGAGCGGTATTTGCGCGCCGCCTGCGCGCAGGAGATGGAGTGCGCGCTCGAGGCTGCCTTCGGCGGGCAGGGCGTCGCGTTCGTCGAGGCGTTGCGCTACCCGGACGGGACCCGCGTCCGGGTCCGGACGGTGCTGGAGGTGGCTGGCTGCCTGATCTTGCGCCAGACGAGCGTGGTCGAGCGCGCCCGAAGCGACGACTCAATAGGGGGTGAGCGCTGAGGTCTCCTAAGAGCACGAAGCAGCAAGCAGGCAAGCAGCGAGGACACAGGAAGACGAAACAGAAAGGAGCAATGACCGCACAGACGAACACGAGGGAACGGGTCGGGAAGATCGGGAAGACGAAGGCGCTGGCGGCGGGGCTGCTGGTGGCGGCAATGATGGCGGCAGGCATTCTGGCTGCGAGCCCCTCCCACGCTGCAACCACCTTTACCGTGAACTCAACAGCCGACGCCCCTGACGCCTTCACCACCTCAAATACCTGCGACACCGACGTATTCACGGGTGGGGACCAGTGCTCCTTGAGGGCTGCCATCCAGCAGGCCAACGCCACAGCAGGAGCAGACACCATAAACTTCGCCATCCCAGGGACTGGCGTAAAGACCATAGCCGTGGGTGCTACTGGCTTGGGCACGCTTCCCACCATAACCGATCCGGTGAGCATAAGCGGCTACACCCAGACAGGGGCTTCCCCCAATACTCTGGGCACGGGCAACAACGCCGTCCTGAAGATAGAGCTCTCAGGCAACGGCGCGACCGGGACCGGGCTGGGGATCACCGCCGTCAATGGCGTCAGCGTGATCAAGGGTCTCGCTATAAACCGCTTCGGAGAAGGCATCGACATATTCGGCGACACCGTAGGCAACCGCATCGAGGGCAACTACATAGGCACCGACAAGAGCGGTACCAAAAGCCTCCCCAACGGCGACGGATTCTTCGGCTGCTCGGCCGTCCTCATCACTGACTCCTTCGGAAACACGGTGGGCGGTACGACGGGCGGGGCGCGCAACCTCATCTCCGCCAACGCCTCCGACGGCGTGGGGATATTCGGCGACTCGCAGAACAACAAGGTGCTTGGCAACCGCATCGGCATCACGGCCAACGGCACAGGTGCTCTCGGCAACGGCGAGGCCGGCGTGCTTGTGCAGGGCTTTAACAACCTCGTCGGGGACGGCACCTCGGCGGGATCTAACACCATAGCCTTCAACGGCGAAGACGGGGTACAGGTGCAATCCGGTGCCAGAAACGCGATCTCGCGCAACTCCATCTTCTCCAACGCCTTCCTGGGCATAGACCTCCAAGGCGGCTTCGAGGACGCTCAAGGCAACACCGCAAACGACCCAGGCGACGTGGACTCGGGTCCTAACGGCCTGCAGAACAAGCCGCTCATCACCTCCGCCAAGACCTCATCTACCAAGACAACCATAACCGGCAAGCTCCAAAGCCGTCCCAACTCGGGCTACACTATCGAGTTCTTCTCCAACCCCAGCGGGAACGAAGGCAAGAAGTACTTAGGAGAGAAGTCGATCGTCAACACCGACCCCTCAGGCAACGCCTCATTCACCTTCTCAACGAGCACCAGGGTCGCGGTGGGGCAGACGATCACCGCCATGGCACGGTCCGTAAACCTAGACGCTTCCTTCGGAGACACCTCGGAGTTCTCCGCCCCTAAGAGTGTCGGCAAGGCCTCCCTCTCAGCCCTCTCGCCTGAGACGACCAAGCTCTCAGGTCCCTCAGGCTCCACCAACAGCCCCACTGCCCACTTCAAGTTCGCCTCACCTAACCCAGAGGCTACCTTCGAGTGCAGCCTGGATGGAGGAGCATACTACGAGTGTTCATCCCCTGAGAACATCAACCTCCTCTCCGATGGCAGGCACATCTTTCTGGTTAGGGCCATAGACGCAGAAGGCAGTGCGGATGCGAGCCCAGCAGAGTGGGTATGGGCGGTGGATAGGAGGAAGTAGCCTACAGGGCAAGTAGATCTACTACGGGGCGGGGCCACGGCCTCGCCCCGTAGAGAGAATCATCGGGTCGGGGTATCTAGCAGCCTCGGCCCATCTCCTTCTTGCCCCTGTTCACAAACGCCACAACACTCCCTCAGTGTCGTTCGCGAGGTAAGCACTGACGAGCGGTTGCGGCACCTACTCACGTTGAAGTGCTGACATACTAGAACTGTAGCAGATGCTCTCTCTGAGCTTCGAACATCTCCTCGAACAACTTTCTGGCATCTGGCCCGCTACCAACCAGGGGATCGTTCAAAAAGGCGCGGAAAGCCAGGTCCTTATCTCCCGTCAAACCGGCCTGCACGATAGCCTCCTGATTGAACACGTGTGGATGCACGAGCGCGGCCACCGGTGGGGGAAGTTCCCCGAAGACAATGCCTGAAGCGCCGGCGCCGTTGAGCGCGCCGTAGGTCTCCACGACTGCCCCTGGCGGCAGGTCCCTGACCTGGCCGGCGTTCGGCAGGTTTACGATGTTTACGGAGTCCTTGCCGGTCCACATGGCCGCCATGATGTCGGAGATCTCTTCCCGCGAGCGCCCGGTCGGGATGGGCTCGTCGCCCCTGACCATACGCTTCACGCTCTCCTTGTCTGCGGCGAGCCGTTCCCTCCTGACGTCTACTGTTGTCACCCTGAGGTCGAGCCTCTCCCGCTCCTCTTCGTCCCGGAGGTAACCAGGGAGGAACTCGCACACGTGGCGGTCGCCAGCCGCAGGCAGATACCCGTAGAGCCGGCACAGCTCGGTACGGAAGCCCCACGTGTTCGTAAAGGGGTCGGTGTCCCCGTCGGCACCCGAAAGGGAGATCTCACGCGCCTCACCGCCGGAGATCCTGCGGAACGCCTCGCCCGTAACGTCGCGCCCGTGCACCGAGACATCCGTAACCCAGATAAAGTGGTTGACCCCGGCCACCTTGACGTTGATGGACTCCTCGGACACATCGAACATCTTAGAGAGCATGCCGAGGGTGCTGAATAGCTCGTGGCAGAGGCCGACGGCCTTGATGGATGTGGCTTTGGTGACGGCCCTGGTTAGAACAGTAAGAGGGTTTGTGAGGTTCAACAGTACGGCATGGGGGCAATGTACCTCCATCGCGCGTGCGATCTCGACGACCACAGGGATGTTCCGCAGGCCGCGAAAGAGACCGCCGGGCCCAACGGTATCGCCAACGGTCTGCACCACCCCGTATCGGGCGGGGATCTCCAGGTCCAATGCCGTAGCATCAAGTCCCCCGGTCGAGATGCTCAAGACTACGAAATCAGCCCCCTCGAGGGCCTCCTCGAGGCTCAGCGTCTTCTCCAGCTTCAGGTCGGTTTGCGCCACATCAAGGGCTCTCGTTCCCCATTGGTAGATATCCTGGAGCGCATCAGCGTTGATGTCGTGCAGGACCAGAGAGCCCCCGCGTAACGCTTCGTTCAAGGCGACGTCCTGAATGATCTTGGGTCCCCACTGATAACTTCCGCCACCCACAAACGCTATCTTTGGCCCGCTGCGCCCTTCCACCTCTTCCTCCTCCAGACCCGCTGATAGGTGCCGAAAGTTATGATAGCGTACCTGTGAGTAGTAACGCTTCGCTGGGCTGCTCTCGCCGGGGCTGACGACCTTGAGGGTACCCAAGTACGATATCGTCGCCAGCACGGCCAGGATGCTTCTCGACCGTAGACGCGGCCGCAGCGGGGAGAGCGAGGTCTTGCTCGGGCCCGAGCTGATCGTACGCTAGCGCGCACAGAGAATACACGATCCGTCCCAATCAAACAGAGGGAGAGGGGATAGATGACCGTCGAAAAGCTGCGTTTCGGGATCTTGGGTTGCGGCGTTATCGGCCCGCACCACGCGCGGGCAATCTCCGGCCTACAGAGTGCGGAGCTAGTGGCAGTGGCCGATGTCGTCCCAGAACTGGCAGAGGAGCTGGCCGATGAGCACGGGTGCTCCCATTACGCCAGCCTCGAAGAGATGCTTTCGGGCCTGGATCTCGACGCCGTGTGCGTATGCACCCCTAGCGGCATGCACGCCGAGGGTGCCATAGAGGCGCTCGAGGCGGGCAAGGACGTCGTCATCGAAAAGCCCGTCGACGTCTCGCTAGAGGCGGCCGACCGGCTGATCGAGGTTCAGCGTGCCACGGGCAGGAGGGTCGCCGTCGTAAGCCAGCACCGCTTCGACGCGGCCACGCAGGCCGTTCATGAGGCCCTCACCAAAGGAGAGTTCGGCCGCCTCACCTCTGGGTCAGCCGACGTGCGGTGGTGGAGGTCGCAGTCTTACTACGACTCTGGTGGCTGGCGTGGCACCTGGGAGCTCGATGGTGGGGGAGCCTTGATCAACCAGGCCATCCACAGCATCGATCTCCTGCAGTGGTTGATGGGCCCCGTAGTAGAAGTTACCGCCTACGCAGGCCTGCTCGCCCACGAGAAGATCGAGGTCGAAGACACAGCAGTAGCCATCTTGAAGTTCGCAAACGGAACCCTCGGCACCATCGTCGCGACCACGGCGGCATACCCTGGTCTCACGACCAGGATCGTCGTGCACGGGGATAGGGGATCCGCCATCATCGACGACGATGAACTGAGCTACTTCCACGCCGCCAGTGAGGGACAGGAAGGAGACGCCTACGGCGCGGGCGGAGGCGAGAACCAGGCCGAACAGGTGATGCAGCACTATGGCGAGGCGGCGTCCGGGCCTGGCGCCGGTGCCGACCCTGCTAGCCTCTCCATGGCGCACCGCGACCAGATCCAGGACTTCGTCGAGGCCGTAAGAGAGGGCCGCGAGCCGCTCGTGAACCTCGAAGAAGGACGCAGACCGCTCGCTACGATCCAGGGTATCTACGAGTCGGCCCGTACCGGCGGACCCGTACGTATCGAGGAATAGAACACGCAGGGACGGTTCTCTCGCAGCGGGTTGAGGGCTGCCCCATGGAAAGGGGTAATGACACGTGTGGACGTTGACGGGATTCGCAGATGAGATCTCTCCCGAGCTTGACGAGCAACTCGAGACGCTCGCGGAGGAATCGATAAGCTACATGGAGCTGCGCAGCGTATGGAACACCAACGTGCTCGACCTTACGGATGAGGAACTTGACAGGATAAGATCGAGGATCGCTGAGATCGGCATCAGGATATCGTCCATTGGCTCCCCGATAGGCAAGGTGCCAGTAACTGACCCTTTCGGGCCGCACCTGGAGCGTTTCAGGCGCGCGCTGCACGCCGGCGATGTCATGGAAGCGCCTTACATCCGCGTCTTCTCGTTCTTCATTCCAGAAGGGCAGGAACCTGCTAAGTATCGGGAAGAGGTACTCGAACGGATGGGGGTCATGGCCGCAGAAGCGGAGGATGCCGGCGTCACGCTACTGCACGAGAACGAGAAGGAGATCTACGGCGACGTACCTAACCGCTGCGTGGACATACTCACCTGTGTCGGCTCGCCGGCCCTGCGGGCGGCGTGGGACGCCGCCAACTTCGTGCAGTGCGGCGTCACCCATCCCTATAAGGAGGGATACGCGTCGTTGCGGCCCTACATAGAGTACGTGCACGTGAAGGATGCCCTCTCAGGCTCGGGCAAGGTCGTTCCTGCGGGTGAAGGAGATGGGCAGTTGCCCGAGACTCTCTCTGCGCTGCGCGCCTCCGGCTTCGACGGCTTCTTCTCACTCGAACCACATCTCGCATCCTCAGGCACGTACTCGGGCTTCAGCGGCCCCGAGTTGTTCAGCAAGGCCACAAGGGCCCTCAAAGAACTACTACGCAAACAGGAGATCGAATGGGCCTGACACAGAATACGGCCACAAGACTCCTTGCCCTGAACGGCCTGGACGTTATCCCAAACTCTGCCGTAACCGTCGAGGGCACAGAGGCCGGCCTTGTAGGATCCGGCCCGAGGGTTGCGGTCCTGGTACCGTCGGGATCCCGGGTCCTCTCAGGTTTCGAGGGGGAGACCAGCGCCACAGGCGACCATACGCTCCTTATCGGCCCGACGAGCGCGGCCAACCTGGAAGCCTTGCGCGACCTCATGCCCTGGCTGCGCCCGCGACTACTGGGAAAGCGCACGTCTGCGGGCTTCGGCGACAGGCTCGGCCTCGCCACCCCTGGCCACGTCAGGGCCCTGCGCGCCGCCGGAGGAGACCTCGCCCCCATCTTCGCCCAGCAGTCCATAAGAGAGATGGAGCGTACGGGCAGGAGTCCTCAGGAGGTCCTCGACGACGCAACGTGGGGCGCCTGCGCCGAAGGCTGGCAAGAGGGATTCGGGGCTGACGCCGACCATCTCAAGACGGACGAAGACGTAGACGCCTGCGTCGCCGCCGGTTACAGCTTCTTTACGTTCGATCCAGGAGAGTACGTCGATGATGGGGCCGAGGCCGCCGGCGCTTCAGCACTGCACGCAGCACTCGATGACCTGCCGTGGCAGGACCTCGAAGACCTTCCGGCTGACCTGAAGAGACGCTACCTCGACCACGAGTTCGAGGCTGATGGGCACGAGGTCGGCTTCGATGAACTCTCCCTCACGCTGGCGGCCGTCAAGTACGGTGCCGCCGTGGCCCACGTGGTGCGTCTCTACCGCCACCTCCAGGCTGCGATGGGGGAGAGGGACTTCGAGGTCGAGGTCTCCGTGGACGAGACCGAGAGCCCGACGACCCACGCCCAGCACGTGTACATAGCTACGGAGTTGCGGCGTCTCGGGGTCAGGTGGGTGAGCCTGGCCCCGCGCTACGTCGGACGCTTCGAGAAGGGCGTCGACTACATAGGCGACGTCACGGAGTTCGAGGAGGACATAAAGGTCCACGCCGCCATCGCCCGGACTGTCTCTCCCGAAGAACCTTACAAACTGAGCCTGCACTCAGGCTCGGACAAGTTCTCCGTCTACCCAGCCTTCGTCCGGCAGACGCGAGGACTCGCCCACCTCAAGACCGCTGGCACGAGCTACCTGGAGGCACTACGCACCGTGGCCGCGCTCGACTCCGACTTCTTCCGAAGGATCTACGATTTCGCCCGCGGACGCTACGAGGAGGATAGGGCGAGCTACCACGTCTCGGCAAGGTTGGACCGCGCCCCCGTCGCCGACAGCGACGCACAGCTTCCTGCCCTGCTCGAGCAGTTCGATGCCAGGGAGATACTGCACGTTACCTTCGGGTCGGTGTTGAAGGAGGCAAGCTTCCGCGACCGCCTCCTGGGACTGCTGCGCGAGCATCCCGATCACTACGCCGCAGACCTCGAAAGGCATTTCCTGCGACACCTCGAGCCCTTTGCGAACGGAGGAACCCGATGAGCAAGCCCTGGACGCTCGACCCTGACAGGCTCTTCGACGCGAATCCGGCCAGGCGCTCTGTGGCCAGGAGCCTCTACACGGAGGTCGAGAACCTGCCGATAGTCGGGCCGCACGGCCACGTACCCCCGGCGCTGCTCGCAGAGCAGGATGCCACCCTCGGGACGCCGGCCGATCTCTTTATCATCCCAGACCACTACGTCTTTAGGATGCTCTACAGCCAGGGGGTCCCGATCGAGGACCTCGGCGTGCCGACAGTCGACGGCACCCCCGTAGAGAAGGACCACAGGCGTATCTGGCAGCGCTTCTGCGAGAACTTCCACCTGTTCCGCGCGACCCCGACGGGCCTCTGGCTCACAGACGAGCTCGTCAACGTCTTCGGCGTCACCGAGAGACCGACGGGAGAGAACGCGCAGAGGATCTACGACCATCTCCAGGAGAAGCTGGCGAGCCCCGAGTACGCCCCGCGGGCCCTCTTCGAGACCTTCGGCGTCGAGATACTGTGTACGACCGACGCCGCGACAGACACGCTGGATCATCACGCCACGCTGCGTGCGGAGGGCTGGGGCGGTAGGGTACTGCCCACCTTCAGGCCCGACGCCGTCACCGATCTCTCCACGGCCGGCTGGCGGGACAACATAGGCCTCCTCTCGCAGGCTTCTGGCATCGACGTCGTCGACTACCGCTCCTTCCTTGACGCTCTGCAGGAGCGGCGCTCCTTCTTCAAGGAGATGGGGGCTGTCGCAACGGACCACAGCGCAACCACGCCCCACACCGAACGCCTGTCAGAGACGGAAGCGCAGGAGATCTTCGCCCGTGCCCTCTCGGGAGAGTCCAGCGCTGAGGACGCCGCGAGGTTCACGGCCAACGTGCTGGTCGAGATGGCGGACATGAGCGCCGAAGACGGTCTGGTAATGCAGCTGCACGCGGGCAGCCTCCGCAACCATAACAGGGCGGTGCACAGGCGGTTCGGACTCGACGCAGGCGCGGACATCCCCATAGCGGCCGACTGGACGCGGGGCCTGCGGGGCCTCCTCGAAGAGCGGGGCAACGATCCGCGCTTCCGCCTCGTCGTGTTCGGCCTGGACGAGGCCGCGTACTCCAGGGAACTGGCGCCGCTCGCCGGGCACTATCCGGCCCTGCTCCTCGGGGCGCCGTGGTGGTTCTTAGACAGCCCGCTCGGCATGCGGCGATACCTCGACACGGTGATTGAGACAGCAGGCCTCTACAACACGGCTGGCTTCAACGATGACACCCGCGCGTTCGCGAGCATACCGTCCCGCCACGACGTGTGGAGGCGCATAACCTGCGACTGGCTCGCGGGGATGGTCGTTACAGGCGTTGTGGACGGAGAAGAAGCCGGCGATATGGCGCGCGAGTTCGCCTACGGACTCGCAAAGAGAGCCTACGGGTTCCACAGAGAGCCCTTGGACAGGGCGTAAGGAGGAGAGCCGTGGAACAGAGATCGATACAGGATCTCTTCTCCCTCACGGGAAAGGTTGCCGTCGTCACAGGCGCGACAGGGGTCCTCGGTGGTGAGATGGCCCGCTCCCTCGCCCGCAGCGGCGCCAGGGTGGCCGTGCTCGGCCGTCGCGAGGAGAAGGCCAACAGGGTCGCCGGAGAGATAGAGGTGGCGGGTGGGGAATCATTGGCTCTTCCAGCCGACGTCCTAGACAATGACCAGCTCGAAGACGCCAGAGATGCTCTGCTCGAGCGCTGGGGCAGGATAGATATCCTCGTAAACGCGGCCGGCGGGAACGTACCGGAAGCAACCCTCACTGACGACGTTGGTGTCTTCGACCTGCCGGAGAAGGCCTTGCGGCAGGTCATGGACCTAAACTTCCTCGGGACGCTGCTGCCCTGCCAGGTCTTCGGCGCGGCCATGGTCGAGGGTAGTGAGGAGCCCGATGGCTGTATCGTGAACATCTCTTCCATGGCTGCTTCCAGGACCCTGACCAACGTGGTCGGCTACTCGGCCGCCAAGGCCGCCGTCGACAACTTCACCCGCTGGCTCGCCGTCGAGCTCGCGCGCAGCCACGGTCCTGGCCTCAGGGTCAACGCTATAGCGCCAGGTTTCTTTATAGGGGAGCAGAACAGAGACTTGTTGCTCGACGAAGACGGTAGCCCATCACAAAGGGGACAGACCATAATCGAGCACACCCCGGCGGGTCGCTTCGGGGAACCAGACGAGTTGGGAGGAACCCTGATCTGGCTCTGCAGCAATGCCTCCGCCTTCGTCAACGGAATCGTCGTGCCCGTAGACGGCGGCTTCTCCGCCTTCAGCGGAGTGTGAAGTAGCACCTCAGCACGGCGCCTGCGGCGCCTTGTCAGCACGCCTGCGAAGCGCCGTGCTGACAAGCGGAGGCCGAAAGGCCGAAGCGTGCTGACAAGCTGACAAGCGAAGCCCGAAGGGCGCAGCGTGCTAGACTCCCTGTGGATGAGGGAATTCCAGGGGTACACCAGAGAACGCAAGGGCATACGCCGCACCCGCCGGTGGATGTGGTCGCTACCTGTCTTGCTCGTCGCCGTGATTTTGGGCTTCGAGGTCCTCGCGGGCCCGGTCTCGATTCAAAGTCTCACGCGGGCCTCGCAACTCGACCCTGGCAATGTCGACACCTCCCCTAGCGACTGGGTCGAGAGGATGTTCGGTGGGGAAACCGAGATCACAGACGGGCCGCTCAACGTGCTCGTGCTTGGCGTGGACACGAGGCCTGACAGCGAGGAGATGGGGAGCCGCACGGATACCATCATGCTCGTGCGGGTGGTGCCCAGGACGGGAGACGTCAAGCTGCTCTCTGTGCCGCGGGACCTCCTCGTCGAAGTGGAACCAGGAGGAAAGGACAGAATCAACTCAGCCTACAACTACGGCGGCGTCGATGAGACGATCGACGCGCTGGAGAACTACTCGGGAGTACCCGTACACCATTACGCCACCATCGATTTCGACGGTTTCGAGAGGGTCATCGACGCGATGGGGGGGGTCAGGGTCGACGTTGGGGAAGGGCAGTTCCCCGAGAAGTGGCGCATGGGGGAAGACGTGCAGAGACTAAACGGCCACAAAGCCCTGATCTACGCTAGATACAGAGGCACCCCAGGAGCCGACCTCGACCGTATGCAGCGCCAGCGGGAGCTCGTGGCCGCCCTCCGCAGCGATGCCCTGAGGTGGCACACCGTAAAGACACTACCCGAGATCATGAGAGTCATGGACGAGAACGTACAGACTGACCTGGATCTCGGCGGAGCCATCACCCTCGGTCAGGTCCTCATTCGCAGAGGAAGGCACGCCGAGATGACCTCCCAACAACTCAAAGGCACCCCGGAGACCCTCTCCGACGGAGACGAAGTCCTCATACCCGACGATGACGCAAACCAGGCAATCCTCCACGATTTCCGCCACTAAAGCTAGTCAGCCAGTCAGCACGCCGCCAGGCTTCGCCAGGCGGCTTGTCAGCACTTCAGCTTTCGGATGCGCAGGTCCTGGCTGACAAGCGAAGGCGAAGCAGGAGCGTGCTGACATGCTGACAAGCGGAGGCCGAAGGCCGGAGCGTGCTGAAATGTACGCTTTGCTTTCAGCAAAGCGCTTACGCCTATAGCGTAATGGGTCGGGGGCCCGAGGGCAGCGATTGGGCGGCTGGTATAATCCGCCGCAGGTCCTACGGCGAGCGAGAGTGGTGGAATGGTAGACACGCTAGATTTAGGATCTAGTGCCTCACGGCGTGCGGGTTCAAATCCCGCCTCTCGCACATCGCCGCCCGCGGCGGGCCGGTCAAGAGGAACTGGAGGGTATGACGGCTAACGTAACGAGACTCGAGGAGAACAAGGTCAGGCTCGACATCGAGGTGACCCCCGAGACGGTCAGGCAGGGTGTCGAGGCCAAGATCAAGGAACTCGGCCGGCAGGTCAGGGTACCTGGTTTCCGCCCCGGCAAGGCGCCGCGGCGGGTGATCGAGAACCGGCTCGGACGCGACTACATCTACATGGAGGCCCTCCAGGAGCAGCTTCCAGGCTGGTACTCACAGGCCGTCGTCGAGACCGACGTTCGCCCAATAGACCAGCCTGAGATCCACTTCGACGACCCGCTGGATGAGGAGGAGGGCTTCAAGTTCTCGGCCACCGTGGAGGTGCGGCCAGAAGCCAGGCTCGGCGACTATAAAGGCGTCGAGGTCCCGAGGCGCGAGGTCGAGATCTCGGCGGAGGACGTCGAGGACAGGATCGAGGAGATGCAAGCCCAGTTCGCCACCCTGGCCGCCGTCGAGGGGAGGTCGGTCCAGGAGGGAGACTTCGTGATCCTTGACTTCAAGGGCGAGAGGCTGGCCGGAGGGCCGCTGGAGGGCGCCGAGGCCGAGGACTATTTGCTCGAGATCGGGGGCGGCGAGCTCCTGCCGGATTTCGAGGAGAACATCGTCGGGATGAACGCTAACGAACGCAAGCAGTTCGGCGTCACCTTTCCGATGGACTATGACGAGGAGTCGCTCAGGGGCCAGTCTGTACTCTTCAACGTGCATGTCAAGGAGGTCAAAGAGCGCGACCTGCCGCCCCTGGACGACGAGTTCGTCAAGGAGGCGAGCGAGTTTGATACCCTCGACGAGCTGCGCAGCGCCGTAAGAGAGCAGCTCGAGGCCACAGCCGAGCAGAGCGTGGACGGCGAGTTTCGTGGGCGCGTGCTCGACGTCGTTGCCGAAGGCGGCGAGGTCGATGTCCCCGAGGTCATGGTGCACGAGAAGGCCCACGAGATGGTCGAGAGCTTCGAGCGGAGCATCAGGTCGCAGGGGATGGACCCGGAGCAGTACTACCAGCTCGCAGGCACAGACCATGCAGCGTTCGAGGAGCGTGTTACCCCCGATGCCGAGGACACCGTAAGGAAGGAGCTGGTGCTCGACGCCGTCGCCACGGCCGAGGGTATCGTGGCCGACGAAGAGGAGGTCATGCACGAGATCTCCCACCTCGCCGAAGGCTCTGAAAGGAGTCCCGAGGAGATCGCCCAGACCCTTCGCAACAACGGTACATACGCGATGCTGGAAGAGGAGATCTCACGCCAGAAGGCCCTGGATTTCCTGGTCGAGAACGCGGTGCCTGTCCCTATGCCTGATGAAGAGACGGAAGAAGCAGAACAAGAATCAATCGATGAGGAAGTGCCGGTAGAGGCCAGGGCCGGCGCGACAGAGAACGAAGAACGAGAGGAATAGGAATGAGCTACGGTATAGACAACGTCATCCCCTACGTTATAGAGCAGAGCCCGCGTGGGGAGCGGGCCATGGACATCTACTCGCGGCTGTTGAAGGACCGCATCATCTTCCTCGGGACCCCCGTCGATGACCAGGTGGCCAACGCCATAATGGCGCAGCTGCTGCACCTGGAGAGCGAGGATCCCGAGCAGGACATCAACCTCTACATCAACTCCCCCGGCGGCAGTGTCACGGCCGGGCTTGCGATCTACGACACCATGCAGTTCGTCAAGCCCGACATCTCCACGACGGCCCTCGGCATGGCCGCCTCGATGGGGGCCTTCCTGCTCGCAGCGGGCGCGAAGGACAAAAGAAACGCCCTGCCGAACACGCGCATACTGTTGCACCAGCCGAGTGTCGGCGGGCTCGCCGGCCAGGCCTCCGACGTGGAGATCCACGCCAAAGAGCTCATCATGACCAAGCGCCGCCTCAACGAGATCCTCGCCGCCAACACGGGGCAGGATTACGATAGGATCGAGCGCGACACAGACCGCGACTACATAATGGGTCCCGAAGAGGGAATCGAGTACGGCGTTATCGACAACATCGTCAGGAACCACTAGAGGTTCCTGGGGCCATCGGTAGAGATGTCGAGGAGGACCTAAAGGCATGAGGGATCCGTCGGATCAATTGCAGTGCTCCTTCTGCGGTAAGAGCCAGCGCCAGGTCAGGAAGCTCATCGCTGGACCTGGTGTCTATATCTGTGACGAGTGTATCGAGCTGTGCAACGAGATCATCGACGAAGAGTTCTCGGGACCCGAGGTCCTGAAGGACGACGATCTTCCGAAGCCGAGGGAGATCAACCGCATCCTCAACGAGTACGTGATCGGCCAGGAGGACGCAAAGAGGGTCCTGGCCGTCGCGGTCTACAACCACTACAAGCGTATCCAGATGGGCGCGGAAGCCACAGACGGTACGGAACTGCAGAAGTCCAACATATTGCTTGTGGGACCAACTGGTTCGGGCAAGACGCTCCTCGCCCAGACGCTCGCGAAGATCCTGAACGTCCCCTTCGCCATAGCCGACGCGACGGCCCTGACCGAGGCCGGCTACGTCGGCGAGGACGTCGAGAACATCCTCCTCAAGCTCATCCAGGCCGCCGACTTCGACGTGAAGAAAGCCGAGACCGGGATCATCTACATCGACGAGATCGACAAGGTCGCCCGCAAGGCGGATAATCCTTCGATCACGCGCGACGTCTCCGGCGAAGGCGTGCAGCAGGCCCTGCTCAAGATCCTCGAAGGCACGGTCGCCAGCGTACCGCCACAGGGCGGGCGCAAGCATCCGCATCAGGACTTCCTCCAGATAGACACGAAGAACGTCCTGTTCATCTGCGGCGGAGCGTTCGGTGGACTCGAAGAGATCATCCGCCAGCGTATCGGCAAAAAGAGCATAGGCTTCGGCAGCGATATAGATTCGCGTCTAAAGCAGGAGGAAGACTCCATCCTGCAGTTCGCGCTCCCGGAAGATCTCCTCAAGTACGGGCTCATACCCGAGTTCGTCGGACGTCTGCCCGTGATCTCCACCCTGCGCAGCCTGGAGGAGGCCGACCTCGTACGAATCCTCACCGAACCGAAGAACGCCCTGGTGAGGCAGTACAGGCAGTTCTTCCGCTTTGACAAGGTGGATCTTACCTTCACGGAGGATGCCCTCGGCGCCATAGCGGAGCTAGCACTCGAGCGGGGTACTGGGGCCCGTGGACTCAGGAGCATACTCGAGACGGCCCTCTTGCCTACGATGTACGAACTTCCGAGCCGCTCGGACGTGAACAAGTGCGTCGTCGACGTCGACACGGTCAAGGACGGTGTTCAGCCGTCACTGGTGACGGGCTCCCAGAAGAAATACTCCTACGATGAAGAAGAGACCGCCTGAAAACTCCTTGAGTAGCGCACAGATACCAAAAACCTACGACCACCGCGCCGTCGAGGACCGCTGGTACGCAGAGTGGGAGCGCCGCGGGGCGTTCGAGGCAGACCCGAACCCCGAAAAAGAGCCCTATTGCATAGTCGTACCGCCATCTAACGTCACAGGCGCCCTGCACATGGGCCACGCGCTAAACGGCTCCATACAGGACACGCTCATCCGGCGCGCCAGGATGAAGGGCTACGAGACCTTGTGGCTCCCTGGCGTCGACCACGCCTCCATAGCGGTCCAGAACGTCGTCGAGCGCAAGCTCATGCGCGAAGAGGGCAAGTCGCGGTGGGACCTCGGGCGCGAGGCCTTCGTCGAACGCTGCCGCGAGTTCGCCCTGGTAACAAGGGAGCAGATCCTCGGCCAGTACAAGCGGCTCGGCGCCTCACTAGACTGGCGCCGCCTCCGCTACACCATGGACGACGACTATGTCGACGCGGTACTGACAGCCTTTATCCGGTTGTACGAGGAGGGTTTGATCTACCGCGGCAACCGCATCACCAACTGGTGCCCTCACGACCGCTCGGCCATCTCGGACCTCGAGGTCTACTACGAGGACGTGGAGGGCAAGCTCTACGGCATTCGCTACCCCTTCGTTGATGGCAAGGGCCCCGGTCCCGACGGAGAGGACTACGCCCAGGTCTTCTCCACGCGTCCAGAGACGATGCTCGGTGACGTTGCGCTCGTCGTCAACCCTGAGGACAAGCGTTATCTGAACCTCGTAGGCCGCAGGGTCGAGGTGCCTTTTGTCGAGCGGGAGATAGAGGTCTTCGCCGACGAGCACGTAGACCCCGAGTTCGGTACCGGTGTACTCAAGGTTACCCCGGCGCATGACCCGAACGACTTCGATATTGGCCAGAGGCTCGGCTTCGACCCCGTAAACGTCATGAACCCTGACGGCACGATCAACGGCGCAGGCGGTCCATTCCAAGGGATGAGCCGCGAGGAGGCCCGCGAGGCGGTCGTGGAGGAGCTGAACGGATTGAAGCTCCTCGGCGGCGTCCGCCCCTACGCTTTCAGGGTCGGGCATTGCGACAGGTGCGGGGCGGTCATCGAGCCGTGGCTCTCTGAGCAGTGGTGGTGTTCGATGAGGCCGCTCGCAGAGCCAGCCATCGAGGCGCTGAAGAAGGGTGAGATCATGGTCTACCCCGACTCCTGGCGGCGCGAGACCATCAGGTGGCTCGAGAACATCCGCGACTGGAACGTCTCCAGGCAGCTGTGGTGGGGGCAGCGCATACCCGTGTGGTACGGCGCTGACGGGGAGGTCGTTGCCTCCAAAGAGTCGCCGGGTGAGGGTTTCGAGCAGGACCCCGACGTGTTCGACACCTGGTTCTCCAGCGGCCTCTGGCCCATCGCGACCCTGGGGTGGCCCGACGAAGGCGCGGAAGACCTGCGCTACTTCTACCCGACCGACCTCCTCTCGACGGCGCGTGAGATAATGTACCTCTGGGTGGCGCGCATGATCATGATGGGCCTGCATTTCGAGGAGAAGATCCCCTTCGATAAGGTCAACGTCCACTCCATCGTGCTCGCCGAGGATGGGACGAAGATGAGCCGGTCCAAGGGCAACACCATAGACCCCCTGCAGCTACTCGACGAGTACGGCACCGACGCCGTGCGCTTCGGCCTCCTCTACCAGTCCTCGACCCAGGACTTCCCCTACTCTCGTGAGCGGGCCGAGATGGGCAGGGCCTTCGTCACAAAGCTGTGGAACGCCATGCGTTTCGTGCTCGCCTACCCCGAGTCAGAGGAACATGGAGACCTCTCGCCTTCTGACCGTTGGATCCTCTCTGAGTTCGACCGCACGGTAAGGGAGTACGATGCCTTCCTCGAGGAATGCGAGTTCTCGGAGGCGATGCGCCGGATCTACTCCTTCGCCTGGAACCAGTTCGCCGACTGGTACATCGAGATAGCGAAGGCAGCCCCATCTCCTGCAACACCACGCGTCCTGCGCGAGGTCTTCCTCGGCATCCTCAAGCTCCTGCATCCTGTCATGCCCTTCGCTACAGAGGAGATGGCACAGATTATGGGCGAAGAGGCACTGCTCGCGATGCAAAGCTTCCCCGAGCCTGACCCCGCGCGCGAGGACGAGGAGGCCGACAGGCTGCTCGACCGTACCAAGCGGGCTGTCTCGGCGGTCCGCTCGTTCAGGGCCGAGTCGAAAGTGGATGGCGAGCTCGAAGGGCTCGTGCCGCAGGGCATCGACGATGGCGTCTTCGTCGCGCTGGCCGGGGTCAGACCCGTTGAGGCCGGAGATGGCGCGAGCCGGGCTTCTCTGCCAGCGGGGGACTTGGTCGTGGAGCTCCTGCTCTCCGACGAGTTGCGCCGCGGCGAGATAGAACGTCTGAGGCGCGAGATCTCACGCGCCGAGCAGGAAGTGGCGCGCGCAAAGGGCAAGCTCTCCAACGAGAAGTTCGTGACCAACGCGCCGGAGAGGGTCGTCGCCGGGGAGCGCGAGAAGCTAGACGTCAACTCCAGGATGCTAGAGGCGCTCTCCCGCCGTCTCGACGACTACGTCTAGGAGCCGAACGTTCCTACCATGACCTCTTTCACGCAGGTCTGTGCCGAGTTGGACCGCCGCAGGCACCTCACCCTCGGGTTCGAGCGGATAGAAGCCCTCCTCACAGCTATGGGCCACCCCGAGCATGACCTTCCTGGCATCGTGCAGGTCGTCGGCACGAACGGCAAGGGCACTACGGCCCTGACTCTCGCGGCGGCTCTTCAGGAGGTGGGGTATCCGTCGGGCGCATTCCTCTCACCGCACGTCCTCTCCTACACGGAACGCGTGGTGCTCCGCGGCAGCCGGGTCTCAGAGGAAGAATTCGCCGCCGCGATGGGCGAGACCATGGAGCTTGCGGACAGAAAGGGCATCCCCGCCTCGCAGTTCGAGCTACTTACCGCAGGCGCGCTCGGAATGTTCGCGTCGGCTGGGCTGTCGTGGGCCATACTGGAGGCCGGCCTCGGCGCGCGCCACGACGCCACCTCGGTCGTCGGACCCGACGCCGTGGTGCTAACCAACGTCTCCATCGACCACACCGAGCACCTGGGTGAGACGGTCGAAGAGATAGCCGAAGAGAAGCTCGCCAGCCTGAAGCCCGGCGCGACCCTGTTTCTCGGTACGGACGAAGGGCGAATCGTCGACCTCGCGCACACTACGTGTCGCCGGCTCGGGGCGAGGTTGGTTCTTCCGGGCGAAGCCAGCGAAAACATGCCCTTCCCTGGTCTCGCGCCGTACACGGAGGGCGACCTGCGCCTGGGGCTCGCGGTAGCCGAGTCACTGCTCGAAACGAGCCTCCCCGCCGAGGTGATGGAGAAGGTCGCCCTGGATATCGGAAAAGCGCTTCCTGGAAGGTTCGAGGTACACGAGGTCGCAGGCGTCCCCGTGGTGGTCGACGGGGGGCACAACGCGGCGGGGCTCTCGGCGGCGCTAACCGGTATGCGCGTCGCGTACGGCGAGCGCCCGTTTGGCGTCGTCTTCGGCGTCTTGCGAGAGAAGGACGTCGCAAGTATGCTTGCCGGGTTGAAGAGAGAAGCCAACGCTATCGTACTGACGCGTCCTGAGAGCGAGAGGGCCGCCGACCCGGCGGAGGTGGATCTCCTGCACGAACCCCTCGACCGCAATGAGAGGAGAGCCCTGGTAGTGGCGGACCCTGTGGAGGCCCTAGGCGCCGCCGTAGAGGCGGTAAGAGAGATGGCAGGGGTGGTGCTCGTTACCGGATCCCTCGCCACAGCGGCCCCGGTATTGCGGTGGTTGCGTGAAGCGTAAGGGCGCCAGGCAGCTCATCGTCCTTCTCGCTGTGGTCGCCGTGGTCTCCTTTGTGGCCGGCTACTTCGTGATGCTAAGGTTTATCGGATGAGATCCTTGCTCGCATTCCAGCAGGACCCTGACCCGTTCCAGATCATCTCCAACTTCCTGGAGAGCCCGATCCTGAGGATCTCGGGCCAGCTCGTGCTCCTGCTTTTCGTCGTACTCTGGGTCTCCCTCGTGTACTGGACCTACGCGGACGCCTCCAGGCGCGGGGCCATGAGCGTCCTCTGGGGTTTCGTCGCCTTCATCTTTCCGTACTTCGGCACCCTGGTCTACCTCATCGTACGCCCCCCCGAGTACCTGGAAGACTCTCGCGAACGCGAGCTGGAGCTGGCCGTGCTAGAGCGCGAGCTCAAAAACAATGTCCTTCTGTGCCCCAACTGCCGCAACCTGGTCGAGAGAGACTACCTGATCTGCCCTTCGTGCACCTGGGAACTCAAGAAATCTTGCGTAAATTGCGACAAACCGCTCAACACGGAGTGGCGGACGTGTCCTTACTGCGGCACAGACCAGCGCAGCGGTAAGACCAAAGTCAGTTAACAAGTACATGATCAGATAGAGGAGAAGTGAATGGAACAGACGCTCGTACTAGTCAAGGGTGACGGTGTGCGCCGCAAGCTCGTCGGTGAGATCATCCGCCGCATCGAAGGCAGGGGTCTGGATATCGCGGACATGAAGCTGATGGACGTCAGCACGGAGCTCGCAGAAGAACACTACGCCGAGCACCGCGAGAAGCCGTTCTTCGACGAGCTGGTCGAGTTCATCACCGCGACACCCGTGGTCGCCATGAGGATAAGGGGCGAAGGCGCGATCAAGGCCATGAGAACCCTCATGGGGGCCACGAACCCCGCCGACGCGGCGCCTGGAACGATCAGGGGCGACCTCGCCCTCAGTATGCCGGATAACCTCGTCCACGGCTCCGACTCGCCCGAAAGCGCAGAGAGGGAGCTCGGGCTCTTCTTCGGCACTTGAAAGGATTACGCCTCGTCCTTGCCTCGGAGTCTGCCAGGCGCATGGACCTGCTCGATACCGCAGGCTACGAGTTTGAGGCCGTAAAGAGCGGCTTCCCCGAGCTGATGCTCGAAGATCCCGTAGAGACCGTAAAGTCCAACGCAGAGGGCAAAGCACTCGCAGTCGCGAGAGACCCCGACACCGTCGTGCTCGCTGCCGATACCATCGTCTATGTGCCTGACCTTCCAAAGGGCGTCCGTATCCTCGGACAGGCCACAGAAGCAGAAGAGGTCGGGCGGTTTATCGGCTACTTGCAGGGCCGCACGCACGAGGTCCACTCGGGCGTCGCCGTCGCAACGGGAGATGGTCTCACCTCCCGCCACGCCGTGACCAGGGTGCGCATGCGTACCCTCGACCCCGCCGAGATCGAGTCCTACGTCCGCCACGGGGAGGGCGTCGGTAAGGCAGGAGGATACGCCGTGCAAGGACGGGCCGCATCTTTCGTCGAGTGGATCGGGGGCGACTACACCAACGTCGTCGGACTGCCACTCGCCCTCACAAGCAGAATGCTAACCAACGCAGGAATCCCACACCCATGAACCACCGGACCCTGACACCGCGGTTTACCCTAAGGGGCGGTTCGCGAACCGGCCAATCTACAGCTAAGCTCGGCCGAGGAGTTCCTCCAGGTAAGCACCGAACCGCTCGATGCTCCACACCTGCTGCTGGGGGGTGTCCGGATCGAGCGCCACGTATTGCACGTCCAAGGACACTGTCTCCATCACCCCGATGAGGGACTCTGGGGCAAAGACGGGAAACCGCAGTTCGGCCCCTTCTACGGTGGTCCCTGCCATCTGCAGCTCGTATTCGAAGGCCGCCTCTAGCTCCTGCCTGCTACCCGAGCTCTCACCCTCGGGCAAGAAGCCTTCCATGAAAATGTCCAGGGCCAACCTGGAGGTGAACAGGAACAAGGCCTCCACCGTGGTGATCCCCGTTATACGACTCACCGCCTCGGTGACCGGCGCCTCGTCGAGGAGCAGCTCGCCCGGACGGGCCTCTATCGCCAAAAACCTCATCCCGTGCGAGCGCTCGAACGTCGAAGTTGCCCCTCCATCGTGGGCCGTACGCTAGCGTCGTCGACACGATCGGTCAAGCAGGAACCTCCGAGAACCCCGTACGGACGAACTTCTGAAAACTCATTCTACAGCATCACTTAACTCCGATTTACTCTGCGGCCTTGGCTCATGATACCTTTCGCCCAGCTCTTTGGGGTTTTTCTGACATTCTCGCTCTCTCATGCACGCGCCGAGCAGTGGTTGGCAGGTCTTTGCGCGTAAGTGATGCCGTAGGGCAACTCCCACGCACTCGGGTGAACAAGGCCGCCTTGGTGTCCGTATATACGGGTAAGCACCTCTTCGAGGCTTGGTGAAGGAAAAATGAGATCTGTTGGGACAACCGCCGAGCCCCGAAGAGGCGGACCTCGGGCCTCTTAGATCCCTATACCACTGCAGTACGATCCAATAACATAAGTGAAGTGGTTACAGTAGAAGCGATCCTGACGGCAGAACATGTGAACATACTTCCGAGAACGATTCAGCGTGTTGAAGGGCGTCCTTGGTGCCCGCTTTCACCCCAGATCGGAGACCAATTGCAGCGAATTTGGAGCGTTTCGAGCCCGATTTGCGGGCGTAATCAGTTCGGTGGCGCCTTCTTGAACAGGCTGGATTCTTCCCCGCACTCGGGTGAATAAGGCGCTAGTCTGAGTGCGCGTCCTTCTTCGAGGCTGTATCGGGTCGTAACCACAGAGAGACGTGAGCCGGTTGCATGGTTTCCCTCACCACCTTAACGATCTCGTTGTTCAGCGCCCGAAGATCGGTCTCGTCCCGCAGGGTGGCGGAGAAAGCTTCCAGGGTCTTTCTAGCGTCGTACTTGTTGCGGTAGAAGCGGCGGTCCACGAAGGACTGTATGCGCCTTCTTAGGGGGTTGAACAGCGCGGCGATCAGGAGGGTGGAGGCCACGACCGCGAGGGTGGATTCCTGGCCGGTGAGTGAGACCAAGACACGCTGCGATATGACGATGCCGCCGAAGTAGAGTACCACGAGTATGGCGGTAAGCGCGCCGTAGACGAGCGTGCGGTTTATGATGAGGTCGATCTCGTAGAGGCGGTAGCGCAAGATGGCTATGCCCATAGAGACGGGAATGCTCACTACGCCCACCACCAGCCGCCGCCGTTGCAGCATAAGCGAACCATTTGATCTGCTGGCGTTCCACAACAAGAGCCCCTCAACCGGCTTGTAGACGTTGGGCAGGCCTCCGATGCCGAGCGGGTTGTGGATCAGGCCCAAACCGATGTTGATCTCCCCGGAGAGAGCGCCGCCATGGTCGTTGCCAACGAGATCGCCAGCACACTGAACCACACGAACCACCTCCAGCGAGCGCTCGGCAACCGTCCGTTTGGGAACAGAAGGACCAACAGCGCACCCAGGCCGAGTTCTGGGACGAAGAGCCAGGAGCATACCCAGGCCGCTGCTTCGCCCGCCGGCAGCGATTCAGGCTCTGCCAGGAGCGCGTAGATCGCGTACTCGGCCACAAAATTGACCGCCGCGAACAACAATCCCACCACGCAGAAAATAGACCAGGCGAGCAGGCCAAAGGTGCCGGCGCTCGGCGCACCGATGCTTCGCTCTCGATACTCCCGTTCCCTTGCCCCTTTTCGCACAACACCACTCTACACCAAATACCTTCCCTCAAACACCACTTGGCGTACATAATGAAACGCGGTGGCATGGGGTCGCGCCCCGTAGCTTTGGTGGCAATGGGAAAGAACGCGACCCCATTTACCGATCCTCCTCCGTCCCCGGGGGCACCATCGGGACCTTGCCCGGGGTCACGTCCGAAATCTCCGCCGGGGCGCCGTACTCCTCGATCAACTCCGCCGCCCGTCCCGGGGAGGGGACCTTGCGCGCGTACACCTTCATGTTCAGCTCTTCGTCGTTGAGCTCGAACACCGTCTCTGTGCCCAAGAGCTTCTCGGTGGTCCGGATGGCGTACCTGCCGGACTCGCCAACCGTCCCTTCCTCCCCGGGAGTGTGCTTCCCCCGTATCGTCCAGCCGGCCGCCTCGAAGATCTGCGTTGCCCCTCTGTCGGTCATGTGGTGCCTCCTCGATTTCCTCGACCTCGCATTCGCGGACTCGACCCGCCTCCCAGCGCCACAAAAAGCCTGGTCGGTGGCCCACGCTCGGCTGCCCGTTACCGTACCGCTCGCGCACCGAGCACGTTAAACCAACATTGTAGGCCACCAACATTAAGCGAACATTAGAGTCGTGCGCAAAAAGAGGCCGGGACACCTCTGCTCTACAGCTAGGATACTCCGGCATAAGCACTCACCTTCACCGCAGCATCGGCTGCCACCCCGCTGACTTCAGGAGCTTTTTTGCGAAGGTCTCGGCGGCGCAGCCTGCTGGCCGGCGGGCACGGCGAACGCCCACCAGCTCATGAACCGCTCTGACGCGCCCTGTACCTACCTTGTCTACGGCAGCCGGGCGGTACCCGACGTCACCCATTACCGCGACCGGGGAGAGATCCTGCACGACTCCGACGACCGATCGTGGCAGCTGCAGCACACCGACGGGACCCTGATCGAGGGAGTGCGGCGAGCGTCGGACACGCCAGGACCGACACCGATCCTTACTCGGGCTGCGCCGCGAACTCGCGGGTCAAGACCTCCCCATCGGCCCCCAAGGTGCCCAGATCGCGGCCGTCGACCTGCGCCTCCACAGCGCCGGCGTTGCCGGTCCAGATGCTCAACGAGTCGCGCCCCTCGAAAGATCGCGAGAAACCGGGCTCGGCGATTCGCTCGTAGGCGACCGCGCCGTCGGTCCTGATCTTCAACCACGAGGGGGAGCCGCTTACGCGCACCGTCGCTCGGACGCTGTCCTCGGTGGTCTTCTCCGCCCCGGCAGCGTCTTTGCCACTTGAGTTCGCGCTCGCCGGTTCGGACCGCGCCGACGCCAGAGAGTCGGCCGTCGGTGGGAGCAGGCGACTGTAACGGTAGTATAGGGAACCGTCGACGACCAAGACGAGCGCCAACGCGACGAGCACGACCTTCGACGTATTCGACATCTCGAGTAACCTCCTGAGCGGGCGTCGTCCCCTATTTCTACCCGGCGTGGGTTACACGGGGGCAACGCCCGGATAACGGTATGGCAACGGTCCGGGAAGAAGCGCCAAGAAGCCGCCTCGTGGCCCGAGAAGTTATCCGAAGTCGAGCAGGAGCATCCATGACTACCTGCGTTTGGTCGCGAAGGCCTGGACGATGGCGGAGCTAA